>DASXLY010000233.1:0-142984 GCA_036495975.1 Occallatibacter sp. | reverse complement strand
GATACGTCCTGGTTGGGCATTCGATGGGAGGCAAGGTCGCGCAGCTCGCAGCATCGCGGAGGCCGGACGGGCTTGTAGGCCTCATTCTAGTGGCTCCTGCTCAGCCAACGCCTCGGCGCAATCCTGAAGAGATGCGTGAAGGACAGCTTCATGCGTACGACAACCGTGAGAACGTTCTTAAGACCATCGGCAGTGGCCGTCTGACTGCTCATCCCCCTTCGCCAGAGATTTTGGAGCAGATTGTCGAGGACAGCTTGTCCGGCTCTCGCGAAGCGACGCTGGCATACCCGATGGAGTCAATACTTGAGGACATCTCGCCTGAGGTCGCGAAGATCATCGTCCCAACGGTGCTGCTTGCGGGCGAGCTCGACCAGGTCGATTCAATCGAACGCCACAAGACAGAAGTCCTAGCCTACCTCCCGAATGCCGAGTTCAAGGTTATCAAGGGGAGTGGCCACTTGATTCCAATCGATGAGCCTGTGGAGCTGGCTAAAGAGATTGCCAACTTTGCGGGCAAGTTGGTGGCATAGAGGTCCTTCCAAGATCCGGAGGCATGGACTCGGGATTTCAAAAAAACGAGCAAAGTGCCAGGAGCGCGGAGTCTTTGCCGAGCGTAGGCCGGTAAGGGGGACCACTCACCGGCCGCTTCTTGAGTCCGAGCAAATTCGCGAGCGGGGCATCCGACATCCTCTCAGGAAGAAGTTGTGGGGATGCGATGGCGTCGTCCATAGTTTGCATGTGCCAGGCTATTTCTTCGCGTATACTGCGGAGATTTGACCGACGAGCTTGGCCCAATCCATATCCAGAGCTGCATAAACGGGGCCCGCCTCTGGCACGAGATTGTCCTGGAGTATCTCCACCATCAATGTGCAGTAGTCTGAGACCACTACGCCGGCTTGCACCATTCGCAAAATCCCAGCTTCGTGCTTGGTCTCGCTGAAAGTTCCGCATGCGTCCACGGGCACATACGCGTCGAACCCCTTGCTCACGGCGGTCATGGCGGGGAGAGCTGCGCACACTTCCAAAGAGAGGCCGGCGAAGATGAGCTTCTTTCGGCCTGTAGCCTCAATGGCGCGCGCGACGCGCGCATCGTCGTAGGCATTGACAGACGACCGGTCGATGATCTCCGCTTCCGGCAAAGTCTCCACAAGCTCGGGGACTGTCGGTCCCCACATGCTCTCGCGCGCCGTGGTGGTCACAACGATCGGCAATTTCAGAGCCTTCGCCGCCTTCGCCAATGCCACGACGTTGTGCTTGAGCATACCGATCGAATAATCGCGAACGCCGCTCATCAGACCGATCTGATGATCGACGAGGATGACCGCGGCGTTCTGCGAAGTGAGAGGATCATAGGGGCGGACTTGATTCATATTGCATCTCCTTTTGCCGTTGATGTCGGCTTCCGTAAGTCAAAAACAATTAACCGTTACATTAACGTTACGTTCAGTTTTATATTACTCGTATTAGCGGGATGTCAATTGACTTTACGTTCCGTTCTATTAAAACTTGCTTTCATGAAGAAAAACGTGCATCGCGCTCCACGGAAAGGGCGGCCGCCAAGCGAAAGGGCATCGTCGCATACCGTTATCATGGATGCGGTCTATAGCCTGCTTCAGAAAAAGTCGGTCCGCGACTTGACCATGGAAGAGGTTGCCAAGCGGGCCAAGGTCGGCAAACCCACGCTTTATAAATGGTGGCCAACCAAGGCGACCTTGGTGCTGGCTATGCTCTGCGAGCGAATGGCCCCCAAGCTCGAGAAGCCATCGGACCTGACTGCGGAAGAGTCTCTCCAGTTCCGAGTGCGGAGCTTGATCGATGCGTTCAGCGGACCGTTCGGGAAGATCGTCGCCGGGCTTATCGCCGAGGGCCAGAGCGAGCCGGCCATACGTCAGGCGTTCTTCGATCGATGGGTCAGTCCCAGGCGCGCCGCCACCATCGCCGATCTCGAGCGCGGTAAGAATTCAGGGGAGTTGCGGCCAGATACAGAGCCTGACCTATTGAACGACGCGATCTTTGGCGCGATCTATTACCGCTTGCTATTGGGCTTGAGCCCGTTTACCAAACGGTTCGGCCAGGAGTTGGTCGAGCAATCGATCCGTGGGCATCGCTCGGGAAATCTTCGGAGTTGATGTCAGTAGACTTATTGAAAAGCGCCCCGAAGTTGGCTTCATGCAACGAGACTGAATTTCTTCTGACAGAGTTTGGTCATTCGCACTCCCTCAAGAGCACGTGAACGGGATTGGGTTGACGGAGAATCACCGATTGAGTTGGTTGGGCAGAGGTTTACAGGGCAGAGGTCATGGGTTTGATATGGGTTCGATAACCGTTCCCGATCGTTCCTTACAGCGCCAAAAGAAGCCATCCGTGACGCTTGTTTTCTGTAAGTTACGACCTTCCTTTTCGCTGTCACGGCAGAGGTCGCGGGTTCGAGCCCCGTCGTCCCCGCCATTCATTCCAAAACAGTTATGGGATGATTTTGGCGAAGAAAAACACCGAAATTGGGTGCAATTTGGGTGCATTTCGCACCCAAGTTTGCACCCTAAAATCTTCAGCATCCTTATATATGGTTTCTCTGTTCATTGAGACGAAAAGACCAACGACATGACTGCGGCCTGCGCACTATGCTTCGCGGGCGTAACGGCCTGGGTGTACACATGGAGAGTCGATCGCAAGGTCGAGTGACGGAGAAGCTCCTGCATCACCTTGAATTCGGTGCCGACACTCCTCAGGAGCGTCGAGTAGGTACAAGTCCGAGATGGCGACTCTACGGCAAAGTGGATGAACGCTACATGGCGTTTTGCAGACCGTCTGACGCTGAACCTTGGATGGCGTATAGATAGTGCGGCTGGGGAAGGAAACCGCTAATTTGACTCGAAGTTCTCTTGGGGTGCGAATAATCCTGCGATGAAGCTCGAACCTGGAAGCGTCTGGCTTGAACCGCCAGTCGCTGAACAGCGTCGTGCGATCAGTGCCAAAACAGGATCGATCAGTAATCTGCAGGGTCAAGGACTCGTAGCGCGGGCAGAGACCGTCTGGGGCGCTGATACCCGCGCGAGTTTATGGCCGTAGCGCGCCTCTCGACTTCTACATCTCCAACCCAACGGCAGGCTCGATCGGTGAGAAGCCAAGTGCTTCGACGGCGGTAAGAGTAAGCGATAAAACAGTGATATCGTCCTGTTGTCCGAACGCCTGCGCAGCGGCGGCGATCTGCGCGACTGGATGAACGCTGATGGCTAGGGTGCGTTCGAAACCGAAGAGTTCGCCGGAAGATGATTGTGCTTCCAGCACACCATCCGTGAGCATGACGGTCGTATCGCCCGGAGCTAATTTGATCACGGTTTCGGGGTATTCAATGCCAGAGACGATGCCAAGTGGCAGTCCGGTTTCCAGCAAAATCTCTTCTCCGTTCCGGTACGGAGGAATATGCCCCGCATTCGCCAAAGTTAAGCAGCCATTGCGCGACAGTTGTCCGCAAAGACAAGTAACGAAACCGCCGTGGGTTGCGCCATGGAGGCTTTCATTGAGGCGACTCAGCAGCGCACCTGGCGAAAGCCCCTGAGAGGCCAGAGTGCGAGACGCCCCGATTGCGAGCGCCCCCGTCATGGCAGCTTTCAGACCTTTACCGCTGACGTCGCCGATGATCAGGAGCGAGGATCCATCGCTCCGGGAAAGGACCTGGTAGAAGTCTCCTCCCACTTCGGATGCAGGAATGTAAGCAGCATCAAGTCGGCAACCAGGCAAGATCGGCAGAATTGCAGGCACCAATTCAAGCTGTATCTCGCGTGCCGCTGCTAATTCTCCTGAGACGCGGGCCTGTTCACGGTTCAACGTGGTGAAACGAACCAGCATGACTGCACCGATGGCTAGCAGAAAGATGGCGTCGGCGACATCGCTGGGAAAGAGCGGCGCGAGTCCCCATAGCAGGATGGGGCGAGAAAGAGAATCGAGATTTCTGTTCAGCAGGTTCCCGACTTGGGGCAGGTTGACGAGAATCATTCCGACCGCAGGAGCCAGACTTGGGACAACCAGCCAGCGTGCTTCTCGGTTGCCGCGCCGGTACCAGTAGAAGAGCAGAGCAGGAATGGCCAACGCGGCAGGAACAAGCGCGGCCGATTCGAAGGTGAAGTAAAACGCATTCCGCACCAGTCCCGCGCTACAGAGATAAGAGAGAATGGGACAAGCGAGCAGAAAGATCTCATAGCTCCGCCACAGCCGATTGGGATTTCGGCGGATGAAGGCAAACGTGAACTCCGTTTGCGCCAGCATGCCGAGAAAGATCGCAGGATCGGCGTAGATCTCATTTGCATCTCCCGGAATAATGGCATAGACAGCGGCGGTGTAGATGGCGCTCGAACTGCCCAGAATCATGAGATAGATACCGAGCCACAGGTACTCCCGGTCGCGTCGCTGCAGGGCAAAAACGAGAAGCAGAGCCAGCGCAGCAAGCATAATCGCAAAGTTGACGGCGCCTGAAGGAAGAAACCGAATCACTCGTCGAGCGCGGTGAGCGTCCGCCGCATCTCGGATCGACTGCTGTCCGCCCAGAGCGACTCGCAGGTTGGCCGCCTCATTTGCGTCGAAGGCAATTCGTGGGGGATGAACCCGCAGGGCCAAAAGAACCGAGCCGCGATGAGCGTCGAGGGGCATGACGAACTCCACCGGTTCCCGAGTCAGCCACCAGGGCTCGAAGTGGGCCGAACCAGCTCGGTGGCCGTCCAGATAGACTTCGAAAACCCCACTCTGTGCGAGCAGGAGCAGAGTGAGCCGGTCCTCCCATGCGGGGGAGTTTCGATAACCAGTCGATACCAGCACCCGTGCGAACAGGAATCAGTTTGCTCGGGAGGATGGCGTTCCCAGTCCCTGTCATCGAACTGGCTATTGGCCCACTGTAAGTTGTCGCCGGAATGATAGCGCCATCCGTCCGCCAGCCACACCAGCCCACTCGGCAGGGGGGCCTGGGCTGGCAGTTCCTGACCTGCGATATGAATAATCGAGAGCAGCACTGCCCCGATGCAGAGCGTTCGCCATGGGGATGTGTAACTCATCAATTCGGAGGCGTGCTCCTTCAGATCGACGAAGGCTGAGGTGCGTAGCCATCATACAGAGACAGTCGTACCGTTGGTTGATCTGAGATCTGTGTTTCCGCCGCGCTGCAATCAAGAACCAGATCCGAACCCACTACCGAAGGCGTGGTGGAACCTGTACCGGGAGACGATCCCAGGGGCCGTCCCACTCGCAAGGTCTGCCCTCTCCTCAGAAACTCACGCGCATCTGTCCTATGGACATTCCAAAGGGCAGATGATACCTTTGGCCTGTGCAAAGGACGGATATGACCCAAAAATCCGAAGTTCTGCAAGGCACCCTGGACTTAATGATTCTTAAAACCCTTCACGCACTGGGTCCGCTGCACGGATTTGGAATCGCGAGACGGATTGAGCAGGTAAGCGAGGATGTGCTGAAGCTGAATGAAGGCACGGTGTATACGTCACTCCTGCGGTTGCAGCAGCAAGGCTGGATCATTGCCAAGTGGGGGCTCTCGGAGAACAAGCGGAAGGCGAGGTATTACTCGATCACCCGAGGCGGCCTGAAGCAACTCATGGTCGAGACGGAGAATTGGGAGAGAATCTCCGGCGTCATTGCGCGTGTGCTCAGCCTTGAGGGGGAGCAATAGCCATGGCCATTGGGATTCACGTGTTCATGACAAAGCTGAAGCAGTATCTTCGTCCCTCGCGCGCGAATGAAGAACTGGAGGACGAGATCGAACTTCACATTCAGATGTTGAAAGAGCGCTTCATCTCGCGAGGCATGAGACCCGAGGACGCTGAATCAGCAGCGCGCCGTCAATTTGGAAACGCAACTCTGCTGAGGGAGCGCCACCACGAACAACGCACCTTTTCTGTCTTGACCACGTTGACACGAGATGTGCACTTTGGCTTGCGTCAGTTGCGGAGAAACCCTACGTTGACATTCGTAGCCGTTGCATCGCTCGCGCTTGGCATCGGTGCGAATACGGCCATCTTCGCGGCAGCAAAGCGAGTCCTGTTCGACACTCTGCCGGTGGTGAGTCCCGACCAACTGCGGATGCTGACCTGGGTCAGCGGCCATGAACAGGTGGTTCCACCCGTGTGGGGAGATGTCCAAGGGAACGATGCCGGCGGACTTACGGGGAACGCGTTCTCTTATCCCGTGCTTGAGGAGATGCGCAAGAGATCTGACGCAGTTGAAGAACTCATTGCTTTCAAAGATGCTCCGATGATTGTAGCGATCGATGGGCATCCGGAGATGATCAACGCAGAACTGATCAGTGGCAATGCCTTGCAATCACTCGGTGTGAACCCGGAATTGGGCCGGATGCTAAGCCCGAGCGACGATGTTGGCCCCGGCAGCGGGCCAGTGGTCGTCATCAGCGACGGATTCTGGACGCAGCGATTCGCACGATCTCCTCTGGTTCTGGGGAAAGCGATTTCGTTAAATGGTGTGCCGGTTACGATCGTGGGCGTCAGCAGCGGGCGTTTTGCAGGCCTACAGATGGGAAACCCTATGCAGGTTTTCGTCCCGCTCACGATGCAGCCTCTCATTTTGCCTAAAGCACAGAACGGGAGCGTTTCTCTCCTCGATAATCCACAGTCGTGGTGGGTGCAGGTGCTCGCTCGCTTGCGTCCGGAGGTCTCCCAGGCGCGGGCGCAGGCCGAACTGGATGCAGCGATGCGCCACGCCGCTATGCCTGCTCTGAAGAGAACCGGGAAGCTTGATCGATTTCACCTGCAATTCGAGCCGGGGGAACGCGGGTTGGATTATCTGCGAGGAGAGTATGCGCGGCCCTCATATGTACTGCTCGCGCTGGCAGCGCTGGTTCTGCTGCTGGCTTGTCTCAATCTGGCAAATCTGCTGCTGGCGCGCTCTGCAACCAGGCAGCGTGAATTGAGCACGCGGATCGCCCTCGGAGCCAGTCGTCGAACTATCGCCCGCCAACTGCTCACCGAGAGTTTGCTGCTTTCCGGCTTCGGAGGAGCGGCCGGCCTGTTGCTCGGCTATCTGGGCCGCGATCTCGTACCGCGGCTCCTGACGAATTCGCCTCAGCTGCAACTCTCGGGAGTGCAGTTCGACTGGCGCGTGCTTCTGTTCACCCTGCTGATTTCACTCACAACCGGCATCCTCTTTGGAATGGCGCCTGCATGGAAGGCGACGAGTAGTGCCGGCCATGGCGGGCTCCGCGAATCGGGGGGCGCGACTGTCAATCGGCATCAGCTTTGGTTTGACAAGGCTCTGGTCGCCGGTCAGATTGCGCTTTCGGCGACTTTGCTCATGGGCGCAGGGCTCTTCGTGCACACACTGGTCAATCTCAATCGCACGCCGCTGGGCTTTGAATCGGACCACATCCTGCTTTTCCGTCTCAGCCTTCCGCGGGCCCGGTACAGTGATGCGCAAATGACGGCCTTCTTTCAAATCTTGGAGGAGAAGCTCGCCTCTATTCCAGGAGTCCGTTCGGTGGCGGCGAGCAACATCGGCATTATCGGCGATGGGCACTCGGGCGCGACTTTTCACCTCGTTGGCCGTCAGGAAGAGAAAACTCCGACTCGAGTTCAGACCAATGCAGTGGGCGCGGGCTTCTTTCAGACGCTTGGCATCGCAATTCTGCAGGGACGTGCACTCGACCGCCGAGACACCGCAGCCTCGCCGAAAGTCGCCGTCGTGAATCGAGCACTCGCGCAGAAGTTCTTCCCGAACGAGAATCCTATCGGCGAGACTTTCGAAACAGACCGCGAAGACGTGGATGCCCCGATCCAGATCGTCGGCATCGCGGCAGATACTCGATATGCGGATTTGCGCAGCGAGACTCCTCCCACGTTCTACGTTCCATATGTGCAAGCAGTGAACGGACCAGGGCGCATGATGATTGAATTGCGCACCATCGCCGACCCGGCGAGTGTGTTGAGCGGGACTCGGACTGCCATCGAATCTCTCGATCGAGATCTGCCCATGGTGGATGTTCGCACGATGAACGAGCAAGTGAGTTCTACGCTGGCGGACGAACGGGCTCTTGCGCAACTTGCGGGAGGCTTTAGTCTGTTGGCTGTGGTGCTTGCCAGCATTGGTATCTACGGAATGATGGCGTACGCGGTGAACACGCGAACAGGCGAGATTGGACTGCGCATTGCTTTGGGTGCCAACCGCGGCCAGGTTCTCTCGAGCGTCTTGAGCGAGGCGTTCTGGCTGACGAGCATGGGCATTGTTCTTGGCCTCACTGCTGCTGTGTGGCTGACGCGATTCATTCGAGCGATGCTATATGGCCTGGGAAGGATGGACGTACTCACCGTTGCGAGTACAGCTGTCGTTTTGACGCTTGTGTCCCTCTTCGCAGCTTTCGCGCCAGCCCGCCGCGCATCCAGGGTCGATCCCATTCGTGCTTTACGGCACGATTGAAATACAGATTTGAATTCTGGTGGTCCAGTCGGTCCGGCCGTTAACGCTATCGCCGTTTAGGTGCCACGCAGGCGTGCAGGGCTGTCACTTGAACGTGTAACGGGGCTATCTGTAGAAGTGCCGCCCGGATGCAGAGGCCCTGTAGCTTTTAGCGCCCTCGTTGTCATGGACGACTGCTGGAAGAGGGCGGGAAACTCGAGCTCAAAAGTCGGCATCCCTACCCGCGTTAGCAGAGGTTTTCGTGGTCTGGGCAGAGGTCGTTAGGGCAGAGGACGTGGGCCCATTAAGGGCCCAATAAGAGTTACCATGTGTACCTTGGAGCGCCAAAAGGAGCCATCCGTGACGCCTGTTTTCTGTTCGTTACGACTTTCCTCTGTGCTGTCACGGCAGAGGTCGCGGGTTCGAGCCCCGTCGTCCCCGCCATAAATAATCGGGGTCTAACTGTAGTTGGAGCCGACGGAAATCTGTTCGAGGTCGTCCAGAGACGTCTGTGGCGAGACTCGCACGCCTTCCGATGCGCTTGGTTACCCATGTGCCCTGCGGCGCCACGTGGTGGGAGCGCTACCGACCTTCCGAACGAATACGAACGGCCAGCGTCTGTGACCGAGAATCCTTTTCCTGAGGGAAGGAGAAAGCGCTCCTCCTGAAACGTGGAGATCAGTTGCACCCCGAGCCGCGCACTAGTCAGCACGGGAAGACGGGTCTCGATGACAGCCAGTTTCTTCCTTCGCATCCTGCTTTGGATCGTCTGGGGAATGCGGTCATCTACCACGCCCATTAGTTACCAACCACCACCCATGAGGGCGAAGCCCGGCCGTGTCCGTGGTGAGATGTCACGTGGATTTCCGAGCCGTAATACTTGTATTTCGCTTCCGACCGGGCCTGTGCGAACAGCTGTGTTACAAGCGCCAGGAAAAGTACGATCCATGTCAATCGGACACGCGCGAACATCACCCTCATTGCGCACCTGCATTCGTCGCGCCCGGGGTTTGGATCGCCGGACAATACTTTTCAAGCCACCCTAGCTCTTCGCGCACTTTGATCTTGCCGTGCCACGGATTGTTTCTGAGGAGATGCTCCTCTCCTGGGAACAGCAGCAACTTATGTGGAACACCTAGCGCGTATAGGGCACGCTCCAACAAGAACTGTTCGCCAACATACACACGGGAGTCAACGGAACCCGCAACGATATGTGTGGGCGTTTTCACTTTGCTCATCTGAAAGATGGCTGCCTCGTCCTGGTAGTTCTGGGGAACTTCCCAGGGATAACCTTTCAAGCTCTCGATGTCTTCTAGCGGGAGGTCATCGTTGCCCCACTGCATGATGTGCTCGACAGCGCCAGCGCCCGTCATCGCAGCTTTAAATCGTGTTGTCTGCGTAATGAGCCAGTTGGTCATGAACCCTCCGTAGCTGTAGCCTGCGATGGCCAGCTTCTCAGGATCGGCAACACCCTCCTTCGTCAGGGCGTCCAACCCGGACAGGATGTCGCGCCCAGGGACTGACACAATGTGCGGGGAGATCTGCTGCAGGAACGAGTCGCCATATGCTGCCGAGCCACGATAATTGGGCCGGAAAACAAGATATCCGTGCATCGCAGCGAGAACAGACCAGTCATACCAGTCGGCGCGAAACTGATCACCATCGGTATTTGCCGGTCCACCGTGGATCAGCGTCAGAGTTGGCAGGTGCTTTGCACCGAACTTGCCGGGAGGGTAGAGCAGGACTCCCTCGATCTTTGTGCCGTCGTCAGATGTCCACTGATAGGTACGGCCTTGCGGGAGTTCATATTGATTGAATACCTGATTGAAGTGTGTGATCTGCTTCGCATCGGCCAAGTGACCAAGGTCATCGGCGACGTATACCTCGGCAGGTCTTCCCCATGCGGAGTGAATGAAGGCCACCTTCTTCGAAGCGCTTGTGGCCAACGAAAATGCAGCAAAGGATCCGCGCGGCACAGGGATCGGTTCCAGGCTTCCGCTTGGCAAACTCTGCGAATAGATGGCGGTCTCGGTGCCGATCACCCCAGTCGCAATCAAGGAGCCGGATGGACCAATGGAATAGGTGCCGCCGATCGCTCCCGGAAAGCTAGCTCCCCAGCGCGTTAGTCGTCCGGACTCCACGTCAACCGAATACGTTCGTTCCTGAACATCCTCGGGCGGACCGATTGGATTGCCGTATGTGGTAAAGAAAATCTCACGATCTCCTGGACCCCACTTCAGTGAGCTCTCGGTTGCATTGTTGCGCGTAACTTGCCGAGGGGTCCCTCCATCGCTCGGAAGAAGAAAAATCTCATAGTCGCCTATGTCCTCGCGGCGATGGGAAGCTGGGCCAGTACTGAACGCCACAGATCTTCCGTCGTGAGAAATAGCGATGTCATTGACTACACGGGACACGGTGGCGAGCGTAATTGCGTGCGCATCTTCGACGCCGGACTGAGCGACCCCTTTTGCGCGTTCGACGGTTGCAGCCATATCAGTCTTTTCAATTACGTCCCCGCGGTCTGCTTCTCGATATTGGACCACGTCTTTCCATTGCTCCTCGTAGTTAGCATGCGCGCTCTTGTCCCAGGGTTCACGCGTCGAGAAGTAGAGGGTGCGAGAATCCGGCGCCCACGCAAAGGCATGCACCGAGTTCGCCTCACAAGTAACTGGCAATGCTTCGCCGCCTGCAGCCGAGATGACGAAGACCTGGTCGCCTTCGCAGTGCAGGCCGCCTTCGCTCTGAGCTTCGCGGGACGACGTGAAGGCGATCCATTGACCGTTGGGAGACCATTCAGGATCGCTGTCGCGACCGGAGTTCGTCAGCAACTGAGGAATGTCATCTTGCCGGGCTATCCAGAGATCGAGGCGGTAGCGATCATGCTCCCAATCAGGACGCCTTGTCGCAAATACGACGGCACTCCCATCCGGAGAGATCTGAACGTCCTGAAGGCTGACGTAGTTGAAAAAATCATCCAGCGGCATCACGGAGTGAATGGAGTTTTCCGTTTGCGCGACGATGCAAGGCAACAATGACAGCAACAAACCGGCAATACAGCAGCATCTTCGCATCGTGTGATGAAGTCTCCTTCATATCAGTCACCGACTTGTCCAAGACCGGCAACGGCAACTTGGCTGGTGATCTTCCAAGTGCGCTGACGGACGGTCAATTTCTCTACAAGTTCCTGGCGAACGATGTAGCCCAGTCCCGCACTCTTCGGGACATTGATTGTTCCATTCGAAGTGACTTCCACTTCGGGCACAATAATGTCTTCATTCCAATATCGTTGACTTGCTGAGACGTCTCCGGGGAGAACAAACCCTGGCAGGGTGGACATCGCGACGTTGTGCGCTCTCCCGATGCCCGATTCCAGCATTCCGCCACACCAAGCTGGAATACCTGATTCAACGCAAAGGTTGTGGATTTCGCGAGCTGCCGAATGTCCTCCAACCCTGCCTAGCTTTATATTCAGAATCCGGCAAGCCTTCAATTCAATCGCTTCCCGTGCGAGGTGCACGTTACGCACCGATTCGTCCAGGCAGATGGGAGTTCGCAGTTGAGCCTGCAATTTGGCATGGTCAAGGATGCCGTCCCACCAGAGGGGCTGCTCGAACATCATCAATTCAAAGTCATCCAGTTGCTGGAACACTGCCGCGTCTGTCAGCCGGTAAGAGGAATTGCCGTCTACCATCAAATTGGTGTCAGGAAACTCTCGTCGCACTTGTCTCACGATTTCGACATCATGGCCGGGCTTTATTTTCAACTTGATTCGTTGATAGCCCGCCTCGACCTCGTCGCTAATCTTGTTCAGCAGGGTATCCAGGTTCCGTTGTATCCCCAAGGCAACGCCACACGGAATCTCTTCAAGTGTTCCTCCCAGTTGAACGCCCAGCGGGAAACCGTTCCGTTGCGCTTCGATGTCCCACACCGCATTCTCGAGCGCCCCGCGGGCCATTTCGTGGCCACGAACTGATTCCATCAGTCTGCCCGTCTCTCGGCCGCCGCTTACCGTCTTGCCCAGAACCATCGGCACGAGAAAATCAGAAAGAATGTGCCAAGCCGTGTCCGTGGTCTCGCTCGTGAACGAGGGGGTCTGATCGACTGTAACTTCTCCCCAGCCGCACAATCCTTCCGAAGTGATTTGGACGAGAAGGACGCGGCGGTCCCATTCAGTTCCAGCACTTGTTTCGTAGGGAGCCTTCAGGCGCATGCGAAGTTCCCGAATGGTAATCGTCTCGATCTTCATCGTGGTTTTCGATGTTGTTCCCTGATTCCAAGTTCGGTTCAATTAATGAGAGCTTTACCCAGAATTAAGAAGTGCCATCCTCAAACCAGCGGTATCCGCGTTGTTCATCTTGTGCAGCTTCACGCATCAGCCGCAACGTATGATCTCGTCGGTAATTCGCGCAGGCAGCGAGGAGCACGTTCATGAGTCCGATGGGGGCAACGTACGAGTCCCCAAAATGAGGCGTAATGACCGACGCGAATAGACATTCATCGGAATAGCGAACCAATGGGGAAACCAGCGTGTCCGTGATTCCCACGCAAAGTGCACCCTTTGACTTGGCTTGCATTAAGCCTTCGACCGTTTGGCGCAAGCCACGATGGAAGCTGATGGCGATCACAACATCGTTCTTGTTTACCGTTCGAAGCACGGCTACGGTGCGCCCCGGACTCGTCGCACCGAATACCGGCAGGCCAAGCATTGTCAGATGATGTTCAAGATAGAAAACCAATGCCGAAGCAAGGTCGCCGCCGACGAGCACGATTCGCCGCGCCTCCCAAATTCGTCTTGCTAGCGAGCGCAGTTGTTCCGCGTTCAATGAATTGTGCAATCCAGTGAGGTTCTTTTGGTCCTGAATCAGTGCGTCACGAACATGAGCTGGGACGTCAGAGTCTTTGGAAGGGCTCGATAGCATCGATTGGAAGGAGGTCACATTGGCGATCGTGACCTCATGCAGATACCTGCGGAATTCGGGATAACCGGAAAACCCCATCCTGCGCACAATCCGGAGAGTCGTTGCTGTGTCGGTATCCAGCTTTTGAGCCATGGCGCGAATACTCAAGAATAGAAAATCGCCTGGATTCTCGACCACAGGGCGAATCAATTCCTGCTTTTGTGGAGCAAGGCGAGCGATGCGCTGGCTCCAATTAAGAACAGATACGCCACTCTTTGCCCGATTCTTTTGGGTGCTCATCTTTTTCCTCACAGCATCCGCGAATCCCCCACTACCTGTCAATTCGTTTGTCACATATGTGACAAGATTCTTACACGCGCGTGGTCCCAACCTTCACGCAACTCGTCCCAGCTGTTTGTGCGGAGATTCAGAAAACATCTTGACAGCAGCATGAGACTATTACTATAAAGAGCCGACCCCGTCATGGCTTGAATAGTTACATTTGTGACGCCAAGAGCGGAGAGATCGGGTCTTCAAGGTCGTTCACGTCCGCGGAACACCACAACTCGAGCCGGCAAATGATGCAGACAAAGTGAGGATTACATGGCGCGCACCTGGATTGTCCTGCAGTTGATCGCTTTACTGAGTTTTGGTTCGGTTCTGTTTGGCCAGTCGCAACAAGGCCGCATCGCTGGGCGGGTGACGGACTCCATGGGAGCGATCATTCCTGATGCAAAGGTAACCATTGCGGATGTCGCAACGGGAACTGGACGCGAGTTGCGCACGAATGGCGCGGGCGATTACGTAGCCCCGGATCTGAGTCCTGGAGTCTATTCCGTAACAGTGGAAATGGTGGGGTTCCAGAAGTTCGTGCGCACCAACATTCGGTTGGAAGTGGCAAGCAATGCGCAGATCGATTTCAAACTGCAGCCGGGTCAGGTCACTGAGTCAATTCAGGTGACCGGCGAACCACTGGTAGACACAATGGGTGACACCCTGGGCGGAACGCTTTCTAATCGCGCGATCAATGAACTTCCCTTGCAGGGCCGAGACATCCAGAACCTTCTGGCGTTACGTCCGGGCGTACAGCGGAGTCCCGGGGGTGGCCTCCTGTCAGTGACCTCGAATGGCAATCGTTCGGAAGACAACAATTTCATTGTCGACGGCGTAGATAATAACGATCCCTACTATGGCGATACCGTTTTCAACGGGGTGGGAGTGCAGGGTACTCCCGCCACACATCTGCCATTGGATGCGATTCAGGAGTTTAATACCGAAGAAAACCAAGGTGCGGACTACGGCTGGAAGCCTGGCGTGGTGGTGAATGTCGGATTGAAGGGCGGCACCAATCAGTTCCACGGAACCAGCTACTACTTCCATCGCAACGTCGCACTTGATGCGAGAAACTACTTTAACGCGAAGCCCCAGCCGAACTCGGCGCTCCTCCTGCATCAATACGGCGCCAGCGCGGGCGGCCCCATCATTAAGGATAAGTGGTTCATCTTTGGCGTGTACGAAGGCGTACGCCACAAGGTTGGCAATCCATTCGAAACCGCTACGCCGTTGACGACCTCCCTCCTGGCGCAGGGCAAATCTTCATCGTATGCGCTGGAGTACAGTTTGCCCGACGCGATCGCCGACTGTACGGCAGCCAATACTTGCAATCCGCTGAGCCTCAAACTCGCTCAATTGTTCCCGGCCAATCCCGGGAATGCGGCGGCCATCGCAGCCAGTGCGGATCCTTCGGGAATCAATCTTGATCTGAAAAATCTTAATCGCGAGGACAATTTTCTCGTTAAGTCCGATTTCAACTTGACGAAGAATCAGATCATTTCGGGAAGATGGGTCTATGGCAACAGCAATCAGACGGAAGAGGATGGGATCGTCATGCAGCCCAAGTTCCTCTCCCTGGCGAACACAAAGAGCACCGTTGCGGGCGTGAATTGGACGTGGATACCGAACCCAATGTGGACCAACCAGGCGTCATTCGGGTTCAACCACATGTGGCAGGCGATTAGCACGGCTGACCACAATGTGGACGTGGCTACGGTCTATGGCATCAACACTGGGATCACGGACCCCAAGTTGGGCGGTCTGCCCTGTATGGTCTTCACGGATTTCGACGACCTGGGCGGCTCCTGCGGTTGGCCTTTGGATACGACGCCAAACTTCAACTATCAGTTCACCGATAACGTGTCCTGGTCGCACGGAGCGCATCAGATCCGATTCGGAGGAGAGATCCGGCACGGTGGTACGGACAATTATCGCGCGAGCTACGGTCGCGGCCGTATCCGGTTCAGAACACTCACGGATTTTCTTACCGGCAATGTCCGCGACGGATCGCTGACGCAGGGCGATCCCACCCGGCATGTCACACTCGACGGCTACGCTGGCTTCATTCGTGATGACTGGCGTGTGACCCAACGACTGAGTTTCAACCTCGGGCTTCGTTATGACGTTCAGATGCCGATCAAGGAAGAGCACGATCTTCTCGCGAACTTCAGCCCTGAAAAAGGTCTCGTTCAGGTGGGGAAAGGTATTGACTCACCGTACAACACCCAGTGGAAAAATTTCTCTCCGCGCTTCGGAATGGCTTGGGATGTCTTTGGCACGGGACGGACGGTCTTCCGTGCAGGCACGGCGCTCATTTACGAAGTTCCGCCGATCCGCATGTTCATCAACGGTTCCGGGCTTAACACGAACCCCACGGGCGCAGACGGCGTGAACACCGGCAACATCGATGTCTTCAACCGTACTCTTTCGAAGAGCGAGGTCAATTGGACACTGGCTGGACCGGTCTTCGATCTGAATAGCCCCGCGTCATCGACGTGCGACGCAAGCGACACTTGTGACGTACTTGGCGTGTTGCCCGACCTGAAGACCCCGCGCGTTCTTTCGTGGAACGCGAATATCCAACAGCAATTGACCAAGACCACAGTGTTACAGGTCGCCTATGTGGGCCAGAAGGGAATAGACCTCTATAGCCATCGCGATATCAACCAGGTGGACCCGCTTCTGGATGATGGCAGCGAACAGTTCGGCCGCCCTTTCAACTATAACTGTCCTGTTGCTGAGGGCGGCGGGGGGCGTGGAGGCCCGTGCTTCCCATGGATCGAATATGCAGCCATGGTTGAAAACCTGGGCGAGTCGAGATACGACGGACTGCAGGTCACGCTGACCCAGAAATCATGGAAGGGACTGGACTTCCTGGCGGGTTACACCTGGGCGCACGCGCTCGATAACGGAACCAACAATCTGTCGAGCGATGCTCCGCAGGACGCGTTCAACTACAACGCGATCTATGGCAACGGCGACGCCGATATTCGCCACCGTTTCACGTTGGCGATGACTTATAACCTTCCGGAGAAGGATGCTCCACTCGGTCTGCTCAAGGGGTGGCAACTCACCAGCATTGTTACGGAGCAAACTGGCCTCCCGTACGATCCGTATGACGGATCGAATGACATCAGTGCGACCTTCACCTATGGATATGAGCGCTGGAACTTCGCCGGGAACGCGGGTGACATGAAGGCGTCGACCAAAGGGGTTCCATATTTCCCAGACACCAGCTTCGGGCCGGACGCTGTTGGCGACGACAGCCCAGGGGGAGTCACGAACAACGCGTTGTGCCTGGCTCATGCCTCGCTTTCTCAGCTTGAGAATTATGGCTGCTATCAGATGGGTTCAGCAGTGATGACTCCTCCAGAGCCTTTGACGTTCGGCAACATGACACGAAACATTCTTCGCGCACCAGCCTTCCAGAACTGGGACACGTCGGTCACGAAGGTCGTCAAGTTCAACGAACGGGTGAAGATGCAGTTGCGGGGTGAGTTCTTCAATGTGCTCAATCATCCCAACTTCTACGCCTCAAGTGCGACCAGCAGAGTTGCCGGCGGCACCGTCGGGGAACTGGTATTCACGCCTGACGTTTATCAGGCAAATCCGGTTGTGGGTTCTGGTGGTTCTCGCCATATCCAGCTTGGTCTAAAAGTGATCTGGTAACCATTCCCTCCGCAGAGCCCCGAAGGGTCGGGGCTCTCACTTTTTGACAAGCAAGGTAGACGAGACCGGACGGTTACTACTTCCCTGAATGAAAAGGCACATGAGACCTCGATTGTCGTTGTCTGTCTTACTCTCACTTGTTGCAGTGACTGCCACCGCGCAAAGCACTAGCGCACCGTCAGTTCGGGATAAGTCCCAATGGGATCAGAGCAAGTCGGTTTATAACCGCCGAATCAAACGTCCGGAGCCGCCACAGCAGGTTGACTGGGATACCAGAATCACCCAGATGCTAAAGGAAGACCCGAACGACGTCATATTGACGGCTGTTGGCGACATGATCTTCAACGAAAAGATCAGTGGTTTTCCAGAACCGGATCACCAAAATCTCTATCGCTTGATGCGAGAGGCGGACATCGCATTCGGAAATCTCGAGATGTCCTTGAACGAGCGTCCCGATCTGCAGCGTCCGTTTTACAACTTCCGCATGGGCGGGGACTTTGCGTGGGAGACCGCCGATATCGGTATCAACCTGGTTGGCATGGCCAACAATCATTCCCTGGACTACGGTCCGAAGGGCGTCGCCGAATGCCTGAAGATCCTGGACCATACCGGCATCAAGCACGCCGGCGCCGGTATGACTCTGGCGGAAGCCCATTCCCCAGCGATCAAGAAAGTTCAGAACCAGCAGTGGAAGTTTGCCCTGCTGTCGTATATGCGCTTTTGGTCACCGAAGATGACTTCAGACCCGAGTGGTCCTTCACTTGCCACGATTGATCCCGGCGAGATCCTTGTCAGGAATGGAGACAAGGTGGAAGCCGTCGAGGGTCCCCTGAAGGGCGATATCGAAGCGATGGAGGACGACGTCGTCCTGGCGAAGCGCCACACGAGCTTCGTGATGGTGAGCCTGCACGTTCACGATCTCAGCCGCGACAGGTCGTTTGGATATCCTGATGTAACTCCGCCGAACGATACCATTGAATATCGCAGTGCGATCGATGCTGGCGCAGACGTCGTTTTCGGTAACGGGCCTCACGTGTTGCGCGGAATAGAAATCTACAAAGGCAAGCCGATCTTTTATAGCTTGGGCAACTTCATCTACCAGTACCGCACCCCCGAAAAGATTCCCGTCGATCTCATTCATCAGCGCGACCCGGAGATCGAACGGCCGACGAATGTTTCTGTGTACGATCGACGCGATTCGCGTCAGGAGATGGAGAGCATTCTCGTCCGCATGACAATCAACAAGGAGAAGCTGAAGAGAATTCAGCTAATCCCCGTCACGTTGGACGACGAAGGGCCGCAGTATGGAGCGCCACGCTTGGCCAGTGCCAAGAGGGCGAGCGAGATCATTGCTTTGATTCAAAGACTTTCAGCACCCTACAAAACCAAGGTCATCGACAAGGATTGGTATGCCGAAGTGGAATTTTAGCGTGTCAGCTGGTGGGTCGCGGTTTGTGTCACTGGTCCATTATTGCTTTGTTCGCGCTTTTCCCGCATTTTGCATTTTTATACCCGTACTGATGGCTTCAGGTGCGCCATCCGATCCTGGCGGGACACTTCAGGGATTTTCGTCGAATCATTCGGTCGCTCAACGTGAATGGGAGACGAAATTCCGCTCGATAGTCTCGGCCGACAATATTCGCGAATTCGACAAGCGTCTCAGCGCCCGACCTCATCATGTTGGTTCCCCCTACGATAAAGACAACGCAGAATGGATTCTGGCAAACTTCAAACGATGGGGTTACGACGCGCATATCGAGACCTTCGACGTATTATTCCCGACGCCAAAAGAGCGCGTTTTGGAAATGATCGCCCCGACGAAGTTCAAGGCCAAACTCCAGGAACCGGCGCTGAGCGTGGATCCGACTTCTGGACAGACAGCCGAACAACTTCCCACGTACAACGCGTATTCAGTCGATGGCGATGTCACAGCGCCGCTGGTGTACGTGAATGAAGGTTCGCGTGACGACTACGAAACCCTGGACCGCCAAGGCATCTCTGTGAAAGGTGCCATCGTTATTGCGCGTTACGGAGAAGCTTGGCGCGGAGTGAAGCCAAAGGTGGCGGCCGAGCACGGGGCCATTGGTTGCATCATCTACTCTGACCCGAAGGAAGATGGATTCTTCGAAGGAGTGGATTATCCAAACGGTGCCCTACGTCCAAAGGATGGTGTACAGCGCGGAAGTGTAATGGATACGGATTATCCCGGAGATCCTCTGACTCCTGGGATTGGCAGCACAAAGGATGCCAAACGCCTCGCGATCAAAGACGCGAAGACAATCACCAAGATTCCCGTTCTGCCGATCTCCTATGCGGATGCGCAGCCTTTGTTGTCAGCCCTCACCGGACCGGTCGCTCCAGAGTCTTGGCGCGGTGGTCTGCCCATCACCTACAGGATCGGCCCTGGTCCCGCGAAAGTTCATCTTAAAGTCTCCTCCAATTGGGACATCAAGCCGATATACGATGTGATCGCGAAGTTGCCGGGTGCCTCGAGCCCTGACCAGTGGGTGATTCGTGGGAATCATCATGACGCCTGGGTGAATGGAGCAAGTGATCCAGATTCGGGCATGGCTTCAGTTTTGGAAGAAGCGCGAGCTCTGGGAGAACTCGTGCGCCAAGGATGGAAACCGGAAAGGGCCATCATCTTTGCCGCATGGGATGGCGAGGAGCCTGGTTTACTTGGGTCCACAGAATGGGTGGAAACGCATCTTCCCGAACTGCAAGAGCACACCGTTGCATACATAAACTCGGACAGTAACGGCCGCGGATTCTTTCGAGGTCGTGGTTCCCATAGCCTGGAGCGTTTCATCAGCGACGTAACACGCGACATCCGGGATCCGGAGAAGGGCATTTCCGTTTGGAAACGTGCCCGGCTTTACTCCATCGCGAATGCCAAAACGGCCGAGGACCGCCAGGAATTCCGGCAACGAAACGACCTTCACATCGGAGCGCTCGGTGATGGTTCCGATTACACCGCCTTCATTCACCACGCGGGCATCGCTTCGTTGAACCTGGAATTTGGGGGAGAAGACGAAGGCGGCGTATACCACTCGATTTACGACGATTTCTACTGGTATACCCATTTTGCAGACACTGACTTCGCTTACGGCCGGGCTCTCGCGCAAACTGCGGGCACAGCAATCATGCGTCTCGCCGATGCGGATCTGGTGCCATTTCAGTTTACGAACAGCGCGGATACGATTCGGCGATACGCACAAGACCTTCAGAAATCGCTGAAGGCGAGTCAGGACGAAATTCGCGAACGTAATCGGCAAATTGAAGAGGGCATTTTCAGCGCGACTGCTGATCCTAAGAAAACCTTCGTTCCACCCCCCATCGAGCGCGTGCCTGTCTTCATGAACTTTGCGCCGCTGGAGAACTCTTTGGAGACCTTCGACAAAAGTGTAAATCGTTATCAGCGTGCCGTGGAACAGGCGCAAGCCAATGGAGGCAATGCCTTGACCGTCAATTCTCTTAAGAGTGTGAACCAGCGCCTGCTTCGAGTGGAGCAAAGCTTCACTAGTTCGGATGGACTGCCGGACCGTCCATGGTTCCGGCACCAGATCTATGCGCCCGGAGCTTATACCGGGTACGGCGCGAAACCTCTCCCTGCCGTTCGAGAAGCAATGGACAAAAAGGATTGGCAACAGGCAGACAAGCAGATTCCCAGGATCGGTCAGATTCTGGAAGCAGCAGCAACTGCCATTGATGCCGCCGCCGCACAACTCGAAAAGAGCATGGTTTCGGTTCCGAAGTAAGGCTGACAAAGAGTTGTATCTGACACAGCGAAGAGCTACCGGCACGCCGCGTCTGCGGCGATCCATGAATGCTGCTGAGAGGCTAGGCCGGGATGATTGAGAGCACACCGAATATCTCCCTCGATGACCCAACCGGCAGATCATGGCATTCGAATGTTGTGGCGATTCCGGACCGATCCTGAAATTCATGACAGAACTTCACGAGAGCAGAGATGCTGCGCACAAAATCTGCGGCCTGCCTCGCCTTTTGTTGGAGCCACTTGAGCTAAACCCGCAGCCCCTCCGAGCCTTCTTTGTTCATCAACCTGCTTAGATCCATCGCGAGAAACGCCAACTTCTGATTCAGATCGTCGTGAAGATCGCGAGCCATACGGCGGCGCTCATCTTCCTGCGCAGTCGTCAGCTTTCCCGCAAGCAGCTGCAACGCTGGATTCAAGACTTTGAATCACTGCACCTCAAAGCGGGCTGTACGAGCTTTACAAATGCTTCCTCAACCGATCCAACGATGCCGAACGAATTCGAACCGTGAAGAAAGATGGATATCTCCATTCCACGACCCATGAGCTTCAGTGACGGAAGCGCAGAGTCCATAACTGTACCGCGTGGTTGCGGGTTCTTCAGAGGCGTCGAACTCAAGCAAGTCGAAGAACGCATCAAAGGCGAATGAACCAGACACCGAGAGCGTGCCGACCTCGTTGATCAGTTCCCCTAATGGTTTGGGATCGACCCATGGACCCCACATGGTTACGAACATGAGGTCCGGCCTGTTACCGAAAACGGTCCCGCCTGTTACGAATTAGTCTATTGCCATCTCTCCTCGTTGAGGTCTAGCCTACAACTCCGAAGCACAAGGAGATCCGGCGATGTTTTCCCCGGTGAGAAATGGTTTTGCCCATCGTGCAAACCGGGATGGAACATTCGATTCCATCTGTCGCCAGTGTTTCATCACAATCGCATCCAGCGTCCGTGAGGCAGATCTCGACGCACCGGAAAAGAACCACATGTGTGATCCTGCGCAACTGTGGCAGTTCCAGGAGCAGCCAGAGAGGCGGCCAACTTAGACACTGCACACCGCTTCGAAGCCGAGTCTACTTGAGTTGCAGCGCAAACGGGCCGTCTGACCCGGAATCTGCATGGAATTTCCAAATTCCGGAAATCGCTTACTTCGCCGGGTGCTGTGCGTACGTTTTCAGGCGTGAACTTGCCGCCTTGCACGTAGCTGGCGTTCAGTTCTGCGTAGTGCTTCCATTTCTCGGGCAGATCCTCGAGCGGGACAGAGCGTCATCTGTTTGGTCACCTCGGCCTCTTTAAGCATGATGGTCGATTCGGTGACCTCCATCTGAAATTGCTGGGGGTGGATCTCGAACCGGGAGTGATGCCTAGCAAGCGCTCGGCAAATCCATTGCGCGCTATCGGGACCGTGTCAACGCCGGCATTCTGCCACGCTCGTGATTGCCGGCATGCTTCCTCGATGACCCGGTCGCCAATGGATAGAATCAGTCCACTCTCCTCGTCCTAGACTGCCTCGATTTCTTTCCCTCTGTTCGAGGGCCATCTGTTTGAGCTCGGAGTCTTGCAACGCCAAAAGCAGGTTGATGCGGCTATCCAGCAGCGTCATGCACGTTTTTGAATGGCACCATTCAAAGTGAAGGATTGAATATACTTTCAGGATGACGGACAGACCTACACGTACGAGCACCAGAAGGCCTCAATCACAAAGCTCATCTGGGATGACGAAACGCATCAGTTGAAACACGAAGGACCGGGTTGGAGTGCATTGGAGAGGGCTGCAGTGACTGTGGTGGGCAAGTAGCTTTTGTCTGCGGGGGTCTCGACGCGCACTGCTTGGCGATGAGGGAGCACTAGGTAGGCGGAATTGAGCAATTAGGCTCGCCAAGACAAGAATGGGTTAGATCATGGAAGGTTTGACGCGACGCGATCTTGCTAAGCTGGCAGTTCTGGGCGGGGCCGCCGCGGTTTCGGCAGCAGCCGGCGCTGCAACGGCGCCCAATGCGCTCGGTGCCTTGGCACCGGTGCCCGACTCGCTCGATGCCTTGGCAAAGATCAAAGACTTTTCCGGCTTTGGCTCTTCGATGGGGGGAGGCATAAATGGGTCAGACGGTGGCTCTCTCTCCTTCAACGACGAAGGCGTTCGTGCCATTCACCGCCGCGAATGCGGCATCCTGGTCTGCGAGACCGAGATGAAGTGGGGGGTTTTAAGGCCCGATCCCAAGCAATACAACTTCTCTCAGGCCGATCGCATGGTGGGCTGGGCGCACGACAATGACGTGCTGATGCGAGGCCACACGCTGATGTGGAGCCAGCCGGAATGGTTCCCCAAATGGCTGGTGAATTATGATTTCGGCACGCGGCCGGCTACTGAGGCCGAGCGACTGCTGCGTGATCATGTCACCACCGTTTGCACTCATTTCGGAACGCGCATCTTCACCTATGACGTGGTGAACGAGGCGGTGGATGAATTTACCGGCGAAATTATCGAAACGGTTTTCACCAAACATCTGGGTCCTGAAGCAATCGACATCTGCTTTGACGCTGCGCATAAAGCGGCGCCCCATGCCAAACTGGTCTATAACGATTTCGTGAGTTGGGGCCCGGGCCACGCCAAGTACCGCGAAGGCGTCCTGCGGCTTCTGTCGCGGCTCAAGGCCAACAAGGTGCCGGTGGATGTGCTGGGGGTGGAAAGCCATATCGGACAGGGCTTCACTCCGGATGCGCTAACTTCAAGCACCTTCGAGGCGGCTGAACAGGCGGTTTGGAAACAGTATCTGGATGCAGCCAGCAGCATGGGCTTGCGTCTCGCCATCACCGAATTCGATGTCTGCGGGGGCGGCACGCCGTCTGATATTGTCGACCGTGACCGCCAGATCGCCGATCTGGCGCATCGCTATCTCGATTTCATGTTCGGCTATCGCAATCTCGATTACATGATGGTTTGGGGCTTGATGGATCATTATTCCTGGCTGCAGAATGATTACGCTGGCAGGCGGCTTGACGGCATGCTTAAACGTCCGGCACCCTTTGATGACAACTATCAGCCCAAGCCGTTGCGTCAGGCCATCGCCGCGGCCTTCCGCAATGCACCCCAACGCGGGTGAGCAGAACCATGTCGTGCTTTTTCTGCCGCCTTGTCTGGCTGTCGAGGGGCTACCACCGAACCTCGCCCATGCGACTGCAGCGCATAGGGCTCATAGAGTGCCTCGGTGAGGTGATTTCGAAGCCGATCATGAGTCTCGTAGTGGAAGCGTTTGAACGTCCGAATAGCGGACTGAGGGTAAAGGTGAATGATGATAAAACGGCGAAGTCTTCTAGGCATGGGCATGGTCGGGTTACCAAGTCTTGTTGCCGAGCGAAGTTCGCTCCACGGGCTCAGCCTTGAGCCGCCTGCTTCGACAGCAGGCACCTTCTATCGGAATGATGTGTCGACGTGGCTCTATATTGGGTGGGAGGAGGACCATCCGGGTCGGCTTATGGGAAGTGATTACGAGGTCACCTGTCCCTAAACCGGGGCTTTGTAGTCGGCTCTCGGGCCATTCGGAAGATCAGCAGTGGGCGGTCAAGTTGACGGAAAACGCCAAAAGTAGAACTGCTGGGTCGATCCACTTACGGACTCGAGGATGGCGATATTCCGTCAATTGCGACTCCTCTCGTTGCGCCAAGAGTGATACCCGTCATGTATAAGAGGTGGTAGAGCACTTCAGAGTGCCCGCATGGTGAAACCAGAATTGGAAGGTGTGGTGGTTCTGGAAGTGAGCACGATCCGGGATTCCGATCATCACTCCACGTTGTGCTCAGTAATTTATCCTGTGGCCGAGTTTTTGAAAAGTACAAGCCTTTGCGGGTTAAAACGCATTTTCTGATCTGCGAATTTCGCTTTCCCTGAAGACCCTCCTTTCCTCGTTTCCGAGAATTAAGAAATTCTCGTCTCCGATGGTTCCCGCGCCGGATTCTTAGAGTGGGCGCGCTTGCGCGGGGCTATTGGGTAAGCCTCGAAGAGTATGAAATTAGGTTCTGCGCAGATTCAGGGATTTTTTAGTACCCCTGGGAATATCGAAAAGACATTCCCAGATGCGCTAATTACTGAAGGTGTTTACCAATCTTTATGCATCTCGCCACAAAGCTCTCGTAGTTCCAGCGTCTCTTGAACTGGTTGCAAAAAGCACAGCATGGAAGCAGATTATCGACCACATATCCGATTCGGCTATCTATTCTGTCTAGGCCGATTGTTTGGATCGGATCGCCGCAATAGTGGCAATCTTGCTTCCAAAATTTCACAAAGTCTACGAATGACAAATCAAAAGGAATACCCCTTCTTTTAGCGGTTCTTTTGGTCTCCTCGTATCGAGGGTTAGGATTGAGCCGCCACTGCTTCTTATAAAGTTTTTCTTCCTCCTTGGTCATTAAAATGTTGAGCAGAGCTCGCGCCCTGAGTGATGAGAGTCTTTCTTTAAGCTAACGCCGGAGTCTCACCGGCAGGTTGTTCTGTGCTTCAGGGCGTCCGTACGTCGTTTCCTGAAGGTGACCAACGTTTGAACGTTGCGACAAGCATCTTCTTTCGAAGACCGCCCGCACCAACTCTCATCACTCAAGGGAAGTAGGTGTGGAAAAGTCGAAATGACGGGCTTCGTGATCTGTGATTTTGCGCAAGGCCCCTAAATCGGGAGGTGGGGGAAACTCTATGGAGCAGGTGGGAGATTGCGAACCGTTTCCCGTCGCTCGATCTCCTTCTCTAATGGGGCTATTGCTTCGCGATTGAGGCGGGGCTCGCGCTTGAGGATTTCCAGTTGGTCTTTAAGCAGGGTCGTATAGCTATCGAACGCTTCATTCGGGTTCATTGCCGTGGGCTTCATGGTCGAAGATAGTATCACGAGCTATTCCCGCACATCCTCTTCGTTCGGCTGATACCACGGCTCCTTCCGTTGCGGGAAGATAGCCTCGCATTTCGTCATGAGACGGGACAACACGCGGTCGGCGACATAGGCGGCGAAGTCGATCTCCACGTTGAGATCCTGGTCGCTCAACAATGAGTCCCGGCGGGGTGCCCACTTTGCCGTGCGTATCGCCACGATGAGACTGGTCGCAATGAGCATGGACGGCCCCATCTTCGGCCAGTCCGGGCGATCGTGATAGCCGCCGACTTCTAAGCCCATAGGGCAATTATATGGCGAACAAAAGGCGAAACGTCGTGGATAATGCCCGTGATTATCCAAATAAGAATACGGATGCCCTCATCTGCAGCAAGGCCGTAGACCACAATCTTTCCGATTAACTTATGGGGATCAAAGCGTTTGTGCCGCTTTTTCGGGACGGGCGGGATAGCGTTTTTCACGCAGCTCTCCTATTTCTCCGGCGAAATAAGAGGGAACAAACTGCGACACCGCTCTTTGCCCGAGCCGGACGGGCTGTACTCCTTTTTTGGCACCCTGTAACCAACCGGGGATATAAGGTCCCGCGATTAAGGATGCATCCATTGTACATGGAGATCAGAACCGACCCGTATGCAAAAAGCCGCCCCTTTCGGTGAGCGGCACAAACGATTCTCAGCACGTTTGTTTTGTGAAATGTCGAATGATTCGACCGGCCGCACTTCATAAGCGCGACGGAATCAGGATAGGGCAGAGAAGATGAAATCTCCGTGAGAGGCATCCCCCGGCGTGGAAAGGCTTCTAATAAGAGATCGCGTAAGAGATCGCGAGGACAACTCATTGAGCCGCTACTCGGCGGCTCGTTTTTTTTGCGTTCGAAATTAACGCGAAGCGGCTTTGCGAGCGCGGAGCTTCTGTTTCACGGCCGTGCGGTTCTTGGCAGTCTGCTCATCTTGTTTTGGCTTTTCGCGGCGCTGGTTGGCCTGCCACTTTTTCCAAGCGGCGGCCATTTCAGAGGAAAGGAAGATCATGTACAGTCGGGGGGATTTTCTTTAGGGTACCAAGTACAGCGATATTTCCAAGTACTCCACTGGTCAATATGGCCGGCGGCAATCCATTGAAGGCTCCAGTCCGTCGAACACGCGAGATCGTCGGCGCAAGCGGTAGAAACTTCGGGATGGTACACGTCGGAAATCATCCAATAGCCTCGGCTTTGACCGTCGTCGCCGCGCATATTTTGCCCAAGCTGGCTTTCATGGCTGACTATCCAAAGTGCCACTTTTGGGTGGATTCCATACTGGATGGCTTCTTGGAATATGTAGTCGGATACGGTGGTCGTGGGATTTGCCTCTACGCTTCGATTTAAGGCCCGTTCTGGCCCCTCTAAGCCGCTTTCCTTGTTTGGCGTTTGAGCTTCAAGGGCGGGCGTTATATGGGCAAGTTGCGCGGGGCTTATTTCGACCGTTTCGGCTGCGCAAAAGCTACGACGACCGGATAGATGAATAATGCAAGGAAAACAGAGAATACATATAGGCGTTTCAATCGTGTGGACGTTAGGACCGTCCTCCCACTAGTGGGCGACCCTCTTACGGGCCGGAGTTAATTTGGCGACTGTTTTGGAATACTCGCTGAGTGATGGAATTAGTGGCTGTGTCTTGCAACCTTCTTACTGTATGGCGGTGACATCCTGCGATAGCTCGTGTGGTTCTGCCCCATACTCCACTTGCCCTGTTGTCGGGTACTTTCGCGATTCCATCACTCAAAGAACATTCCCTTAGCCCACCGCTCCTCCCCAATAAAGAGGCTGATGAGGACGAGAGACGGGCAGTTCTTAGTCTTCCAACGCCGAAGCGTTGGGCTAAAGGAACTCCCTAAGTCTGATGAATTGGCGGTGAATTGCAATAGGCACTATCCCCAGATAAAAAACGCCGCCCATTAGTTTTGGGTGGCGTGGAGAAGCGCGCGTTGATCTCGAAGCCACGCTTCAAGGCAACGATGCTCAATGGTGTTGTGGAAGAAATACGTCTTCTGGATTCCCGGGATCGTGATGTGTATGGGGGTGAGGACGATTTCTTGTTCGTCAGTGCCGCAGAACTCGCAAATCTCGCGTCTCATAACCACCTCCGTATCCATTGCCAAAAGCGGCTAAGGAGATCGCGGGGCGGATCAGGTTCGTGCGCCGCACAGTGAGTGCAGTATTCGTGCGTCTGGTCGATCACGACGCCGAGTTGGAGGCGGATACCGTTCGCGCTGACGCAATAGATGTCATGGAAGTTTCCATACTGGAATTTGTCCAACAAGAGACAGGTGCCTTGTCCTGCGGCCGTCGAGACGATCGCTACATCTCCGAGTTCATCGCGATAGTGACGGGATGCGTCTTTGAAGGATCGAGTAAATAGATCGCGTCGGGCTTCTCGAGGTCGGTCTTGACCGGTTTGCCGTTCTTGTCAGTGAGGAGCCAATAGCAGTTACCGACAAGGTCGAGGTGCGATGACACGAGGTACTTAAGCTCCGCGCCGATCATGTCGGGGTTCACGCCGTCCAGCAGATCGAGGATCGGGTGCTCTTCTTTCTCGTTGTGATCGTCTCCTTTTGCCTCGAAGAGCCGGAAGTCGATGTTCTGCACTTCGCGTGCCTTCGCATTCACCGCCGCGTACACATACCCGCGGTTATTGGCGAGCGCTTTCTCTGGGTCAATATGGTGGCCGCCGCCGGGGCGTTCAATCACAAACTGATTCCCGCCATCGATCTCGGCGAATCTCCCGCCGACGGATTTCACGAGCCCATAGCGCGTCATGCCGATGCCCTGAGATTGGGAATAGGTTTCGGGGTCGATGCGCGACATGATGCCGCGAACCATGCGCGGGAACCAACCTGGCTTGCCTTTGGAGTTAATCGAAGGGGAGGGCATTTACTTCATGCGTTAATGATTTCTCCATTGCGAATCCACCCGTGCCAAGCGCAACCGCCGATACGGTGAATCGACGGGCTTAAGGTGAGATCTTCAAATGTCTCACCGGTGCGCTCCCAGCCCTGCTGATTCGATAATTGCTCACCACCGTCCAACGGATTGCGGAATGGAACGAATAAGCGATGCTCATGCTCGCTGTTCCCGCACGGACAGTCGAGAATGATCCCAACCCCATGTCGTTCAGGCATCGGATTATGCTCAGCATCAAAGACACCCTCACCTCCTGCTCCGATCCACCGCGGATGCAAGTCTGTGAGTTTCATCTACGCGAGCATGATTTTCCCTTCGACGACCTTGAAGGTGAACGTGCGGCAATAGGGGCAGGTGATCGGCTTTTCGATGGTAAGCGGATCGAGCGTGGCAATCGGGTGATAATTGGTCGTTGCCACCGGCCCGTTGCAGATCGGACAGTTGATCACGATGGCGTCGTGCGCCGGCCATACCTCTTCGAAGATCGGCTTCAGTTCGAACTTCTTGCCGAAGTGTTTCCAGATCCACCGGGCGATGCGGCCTTTCGGCGGCTGCACCGGGACGCTCTCAAAGCGTTTGGTCGCTTCGCGCTTGGGGATGAAAACGAAGTCTCCAGGATGAAGGAGTTCTTCCGAGTGGAGAACGCGCTTGACTTCCTGCGCGGTCGTGGTGGGCATCTTGAGAGGTTTATCCTCATTGTAGTAAATCGGGAGAAAAAAGCTATGCAGGCAGTTGGGTATATCCTCACGGCCTTATTGGGCGTTCTGGTGGGAGGGTTCGTCCGGTTGTGGCGCTCGTACTCGGAGGAGAAGGGAAAGAACCTTGCCACGAAAGAAGACATTGCCGAGCTCACAAAGGCGGCGAAGGAGATTGAGGCGGCGATCTCAAGCGAAGTGTGGGACCGGCAGCGGCAGTGGGAGATGAAACGTGACGCCGTTATTGAGGCGGTCCAAGCCTTGAGCGCTGCCGAAGATGCATTGATGAGGATGTATGCGCATTATAAGAAATTCACAGATGACGAATGGATAGTCGAGGTGAAAAAAGCGTATGAGCAATCCTCGATTGACTGCACGAACAAAATGACCGAGTTTGAGTCGAAACGAAACATCGCGAGACTTATCTGCAGCGACACATTCAATTTGATGCTCACAGAAGTTCGGTTTTCGATGAGGAAAGCAATGTCAGGAATGTTGAAAAGACAGATTAGATCATACGACGAGATCGGGCCATTGGTATCGCCTGCACGTCGGAGCGCGATGCAAGGCGCGCGAAAAGAGCTTGGATTACCAGATGAGATCTCCGAGCACATGATTGATGATGTGCCTGAGATCCCAGAGGAATGAGGTTTCTACTATGGAAGCATTCGCACGCGTCCTATGGATCGTTCTCGGCGCTTTGATTGCGGCACTCGTCGGCTACCTCACTAGCTACTTCAATGAACGAGGTAAGAATCTCGCGACGAAAGACGACTTCGACGACCTCAAGACACAGACAGCAGACCTTACCAAGATCACGGAAGAGATAAAGGACAAGATCTCATTCGACACCTGGGACCGCCAAAAGCGTTGGGAGCTGAAGCAAGGCGTACTCTTCGAAGCGACGCGACGCATAAGCGAGGTCGATGATTCAGTAATGTCGCTCAGCTCAACGTTGAAACTCGGTCCGCAATTCGACCACAATGCAACTTGGGAAGAATCGAAAGCGAAGAAGTTGAAGCGGTGGGATAAGGCGATCAGCGCGCTGGACGAGACACGCTTCTTTGTCACGGTGGTATGCGGCAAGGAGATGATCAATGCGATCGACAATTATGCAGGGCTCGCCACACAGATCGTCGCGGCATTCAAAGACGATGTTGAAGCGTATTCGAAGCAAAACAGAGAGCTCACTAAGCGCATGCTCATCTCCCGCCTCGCGATCCGAAAAGAACTTGGTTTTGAAAGCCTGCCTATGTATCAGTCCTTCGAGTCTTCGGCAAGTTCAAGCCAGAGTGCTTGACGTCCTGCGCGGTGGTGGTGGGCACGTGAAGCGATTCTCTTCGAAGTAGTAATCTGGCGCTTTCAAGCAAGGGGATAAAGACATGTTATAGTTGGTACCCAAATCGCCAACTGCGAACGGAGCATCTGATGGATTTCGTCACGGCATGGAAAGCCGTCTCAATCGCTCTCACTGGGGCGTTTGGAATCCTTGGATTGCTCAAGGATTATAAGGATAAAGTGACCCAGAAGGTCACGTTATGGGGCAAAATATCCCTGACCGGCATAATCCTGTCCACTGTTCTCGGCGTTGCGGCACAGCTCAAAGAGTCTTCGGATGGCTCCGCAAAAGCTCTTGAAATGGCGAAGAAATCCGACCTGACGCTACGTGAAATTGGGAGAGTGCTCTTTCCATTAAGCGAACCAACGATCTCCGCGAATTTCGATGTGATGTGCCCCGAGAATGAAAAGGTAGGAATGTTTTGCAAAGAACGAAGTGACGCCTACTGGAAAAACATTGGGAACGAAAAGACTGAGAGCGCGAATAAGATATTCGCTCATTGGCCCGGGAACCATCCGGTGAAGTTTATGTTGCAGATGGATTTCTACGTTACGTCGAAATATCATGATCCTCCCTATGGATTTCCCTACGAAGGAGACTGGCACCTTGAATCAGATTCTTCACTAACTGACAAGCCAACGAGACTTGGAATCGGTGTAGACAAATACAACGGAGTCGAATTCGGCATAGCCAATCAAAAACCGAGCAAGATCGGGGGAACGGGCTCGTTTTTGAGCATCACAGATTTTGCAGGATCAACGGTCATTTTTCGATTGATCGGAGATGACAATAACTTCCTGAAATTGACCGACTTCGAGTTGACCTTCAAGAACGGTCAAACAGTTCGTTGCGAAGGGCCATTTCAACAGTACAACGAGCCACCGCAACGAGAATATATATACACATTCCCTACTAAAGAGAATTGAGCTGATTCCCCTATGTCTCAATCCACTGGATCTTCGGAAGCTCCAACCCCTGATTCATAAAGCCCTGCAGCAGCGTAGTTAATCCATCGCACAAATCGTCATGGCTCTCCACGCCGAGATTAAATATCTGTCCGAGCAGTTCCTCGCAGCCTGTCCGCGGGAAGAGCACGGTGCCGTTCTTGATGAGCGGCGCCACGGTCTGCAGCCGGCTCCGCTTGTCGGTCGTCGGCCGCATCGGCACGACGGGCAGTAGCGCGCGCTCCATCTCCTGGATCGCCGCTTTCTGATACGCCACGTCTTCCACGAAGAACAGGTTCGCGCCGCCGAGCTCGCCGGGAATCCCGCGCACGTACTTCAGGAACTCGTGGAAGGTCACGTGCTCGTTGAACGGGTTCGGCCGGATGAAGATCTTCGGCGTGTCGCCTGACGCGTATGGCGGCTTCTCGTCGACGTAGTACACCTCACCCGTCACGTTTGCCGTGTAGTCAGCGCTTTCCTTCTGCGAGATGGCAAGGTCGATGCCGTGGCCCTTGATCGCGGCAATGCCTGACGGCCGCGCGTCATAGTAATGGATGTCCTCCGGGGTGATGATCGCTTCTTCTTCCGCGACGATCTTGAGGAGCATTTCCCGTTGCCACGCGACCGGCCCCATGTCGCGCTCTTTGTCTTTGAGCGATTGCTCGGTCGGGTACATCGCGGGCCAGGTGCAGCGGCCGACGCTGTCGATGAGAGGGAACTCGAGGACGCTGAACCCGGTGCCAGGCGCGCGCAACCGGGAAAGCAGCGCGTCCATGTGCAATAAATTGCCGATGACAACAAGGCGTCCTTTCCGCGCGTCGAGGCCGCCCATGATCTCGTTGTGCAGCCAGCGGTCGGTCTTGTCGCGGTTCTCCTTGGTCCTGACCCATTCGCCGTCCTCCGGGTCGTCCACGACGACGAGCTTGGGCCGGTGCTGCAGGTGGCGCAGACCGCGCACCTTCTGCCCGCGTGAACGCGCAAGGATGCGCACGCCGTTCGAGAGCACGATGTTCTGCTTCTGCCACTCCTCGCCTTCGCCCTGGAGCGAGAAATCTTCGATCACGTTCCCCTTGATCTCGCCGTAGTCCTGCTTGATGAGGGTGTTCGTCTCGAGCTCGTGCTTGATCGCGGAGATGTTGAGCGTCGCCTGGCGGGACGAATCGGCAACAAGAATGATGAAGGGATATTTCTCGGGGTACTCGAGCGCGGCCCAGAGCGGGAGGGCGAGGGAACCGAACGTGGATTTGCCGGAGCCGCGAAAGCCGAGAATGAGAACGCGGCGCTCGTTCTCGTCCTCGAGCGCGTGCACGAGCTGCGGGTGGAACGTCGCCGGCGGATCGGTGAAATAGCCGGTGAGGTAGATCAGCGAAAAGCCGAGCAGGTGTTTCCTGCTCTCTTTGCGGCGCTCGAACGATTCAAAGGCGAAGCTAAGGCTATTCTCTGGCTGGGGTGGCATCCTCCTTGGGTGGTGCGATTGCTTTCATTTCGACCACCGATCCTGCAATCGTTGGGAGTCTCCAATTGTCGAACACGACAGCGATCGCTTCCTTGCGCTCCGGCGGGAGCGGCGTGTTGCGGATAACCTCATTAATCGTGCCGAGTTTGCGCTCGAATACGCCGGCGTCAAAGAGTTTCTCGAAGACGGCGCTGTTCGCCTCGCGTACCTCTCTGAGGGCGAGGACGCGGTCCTGCTTCTTGGCAAATGGATCGTTGGCAATCTCCCACGCGACGCGGACGACCTGCGCCATTGTGTCCTCGAACGCGGCGAGCGCCTGGTTGAGCGTCTGACGATCGGCGCGCAATGCCCGCTCGCTGTAGATCTTCCTCACGATGCCGGAGAGATAATGACGCTCGATCTTGATGCCGTACTCGCGATCAAGCCGATCAGCGAGGTCGTCGAGGCCGATCTGGTGATCCTGGGCGATGATTGAGCGCACGCGGGCGACGAGGTACTGCTTCTTCGCGGCGACTATTTTGGGCATGGAACGATAAGGAGGGTTTATCTAATGCTAGCGCGAAATGGGAGAAATGCTAGAGCGTCACTCCGAGCTTCTTAGCGAGCTTATGAATCAAGGCACCATTACTGAAGAATTCTGTGACTCCTACCACTCCTCCACAAGCCGAACATTGTACAAAAACAAGCTTGACGGCTGAACCCGTCGGCTCTTTTACTTTTATCTCAAAACTATGAGCACCGCACTTGATGCAGGTTGAAGTAGCCATGCCCGCGAGTGTACCACTTCACTCTCGACGTAACGATAGCTCTTTCAATACCTCTTTAATTTTCTGCAAATCCTCAAAATCACCAATGATCTCAATCCGCGCCTTCATCTTGTGCATCTGCTTGGACGCCTCAACCTCGCCGTGGATCGTCGGATCATTTAGCGCTTTCTCAAGCTCCTTCTGGCTCACCGCCGGGCCGAATTTTATGGTGTAGCGTTCGATCATTTGAAATGAAAAGGCCGGGAATCTTGTGCAGACGCCCGGCCCAGTACTATTCCGCGTCCGATGTCTCGCCGTCTTCGGATTCCTCCGGTGCAGGCGATGCCTCATCCGCTTCCACTTCCACTTCCGGCGCGGCTTCCGCGGCCGTCTCCGGCTTCGTCTCTTCCGCCGGCGCTTCGGCCTGTGCTTCAGTCGCGGGCACGGTGGCGCCTTCCTGGCTGTTCTCGGCGATGCCGCCGTCTGGGTGTGCTGTGTAATCCATGGTCTTTTATTGGAATTGCTTTTCGACCTTTTACAATGCCCGAATCTTATCGGCTACATTGCGGTTTCCCTGGGCAAGATTGCGGAAATATTTTGCGGTGCGCTCGCTCTCGCCGGCGCCGTCTTCTTCAGCTTTCGCCTGCTCGCGCTTCTGATCGGCGATCTTCTGCGCTTCGCCGCGCTCCTTGTCGGATTCGTACTTCTCCTGGCCGGCCATGAGATCGCGCTTGATGAGCTTCATCAGCTTGCCGCATACACAGGTGATCTGGTGTCCCTCGTCTTGGGGAACAGCGGGCGCTTCGGTATTTTCATGTCCGTTCTCGCAAAGCCAGTATCCCCTCTCCTCAAGTGCGCCTACCTCCTTAATCCGCGCGTCCATCTCGTCGGCTTCCGTCTTGAGCGACACCGCGCGCGTCCGCTTCTCGTCGCCGGTCCTCAAGGCGAGCGACGCGTTGAGGTCATTCGTAGCGGCCTCAACATGCTGGTTGAAGACGTACCGTATCTTCGCCCAACGCTTAGTAATAAATTTGAGCATTGTGTTTGAAATTGGGTTTAGAAGATATGCCAGAAGAGGGCGCGGATGAAATAGGTCGTCGCACCGGCGATGATGATCGCCTTACAGATGCGCTCGATACTTTCGAAGCGTGCTTTTTTCATGCTCTCGATTGATACCTTAAAGCATAGAATATCTACAATTTTCGTCAATTCGCTCCGCTGTGCATATCGTGTAACCCACGGGCCACCTTTTCCCTCACTGCCTCAAGAGACATATGGCATGGATGGCAAAGCGTAATCATGCGATCCATGTTCGCTACGTCACGCTGGACGACGCCCTTTTCATGGCTGCGACCATCTTGGTTGGAATCGAGGTGACGAACGTCGAACCGGCGCATTCCTGACTTCCAACGCACATGGCAACGCTGGCAGGTGTGGTTATCATGGATGCGAGCCCACTCACGAATTGCGTTACGGCCATTGCCAATATAGGCAAGGCCATTGATGATCTGATGAACACGCTGGCGGGAGATCCGAAATACACCGCCGATCTCGCTAAGGGTCAACCCGTTTTTATGAAGATAAGAAAATAAGTCGTCCATCTACGGTTTGTGAGGCCGCCCTAATTCCCACAGAACCGCTCATACACCCGAGCCCTATCCGCGCCACAGTCCTAGCGATTCCTTGAAGAGGCTTGGATGTCATGGGGATATACTCTTCATCGTACAATCATCTGCATCACTGTCAATATGTGCCAGGAAGGATCGTCATGACTGTGACGGTATCAGAATGGTGGTCTTATGTTGGCCCACTGGTCGGGCTCGCGGTTGGAACCGTTCTTCAATCGTGGGCGCAACGAAAGCAATGGAGGCGCGACAACATCAAACAGGAATGCCGCGAGGTGATAATCGCGATTACCACCTTTCGATTCGCGTTGTATGCGGCCCACCATCCGGACCAGCCTGATTCGCTCGAAGACGAAGGCACGCGAAACAGATTAAATAACACATTCACGCAAACATCGTTTGAATTGCAACAGGCATTGGCTACGCGCATCCTCATAGATAAACGAATCAAGCGATTGAAAGTGGCACAAAGGCTTGACGATGCGCAAAATGTCTTCAAGGCTGAGTATTACAAAGACCGAAAAAGAGCACATGACGGCCTCCGGGACGCCCTCCTGAAAATACAGGAAGAAATAACAGCGATTGCGATTGAGGCGTAGTCAAATGCGCGGGAAAAGCGATCGTGGAGCTGAGCGGTACAATATCCATAATTTCCGTCAATAGGACAGGGGGCATATGGCTTCGTGGTGGCCTGGTCACGATCTTGGAAAGTGGGCTATTGTCCTCGCGGTTGTGCTCTTTCTTCTTCAAAAGCCTTGGGATTGGTTTCAAGCGCTCGCCACGTCAAGGCTGAAGGATTGGTGGGCGGCGCGATCAATTGCATCGCTTAGTAAGAGAATTGCCCATCAAGAACGCGCGTTGAAAGAGTTCGAATCTCTCCCTCTCGTCAGCGAAACCGAAGCATATATTCTTCGGGGTATTTCGGTCATTGGTTTATTATGCGTGTTTATTTTCCAAATGGTGTTCGTTGCGATCCCCCTCATAGTTATTGGGATAAAACCACACATACAAGGCAAGGTTAGCACCGGCGAAGTGATATTTATATACTGCTGTGCAATCGCCGGATTTCTCATGGGTCTCCTTTTCGAAAAAAAGGTCTTCAACAAGATAGACGAATATCGCAGACCTCGATCTCCATACGTCAGACAGGATCTTGAGGAAAGTATCAAGGCCCTGAAGCTCGAACTGGCGACGAAACTCAATATAACGCCGACTTCTTCCACTTAAAGTTCGAATCGATGATCTGGTCTGAGTTCAAAGTACAACTGCTCGTACACCATCGCACCCATCCGCGCCGCAGCTCTGAGCCATTTAGGTGTATCATCATCCGCAATGACCTGCATCGCCTACAAAGTGCTCGTGACGGAGTGGATGATGCTGCTCTACAAGAATCATGCCGAGCCGGCCATTGTGGCGGCGTACTGGAAAGCTGTGGAGCATCGTTCAGCCTGTGAGGCATGTCGGGACGAAACTCAGATGAACGGATGTTCACCCCTGTATGACGTGGTATCTAGTCACAAGGAACCCGCATAAAGGGATAGCCGACGGCGCACACGATCAATCGGCGTACAATATATTGCCATGTTGATCAAAGACGGCAGGAAAATTCTGTGCGACGTAAGGGAATGCGGCAAAGAAGCGGTGGGCGGATGTGAGCTGAGGATTAAGGCTGGTCACGGCGGCGATCACATCACGATTCCTGGCGATCTGGTTGCGTGGTGCGAATTCCATGAGGAGAGTCTCCTTGAGAAGATAAGTGGCGAGTACATCCTCCTCGATCTTACGCAGCTAAAATCAGGGCACATCACTCGTAGCAATAAACGTGGTAGATCTACTTAACGACGTGGCTCAGGGCAAGAGCGTCGATGACTGCATTTATCGAGTAAGCTAAAATATACTTCCCTCCCATCGCCTCAAGCTGCCTCTGAAATTTCTTTTGGTGATCGCTCTGCTTCCCATCGGTCCCTTTCACCTCGATCCCCACATACTGTCCCTTGATCACGCATACGATGTCAGGACTTCCGAGCGCGCCGAACCGATACAAGTGCCCATCTTCCCGCTTGAAAGCACCGCTGTTATTTCGATAATGAAAGATCCCCTTGAGTTCTAGGTAGTCCAGAATCGCCCGCTGTACTTCAGATTCTTTCTCTTGTAACTTCTTCATGCCTCCTTTCGGCTCATTATGTCGCCTGATCTGAATTCAGGCAAGGCGGGGCGATGGCAAAAACATGTGCATTCGCCTTGGTGTTCGTTCCACTCTTTCGGATAGACAACCCCGTCGCAGAGCTCATGATGTCTCTGCTTGCATTCAGTTGAGCGGGGCGCGGGCTGGTTCATCAGGGATATGATTTAATCGTACGAATTGTGCATTAAACATCAATCGAGGGAAGCCGCGAAGAATGAGCGGGAGATAGTTAAAGCCTATAATCCTAGTAGAAGTAAATCAACGGGAGCAGTATGAAGCATATCGTGTATAAATTTGGGGGCGATCAGTCGGATGAGATGGACTTCGACGCGCACAGCCTCCTCACGTTTGCGCAGGGCGACATTCTTTCCAGACGTGGAATGACATGGAGAGTCGATGCGGTTGAAAAGGAAGAGAACATCGGGCTCGCTCAGATTCCTAGGTACTGGATATATTTAAGCCGCGTTGTGGTGAACTAGCTGACCTTCGCGTAGCTCCACGTCCAATGCGTGGAATGGGATAGAAATGCTTCGGATGGAGAGGATTCATGGAAAAGGCAATTGATATTCGAATAAACGAGGATAGCGCAAGGCATCTAGAGCGTTTTCTGCAGGGGTTCATATCGACAAATAAGTTTCAACCGCCCTACGCGAGTTCTGAAATCAAGGCGTTCAATGAGTTGTATGCCGAAATTCGCAAGGCTCTGGGCCATTCATAAGATCAAGCGAAGTAGTTCTTCCTTCGTCGCGCACCGCGTGATGACGATCGGCTGTTCTCCTCGCATCAGAGTAGTTGTTGCGGACTTGGTTCGTTCTGTTGTTCCGCTACCATTTCAAATGCCGGTGGCAGCACCGGATGCTTCGCGCGCCAGGCGTGGGCGCGGTGGCCGGTCGCTTTGCATACTCGCGCCCCTGCATCAAGGACGAGTCCTAATTTGCGAAGCTCGCCAATACGCGGCGTGATCGTGTTTATCTTCCATCCGGTATGTTTCTCAAGCTCCGCATTGGTCGCGTCTGGGAAGACACGAAGCGCGTCGAGGATCTGCTTCTGCCTGGCCCCCAGGTTCTGCGTGGCGAGGGCGTAGGCCCAGAGTGATGTATCAGCGCTTCCCATTAGGATGTCGTTTAGTTAGTTCGCTTAACGAAGATGTTGCTTTTATGATGCCCGTTTGTCTACCGCGCGGGGAAAGCCCGCATCCAACTGCGCTAAGAGGAAAACTCGATGACCGACCAGAGTAAAAAGTACCGAGAAAAACAACCCTAGCCAAGCAACCCCAAACCCCGGACAGAACAACCCGAACCAAGGCTCTTCCACTCAGCAGCATGGCCAACAGGGCCAGCAGCCACCGAAGAAAGACGTTCAGAACAAGGAACAAGAGGAGCAAAAGAAGAGCGGAACCCGGTAGATATGTATTAACCCTTAGCCTTGTTGGGCGGCGGCGCAGACTGCGTTGCCGCTTTTTTTTCTGGGGGCGGGATTTCCATAGGATCGAATTAACCATGCAACCCTCCGCGCTATTTCCCCAAATTCACGCGGCATCCCTTTTCGTTTTAGAACGGATGATCCGAGGCCGGTACGTCCTCGTCCGGGAACATCGGTTTCATCGCACGTCCGCTGTCCTCCTCGTCTCCGTCGAGCGGTACGACCGTTGGCTCCGCTGTCGCTGCAGATGCCTGCTTCGGCGCTGCCGCCTCTTTCGCCGCATTCGGCTTCGGTCCGAACTGGATGTTCTCCGCCACGATCTCCGTGATCCGGCGGGATACCCCGTCTTTGTCATCGTATGTCCGCGTGGAAAGTCGACCTTCGACCAGCACGAGCGATCCCTTCGTGAGATACGCGCTCGATGTCTCGGCGAGCTTTCCCCAGATCACGACGTTATGGAACTCGGTGACCTCCTGCTTCGCGCCGGACTTGTCGGTGTAGGCGCGATTCGTGGCGACGCCCATCGTAGCCACCGGCTGGCCACTCGGCGTGCTGCGGAGCGTGAGGTTCTGCGTCACATGACCAAGCACGAATACTTTATTGAGATTCATGATTATTGTTCTGCTTTATTAAATACAGCGACCTTTTTCCAGAGAACGACCTCGTTAGCGTGATGATCGATCTTGAAGTCCTGTGCCGTGTCGGGATTGCAGCCATGGTCCCGGAGGAATGCTTGGAAGGCAGCCTCGTGCTCCTGGCGCAAGCGGTCCTCTTCGGCCCTGAGTTCTTTCTCTTCCTTTTCTCGCACCGCCCGTGCCTCCGCTTCTTTCTGTTCGCTCTCCATCCGCTCGCGCTCTTCCTTGCGAGCCTGCTCCTCGTGCGCGCGGATCTCTTCTTCCTTACGTTGCTGTTCCTCTTTTTCACGGACTACAGCCTCGCGCTCCCTTATCACAAACGCATCGGCGGCATTCTTCGTAGTAAGCAGGAAATTCAGAAGTCCTTCGAATGTTGGCCCATCCATATCGAGGAGATATTCCTCAGTGATAGGGTTCGGATCGGAAAGCACCTTCCCATGTACGAATGTCATGAACTCATCAACATCGCCGGTGATGGCCTTGATCCGCTCCCACCGTTTCGGGAGCATATCGCGGCGCGCTTCGCGCTCGCGCGTCGCTACCGCTCCATCGATGAGAGCGGCGAGGCGATCTTCTTCCGGCTCAATGATGGCAATAAGATCGCGTTCAGTTGCGATGACTGCACGCTGGAATGCGAGCGCATCATCCCGGAGTTCCTTGCCGCGCCTTGTGATCGCGGTGCGGGTTGATCGCAGTCCAGCGCGTTCGACCTTAACCTTGGCGAGCTGCATATCATCGAACGGGTCCGAAAGATCGATCGTCTTCGACTTCTCGACAAGGCCAGCAAGTTCTGCTCTGGTCGGGCTGAATTTCTCAATGTCCAATTCCATGATTGTGGTTATTGAGATTTATGCGGCGACCGGAAACTTCTTCTTGAGATCCTCGTAGATCAGGGCGAGCTGCGCCTTCGCCTTGACCGGCAACGCCGTCCATACCTCGATCAACTCAGCCGCGGACGCCACGTGGGAGAGCTGCAACCGCTGGCGTTCGATCTCCTCATCAGGTGTCGGCGCTTGGCCCTCGAAGATCGTCTGATAAGCTGCCTTCTTATCCTCGATGGCGACGAGCGCGGCAACGATGTCCGTCAGATTCTCATCCGCGAGATCGATGCCGGTGAGCTTCTTAATCGCCTGCGCCAAGAAATCGCGCATGACGCTTTTTTCGGCCGGTACCGGAAGCTCCAATCGCTCGAACTGGCCGATGATCTCGCGCTTCAACGCGCTCACGTCCGGACGGCCTTCCTCGAGCCATTTGGCAATCCGCGCGCCGATCTGCTCGTCCATGATGAAGACCTCATCCTTGAACATGTTCGTGCGGTCTTTCGTCGCCTTCGCATAGTGGTCTTGCGAGATGTCGAAGAATACCGTGAACTCATACTCCATACCCTCGCGCTGCACGGGCGCCAGTCCGAGCTTTTTCACGCTCGCCTTCCCCTTATCGTCCGTCTCCATCGCATATTCCTGCTTGGAACGCATCGTGCCGATGATGTGGCGCGGGCTGTTCAGGAGCGCGTTCACGAGCCGGCGGTGCTGAGGCGTGAGATCGGCCCACAGCGTAAAGCGGTTCTTGCCGCTGTTCTGCATCTTGTCCGCCTGGTCGAGGATGCCGCCCTCATCGCTCCAGAAGTGTGACAGGGAATCGATGATGATCACATTGAATCCGGCTTTCTCTGCGGCGTGGATCGCCTCGATGAGGATGTCTGGCTTGAACGGAGGTTCCAGTGTGATCACTGAGTAATCATAGAGATCCGCGTAGAGGTCGCCCGAACCGCGCTCCGTGTCGATGAGGCATAGCGGAGCGGGTAAAGTCAAAGCTCCGCCTTGGGCTCGCCGGGCCGTCGGGATCGGGCAAGACCATGAGCGCGCTCAAAGTCGCAAAGGGCATCGGTGGTAATGGGCTGAGAACATCGCTTTCGCGCTCGCCTGGATCGCACTCGCCTATATCCTGTTCGTCGTTTTTGTTTAACCCGTGCATTCGGGAGGGCGACCACCCTCCACCTTGGAACCTAAGGCGGAGTAGGGTCGCGAGCATTACCGCACAGGTTTACTCGCACCCTCCCGAATCAAACTCCAAAAGCATAATAATGAAGAACAAATACGAAGAGTACTGCTGCGTCTGCGGTGAGCTCGTCCCGGAAGGGCAAGGCATCGCCGAAGAGGTGCCTCGCAAGCACGGCGACGCAGGGTGGGGAAAGACAAAATGGGTAGTGCGGCACTCGTCCTGCCAGCCTCCCGAAAATACAAAATAAAAGCAAAACAAAAGGGTACCCGAGCCGGAAGCGAGGGCGGGGTCGCGATTCAGTAATGGCGATAAGCCATTGGTAATAAAGGCGCGCGGAATATCGCGCCAACTTGTCGCGCCGTATTCTTTCGGCGCACCGGTGATAGGTAGGCGATACGATTTCATAGGCCAGTTTTTCCTGTTGAAAGAGCACGCCTTTTAACCACATTTAGGACCCTTCGGAAAAATTGGTGATCTGAAGGGTCGGTCGATATTTCCTCAAATGGGAGATCGTTTTCGAATTGGCGGATCGTCTTCGCTGTGATGTACCGTTCGGTAAGCTTTTCCTTCGTCACCTCGGCGAGCGACTTCTCGGGCGCCTCTACTTCCTTCGGTGGCGTCAGCGGAAGGATCTCCTGCACGATGGCGTGGCTCACGGTGAAGCTGGGCGATTCGATTACGGTGAGCGCCCGCGTTAGCGATTCGTACCCGGTATGGGCTTCCTCGATCGAGGCGTAGGAGATCGCCCATAGGTTCGTGGCCGCCTGTGCCTCGGCCTGAAGCCGCTCCTTGACCTGGGCGAGCACGCCGTCGAGCGACGAGAAGGGAACGAAGAGGGACGCCATGAAATAGGCGCCCCTCCCGGCCGTGGTGATCTGCAGAATGACCCGCACGAGCTCACGGGTCTTCAGCGTAGCCTCGAACGTAAAGGTGAAAGCAGGGAGGTCGCGGTAGTTCATTGGCCACCTCGCAGGAGACGCTCATAGACCCGCTTGGCTACCGACTCAGGTATGCGAAGCATGACCCAGTTGCGCGGTCTTCCGCGCCCAGGACGGGATGGCCGATTGTGAGGTGAGGTGCGCCGGCTTATTCGGATGACATCCGGCTCGTCCGCAAAGATATTACGGATAGTTTTGGGGTGAATGCGCCAGAGTTTAGACAGGTCTACTACAGAAAAATGGGGCTCGCGTATAAACATCTTTTCGCTTATCCGCAAAGCGTCGGAATCTATAAGAGAGACATCATCTTCATTCCCAAGCGCGGAATCTCGCGCAAGGTGATTCCGGGCTGGTCCAGATTTTAGCGTTGGTATGCGTCCGGCCGCCCGATTTCTTTTAGGATCAATGAATCGATTTCTTAAAGCAAGTTCTATTTAGTTACCGGGCGCGCTGTTACCTATCTTTAAGTTCAAACGCGATTGAATAGCATTTTTGTCCAGTCCTCTCAAATGCCCGGCGTGCGCGCGTGTATTACGCGTGAAAGAGGGGGGGATTCGTGCACTTGCCGTCATTCGTGCCCTGATGCTAAATCAATAACTTATTTGGAATCAGCGGGCTGAGCGGGTTCGACTCCAACCGCCTCCTCAAAACCGGACTTCGCTTAAATCGACGACCAGTAGTGATACCTCACGTCAAAGCTCTCGAAGCTAGGCAGAGGAAGATCTCAGTCCGGACACAATACGGACACATTTTGGACGCGAAAACGTACCATTCAGTACCACTAGACACTACAAGCGCGTTTTACTAACGCGTTTGGTTTCAAAGGATTAGTTGATTCTGAACCGCTTAGCACGATTGGAAGGCGGCCCTGAAAAGGCCGGCGTCGGCGGTTCAATCCCGTCCCTGGCCACCACAATCCCTCAAAGCCTCAGACGATCGGCGGATACAAAGGCAGCTACCCGGTCCCAATGCGGCACTGCGGCTCGCTCCTCTACTATCTGTCCGGCCTGGAGAACTGATGGTCCCGTTGGTCACGGCGGACGAATTAGATTCTTGAAGACCTGCTTGAGCTGATACTTGAAGCGGGGATTTTGTCTTTCCAGGTGCTCGTGACCAGAAGGGTCGCCCCATGAGCCAGAATGCCGTCCTCTCCGCACTGCGACGCATGGAAATACCGAAAGAGGGAATGTGCGGGCGCGGGTTCCCAGCGACTGCGCGGACGATATTGGCCCAGGAACTCGACATAAGGAAGGACGTGATCGAGCGTGAACTTGCACATGTGGTGCGCGACCTCTTCTTCTTTGAGTTGGCTCGATTCTCAATGTCGTGATTGATCGCTTGACGATTCTGTTCGCGGGCACTTCTGAGCCGCGTAGCGACCTAAGCTCCAGCGCCATCGCGCCGCAAGAGCGTTTCAATCGGCAGCGGAATTTTCAGCGCAAAAAACCTCGCTCCGTCAAGCCGCTTTAGCGAGCGGAAAGTCACTGGCATACGCATTGGCGCCCCTTGTCCATCGCTGACAGAACCTGCCAACAAACTGCGAGGCCAAACGTCCAATCCGAAGTAATAAACAGTTGCAACATCGAAGAGTCTTGCCGAGGTCGTGAACAGATGAAATCGAACCTGCATCACGCAACGATTACGCTTCAACAGTCGTACTCCGCATCAGTGCAACGGGTTTTCGCTGAGTTCGCCGACCCAGTGGCGCGTGCCCGTTGGAGCGCTCCTTCCAATGACGTCCTCCTCTACGATGAAGCTGATTTCCGCGTCGGTGGTACAGATGTCTTCCGTTGCGGTCCTAAAGCCGATCCAAGATTTCGCGGCGAAACTCGCTACCTTGACATTGTTTCTAATGCACGTGTCGTTTCAAGTGAAACACTCGAACAAGAGGGTCAACGACTGGCTGTTGCACTCACGACCCTTGACTTTGAACCCACAGAAGGGGGCACGAATCTGACAGTTACAATCCAGATGGTTTCGTTTGTCGGCCCAGACTTGATTCCTGCATATGACTCGGGCAACAAGGCTGCACTTAGAAACCTCTCCACGCATTTGGGCGATATTGCTCCCGGCGGATAGGGATGCTGGCAAGGCGGGGACGCTGGAGATTCCCCTCAGCGCCGTCGTGGCTGCGCGGAAATGGAACTGCCGAAGGTTTCATCCGGGCTTTCCGCGCCGCTGGCGTTATGCCGGAAATGGTGCAAGTGGGAAACGAGATCACTAACGGCTTTCTGTGGCCGGATTGCCGCTTGCCGGACCATTGGGACCGCTTCGCGAATCTCGTCGCAGCCGGTATTCAGGGAGTGGATGCAGGCCGCGGAGACGCGCCGCGCCCGAAGATCATGATCCAGATCGATGAGGGCGGCAACCAGGAGACAACGCAATGGTTCTTCGACAATCTGAAGAGCCGTGGAGTTGAGTTCGACGTTATCGGTCAGTCGTACTACCCATGGTGGCAGGGAAGCCTGGAGGAGTTGCGGCGCAACCTTCAATTCATGTCGAAGACTTATAAGAAGGACATTGTGGTGGTAGAGACTGCATACGACTGGCGCACCGGCGAAATATTCGCCTCAAAGAGAAAGCCGTTTCCTGAAACAGCAGAGGGCCAACGTGATTTTCTCCAAGCGCTGGCAAAGGTCGCCTTTGAAACGCCGAGCAGCAGATGCATAGGCCTCATCTGGTGGGAGCCGATGGCAGCCGGTGACATCGCCAAGCGCGCCCTCTTCGATGACCATCACAATGCCTTGCAATCCATCGATGTATTTGATCCGACACAGTCGTCGACACGTAGGAAGTAGCGGGACTGCTTCCTTTGTTCAACTGGCAACGAATCCCGGATTCCATCACAGTCGTTGCGTCCGATTGCAAGATCACTGATTGACAAACCCACCAGAATCATTGAGAGCCGCGTCGAGTTGCATCGACGGCCTCGCCGCGGCTGTCATCTGTCGCGCTGAACGAGGAGAAGCCAAAATCCTTCCAGTTGGTGTCGGAATTGTCGAAGAAACCGATGCCTGGATTCCCCGATATCCATGGCCCAAACGCTTCGAATCCTCCTCCAGCTGCTCCAGTATCGATAGCCTGAAGAATCTGAGTGCCGTTCTTATAGAGGACAATCACAGTTGGATTCGTGCCGATTGCTGTGGCCTTGATGACATCGCCATCTGCGAGGTAGGTTGCATTGCTCCCCTGCTCGAAGTTCCACCAGCTGCCATTGGGACCATTCCAGCGGGCGATGTGACAATACCGATTGTCGGGCATCACGCTGCAATAGGCTTCATATCCCGTGATACCGGAGGAGGAAACCGTCGTCCTGAGCCGCAGTTCCACCTCATGGCAGCAATGGCTCGTCGGTGTCTTATTGATCTTGACTGTAGCCACGACCGTCTGTGCAGGCCCCCACGTGCCAGTAAGAACGGCAGTCGGATCACCATACTCAGTGGGCTCATCGACGCCATAAGCAAACCCGGAGCCGGTTTGCACGTTCCCCCAGAGACGTCCCGTCTTCAGGAGACTGGCTCCTTTCGGGAGACTGCCCCCTGCGGTACTTCCTCCAACCCAGTTTCCGTGCTCGCTGATCGGATTTTCCGCTCGTGGAAATGTGGTGCTGTACGAGTGCACGCCCGTTGCGTCTCTAGCGGCTGTCGTGCCCACATTGACTGTTCTGCTTTCACCATTTCGACATCCGCCGAGCAAAGCCATGAGGCAGATTTGGAGCATGGCATGTTGGCGAGCGTTGGGCACTTTCATTGGACATACTCTCTCGCGTCGAGCATCAGCGAAACCTCTGGACTGCGGAGGAACTGATTCTAGTGAAGCACTGCGTGTCCGTAATTCTAATTGAGATTGATGGTTCCAGGTGTTGGTCCGGACCTCAACGCCTCTGCGATTGCAAAGATGCTGGAGGCAGCCTGATCAGCAACCCTCGCACTCTGGAATCGTAGGTGGCCGATCGTGGAGACAACACTGGAAACGAGCGACACCACCAGAGTTAACAGAAGCACATAACCGTTCACGCCGACACTCTGAAGACTGGGACACTTTGATTCGAATGTTCCTCATTGCCGACGATTCGTTCGGGATGCGTTCAATAAGCGCCTTTCCCGATTCAGCTACCTTTGGCAACAGAAAAATCGAGGCTTTGCATGAAACGCTGCCCTCTTTCCAAACACCATAGTGCAGTGAGTAAGGGACGCGCAGTCGTGCGAGCCGGTGCGCGACGCGAAAACTACACTGGCGTATTTGCGAAAGAATCCTACTGAAGGGAGGGCGTGCGATGAGCATCAACGTGAAGGTCCGCGTGGGGGCCGAATGGGTCAATGATTTTCATAAAGACGCTTGCCAGCAAAATGATCTGAGCTACTGCGATGATCAGGTGAATGGCTTCTATGATCACATGGGCAGCCACGGCCATACCCAGGTCTTTGATTGGGGCGATGACAACGCTTGGGAGACTGACTTTCGTCATCCCGACTTTGGCGGTGACTCACTTAACTGGAGCGACGACGTTCACATCTGCATGGTCAATGACCATGGCGGAAACTCCAATAACATCATCAGTTTCTATTTCTCTAAAGCGCACACAAACTGCTCGGTTCCTTCCACCAAAATGCGGCTCGGCAAGAAGAATCTGAAATGGCTCGCCGCGCTCGGCTGCGATGCTGTGCTCAATACCAATGCCGATCACATCGTGGCAGTGTGGGGCGGGCCCATGCAGGGCATTCACATTGTCTGCGGGTACATCGGTACCGCAGCTGACGCCTGGTGGACCAGAAATCTCGGCGCAGACTTTGCCGACGACATATGCGACGGAAACACGATCGCGGGCTCCTGGGTTTCGGATGCCTACTCGTTCTGGACTGGGGACAAATCGATTGCCATCGCCGCCGGTGTAAGCCAGGATGACGCGATCAACCGGCGAGAGAATGAAAACCTGAACTGGCGCGATTGGGATGTCACCGCTACAAACTGGCTCGCCTGGAAGTATCGGACCTAGGCAAACTCGGGAGGTCATCATGGCAGAAATCAAGGTATTGGCAAAGCTCATTCCAACGCCGAAGAAGCCGGCTAATATCTACCGCTTAAGCCGGCCTCGTGTAAGCGACAGAAGCGTTAGCGCTCTGGCACGACAGTTTGGCATGCGGGCGGATGCTAAATCGGGCAGGTTCTGCAGCGATGCGGACAAGATTACTTATGCCGAACGGCATTTGGAGTTGACCATCAACCGTGCCTCTGGAGGCATCCGGTTTATCGACCGATCGCGATGGCAAATCGATGATCGCAAGTCAGATCTGCGGATCGAAGATGCTGCGGCAAGACGGCTCGCGACCAACCTGATCAAGAAATACAAGCTTGCGCAAGCCGCCGAGATGAAGTTTCTTAAAGCCTCGCGACTCCGCGTCGGAGTAGCGACGAAGAACGGCGAACAAGCCTCTGAACGAACAATCGATGTTGCAATTGCCATGCAGCGCATCATCGATAAGATTCCGGTTGACGGGCCAGGCGGAAAGATCGTCGTCTACCTGAATCACGAGGGTGAGCTTACCGGTCTCGAGATGATCTGGCGCGAGATCGGCGGGATCCATCGACGCAATCAGGCCCACCGATCCCCACAGAGCGCCATCGAAGAGATGGCCGCCCACTTCAAAACGAAGCACGGCATCATCGAGGTGCAGGCGGTGCGATACGGCTATTTCGAAGACGATCGTCACACCGATCAACGGTATCTGCAACCGGCCTACATAATTTTCGGGCTGCTAGGTACCTCCGATGGCGGCAGTCGAAAGAAAACTATCTACGTAGCGCCAGCGCTCGCCAATCCATTAGGCCGCATCACCCCTCCATTGAGGAGGAAGTCTGCGCAGAAACCACGGCGATCGGCGCGATAATGCAACGAGGAGCCTGCATTGACGTCGGAAGACGAAACAAAGAGAGTCACCCTGGACGAGGTCGAAGCTCGGATGCGTCCTGGCAACTTCTCTCAAGCTGGTTTCCTAGGTCCGGAGGAAAGGCTTCGCCAAGTTCTTGAGCTTGACGCTCGTACCCTCGAAGAACTGAGCGTGACCGCAGGTTCCCTGGGCGACAGTTTGGGTCAACTTCTCGAATCAGCAATCGCGTCAACACGAACGCAAACGAGAGTCGGCGCTTACCGTATCCGGCTGCAGCGCTACAAGGGGCCGCAGATTTGTCCGTTCGCTCCAGAGCCGCACGAAAACCCATGCCCGGGTAGAGGCGACAAGCGGTTTGCTTCCATTGACTGGAGTATTAGTAATCGCCGCAATGGTACTCAGCTATCGGGTCCGGGGCTTATCGTCCATCTTATTAGTGCCCATTGTTTCTTCGAGGGAATCCAGTCGCCCTATCGTGTCGAGCCCCGCAAACTCGCGGAACTCCTTGAGCTTGGTCCCTTCTCATCCAGGCCTTGATGCCCCTTCAAACGCAGAATTATCCGTGGTCATTAGCGTTCGTTCCAGATGTGGACTTGATCCAACTCACGCCATCGTTGTTTTGTTTTCGCTTCTCAGCTTCGTCCTTCTGCCTTGCGCGCACTGACGTCTCAAAAATAATCATGACAGCGCAATTGACATTGTCGCCTAACCATTTTGACGAGACAATTTGACATACACCTCTGTCCCAGAACCCAGTGGTCGCACGAGTTGTTGCGCCGTATCTCATGTTGCCCAGAACCCAACTGTCGTAGCCAGACAAGGTTTAGTGCTTTGCCACGCCATACCTTATTACGAGGTGCTGCGAGTTGCCATCCATGTTCAGCACGAGCGCGAGCGGCTCACCGTCTCGAGGCAGCATCATCCGCTGACCATCGAAGGTAGCCTCCGTCATGCGCCTGTCGGCAAGTTGCGGAGTGTATCGGACGGTAAGCGGGCCAATGCCTTTGCCAGTTAGCTCGAGATCATCAGACGACCGAGACCGCCGAAGCCGCAATGAGAGTCTCGCTTGTCCAATCCGCATGTTCTCCAGATCGAGACGATCCCAGTTGGATGGAAGCGCTGGCGCGAAGGTTGCGGTGTGCGCTCCAGCATCCAGCGTGAGTCCGGCAGCGCCGGTGAGGAACGATGAGACGAACAGCGCAGACGACCATGTCTGCTCCGGCACCGATTCGACCTGCGGCTGGAACGCTGACCCGGAGAGGGTCTCGTGCAGATGCCCCATGCTGTCGAGCGCGATCCATGGAAGAAGGCTCCGCCACACCTTCCACGCAGCTTCGGCGCGTCCGGCGCTCCATAGCTCAGAGGACGCGGTAGTGGTTGAACCCGCCCAGACGCTCCCGGTCGCGTAAGAGCCGGGGTCGTAGGTCGGGCTTGCGCTACCCACGCCCCTTGTTCCCCAGGCGGTCTGAAATTCAGGACCCGCGATGCGGTCGAGAACTGCGGCGCGTCGAACCTCATCAAGCAATGGAATAGCGGACTGTGGCGGCAGATGCATCTCCGGCTCGGCTGCTCCATCGGTTAAAATCCCGGATGCAAAGTAGCCGGTACGGGCGTTCCAGAAATGAGTGGGAATCGCTGCAGCTGCACGCGCACTGGCGGCCTCCGCCGCCGGCGCGAGCTGTTCATGACCGGAGAGCCGGGCCAGGTCAGCAAATGCCGCCGAGGCCTGCATCCATGCCACCGCAAGCGTGAGTTCCTCTTGAGGATGGCGTTGCTCATCGCTGCCCTCTTTGCCGCGCGGCACCCGTGGCATACCATCGCCCGGATCGATAAGAGACAGGCAATATTCATACGACTTGCTGATTGCGTCCCAATGCGTGCGAACAAAGTCCACATCGCCCGTGATCTTTGCATACGTCTGAAGCTTCTCAAGGAATAGGAACGTGATATCCACGTGCGGGAACATGTAAGGGTAGTCTGTCCAATGCACATAAGCGGCACTCTGCGACATCTCGTGCCACATCATGCCTGTCTGTCTGTCCTGATATTTCAGCAGAAATTCAAGAGCCTGCCTGGTGCGCTCAAAGTCACCCGAGAGCAGGAGCGCCGGCAGGCTGGTCAGCGCATCTCCAGCGAAGAACCACGCATACTGCGGGCGCCGTGCAAGCCCTCGCGAGGGGCCATAACCTGCAACCAGCCCGCATCCCAGTGCCGGATTGCAAACCCATGCCTGCTCGAGAGCCCATTGTGACCACGCCAGTGCGTGATTCACCGTCTCATCGGGCGTGTCGATGCGCAGTGTGCGCGACGCCCATTCCTGCTGTTGATGGGTGGCCTCGGATTGAAGGCCGGTCGAGCCTTCGCGCAGTCGGGCATAGGTCGTGCGCGCATCTTCGATGGAGGTGGTGCTACCGGCTATCACGAATCGCGCGACGCGTCCGGCGTGCAGCATCACTCGAAGCAGGGATTCGCTCTCGAGCGGTGCATTGGTATTTACGAGATCGTCGTGCGCCACGATGTCGGGGCTGCCGAATACGGCATGGAACCGGCCGGTAGGTTCGTACATCTCGTAGGCGTTCTCATCAGGCTTCCAACTGAGTTCCTGGCCGCCGATTCCGACCGGCCACATCAGATCCAGCACGGGAACAAAACTCAGTTGCACTGCGACGGGATGCCTGCTCTCAATCTCATAAGAGATCACGGCGCCCCCAAGTTCTCGCGGCACGAACAGCGTCTCGTGAACGTTGAAATCGCTGGAGACGAAGGTGCGCACGATCGTGGTCGGAGTGTACTCGATCGACCGCAGAATCCGGTCTCCGGGGACGGCGCGCACACTCCCGGCCTCCACGAAGCTGGGCTTCATGCCGCGCAGAATCTGCAGCGGGTACACCCAGGCCTCGAGTCCCGCGGCGGCGTTCCCTCCCACAAGTGCCCGCTCTCCATGCTCTGCAGCGTAGCGCAGAGTGGATGCAGGGTCTGCGATGTAGGGCTCCTGTGCGCAGACCAGCATCGTTGAGCACAATACTGTGAAGCTCACAATCGCGGAAATGTAGAGAGCAGGTGCCCAGAATCCGGTTCCAGCAGATTGGCGAAACACGATCACCATCCGTTCCTGATGCGACATGCCAAGAGCACTCAGCAAAGTATCTGGCGCGCTACAGTCCGATGCTTCGACCGAAGTTGCGGCGCGGGCGCGGATGCGTTGGAAAATGATCTGGGGGAAAGCAGCGCTCCTGCCATATTGTTGGGCGTGTCAAACTGGCCATATCCGAAATCATCTCTTCAAGTTCCATGATCCGGCGAGTATTCCAGTAACAGCGTACTCGATCTCTCCAGATTTAGTGACGCATGAGATGGGCTTTTGCTCCACTCCCGCGGAAATGCATTCCCAATTGCGCCACGCTGAATGAGCGCCTGCAGGGTGAAATCTGCCGGTTCTGCTGCTGTTCCGAGAGCGTGGTCCCACACCCTTCCCTGTCCTCAAAATCGATTAGCTTTCGGGTGGGTAGTGACCCAGGCGGACATCGGTTTGGAGGTCGGGCGTCCTCGCCGGGATCCCGCTTCTATGGGCAAACGTTCTCAAACAAATGGGAGTGCCGCAACCGCACGGCTGCATCTCGCCGGGACGCTGGGAGTAGGGTGACCTCGGGTGGCTGGCAGCCATCCCTCACACGCGGGCAGTCCGGGAAACGCTCCGAGGGAAAGAAGAACTGTGGACCCAATTGCGCGTTGCCTCCGGCTCTTGGTGGACGTCGTTCACCGGGTTGTACTTCGTTAGGACCCCCTTCCGCCGTCGTGCATTTGGGCGTAGAATTGCTTTGAAATCTCTGCGGTAGCGATTCCGTCCTTCGGAAGTGAAGCATGTTGGTTCATCTCGGAGCATTGGCCACGCGGGTCCTCGAATTCGCGTTCTTTTTCGGTCTCATTGGGTGCGCCTTCGTTGTTGTCTTCAGTTGGGTCACGATCCTGAAAGAGGGATTCTCTGACGATTGAGGAGGTTGTGGGTGTGTTACCGGCGCCCCGACCTCTCAGGCTGGCAACGAAGATTCCAGGCAACTGCGCAGAGAAGAATCCTTAGCTAACCTCAAGTACCCGAGGATCTCAAAAAACCTACTGTCTCCGAACTCAAGATCCGATCCAAGGGCGTCTTGGCTCTGCACGAACACGGCCCGAAGAAAGGGACTCGGCTTGCAGAGCTACACTGGGTCTTCCAGATCGCTGGAAAAGAGTGAAAGCATTGCGGACAAGGTATCGGTCGAGGCGGGAGTTCCTTCTGAGAGGTGGATTGGCCTTAAGCGGGTTGGCTGCTGCTCCTCAGCTCTTGTCGCAAACTCCTGAACTGAACCCAGATTCACTAAGTCAGACAGAAACCCAACCCGGAGCGAGATCGGGCGGCCCACGGTTGCGCGGCCTGATGGTAGATGCAGCGCGCGTTCCGGAGTCTCTCGAATACTATCGTCGCGTCATAGACTTTTGTGCCGACTGGGAATTGAACGCTCTTCAATTCCGCATCGCGGACGACCAGGGATGCGCCATTCGGTTTTCGTCCGTTCCCGATCTCTTTTACCATGAGCATGCGTTTGCCCCGGAACAACTCAACGACCTTTCGCAATATGGCCTCAGTCGTGGTGTTGAGCTGATACCTGAACTTGAGTCTTTCGGACACACGGGGTACATCACAAGGGCTAGCGCATTTGCCCATCTGTTGGACGCCGATTCGCAGCCTTCCTCCGAATTCACAGGCGTTATACCAGTGCATCCCGAGACTCTTGCGCTGTTCAACAAGTTATACCGTGAAGTGTCTGCGATTTTTCCGTCGAGGTTCCTACACGGCGGATGCGATGAAGTGAACTGGGGAGGTTCTGCGCTGTCCCGCAAGGCGCTCCAGACAAAACATCGGTATGAAATATGGGCAGACTATCTGAATTCTCTCAATCACATCGCAGAGAACGTGGGAAAGCAATTCATCGTATGGGGCGATGTCGTTCTGCACAAGGAGCCAGAGATTCTTGAACGGATAAGTAAAAACATAGTTGTGATGGACTGGAACTACACCGAAACAAATTCTGCAAAAATTCAGCAAGCTCTTTCCACGATCCGCAGGAACGGTTCCCGCGGGATCGGGGCGCCGGCCCTGATCAACTACAGATGGGGCTCGCGCGCCGGGACCGACCAGTTGGCCAATATTGATGCCTTCGCCACCGCCTATCTGGGATCTGAGGATGCCGGCTCGCTCGGGGTGATCCTGACAAACTGGGTGCCGAGCCGCTACATCCAGAACTCAATCTGGGATGGATTCGCGTACGCAGCAGTGGCCTTCAGGCAAGGAACATCCACTTCTCAAAAATTCGGATTTCGGCGCTTCGTAGAGAAGCACTACCAGGCGGAGTGGAACAATGATTGGGAAGAAGCATTCCGGCTGATCTATGACAGCGCTCCACGGGTTGAAGGGCGCGCAACCGCAGCCCGCGCGGTGCCGTTACATGTTCCATGGAGCACCGATGAACAGCTTGCAACGTTGTTGAAAGATCGATCCCCTCGATCCAATCCGTTTACACGCCTGCATAGTCTTCTGGTTCAACTGGAAAGGCAGGTGTCGAAGAACCATGCGGACTTTCAGGCGTTTGCACTTTCCGTTGCATACCTCGAGCAGTTGTATTGGCGCGAAGCAATCGTCGTTGAACATTCCATCAAGAAGCCTCTTACGCAAGAAGATGCAGCGCTGGTGATTCGAAACATTGCGGAGCGTGATCATACTTTGGCCGAAGCGCTTGCAAGGGATTGGGATCAAGGGCGATTCGCTGATTCCGCCGCAAAGTTGAAACCTCTATTTGGTTTTGAGCCGAAAGATCAGCTCGTCTTCCAGTTTGAGCGCGCGGCAGCTTATTCGGCTTCTTTGGCTTTGCATCCTGATCGCTTTTTTGGAATTTTGGCGGCGTCAAAGCCTGCGTGATCTGCCAGGTATAAGCATGTCGATCTTGAGGAGTTCACGCTTCAACGGGCTGGCCGTTCATGTCGCGGAATCGCGTGTTGCTATGGGCAATCAAGCCGCCGCCGCGATCGGGAATCAGATTCGCGCCTCGCTTCGGAAACAAGCCCACATTCGCATGGTTTTTGCCGCGGCACCGAGCCAGGCCGAGATGCTCGCGGCGCTTCGCACTGAAAGAGACATCGACTGGGCTCGCGTTTCCGCATTTCATATGGACGAGTACATTGGTCTAGCGCCAAACTCGCCCCAGCGCTTCGGGATGTGGTTGCGGCGTGCAATTTTCGACCTTCTTCCCTTTGCGGCTGTGCACTTAATGGCGCCAGGGGATGACCCTGAGCAATCCGCCACGGACTATGCTGCGGAACTGAATGAAGCGCCGATCGACATTGTTTGTTGCGGAATCGGCGTCAACGGTCATCTCGCGTTCAATGATCCGCCTGCCAACTTTGAAGATCCGCTCACCGTGAAGGTCGTCAATCTCGATGCGCAATGCCGACAGCAACAGGTCGATGACCAATGTTTTGCCACGCTCAGCGAAGTCCCCACGCAGGCGTTAACCATGACCGTGCCTGCGCTCTTGTCCGCTCACGCCATCTTCTGCACCGTCCCTGGTTCCACCAAAAGAAACGCTGTTCGCAGCGCACTCCTCGGCCCCGTCGATCCTACGTGTCCGGCGTCCGCCCTCCGTCGGCATCCGCGTTGCACCATGTACCTCGATCAAGCCTCTGGTTCAGCGTGAACCTGTTGAGGCCGCTGACGAATTCACGTAAGTCACGTAAGTAATGACACCAGGCTTTGCATTTGGTGATGGCAGGACGTCATATAACGGATGGGCCGCCAGAACTGTCGAGCCTTCCTGTGCTACCGAGATCGCCAGAATGCGAACGCTGTCGTTGTTCGGCAACTTCAAAGTCTTCGCGCCGGCCGGCAGATCGATGGGATATCCAAAAAGATACGAATAGGAATAGGTCACATTCTTACCCGCAGAATCATGATGATGGTCGCAATACCACGCCAAGTCCGCGCGTTTGATGAAGCCCTGCTTGAGGCCGGTCATCTGCCCATACTTCGCCTCCGCAACGTCCAAGTTTGTACCGTTCCACTGGCGGTCATCCCATTGCCCGACAAACCCGCCCCAATCCTGAATGTTGAGGTCAGCTTTATTCGTTCCGGCTTCAAACGTGACTTTCTGATCGCCATTGGCGGAAGCGGCCAGCACGTAAACACGATTGAACTCCCCTTCGGGAAGCTTGATGGTCTGCCCTCGAGCGATTAACGCGTTTCGCGCGCCGGCCTTCGCAAGTTGGAACCTGACGCCGTTATACGTGACGTCGTTGGGCAACATCTCTGCCGGCAATGCATTGCCTTTGCCGTCGAAGCCCACTTTAGAACTCTCGCCATCCTTGCTCGCGGTTGCCGCGTCATACGCAAGCGCAACAGGGGTGGACCGAACAGCGGGGATCGTTTGCGTGGGAGGCGTCAATCGTAAAGCGAAACTCCGCGGCTGGTAGGCTCCGAACGAAGTCACGAGCGCTCCGGATGATACAGTTGCCTGTCCGACGGGCTGTTCCTGGCCGTTCACTTCGCGTGCTTCTGTGACCGGCGATGCAAATGAGACTCGTACGTCCGGCTGCGGTTTGCCATCCATTTCCACCATGCGCACGATGACGTCATCGCTGTCTTCGGCCTTCTTGAGTGCTAGGACCCGTATCCTCGGATTGCTGACTTTGAGCAGCGAGAAGGAACGACCGAGATTGCCATCGTGCTTCGATGTTTCAAATACCAACAAAGGTGCATTGAGCCGCTCTGCTTGCCAGTCGGTTTGCGCATGGCGCCATCCACCCGCGTGTCCGGCGATGCCATAGATGAATTCATGGTGTCCGATGTCCTGTGTGGCCTGATCGGGGTAGCCGCCGGACACGCCAGGAGTACGGATCAACGTGAGGCGAATGGTGTGATCGTTGGGTTTGTCAGAACCGTTCTTGCAATCGGTGAGAATGGTGGCTCCGAACTGGCCGCTCATATCCGTCAAGTCAACCCACTGGTGCGACGGCACTTCGAATTTCTTCGGCTCGGCAGTCGGCCGTTGAATGGTGCCTATGTCCCAGTTGTAGGTGGCCATCTGGTTCGATGCCGCGAGCGGGAATGTAGCCTTCAGATTCGATTCGCGCGTATTCCAGTCAATCACGTTGCTGATCTCGACACGCTTGCCTGCGTCGCCGGCTGCAAGACGAATGGTCTGGACAAATCGCGATCCCGCCGTTTCGCGAGATACTTCCACTGCTACTCGCACCGGGCCTTCTTCTACCACACGGATCTTCGCCGGACCGGATACATACTCTTTCGGAGCAGCCTGTTCCTGGTCCCAGTCCATATTCCATGCCGGCCATTGCTTGGGATTGTCGGTCGAAATCGCCAGGCGCGCAGGAGACGATAGCAACTCTTTGCCGATCGACTTATCAAAGATGCTGGCAATGTCACCATCATCATTCAGACGCACGCGATAATATTCGTTCTCCAAGGAATTCCTGGTCACACTAAGTTGAGAGTGGTCCGCGCCTTGCGCTGCACCCGCTTGTATGTCAAACACGGCATACCCGACCGACGGGGCATCGGCCGCGAAGACTACCTTGCCCTCGGAGATCTGAGCCGGTCTATCTTTCCCGTCCGGTCCAATCACGTGGACCGCGCTCGGAGTGCCCTCCGGGAAGTGAACCTCCGCTTCTACCACATCTTCACGCGCCACGTTCAGCGGATTGAACACCACCAGCGGCACTCCACTGCCCTGTGTATTCAGCGCGCCGGCAACGCCTTCCGTCGCATTTGTCAATACTCCGGCAAACTGATTCATTGCGATGACGTCATCGTTCCAAGCGAATTCATAAGACCGTGGTGTAGCAGTCCCTGCTGCCAGATCATGAAAGTGCTCTCCCATGGCGAGAGTCCATGCATCATTGAGGCGTTCCATCGGATACCTTCGCGCACCGAGCCATGACGCAGCTACCGATGATTTCTCGGCAGCATCGGCTAGCAATTCTTCCTGCCTGATCCAGCGCTTCTGGTAGGCCTCTGAAGTTAGTGAACCCGCAGAGTGATTGGTCAATTCCATCTCGCCCGTGTAGCGCGGCAGACTGGCAATGTCCGCGGGAGTGAGATCGAGAAACATCTGATCAGCTCTTGAGGACTTGACGTGAACGGGTCCACTACCCACATTGATCGACGGCCACTCTGGATGCGCCCCACGCATTAAAAAACGCGGCATTGATGCATCGTCCGATGGTGGCATCTGTACGCTGCCCTTCGTGACGATTGCCTCCAGTCGTTTTACTGAATCCTCGTCGGGACTACCTCCGATGTCACCTGTACCGTAGTAGTGATAATCCGTAAAGACACCGGTAACCTTCCCGTTCTGCTCAACGCGCGCGGCCCAGTCATTCTGATGCCGTTCCAGAGCAGCGTCCCTCTGCCTACCAAGCAGCATCTCCTGCCGGTTTCGCAAACGGAAATAATCCTGGACGAGTTTCGGATCCGGCGGAGTGTTGCTGTTCCTTGCCTGTCGAATCTTCGGCTGCATGTCGCTAAGCTGCTTGCGCACATCCACAAGTTCCGGGTCATCGGGTTGTGGCGGAAGCGGCTGGCTCAGATCGGTTTCGATTCCGCCTCCATATGATCCTGGATTAATTCCCGCCACCACACTTTCGCCGTCCGGACCCACCCACACGCCTACGTTGAACGGCGTACCCTCGGGCGTGCTTTCACGCGATTCCTGTCCCCCGCCCTGTGCCGACGAGCCCCACGTCAGTTTTTGTGTTGAGAAGCCCTTCACTCCGGAATGCGCCAGAATGGTTGGCAGGGACGCAGGAAATCCGAAGCAGTCGGGCAGCATATATTCCGCGCTCGCCGTACCCAGTTCCTTGCGGAACCATTCGTTTCCGTAAAGAATCTGCCGAATGATGGCTTCCGCGCTGGGCGCATTTACATCGCCCTCTTCCATCGACGATCCTGCCGGAAACCAGCGGCCCTCCTTCACATATTTCTGTACAAGCGCAAAGTCAGCAGGGAAATACTCCTTCATGAAGCGATAACGGTTCGCCCCGCTGAAGTTGAAAACATAGTGAGGATACTTCTCGAAAAGCTTGAAGTTGTCCTCCATGGTTTTCCGGATGTATTCATTGATGACCTGGGGATACTCCCATCGCCATTCCGTATCCAGGTGCGCGTACCCTACAACGTAAAGCGTAGGCTGCCTGGTCAGGTCCGGCTTCTCTGTCTCCTGCGCGAAAAGACCTGAAGGCAACGCTGCAAGGGTGAGTGAAACTGCGACCGCAATCGCGCGAAATCTCCGCATGAGAATTCTCCTCTGGCATGGGATGGCGAGCATTTGTAGAAAGAACGGGCCACTGATTCAGGGGCAGAGTCCGGGCCGATGGAAACGATACCATATCAGCCCCGTCGCATGGAATTGCAATCTGACCCGCGCCCGCTCGCCGCGCTTATCTTCCCGAAGACCCCGCGACTCTGGACTGAGTGATGGCGAGGATGAACTCGGATCCAGGAGCGAGCTGAATCTTGCTGTCGGTACTGGTTAACTTATCGCTACACTCGGGGCCGGCGGTCGGTTCCAATTTGAGCCGGGGCACTCCCACAACAATCCCCGGATGCACAGTGTGGGGAGGACCGCCGGGATTCAACTCCAAATCGAGAGCATTTGTCCCGGCCATGGCATCATCGATTTCCCTGCCTCGTCCTGAAACCTCAGTGGGCGTTGCGTCGTGCAGGCGCTTTGTTGCATCGGGCGGCCCAACCACAGCAATGAGCCGTAATTGGAAGGGTTGTTTATCGTGGCCTGAGCAATCGGCGCGGTCGAAATTAAGGGAGAGTTCGGAACCACTAGCATCTTTCGATGAAGTGGAAGACACGATTTTCGCGTATACAACGGAGTCGGGCTCAAGCGTGCATCCCGTGTAAGAGACGCCGTGCGCTACCTTGAACCAGATTTCCTTTCCGGGTTTCAGGTGTGCGGAGTTAATTCCAGTGATCTTGCCTTCAACGGTTCCACTCAAGGGGATACTGGTGTCTGCCAGTTGTGTGCATTGACCCGACTGGGACCCATTCCCAGGCGTTTGCGAACTGGCGGACGCAGGGGCAGTACCCACCTGGCTGAGCGACATGGCCGCTGGAAGAAATAAAACTGCGACGATCCCGACCATTCGGCGCGGACTGCAAAAAAACATCTGCATGAGGCACACTCCTGGGGCTGGTCACCAATTCTGTAGCAGGGGATGTGGGTTGCGCAACTGCAAAGACGAGAGCAACCCTAATGCAGTCTGTGAGTGCGGTTGCTGTACATGACGATTCGTGTACCTTAGACTTCTGTTATCGCTTCAGTTCCTGATGGCGTAGCCAAATGAAGAAGAGAAGCACCCCTCCGACGGTCAGTGAAGTCGCCCGCGCCGCGGGCGTCGGCACAACAACCGTATCCCGCGTCATCAATGGCGGCGATCGTGTGAGTCCAGAGACGCTGGCTCATGTGCAGCGAGTCATCCAAAAGCTGGGCTACCGTCCGAACCAGGCGGCACGGGTTCTGAAAGGCCACCGAACAAAGACGATTGGACTCGTGATTCCGAGTATTGCCGACCCGTTTTTTTCGAGTTGTGCCGAGGCGGTGCAGGCGGTGGCGCTGGCCAACGACTCATTGCTGATTGTGACCACGTCGCATAACGACCCGCATGCTGAAATCGAGAGCCTTGAGATTCTCATAAGCCACAGGGTTGATGGGTTGATCGTAGCGCCGGCAAATTCACATGGCGAGGCACTCCGCGATCTTCTCAAGCGAATCTCCATTCCGATAGTTGCCGTCGATCGTCCGGTTTCAGGGTCCAACGTGGATTCAGTTGTCACAGATAACTTTGAGGGTGCAAGACTGGCTGCTCAGCACCTGATTGGCCATGGTTATAAGCGAATTATTTGCCTCACAGGTGAGAGTACCCTGTTCACGATTCAGGAACGTATTCGCGGGTATCGGGCCGCGCTCGACTCCGTAGGTCTTACATCCACGTTGAATACATCGGTAAAAGACTATCGGTCGGCCGAATATGCGATCGAAAGCATGCTTGCGGGCCCAAACCCGCCCGACGCGCTCTTTACACTCAAGAACAGCACGACGATCTATGCTTTTGAGGTTCTTCAGAAGCTAAACGTACCGGTTCCGAAATCAATCGCTTTGTTAGGTTTTGATGACTTTGAGCTGGCTGATACTGTTCGGCCGTCGATAAGTGTTGTGCAGCAACCGGTCGAGGAAATCGGCAGAGTTGCGGCAGAACTTCTATTTGATCGACTTCTAGGGAATGGAAACGCCCGGACGCTTTCAAAATCAAAACGCCCCCATCAAACCATCCTGGAGACGCGCTTGATCCACAGAAACTCCTGCGGATGTTCCCCGGCTTCTGCCTAAGGCTTTCAGTTGCACCGAGGTGCAGCGCTCCCACTTACGAAAGCCGGCCTTCACTGGCCAAGAATTGCCGGTTCGTTCCAAGTGGATCGTTTGCCGATATTTTTCGCTGCTCAGATTTATGTTCCGGTGTGCCGTTCTGGCCGCATTTTAGTTTGTGTGGTATCGTTTCCAAGGATAGCGGGCGGGTGTCGGAACGTCCGGGGGACCGATTTCCATTAGGAGCAATTCCGCTGCCTCTTCACCGGATGAAAATGTGATTGCACCTCTGGCCTCTGTGGAGATCAGAATGGCTTTGGAAAGCGCGCAGCCCCTCAGCGTAGGCGTCGATCTTGGGGGGACAAGCTTAAGAATCGCGGCATACACTCCGGGTATCGGTGTGTTGGATTCGCTCCTGCTGCGCACGCGTCTTGAGGCTGGCCCAATGGCCGTCGTCGAAGATATGTGCGACGGGATCCGCCGATTGATTGATCGATTTTCAAAAGGACGTGAGTTCGCAGGTATTGGGGTGGGATCCCCTGGCCCGCTTGAACTTCCGGCCGGCCGCCTGCATCATCCTCCGAATCTCCCCGGATGGGACGGCTTTCCGCTGCTTGCGGAAATGGAGAATCGTCTGCAACGAGTCGTTGTGCTGGAGAGTGACGCCAACGCTGCTGCATTAGCGGAATATGAATTAGGAATCGGAAGAGAACTCGAGATTGAATCCATGTGCATGCTGACCTTGGGGACAGGTGTCGGCAACGGGATCATTCTGGATGGAAAGCTTTGGCACGGATCAACTGGCATGGGCGGCGAAGCCGGGCACATGACGGTTTACCCGGAAGGGGCCCTCTGCGGATGTGGCAATAACGGCTGTCTCGAAGCGTGCGCATCTGCCACTGCGATCGTGAATGCAGCAGAACGAACGATCAGTCTCGGGAAAGCGCCGGGCCTCAGCCGTTTAAAAGAGAGGAAGTCGACCCTCACTGCGCAGTTAATAGCTGACGCCGCCCAGCACGGGGATCCGGATGCCCGTGCCATCTATGCAGAGACCGGCCGCTCGCTTGGGATTTGTGTTGCCGGACTCATCAACATTCTCAACCTGCCGCTGTATGTCATTGGTGGTGGTGTGGCGGATTCCTGGGATCTCTTTGCGCCAACGATGTTCGAGGAACTGGAACGTCGAAGCTATGTTTATTCGCTCACAGCACCCGGAAGAGTGGCCTCAAAAGGCATGCCGGGTGGCGGCACAAAGGTTCTACCTGCGAAGCTCGGCGCTGAAGCGGGACTGTTGGGCGCATGCATCCTTCCCGCGCATTCCCTGAAGCCAAAGTACGCTTCCGCCTGACAACCGCGGTTGTTTTCGCACGCGGAGGGAGACCAGGATCGAGTCCCCCGGAATTACATGACATTGGCGTCCCCTGTACACTTCCTCCGGGAGGAACCCATTTGCTGTCGGTACGTGTTCCACTTTCTATTGTCTTGATCCTGGCAATTTTTATTTCAATACCGCATTGCGCCCATCCGCTGTTCGCTCAGAGTGTTTCGCAACAGGCGCCCCAAGGAGGCAACGCTACCGGGGGAACGTTCGCGCCCGTTTACGACGCGCAGAAACGACCCATTACCGCTGGTGGATTCGTCGACTCAGGGCCGGTGATCTTTCAGGACATTACGAAGACCGCTGGCCTGGCTTCCTGGAGTCACAAGATGGGTTCGACAGCGAAGCCTTTCATTATCGACACGGATGGTTCGGGTGTCGCTCTGCTCGACTATGACAACGACGGCTGGCTGGATATTTATCTGGTCAACGGCTCGACCTTCGATGCTCTCGATGGCAAAGAGACGCCACCCCACGCTGCGCTGTTCCACAACAACCAAGACGGCACGTTTACCAATGTTGCCGCCAAGGCCGGCGTAACCAACGATCGATGGGGGTTTGGCGTCACTATAGGCGATTACGACAACGACGGTTGGCCCGACATCTTCGTCGCAAACTGGGGCAAGAATCGTCTTTTTCACAACAATCACGACGGCACATTCACCGATGTCGCCGAAAAGGCAGGAGTCGCTCTCGGTGGCTGGTCCTCCGGCGCTACATGGGGTGACTACGATGGCGATGGGCGATTGGATTTGTTCGTCGCAGGCTATGTGCACTTCAACCGACACGACCTGTCCGCATCCAGCCAAGATACTGTGGGCCAGTCATTCTGTCAGTATCGAGGGGCGCGCGTGATGTGCGGACCTCGCGGTCTTCAGGGAGAACCGGATCACTTGTTCCACAACAATGGCGACGGTACCTTTACGGACGTCAGCATGAAAGCTGGTGTGAGCGACAAGAACGCATATTACGGCTTTTCCTCCATATTTCTCGACGTCAATGGAGACGGAAAGCCGGACCTGGTGGTTGGCAATGACTCTGAGCCCAACTATTTGTACATCAACAAGGGCGACGGAACCTTCGACGATCAGAGCTTTGCGTCCGGTTTCGCGTTCAATCGCGACGGCCGCGAAATCGCGTCCATGGGAATTGCCGCAGGGGATTATGAGAACAACGGCAAAATAGACCTTTTCATCACAGATTTTTCCGACGACTACAAGGTGCTTTATCGCCAGGATACGGATTACGGGTTTACGGATGTAAGCGACACGGTTGGCGTTGAAAAGATTCCAATTCCATTTGTTGGTTGGGGAGATGGTTTTCTCGACTATGACAATGATGGCTGGCTTGATTTGTTCATGGTGAATGGCCACGTCTATCCGGAGGTCGATCAGCACCATTGGGGAACCACTTTTGCGGAGCGTCCATTGCTGTTCCACAACGTAAAAGGAACATCGGGACGCGCCTTCGAATATATTCCGCCTGTAACCGGGACCGGACTAGCCGTTGTGATTCCAGCGCGTGGGGCAGCTTTTGGTGACCTATTCAACGACGGCAAGATCGATGTCGTAATCAATTCGATTGATGGACCGCCGACACTTCTCAGGAATGTGAACTCCGACCATCACCATTGGGTGGAGCTGAAGCTGGTAGGAGGCCCGAAGAGCCCGCGAGATGCGATGTGTGCCACGGTTTACCTGCAGGCCGACGGGATGCGCATGCGCCAGGACGTGCTCTCGAGCGGCAGCTTCATTTCGTCGAATGATCAAAGGTTGCACTTCGGCTTGGGTGATTCCAAAGACGCCGGTACTGCCGAGATTCATTGGCCATCGGGAAAACTCCAGATGGTAAAGCTTCCCGCCGCAGACCGTATCTACACCATTGCCGAGGGTAAGGGAATCACGGGGTCTCTATGTCAAGGGAGGCCTTGTCCATCTCGATAATGGAATTGAAATCGCAATCCTGGCAGTTCAACTGGCGCATGTGCGCTCTTGCAGTCAGCGCGGCAGCAGTCGTTGCAACTATCTCCGCGCTTTCTTCGCTCGGCCAGGTGGCGCCGAATCCGCAGTCCGGAGTCGGCAGCGATGCATCGAAAAGCGTCCCCCCTGCTCACGGCGTCCAGAAGCGCCCAATCACTGCGAGCGGCTTTGTCGAATCCGGCCCGATCATCTTCGAAGATGTGACCCAGGCCGCTGGCTTGTCGGGCTGGAAACATACCATGGGTGCTGCAGACAAAGGGCTCATCATCGACACGAATGGATCGGGAGTCGGTCTGATCGACTACGACAACGATGGTTGGCTCGACATCTATCTGGTAAACGGATCGACCTTCAACGCTCTCGACGGAAAAGAGACACCACCACACGCTGCGCTGTTCCACAACAACCACGACGGTACATTTACCGATGTAGCGGCCAAGGCAGGCGTGACTAACGACCGGTGGGGCTTCGGCGTTGCTATAGCCGACTATGACAACGATGGTTGGCCCGATATCCTTGTCACCAATTGGGGAAAGAATCGCCTTTACCACAATAATCACGATGGCACCTTTACCGATGTGGCTGAGAAGGCGGGGGTGACGCTTGGCAATTGGTCAGCCGGTGCTACGTGGGGCGACTACGACGGAGATGGCCGACTTGATCTCTTCATCTCCGGCTATGTCCACTTCGATCGAAACAATTTGCCTTATGCCAAAACGAAAGCCACCGGCTTCTCCTACTGCGAGTTTCGCGGCGAGCCGGTAATGTGCGGCCCCAAGAATCTCGAAGGTGAGCCCGACCACCTGTTCCACAACAATGGCGACGGCACGTTCTCAGACGTCAGCGTGAAGGCTGGTGTCGCAGATACTGTGAATCGCTACTATGGCCTGACTCCGGTTTTCGTGGACGTAAATGGCGACGGCAAACCCGACCTCGTCGTAGCAAACGATTCAACGTTGAGTTACCTGTATCTCAACCGAGGCGACGGCACATTCGAGGAGGCCAGCTTCGCGACCGGTTTCGGTCTGAATGAGGACGGGCATGAGGTCGCAGCCATGGGAGTTGCCGTCGGCGACTACATGAATAACGGGTTGCTGGATTTTGCCATCAGCGATTTCTCGGATGAAGCCAAGCTGCTTTTTCGCAACCAGGGCGCCGGTGGATTCAGCGAAGTCTCCATGCGCTCCGGCATCGGCAAGGTCTCCATTCCGTTTCTCGGCTGGGGCGATGCCTTTCTGGATTATGACAATGACGGCTGGCTCGACCTGATGTTTGTGAATGGCCACATCTACCCCGCCACCGACCGGCTTGACTGGGGTACTTCGTATGCCCAGCGGTCCCTGTTGTTTCACAATGAGCGAAACGGAAATTTCAGCGCAGTGGCACCGGTAAAAGGCTCGGGGCTCGGAGAAATCCTTTCGGCGCGGGGTGCGGCTTTTGGGGACCTTTTTAACGACGGCAAGATCGACGTGATCATTAACCAGATTGACTTGCCGCCTGTACTCCTGAAAAACGTGAATGCTGATCACCACCACTGGGTGGAACTGAAACTCGTCGGTGGTTCCAGGAGCCCCCGGGATGCGGTAGGTGCGACGATCTATTTGACAGCCAATGGGATGCATCAACGGCAGGATGTGATCAGCGGCGGGAGCTATGTCTCCACGAATGATCCACGTCCCCACTTTGGCCTTGGGGATTCCAAGGACGCGGGAACTGCGGAAATCCACTGGCCATCCGGTGCAAAGGAAACGATCAAGCTGCCTGCTGTCGATCGCATTTACACGATCACGGAAGGGAAGGGAATCAGTTCGGTACTTTGTGGCGGGCGGCGGTGCGATGACGTTGCACCCGTCCAATCCTCGGCCAGAAAATAACGCCAGTGCGGTTCGGCAATTCGGATTAGCCAGAGTTCCACAAACCGCCGAGCCCACTTGCCGAGAACTCGTTTGTCTTCAATTTCGAGCAACCGGTCACGCCCCACCAAAAACTTCTTGACAGTTGAAATCCTGCAGACGTATAGTTTGCTCCCAAATGGTATCGGTACCATATCTGGAAATGGTATCGATTCCATAGGGGGTCTCGTTTAAGGCCAATCAGAGCCGTCCCGCTGTTTCATTCCCCCGTCAAAGAAATCAAAATAGCCGGGCAACAAATCAGGAGGCGAAGTGAAAGCATTCCCCGTTTCAAGCAAGAGTGCCCTGCTGCGTCGCTCAAGAGCTGGTCTCTGCGTCATCGCATTCGTAATCGCATCGGTTATCTCGTTGAATCCACACGATGCATTTGCGCAGGCCAGCGCCAGTATTACTGGCACCATCACCGATCCGAGCGGTGCAGTTGTTCCAAATGCCAAGATAACCATCACCAATGACGGCACTTCTATCAGCAGCAACACGGTTTCGAGTAGTGCTGGAACCTACTCCCTCAAGGGCCTTCTACCCGGCAAATACACGGTTACGGCCGAAGCCCCCGGGTTCAAGAAGGAAGTGAAAAACAGCGTAACCATCGAGGTCAGTACTCCGGCCACGGTTGACTTCAGCCTTGCCACCGGCGCGACCAATGAGACTGTTCAAGTTACAGCTAGCGAAATTTCGCTGAACACCACTGCTCCAGAACTTGGCAGCACCATCGAGCCGGTTGTCGTTGCCGCGCTGCCCGAAGAAGTTTCGGGGCGAGGCCGTCAGATCGACCAGCTGCAGTTCACGGCCCCTGGAACCACGGGGAACACCTTCTCGCATCGCGTCAGCGGAGGCGTCGATTTCGAACAGGAGATCGTCTACAACGGCATTCCCACTCCGCAGCCTGAGACCGAGGGCTACACCACGAATTTCAATCCGCCCTTCGAACTGGTCCAGGAGTACCGGGTGGAAAAGTCCACGTTCTCAGCCCAGTTCGGTCTTGGACAAGGCGCGCTGACCTACCAGATGAGGTCCGGCACGAATTCCTACCATGGCGATGCATTCGAGATTAACCGCAACAGCTTCTTTGATTCCGTCGGATTCTTCAACGGACCAGCATGGGACACATCCAATACCCGAAACGTCGCTCCCACCGATCATGAAAATAACTACGGCTTCAGCGTCGGGGGGCCGCTCAGTATTCCTCACGTCTACGACGGTCGCAACCGGACCTTCGGTTACTACAGCCAGGAATGGTACAAGCAGAACAACGAGGACACGGACGCGGGTTCGGTGCCCACCGCGGCTGAGAAAACGGGAGACTTCAGCAGTCTCAAGGATGCCAATGGCAACCTCATTCTGATTTACGATCCGCAAACGGGGCAGCCTTTCCCCGGTAACATGATTCCGCAGGGTCGATTCAGCCAACTCTCGACATCTCTCTTGCAGGACATTCCGGACCCGGATCGGCCGGGAAGTGGATATGGAGGTGTGATTAGCAATAAGAGCTTCGCTCACTTCATCAATCCCAACATCCAGCACGTGTGGGGCTTTACGGTGGACCAGGTCATCTCGCCGAAACAAAGCATCCATTACAGCCAATGGCGGAACAGTTATACAACCCACAGTTTTGATTACCGCCCCATCACGGTTGCGCCGAACCCGCTCAATAGCCAGAAGTTCGAACCGTCATTAGGAAGCGCGTTTCTGTTGAATTACAGCTATGCCATTTCGCCGCACCTGGTGGTGACTGCCGGCGGTGGCTGGATAGGTGAGATCAACAACCAGTTCAACATCACCAAGGGCTACACGTTCCCGGGCGTGACCGATGAGAACATCCCTCCGAATATCACGTTTGGTCCGGACAGCGATCAATGCAATAACAATCGAACCTATACCTGCTGGGGAACGAGCGGCTCCTGGTTTCAGTCGATTAATCGCAAGCTCGGGATTGCGCTGGTGAACAACTGGCTGTGGACGAAGGGAAAGAACACGTTCAACATCGGCTGGGAATATCGTCGCGCATACCAGGACGATAATGAGGAACAGACGGAAGGCGGTCATTTCAACTTCAGCAACGCCCAGACTTCGTCGGCGAGCAATCCTAACTCAGGTGATCCCTTTGCCAGTTTCCTGCTTGGTCTTCCCGATTCGGCAAATCGCAGCAATTCTCAAGAACTTAAACTGCGCAACCGCGATTTTTCACCATACATCCAGGATGACATCAAGCTGTCGCCACGGCTGACGGTTAATGTCGGTTTACGGTGGGATATCCAGGTGCCGTTCACTGAGGATAACAACAACGTTGTCTTCTTCAACCCGGACAAACCAGGAACCCTTCCGGGAGAGGGCATTCCTGGGCAGGCAAATAAGTTGGGGTCCTGTACGGGATGCGTTGGATTTGACCACGTGGACACGCATTACAATCACTTCGGGCCTCGCTTCGGATTCGCGTATCAGCTGACCAGAAAGATGGTCGTACAGGGCGGATTGGACGTGGCGTTCCTCGATGGCGGCGCTTACGAATATGGCACCAACAAAGTTGCAGTCAATTACGGCAACCTGCTGACCGGGTCGTTCACTCGTGGGACTACGGGAGGCACAACGTCCTCCCTCGGTCTCTGGGATACTAATCCAATTCCTGCTGTCACCCCGACCCCGTTCAGCCCGAGTCTCGGGCGGGGTAACCAGCTCAACGCTCTCAGCAAGAAGCTCGATGGCTACGCGCCTTACAGCGAGCAGTGGAATCTGAACTTGCAGCGTGAACTGCCTTACAACATGTTCATCACAGCTGCTTGGGTAGGAAACCGCATCATTCACCTGCCCAGTCAGAACAATCGTATTAACCAGATGGATCCGAAGTATCTTTCAATGGGCTCCCAGTTGAACGATGCATTCCAACCCGGGCAAATGTCGCTCGATGGTGTGCCGTTGCCATATCCTGACTTTGTTACCGACAACGGCGGATCGGCTACGGTGGCCCAGGCCTTGCAGCCGTATCCGCAGTACTCGTATATCTTCAACAACTTTGAAGGGTATGGTACCGCGTACTACGAAGCGGCCCAAATCGAAATAGAGAAACGCTATACCAACGGTTTGTCCTTCCTTGCGGGATACACGCTTTCCCATCTAATGGACAACACCAGCAGCGGATTCTCGAGCTTTACCTCCGGCGGCATTAACAAGTACAACCAGGGGCCTGAGTGGGCAGTTTCCAATGCTGACGAGCCGCAGACGTTGAAAGTCAGTGGCACGTATATGCTCCCCATCGGACCGGGAAAGAAGTATGTGAATAACCACACGATGGGCAATATTGTTGGTGGTTGGCAGGTTGGCTGGATCCTGGACTATGAGTCTGGATCGGCTAATGGCCCTGGTGAGAACGGCACGCCCTTCCCGCACGGTTTCGATCGGCCGGATCGCGATTCATCAGTCAAACTAAGCACCGCGTCCTATTCGAAAGCACGAGATTTCTTCGTTGGCAAGATCGCGGCCGCCCAGATGTATGACCCCAACGCATTCACCCTAACCCCAAGCCAGTTTGTACTTGGGAATGCCCAGCGAAACTATGGCGGCATGAGGAACCCTCCGCTCTATCTGGAAAACCTGAACGCCAAGAAGAACTTCTATATCGGAGAACGTGTGACCGCGATTCTTTCGGTGGACTACTTCAACGCATTCAACCGAACGCAGTTCCAAGGACCTGATAACAACAAGAGCGATAGCACATTTGGTCAAGTAACATCACAAGGTTCGCAGATCTCGAACCGACAAGGCCAGGTCAGCTTCCGATTAGAGTTTTAACAACTGTCTCCTGAATGTGAACCATTTGCGACTCTCTTAACCACGCCGGGCCGCCTGTACGGGGCTCGGCGTTTTTTTCCGGCCACGTTTTTTGTGTTTGGTGTTTGCGGGATGGATCGGGAAATCCCTGATCCAGGGATATTTGATTGCACAGGCGCCAAATCGCACGGTTGTGTTCGGCAATACGGTCCGCATTCTCGAGACAGGAGTTCAACTATAATCTCGCATCATGATGTACTTCCCCGGAGCACGTTCGCCATTCACCAAACTGTATCTCGTGACCATTGTCTTGTTTGCCTGTTCTTGCCCGGTATTGTTTGCGCAGCAAGACAATGATGAAGTCACGCCCGAGGTCCAGCGGTTGTATGCCCAGGCCAATGCGGCTTCGCAGAAAGGTGATGATCCGGCGGCTATCGAAAAGTATCGCGAAATCATCAAACAAGCTCCTCATCTCGCCGCAGCCTATAACAATCTCGGTGTCCTCTATTTCAATCAGCACGATTTCAGCCATGCGGCGACGGTGCTCAAACGCGGGCTGGAACTCAATCCCGATATGCCAACCGCCACGGCCATGCTGGGCATGAGCTATGTTCAGTTGGGTTCGGAAGAGAAGGCCGAGCCCCTCCTTCGGAAGACTCTGAAAGCGGATCCCCAAAACGACCAGGTTGAATTGATGCTTGCGCGCGTTCTCATCAACCAGGGGAAACTGGATGAAGCCGCTTCTTGTTTGAACAATTTCGTTGCACGGAATCCGAAGAATCAGGAAGCCTGGTACATGCTGGGCAAGAGCTATCTGCAAATGTCTGAGAATGCTCTCAAGAAGATCAACGAGATTGATCCGAACTCCATTGTTGCCCACGAAATTGCAGGGGAAATCGACGAAAGCATGCACAATTACGATCTGGCCCTCGTCGAATACAAAAAGGCCGTCGACATGGATCCCAAGAAACCCGGTACACACATGCACATGGGAGATGCGTACTGGTATATCGGTAAATGGCAATCGGCTCAGACCGAATTCAAAGCAGAGCTTCAGAACGATCCCAATAACTGCATGGCTGGATGGAAGCTGGCGAACTCAATGCTCGAAGCCAATGATTCCAGCGACGAAGCATTATCCCAATTGAATCGTTCTCTCGAACGTTGTCCAAAACTCATGCAGGCGCGCGTTGATCGCGCTCGTGCCCTGGTGAGATTGGGAAGGCAGCCAGAGGCCTTACCCGACCTGTTGATGGCTGAGAAAGATAGCCCGACCGAGCCGACGATCCATTTCCTGCTCGCCAATGTTTACAGGTCCCAGGGCAAGACTGCTGAGGCTCAGCAGGAGATGCGCACCTATGGAACCTTGCAGAGAGAAGCCAGTGCAGCCGTCGCAGGCCAGGCCAGCGAATCCGGCGCGATAAAGAGCAATGCACACTGACAGGCTTCTGGCGGTCTTCATTGTGAGCCTGATGACTTGCCGCTTGGGTCATGCAGCATCCAGCAGCCAGGCCACCCCTGTCCGCGAAGTCGACGCTGCCTGCGCGCGGTGCCATGCAGCGATATTCAAGACCTACCTTGCCACTCCAATGGCCAATGCAAGCGGACTCGCTATCGAAAAGCCGCATACGGGTACATTCGCACACAAGGCATCGTCCACCGAATACACGATAAGTGCGCGAAACAATCAGGCAGTACTCTCTTATCGCTCAATTAAGTCGCCGGATGTCGCGGAAGAGCTTCCGTTGAATTACTTCCTTGGCTCTGGTCACCTGGGAACGACCTACCTGTACACGATTGGCGATTTCCTCTTCGAATCTCCCATCGCCTGGTACGGACCTTCCAAAAGCTTCGACATGAAACCTGGATTAGCGGATTTGGATCATGTGCCGCCGCCCCTTCCGATGCAAAGCAACTGCCTGCGATGCCACATGAGCTCGGTTCAGGCTAGCGACGACGGTACGATCAACCGCTATCGTGGATTGGCTTTTCTTCACACTGGAATCACGTGCGAAGCCTGTCACGGAGACTCAAAGACGCACGTGCAGGCAAGAGGTAAAGGCGCAATCGTAAATCCCGCGAAGCTTAGTGCCGATCTGCGTGATTCCATTTGCATCAGCTGCCATCTCGAAGGCGACGTATCCGTGGAGCGGTCCGGGCGCTCTGCCTTGGACTACCGGCCAGGGGATCCGATAGCTTCCTTCGTTGCCTTTTACGTCAAAGCCGGATCAAAATTGACTGACCGCGGTGTAAGCGAGGTAGAGCAGCTCAGTCAAAGTACGTGCAAACGCATCAGTGGTACCAAGATGTCATGCACAAGCTGCCATGATCCTCACTTCACGCCGGAGCCAGCGCAGAAGGCTGCATTCTTTCGAAACAAGTGCCTGGCTTGCCACAATAGGCCTGAATTCGCGGCAACACATCATCCCGAAAACAAGGACTGCACAAGCTGCCATATGCCGCGGAGCGGTGCGGAGAATATCCCTCATGTAGCCTGGACCGATCACCGCATTCTTGCCCGGCCCTCTGAATCGGCACCTGCGGTCGCAACAACTAGCGGCGGAGATCTTACCCCAATCTTTTCCCCAGGCTCGACGGCCCGCGATCTTGCTATGGCAAATTACCAGGCGTTGCTTGAAGGAGACAGGTCGCGTGAACCAACTGCGTGGCAGCAGCTCAGCGCGGACCGCGACCTGATCGTGAACGACAAAGCTGCTCTCGACGCCGTGGGAAATCTAAGCGCCGAGCGAGGAGATCTCAAACAAGCTGATCAGGTTTTCCGCCGCGTACTGGCTCTCGATCCCAATGATCTTACCGCTTTGTCGAATCTCGGCGTTCTATTGGCAAAGGAAGGCAAACTCAACGAATCAGTTGCAGTGCTGGAGAGGGCTTTCGCCAGAAACCAGGACATCCCCGGATTATCGATGAACTTGGCTCGTGTGCAGTGCATGGCAGGCGACGGAGCGGCGGCTCGCAGAACGCTGAACACCGCGCTCAACTATTGCCGCAACCTTGACGATATGCGACGATTGCTGACGCAGATGAACTCCTGCACCGCTACGGGTACGAAGTAGCTTGAAGGATGATGAAAAATCATAAGAGAGCGCGGTACGGTGCCGCGACGATCGCTGCTTTTTGCGCCGCCGTGGCGCTATGCCAGACTCCTTCCGATCCGGTCGCCGCCGCCCGCCAGATGGTTGATAGCGGAAAAGTCGCCGAGTCGGAGAGCACTCTCCGCAATTTTCTGGTCGCGCACCCATCGGATGCCGATGCACATTTCCTTCTCGGATACGTGCTCTTTCGCGAGCAGAAGGGTCGGGAATCCCTTGCAGAATTCACCGCTGGTGCAAAATACCGCCGACCAAATGCGGAGGAATTGAAAATCGTCGCCTCGGATTACGTCCTTCTCGGCGATTTTGGCGACGCTGATAAATGGTTTTCTGAAGTTGTAGCTGAGACTCCCAATGACCCCAACGCAAACTATCTCCTGGGGCGGACCAAGTTCAACGAGAATGACTTTTCCGCGGCCATATCGAGCTTTGAGCGCGCGCTGACGCTGCATCCAAAATACGTAGAGGCCGAGAACAACATTGGCCTGGCATGGAGAGAATTGAACAACCTTGACAAGGCCAGGGCAGCCTTTCAGACCGCCATCGATTGGCAGGGCGACACACCCGGGGATGCACAACCCTTCCTCAATCTGGGCACTTTGCTCGCCGACCAGAATAACCTCGACGCGGCAATCTCCTCCCTCCAGAAGGCTGCGGCTCTGTCTCCCGACAATCCGACCGTCCACGAAGAGCTGAGCCACGTCTATGCCGCAAAGCAGAACCTGCCTAAGGCTCAAAGCGAACTGGAACGGGCCATCGCCTTGGCCCCAGGAATCTCCAGCCTTCATTTCAAGCTTGGTCAGATTTACCGAAAAGAAGGATTGAAGGATCGTGCCCAGCAGGAATTTGCCATCTGCGCAAAACTCAGCGGAGCGCACTCATCCGACAAAACCCCGAATCCAATCTCGATCAACCAATTCAGTAAAGAAACAGGTCCATGATAAGAGATCACAATCTTGGGAAGTGCATCACGGCTTTTTCTTTTCCTCGGGCACTTCAACGAAGCCCGGGAGGATTCGCGAAGTTGAGCCAAAGATCCGGTATTTCTCGAATCGCATCTCGTTCAGAAGGGTTTCAAAAGGGGCATAGAGTTTGAACGCCTCGCCCCACTCGTTGATAGCCATGGTCCTGCGCTGCCGGGAGATGGAGACGCTTCTTGACGGGCAGATAAAAGCCCTGGTGCCCCTTTGTACTGGACGGTACTCCACCATCACGTCAGACCGATCGAGCGGCAGCCTCCACTCAAGATCGGCCTGGATCGTCAATCGCAGAATCGCGCCGGTGGACGGATCCACCGCGATTTCTCCGTGGAACGGTGCAGCCTTCTTGAAGCGAACCTCGTCGAAATCGTTGGCCAGGCAGCAGAATTCTGCGGTGAAGAGAGGTGTTTCCTGGGGCACACGGTAGTGGAACACGGCGAGGGTACCGTCCGCGCCCTTTTCCCAGCGGCTCCACGCCAGTGCGCCCTGGGGCGATGTTGCCGCGGCCATCACGGTTATGAGGATAGGGCCGAATGTGCCGATAGTTCTGAGTTGTTCGCTTCCAGAATTAGGCGGTTCGATCTTCCCAAAGTCCGTGAGCAGATGTGGGATTTCCATCGCGCCCTCGTGCAGCGATCGGTCGTTCGTGACGGACTCGTCCTCAACCCGTTCCTTCCCGTCGTGAAAGCGCAACCTGGCGGTTGCCGTCTCGCCCTCGTACAACGACTGGTCAGGGAATGCGGTCTTCCAGGTCTGGTTCGGTTTCGGGGGCAGCTCGTGATACTGCACCGTCTTGCGGGTCGCGAAAAAGTCGGGCAGTCTGGGAATCGTGTTGTTGACGTAGGAGACGGTACTAGAGATGATTTGCCGCTGCGCCGCGATGTCGGGAGGCGGCGTGGAGGGGATTTCATCAGGCGGAGGAGCAAGGAATACCGATTCGTCGGCTAGGACTTCAAGCGCCTCTCGCTCCTTCTTCCCCCGCAGCTGCTTCTGAAGCACCGCCAGTTTCTCTGTGCTCAGGCGTTCGGTAAGCTCCATGCCCTGGAATTGCTGCACCAGATAGGCGCCCGGTAGGTCGTGGGCCTTCGCAATAACATCCTGCAACATGTTTACCGAAACCCAATGGGTAAGGGGCGGCTGATCGTAAAAGACCGGTTCGTCGTAATAGTCCTGGAAGGCGTGTACCGTCAGATCGGGCTTGTCGATTTCGATCTTCAGATGATGATATTCGTCGACCGGGCTGCCGCACGGAGGATCGAACGTGAGGGAGTAGTAGTTGCTTTCCGCCTTGACACGTTCGCTGATTCTGGCGGCGAGATTGCGCGGCACATCGAGCATGCCGCCTCCGCTTCGGGCTGCGATGACCGGCAGTGAAAGATAGCTGAGGTCCGTGGAATCGGGCTTAGGTCCTTGTCGGTACTCTTTGTCAACGTAGTCCGTGACTGGCAGCGCATTTCCGTTTCCGTCATACAACGGCCATTCAGTGGCGCCCCAGAGATTGATGCGAGCTTCGCGCATCCGTGTGAGGAGTTCAACGGAAAAATCGGTGATGCCGGCCGCCCTGCGGCCTTCGATTTGCCATCCGTTGCCTATCCAGAAGAGGAGCTTTCTGCCGGGCTTCCGGCGTTCCTCAATAGCAATGGATCCCAGTGCAATGATCGACTGAGTGATTCTTTGGCCTACGGCGCCGCCTATAGGAAAATTTCTAACATCTTTTGTGATTGCTGACAGCGACCAGATCCGATGTTGTTCGCTGGGATTTTCAATGTCACCGGCGAGTACATTGCCGTCCATAGATGCATGTGCCGTTGCGAAAAGGCCGTCTTCGGAGAGGCGATAGATGATGGCCGGCTTCGGCAGAACGCCCCCATTGGCGCGGAGAATGTTCTCAACTTCGCGAGCCGCTTGGGAAAGCTCCTTCTTTCCATTTTGCACACTAGGCAATATGTTCAGCTCATCGATCACGAAAATGATCTCAAATGAGCTTGCAGGCTGAATCCCGCCATTGAAGGCCTGAAACGTCACGATCTCCCGCTTTTGATCATTGTCCAGGAGCGTGAAATCTTTTCCAGAGAGTCCCGAGACAGGTCTTCCGGCCTTGTCAGTTAGGTTGACATCCACCCGGATGAGGCCCTGGGTGGGGTCGGGCATCTGATACGAGTTCGCCGGGTTCTGCGGTAACTCTATTGTTGGAAGTGGCGGAGGAGGAGTCGGCTCCAACTGAGGCTGGGCTTGCTGCGCCGGTGCTGCCGTCGCTGTAAACAACAACAAGAGTGCGCCGACGCGAGATGTATCGAAAATCCACCCGACCCAGTTCAAAATAACCCCGACTTGAAACTCGTAACCATAGCCTTCAATCTGGAGGCGAACCAAGGAAGCCGTAACACTCTCAGGGGCCTTTCACGTAGTAGCCGGCAGTCGTGTGAACCTTCACGCGCGGTTTATCGATTATCACGCGGATGGCGTGATACTCGGTCGCTCGGCCACCGGTCGCGCGCTCGAAAACCAGGTTGTACCAGCCGGATGCGCCGCGCCAGGCAGCGTCGATTTCGGCCTTGATATCGTTGCCGCCGATGATCACCTGGCCGCCCGAGTGTTCCGACAGGACCTGCAGCGATAGATCGGGATATTGCGCATCCGCGGTTTTTGTCACGCCTTTGAGAAAGTTGTCATAAGCCGAGGCGTTGCCTCCCGAACTGTAGGGTTGAAGAGTATTGAAGTTGGAGGGGGCAAGGGTGTAGAGCGAAATGCACGACTCCCGAAGACCGTTCGATATTTTGATGATGTCATCGAAGATCCAACTCCGTTGGTCCGCCTCATAATTGAAGAGCATTGGCCACCCCGGACTGAGAAAGAGGACGAGCTTACGGCCGGGTGTCCTTGACTCAGGCGACAGCATCTCCTTGATCAGCTTGGTCGCCTGACTCGTTCGTTCTACATCTCCCCAGGTTCCCGCTGATCGATTGATGACACGTAGCCGGGGTTGCGCTCCATTCAGCGCGGTGAGCATTGCCATGCTCTCCTGCAATGGCCCGGCGATCCGCGTCAGCCCGGCGTTTTCAAGAATCCAGATCGAGGTTGGGTAGTCGAGTTTGCCGGAGTTCTCCTTCAAAAACGCGCTCACGCCATCGCGTTCCCGTGCAACCGAAAGGGCGTCTGAGTTCACGGCATCGATGATGATCTCGACCGTCGGGGAAACGGCAGATGGATGTGCCCCGTCGACGGCACGAAATGACAGGATCTTCTGCGGTCGCTTGTTGTCGAAAATTTTGAAGTCCGCCGCCTCAAGCCCAGTTACAGGGCGGCCTGATGCGTCTGTGACTTCCACGATGATGCCGATGTTGCTGCCGTCCGAAACCGGGCAGTCCATCGCCAAGGTCCCGGGAGATGCATTGCCGTCATTTTGCGCAGAACAGGAGAGATTGAGAACCGCGAACTGCCAAATCACTAAGACGATCGAGGTAAGAACTGGCGTGGTAGATCGCATTTTCCTGTCTTTATTTGCTGACGGTGTTCGGCAGCTTGTGGTTGCGTCTATTCTACTGAAATCGTCGTCTTCTGCTCCACACAATGTACGCAATCACGCCGAAGGGGTGCCCGGTAACAATGCTGAAGTCTTGCGCTGGTCTGTTGCTGTTCCTGCTTGGTACCCACCTCGCTGCGCAAGGTCCCGATTCCACCGCCCTGCGCGGGCGTGTGATTGGGCCCGATCAACATGCCGTTGCCGCCGCGCGCGTTGTCATCACCGATGCGGAACAGCGAGTTCTGCGCTCGCTCACCACTGGACCGGATGGAGACTTCATTGCTGAAGGGCTACCCGCGCAGGCGGTGTCAGTCCGAGCAGAGGCATCCGGGCTGGATGCGGAATCCGGCGCGATGATGCTGGCGGCAGGGACCATGGCGACGGTTCAGCTACAACTGCACGTGCCCACTGTGCGCGCGCAAGTGAAGGTGACGGGAACTGTGGGCGAGATACGAACCGATGAGCCGCAACTCGGCGATCACCTTTCCGGGGAGCAGGCTCGCGCGATGCCCCTCCTCAACCGGCGCATTACCTATTTGCCGCTGCTAAACGCAGCGATTCGCCCCGCAATCAACCAGGGCGACATCTTCATGAACCAGAATTTGTTCACGGCGAACGGTACCGGTCGACGCCAAACGTGGTTTGAAGTAGATGGAGCCAACGGCAACGACACGTGGGGCCGGCAAACCATCTTTACCAATGTACCGCTCGATGCGATCAGCCAGATGACGATCCTCGATAACGCCTTCGCTGCCGATTATGGATTTGGAGAAGGGGCAGTCATCAATCTCGTGACGCGCACTGGTGGCGCGCAATTCCATGGAGACGTGCTCGGCCTCTGGCGACCCTCCGGACCAGAAGCTGATCTCTCCGGATTCTCAACCTCGACGGCTACAAGCGGCAACGACATCACTCGTGACACACTCGATCAAGGTGCAGCAACAGCCGGTGGCCCCCTCACGCGCAACCGCCGTGTGTCCTTCCTGGGTTCCCTCGAATACAGCAATCAGGACCGGGCGTCTCCGGTCATTTCGCCCATCGCGCCAGGCAATTACATCGGCCATTTCCGCGACTGGCTTGGGTTTCTGCGGATCGATCACAGCATAAACGAGAAACAGCGCCTCTTCTTGCATCTCGGGGCGGACGCCTTTGTCGACACCAACCCCAACGGCATCGTCGGCGGCAACACGTTGCCCTCGGTAGCGCGTACCTTCCATCGGCGGGCCTACACTGCGGAGGCGGGAGACACGGCGGTACTCAGCCGCACACTGGTGAGCGAAGCGCGGTTGCAGTTCCAACTGGCCTCTCCAATCACGCAGTTCGCACCCGCGGTGTTTGGCACGCAGTATTCGGTGCCCATCTCCACTGGCGGCACGTTCACCTCCGGAACTTCGCAGGCAGCGCTGCTGCTCAATCGGCAATTTGAAGTGGTTGACAACCTGACGAAAACGTTGGGCCACAGCGAACTGCGTGCCGGGTTCGACATGATCTATGCACACAATGGTGGGAACAGCAAAGAGTTCGGCGGACCGGTCTACGATGGCGTGCTTTCGTATAACCCGTGCACCGGCACCGTCGCCTACTGCGAAAGCTCCGCCTACCTCGACGACATTGCCAACGTAAAAAGCTATGCACAGAGTTACGGCAACGCGAACTACGTTGTGGACGATACGCTGGCTAGTTTCTTTGCGGAATGCGACGTACATCCTCGGACTGATCTCGCACTGAACCTTGGCCTTCGCTACGAACTCCAGACCTTTACCGACGCTCGCGACGATTTCTCGCCACGAATCGGCTTCGCATGGAACCTAGGAGGCCGAGGGATGACTACGGTGCGCGGAGGATTCGGCATCTACGATTCGCAGGTAGTCGATAACTCCGAGGCCAGTTATGCGCTGACCGGGCCAACGGGGGTCTTCAACTACACCGCGGCTCCCGGGCAGCCAGGATTTCCGGCAAGTGTCTCCGATGTTCCTCTACCCGCGTTTCCATCAGGCGCCGTCGTGCCACTTCGCAGCCTGTATCTCCGCCCCGGCCGCGCGTCCTATTACAACCAGTTCTTCTCCATCAGCGCGCTCATCGGCTATCCCGCCTCACTGCTGAATCCTTACAACGAGCAGTGGACGATTGGCTTGGAGCAGCAACTAGCTCCCACCTGGGTGTTTGCGATGGACTACGTCGGGTCACACACGTTGCGGATCGTGCGGCCCCTGGACGTCGATGCGCCCACCTCCTATATCCGGACCGCGCCGAATCTCCCCGCCCGCACTGCTCAAGCCGCAAACTGCACGCGGCCATACTGGGTGGCATGGTACGCGCAGCAGGGACTGGCCTGTGACCCCACTTCGAACCAGGGGAAAACCGTCCCCACGCCGCCGTATAGCGTAATCCAAAGCGACGTGAACAAGGGCATGGGTTGGTATGACGCACTCGATGTGAACCTCAGCCATCACACGCGCCGGGGTTCAGCGCTTCTCGCCAGCTACACCTGGTCGCATGCACTTGATACCGTCGATCCCGACACGACCAGCCAGAACCCAAACGATCCGCACCTGACGGGCCGGCTGTATGAACTGGGCAACGCGATCTTCGACCAGCGCAATCGCCTGGTGCTGAGCGGGCTTTATGCAGCACGATGGGGCTTTAGCGCAGGTGGCATCGCAACATTTGCCACTGGCCTCCCTTACAACTATGTCACCGGATTGACGAATAGCGGCGACACCGGCGCCACCACGGATCGGCCTGTGATCGGTAACGCGGCCGTTGGCCGGAACGCGGGCCGCGGTAAGGCGATCTACGATGTGGAACCCTTCATTAGCAAACGCATCAGGCTGGGTTCGGATCGCTTTCTTGGCGAGTTGCGTGCCGAAGCTTTCAATGTATTCAACCACCGCAACGTGATCGGCTTCAGCGGAACCTACGGCAACGGTGCGACGCCCGGCCCTGGATTCGGGCAGCCATTGGCGGGCGTGACCAACCAACTCTATCCCCGCGAGATGCAGTTCTCCGCGCGTGTCTCTTTCTGACTGGGCAAAGACTGTATCTTCCGAATCGTGTCATCGGAGTAGGGTTCCGAGCGATTTGTTGGCAATGACGTAAACTGATGACCACTTCTTGGCGAGATGCGCGAAATCCGGATTCCGCGAAGACGAAAAGATGTAACTAGGGAATTCCTCAAGGAGCTTCAAGAGGAACAGAGAAGAGAGGCTGGGCCATGAAGACCTGGATTGTAGCGACATTGTTCTTTGCCAGTGCGGCAATCGCGCAGCAGACTCACAATCAATACGAACCGCCCAACACGCCGGGAACTGGCCAGAGGCTTCTCGCGCAATTTGCTGGCGACTGGGACGTGGTTAAGACATTCTTTCCCACGAACGGAAAGCCAATCGTCACCAAAGGTACATGCAAGCAGTACATGGTTCAGAATGGCAAGTTCCTGCAATCGGATTTCACCTTCTTCAATGCTGACGGAACCAGTAGTACCGGTACCGGAATATCCGGCTTCGATTCCAAAACCAACCGCTTTACCACCGTTTGGTTTGACTCTAGACAGACGACGATGTCGATTCGCCAAAGCGACGGCACCTTCGACGGCAAGACCATTGTTTTATTGGACACCCCCCTCGATCCTGACAATCCTGGACGCAAGACCGTGGCGCGCGCGCACCTTGAGGACGACGGACGCGTTCTCATCCACCGCCATTTCCTGATCGACGACAAAGGAAATGAGCGGATGATGATTGAGTTGCGGCTGACACGGAAGTAGTTTTTGCTCTGGGTTTTCGGCAATGGGAAATCGAGGCGGTTCAAAATGTTCGACTCGGTTAGTGGCGGGTCACAATTTTCGCTTATGAAACTGTCCGCCTTTCATGATCACCGCCAGGCCGTCTCCGCTGCGGGCCAGAATAGAAATGTCTTTGAGCGGATCTTCGTCCACCACCAGCAAATCGGCCGCTGACCCCTCGCGAATGCAGCCGAGATTTCCTGCGTGACCAATCAACTCTGCATTGACGGCACACGCCGATTGCAGAATGTCGATATTCGGCAGTACCTGCGCCCGCAACGTGAACTCCGTGCATTGCCGCACGTGCTGTGGTCCAAGCAGGTCCGTTCCCAGTCCCATCTTGACTCCGGCACGTTTCAGAATGTTCAGGCTCTCAAGAGCTTTATCCGTCACACGCCGAAGCTTTTCCATGCTCGCCGCCGGTAAGCCCAACGCCTCTCCCTCTTCCGCAAGCGCGAAAATTGTCGCCATAGTTGGAATAGCGAATGCTTCATTGGCAGCGACTACCTCAGCATCCTCGTCATCCACCAGCGTCGCGTGTTCGATGGAGCGCACTCCCAACTCCGCCGCTCTGCGCACTGCGGCGGCAGGGTGACAGTGGGCAGCGACGTACGATCCTGCGCGTTTCGCTTCGTCTACCGCTGCACGAATCTCCTCGTCGGAGTACTGCAGTCTCTCCAGTGGATCGGTGGGCGAGGCGATGCCGCCCGACGCCATGATCTTGATGTGCGACGCACCTCTCCGCAGTTCCTCTCGCACCGCACGTCTTACCGCGTCCGCGCCGTCTGCCACCACGGCCATGGGGTCGGTGTGAAATCCGCATCCGCAACAGACCACATCGTCCAGCCGATAATCCCCGGGCCGAAAATCGCCGTGGCCGCCGGTCTGGCTGATCACCCGGCCTCCGTACAGCAACCGTGGCACTCTGGTGAGTAGTCCATCGCGTATTGCGGATGCAATCCCTACGTCTGCTCCGCCGACATCGCGCACGGTGGTGAATCCTCGATCCAGGCACGCGTGCAGGAATTGCGCTGCATAGTGAGCGAGGTATGACACCGGTGTCTGCGCCAGGCGCGTCAGGTTCAGCCCCGCCAGGTACACGTGGACATGGGCATCGATCAGCCCCGGCATCAAAACGCGCCCTCCGCAGTCGATCACCTCGGCATCCGGATCCTCCGTGGAACGCAGCCGAATAGCTTCGACGAACTCGCCGGCAACCACCACATCCCGGTCTTCGATCAGGCGCTCCGAGGAGCCGTCGAATACGCGCGCTCCGCGAAACACGATCCGCTTTGTCAGTTGCTCCTGCTTTTCCATGCTGTCGCTCCAACTATTCATCGTCTCCGATTGGCATACCGGGTGGTGCTTCCACCGCCTTCGACGGCACAAATTTATCCGGATCGCGTTCGAACTGCTGTATCCGATCAATCAGCGCGGCCCGGTGAATTGCCTCCGCAGTGTCCTGCGGTGCCGGAGTCGAGGTCCACTGCTTCAGAAGATCGCGAATGTGCCACTGCGCAATTGCCCGAGCCTGGCTCGATGCTGCGGGATTCACCGTGAGGGCCAGCATGGCTTCCAGCGCACGAAACTCCACGGCCCGCTCCACCTCCGACGACATGCTGTGTCCCGCCTCAGGACGTTCCGCCACCTTCGTCGAAATCGCCTCCATCACTCCGCGCAGGGAAGGCGAAGCCGGCACACGCATGTGGTATTCGATCAGCCGGCTCGCGCGTGCTGGGTCGAGCAGAACCCGCAAGGTCAGGTCCGCTGCCGACTCAGCTGCCGCGATCGGATCGAACGTAAGTCCGGTGTGTGCAGGAAATGACTCGTGCGTGCGCGGATATCCCGGCGGCACCGGCGGCAGAAGTTTCAAAATCGACTCGGGCAAAGTCAAAGTTTCCGGCGCCAGCGTCTTCAAAATCGAGTCGAGTGCTTTGCGCTGCTCAGCAGGATCAACAACCGCCGGACCGGGAAGCCCATCTCCGCGGAGGTTGTAGCGATAATCCAATCCGCCGATCTCCTTGATAGCAGCCTCTGCCTGGTAGCGATGCAGAAGATAAAGCGGAACCAGCGTCTTCTCCAACTCGGCCATCGGCGTACCCGGGTTGATCGCGTCTTCGCCAAAGTTTTTGAGAGCCGCAGTCCGGACCGCAAGTACACGATCCAGTTCCGCCGCTGGATCTTTCCCGTTGTCCCATAGGTGTGCTCGCGGATGCGCCGACCCAAATGGCCGCGCGTCCTCATCGGTGATAAAGATCTGTCCCGCCTTGTCGGCATCGCTCAGGATTTTATCCAGCGCCGCTTTCTCTGCTTGCGCCGTTGCGTGAGGACCAAATTCGCGATACCCGTACTCGATGGCCACCTTGTCCCACGCGCCAATGTTCTCGGCGTATGCATGAGAAGCATCAATTCCTCCATTGCCATCAACCGCAAAGTAGGGATGCGGGTAATCCATAACGCTATCGCCTTGTTCCACAGTGGAAGCGGCAAAGTTGTGCGCCAACCCAAGCGTGTGCCCCGTCTCATGTGCTGAGAGTTGCCGGATGCGCGCCAGCACCAACCGTTGCATCGGACTTTCGTCTTCCTTCACGCCGCCTGTCGAGCCATCCTTATAGGGAGACAAAAGCGCCTCGGCAATCAGATAGTCCTGCCGCGCGCGCAACGAGCCAAGCGTCACGTTGCCTTTAATGATCTCCCCGGTGCGCGGATCAGCGATTGCGGCTCCATAGCTCCAACCACGTGTGTAACGGTGAACCCACTCGATGATGTTGTACCGTACGTCCATCGGATCGGCGCCTTCGGGCAACACATCGACGCGAAATGTACCTTTCGCCCATCCCGCCGCCTGAAAGGCCTGGTCCCACCATCGCGCTCCCTCCACCAGCGCCGAACGAATGGGTTCCGGCGCGCCGCGATCCACGTAATACTGAATCGGCGCTACTGCCTCACAATTCTCCTTGCAATTCGGATCCTTCTTGATCAAGCGATGACGCAGAATGAAAAGCTGATCGAGCGGTTCTCCCAATGGCGCCGTGTAGTTCCGATATCCCGCTGGAAAATACCCCGCTCGCGGATTAAACCTGCGCGGAACAAAGCCCGGTGGCGGCAATTCAATAAACGACGTCCGTTCGCGGATCGTCATCGCGTGCGGATCGGGAGTAACATTGGCCACGAATTCGCCCTTTGGCGGAGCGTCCGTGACGAAGGTAAGTTCCGCTTCAACCTCCGTGTTCTTTTGAAAAGTCTTCGTATCGTCCAGTGCGATCGCGGAGCGCGAGGCATCCACGTGGTACGCACCCTGCTTCAGATCCGTGAGCCTGTCGGCGACGCGATGGGGATCGCGAAGGAAGAACTCCGTTGCGTCGACCAGTACCGAGCCGTCCTGTGACTCGGCCGCCAGCGTAAAGCCCCACAATACCGACTCTGGAAACGACTGCCTCACCGCCAACTGCTCATCCGGATCGTTGCTCGACGCGCGAAATGCAAGATTCGGCTGAACCAGCAATACCTTCGGTCCAGTGCGTTCGAAGTGAACAATGCGGCCCTCTGAAACCTGTCCGCGATCCAGTCCCAGGTCATTCGATCCCGTTCCAAAGGGAAGGGAATTGACATAGAGATAATCCTTGGATTTCCCGTCCGACCCGAGGCGCGGAATCTCGAGGTAGAGTCGTCCCGCAGTCGCATCCCAGTCCAGGGGAAGCAAACCATCCAGGTGTTTCATCTTTGCGGTCTTTTCGCTAATTGTCGGCGTAGTTTCGGGGACGGAGTTTGCCGGCCTTGCACTTTGCGGAAATGAGTCAGTTTGAGAAAGCACGACACATGCCAGCAGCAGGGAAGAGATGGCAAGCTTGAGCATGTTCCCTTCTATCACGACGCGCTGCTGAGCTGTGACTGAATCCGCTGACGCCCCTATGCTCTGCGCAAGGTGAACAGCGTGATCTCGGGCCGGCAATCGAACCGGAATGGCACTTCCACGCTGCCGATGCCTCGGTTCACATAAAGCTGCATCGTACCCACATTGAAGAGACCCTGGACATATTTGCGGCCACCGGGAGGAAGCCGCAATGCGCCAATGAAGGGCAGGCGTATCTGCCCTCCATGTGTATGCCCGCTCAGCACCAGCGAGACCGCCTGCCCAGCCGGATGGGTCCGTAATTCATCCACAAAGTCGGGCGCATGACACATCAGCAGGATCGGCTCGTTCTGAACATTTTGAATCTTGGAGGGAATTGCCCGATCGGGATCAGGCCGCCCGCACACCGGGTCATCCAGCCCGGCAAGCCATATTCTGCCTGCCCCGCGCTCCAGAGACAGGTATTCATTTCTGAGCACCACGATGTCATTGGCTCGCAGCGCATCGCCTACTTCTTTCACGCCCGCCCAGATGTCGTGATTACCAAAAATTGCGTAACGCTTGGGGCATTCCAGGCGATTCAGTAGTTTCCCGCATTGCCGCACCGCTTCGGCAGTCAGATGCCGCGGCAGCACCTCCGAGGTCACATAGTCACCCGTGAGCAACACATAGTCCGGACGCGCGCGATTGATCTGGTCGATCGCTTCCCGCAACAAGAACGGCTCAGTGAATTCATCCAGGTGAATGTCGCTCATCTGCGCGAGCCTGACACCATCGAACGCAGGCGGGAGCCCGGCAATCGAGATCTCTTTGTGGACAACCTCAAGCCAGTGCCGCTCAAATTCACCCGCATACAACGCGAGACCGCCAGCGCCGTACATGGCGGTTTTCAAAAAGGTACGTCTGGAGACCGACTGATTGTAAGAGACGATGGATGACCCCATGTATGAATAAACCGACCTATCCTATTTTCTCTGTTTTTCTGAAGCGAATCGTGAAAATTGCGAGCATTTCTGCGCTTCAGGAAAACTCTCGTAATCCTTGCTCTCGATTATTGGATGCAATTTAAGGCAGAATGCGTTGAATTCCACGTCATGTCTCCTCTATATGGGTCGCGAAGCGTCCTTCGATGGGTTGCTTTCACAGTACGACGGGCATCAAAGCATGCTGGCATATTGAGAGTGCCGATTTCCAGCCCTACCTCGTACACTGGGAAGCAACCATGCACACCCTACGCGCAGGCCTTCGTTGCGTTGTTGCAGCCGCTCTCGTTTCAACCCTGTTCGAGCCGAACCAAGCCCACGGCAGTGGCTTTCTGTCGGCGGCCGCCCAGCCTGAATCCATACCTGCAGCCGCATCATCATCCGCGGCAGAGGCTCGCGCCTCTCGCGCTTACCAGTCTGCCGTGCACCAGGGACCGCTGGCCGTGGAGGCATTCCTTGCCGACTTCCCCAAGGGCGCCGACTTGCATTTTCACTTCACTGCCGGCATCTATGCCGAGACCCTGATTCGCTTCGCCGCAGAAGACAAGGCGTGCATCGATCCTGCCAAGGCTGAGTTCGCGCGCGACGAGCAGGGTAAAGTCATCAAGGAACCATGCGCGCCGCCGCTCATTCCCGCCGCCCAATTGAGCGGGAGCAGCCTTACCCAGGAGCAGCAGAATCTCTACGACCGGATCGTCGATGCCTTCTCGATGCGCAACTTCGTTCCGACCGCCGGCTACAGCGGCCACGATCAGTTCTTCTCCACCTTTGACCGCTTTGGCGGATTGGACAAAATTCATGCGGGGCAGTCGCTGGATGAAATCACTCGCCGCTCCGACGCCGAGAATAACCAGTATCTCGAACTGATGCACACGCCCGCATTCGGACATGCCGCGCGCATTGCGCATGAACTCGGTTTCAATCCCGATCTCGCGAAGATGCGACAGGCTCTGCTCGATCATGGGTTGCGCGATGAGATTGCCCCTGATCGCGAAGAGGTGAAGGCGGTGCTGGAGTCGCGCAATCGCATCCAGCATTGCGGAACAGGCGATGCCTCCAGCGCCTGCCGCGTGCAGGTGCGCTTCATCTACCAGATCCTCCGTGCGTTTTCGCCAGAACAGGTTTTCGCGCAGACGATGCTGGGCTTCGAGACCGTAGAGCAGGCCATTGAACAGGGATCAGACGATTGGGTCGGACTCAACTTCGTTCAGCCGGAAGACTACATGGTCTCCATGCGGGACTACTCACTCCATATGCGCATGATCGAGTATCTGCACGGCCTCTATCCCAAAGTGCACATCACGCTCCACGCCGGTGAGCTTTCGCCCGGCATGGTTCCTCCGGAAGGCTTGCGCTTCCACATCCGCCAGGCCGTCGAGATCGCTCACGCCGAGCGAATCGGACATGGCGTTGACGTGATGTACGAAGATGATGCGAACGGACTTCTCAAAGAAATGGCGAGAAAGCACGTGATGGTCGAGATCAATCTATCCTCGAACGATGGAATCCTCGGCATTACCGGAAACATGCACCCATTCATGTATTACCGTGCCGCCCATGTGCCGGTTGCATTGTCCACTGATGATCAGGGCGTGAGCCGGATTGACCTCGCGCATGAATACGTTCGTGCAGCAAATGAGTATCACCTGAGCTACGCAGACTTGAAGCAGCTTGCACGCACCGGCATGGAGCACAATTTTCTGCCGGGTAGCAGCCTGTGGGCGTCCCCCGATGCCTTCACCATTCCCGCAGCCGCGTGCAGAGCACAACTTCTCGGAGGACCCAAGCCGTCCGCGCCGTGCAAAGCGTTTCTTGATGCCAACGAGAAAGCCGCGGCCCAGTGGGAGTTGGAGAACCGCTTCTGCGACTTCGAAGCAAAATTCTGAAGTGAATCAACGCGCCGGGTGCCCCAGGTCTCGGTTTTGAGACCTGGGATAGAAGGTCGGCCAACACGACCCTATTCCGACGAAAGCCGCAATCACCGGCTAATCTTGTATCTGGAGTTCCTCCTTCTATGCCATCAATCGCCTATCTCGAGTGCGCCCGCTGCCATGCGCACCTCTCGGCTGATATTCCCCAGACGGTCTGTACGCAGTGCCCCACCCAGCCTGCGGGCTCGCTTTTTGTCCATTACGATCTCTCGCATCTCAAAGGCACCTCAGCGCCCGACGTTATCGCGCGCGACGCGCAAGGCCCATGGCCGGGAATGTGGCGCTATCGCTCGGTTCTGCCCGATGCGCAGCCAGTCACGCTTGGCGAAGGCTGGACGCCCATGCTGAAAAGCAAACGGCACACAGGCGCGTTCCTCAAAGAAGAGGGCGCCAACCCTACCGGCACGTTCAAGGCACGTGGCTTGGCCATGGCTGTCACCATGGCGAAGCATTATGGGCTGCGAAAACTCGCGGTTCCCTCGGCAGGAAATGCGGCCGGCGCGCTGGCAGCCTATGCCGCTGCGGCGGGGATTGAAGCGCACATCTTCATGCCTCTTGATGTGCCGTTTGCGAATTACGTCGAGGCGATCGCGTATGGTGCGCATGTTGAGCTTGTGAATGGCCTCATCTCCGATTGTGCCCGCATCGTGCAGGACCGCAAACAGCAGGAAGGCTGGTTCGACGTCTCCACTCTCAAGGAGCCATTCCGGATCGAGGGCAAGAAGACCATGGGCTATGAACTCGTTGAGCAGCTAGGCTGGGAGTATCCCGATGCAGTCTTCTATCCCACAGGCGGCGGCGTCGGCCTGATCGGCATGTGGAAGGCGTTTGAAGAAATGGAAACCCTTGGCTGGGTCCGCCCTGGAAAGCGGCCGAAAATGATCGCTGTGCAATCTTCCGGCTGCGCTCCGGTGGTGCGCGCCTACGACTCCGGAGCAGGCGTCAGCACCATGTGGCAGGATGCAGCGACATTCGCCTCGGGCCTGCGCGTTCCCAAGCCCTACGGCGATTCCATTATCCTCGACATCGTGCGCGCTTCGGATGGTCTGGCAATGGCGGTGAGCGATGATGACATCCTCGCCTCCATCCTCGACTGGGCGCGCAACGAAGGCATCTTCCTCTCGCCCGAAGGCGCCAGTGTCACCGCTGCCTATGACCAGTTGCTCGCCCGAGGGTACCTGCAACCCACCGATCGCGTAATCCTGTTCAATACCGGCGCAGGATTGAAATACACTGACGTGACCGCCGAAGCCATGAAGCTGAAGCGACCGTCTGCACAATAGCAGCATGGCAACCACACTTCCAAGGCGTTCGCAATCGAAAGACCGCATCGCGCGAGTCTGTGCGATTGCAGGCGCCATCCTCCTGATCGCAGGCATCGCGCTCGGCCTCGCACACTTCGTCCACACCGGCATCGTCCTCCGCTGGTTGGCTATCGCTTTCCTGGCGGTCTACGCTATCCGAAGGCCGTCGCTCATGTCGTGGACATTCCTCGCCATGATCGCCGGTGTGGAACTTGGCATTGATGCTCCGCACGTGGCCGCGCAGGTTCGTCTCCCCGGCGATCTTTTCCTGCGCCTTATTCGCATGATCGTTGCGCCGTTGCTGTTCGCGACCATCACCACCGGGATCGCGGGCCACAGCGAACTGCGGTCTGTCGGACGTGTCGCCGTCAAGGCCCTCATCCTGTTCGAAGTGGTAACCACGCTCGGCCTCATCATCGGCGTTGTCGCAATGAATCTCTCCGGCGCGGGCTGGGGCATCGCGATTCCAGCCACCCTTGAGGGATCGACACCGATTTCCGCACACGCTCCGGAAACCTGGCAGCAAATCATTCTCAATCTTTTCCCGAATAACATTGCCGAAGCCGTGGCGCAGAATCAGATCCTGCAGGTCGCCATCTTCTCGATTCTCTTCGGAGCCGCGCTCGCTCTGCTGCCCGAGACCAAACGCTCCCCCCTCGTGTCGGTTCTACAATCCCTGGCCGATGTGATGTTCCAACTCACACGCATCATCATGTACCTTGCGCCACTCGCCGCCGGAGCTGCCATTGCCTACACCGTCGGCAACACGGGACTGGGAACGCTGCTGCCTCTCGCCAAGCTGGTCGGTACCTACTACTGTGCGTTGACGGCATTCGCCGCGCTGGTCCTGATTCCCACACTCGCCCTCTTCCGCGTTCCACTGGGCCGATTCATCAAGGCGATTGGCGAGCCGGCAGCAATTGGCTTCGCAACCACCACATCCGAAGCTGCGTTGCCTCTAGCCATGGAGCGAATGGAAGAATTCGGCGTACCGCGCTGGATCGTCTCCTTCGTCATCCCCACCGGGTACAGCTTCAACATGACCGGCGGCAGCGTTTATCTGTCGATGGCCGCCGTCTTCGTGGCGCAGGCTGCGGGACTTCACCTCACCTTCGGTCGCCAGCTAGCCATCGTGCTCATTCTCATGGCTGCCAGCAAGGGCATTGCTGGCGTTCCGCGAGCGTCCCTGGTGGTTTTGCTCGCCACCGCAGCCGCCGTCCACTTGCCCACCGCGCCCATCCTGCTCATTCTCGGCGTCGATACCCTCATGGACATGGGCCGCACCATGATGAATGTCGTGGGCAATTGCCTGGCCGCCGCGGTCATCGGTCAAACAGAGGGCGCACTGCCCAGTTCCTGAGCGCGCAGTCTTGCTCGTGTGCACACCTCGCTAGCGACATCGAAATCGCCAGAGTCTTCTGACCGATTCCACTGGCTTCCTGTGGATCCGACGGGATCGCATGGACGATCGCCACGAAAATCATGCCCAGAATCACGCCGAATAGCAGAGCGTTAAAGTAAGTCAAAAAACGGCGCATGCGTCCTCCAGTGCGGGCACCCTCGTCCGCAAACATTTAGGTGGTATCCGGTGCGGCGGGATGAATTGCCGAGCTAGCAGACGGCGTGCTTGCGATACGCATCCAGCACCCATTTGCCGATATCGACTGCGAGTTGCAGCACCACGATCGTGGTCACCACCGCGACTCCAAGATGGATGGCGTTGTTGACCTGGTCGAGAGTCTGGCCGTAGTGAGCCTGGTCCAACGCAGGATTCTTGAGCATGACGTAGATGTGATCTGGTGCCGTCAGCAGGATTAGCGGCGGGACAATCCCCACAACCTTGAACGCAACTGATTGAATCCGCGCCGGTCTCTGCCAGGTCTCGAGAAGCAGGTCGAGTGTCTTCCACAAAAGCTGCAGCACATTGAGCCCGACAATCCACCAGTAAAACGACCACCACACATACGAAACCAGAAACGGGCTCTCGCGAAGATAAAGAAATCCGGGTCCCATCAGCAGAAACGGATGTTTCGGAATCAGCAGAAGCCATCCCAGGAACAAAGCACCGAATACAACTTCCGCTACCGCCGTCACGTACGACCGCGGTTTGCCAGGACCCGTTTGTCTTTCCAGGGGCGGCAGGGAATTGGGATGCCACATTTTCGTGATGCCTTCAATCGGCGTATGCAGCTGCGGATAGTGCGTTGAAGCAAACTCGAACGCGGCGAATACCAGCGTGACCCAACCGGCCACCTGGATCAGCACAGCCGGGATCCGAAACAGCGAGTCGGCAATGCTTACTGGATCTTTCATCGTCAAGGGCAAAACCACTCCCGACACAATCACGGTTACGATGAATGCCCACAACAGCGCCACGCGCAGTACGTAGAAGTACAGCGGAAATATCGTCGGCCCGATCAGGTATTGCTGCGGCTGATAGCGCGACGCCACCACCACGGGGGGGCCCATCTTGCGCAGCAGGTCCTCAAATTCACCCTGCGTCAGCTTCCGGCCCAGCTCGCTTTCGCGGTCTTCAATCTGCGACTCCATGTTGGCGCGCAGCTCGGCAATGATGTCGTCCTGGCGCTTCAGCGGCAGGTACCTTCTAACGGCTTGGAGATAACGTTCCAGAAGTTCCATGGCGGTTTCCTTATTTGCCCTCGGCGACTGGTTGCTCGAGGATCCGGGAGATGGAGGTGTTGATCGCGTTCCACTCGTCCATCAGCCGGGCCAGAATCTGCTCGCCCTCGACCGAAAGCCGGTAGAAACGCTTGTTGCGTTTGTCTTCTTCTCGCCACTGGCTCACCAGCAGTCCCTGAGACTCAAGCCGCCGAAGCAGCGGGTAAAGCGTGCTTTCGTCGATCTCCAGCCCACGCTCTGCCAGATCCTTGCGAAGCGTATAACCGTAGTGCTCGTGCCGCAGCTGTGCCAGAACGGCTAGCGTCAGGCACCCCCGGCGCAGCTCAAGGCGAAGATTCTCAAAGAGATTTTCAGCGACGGTCATACCATTCCTCGTCCGAGTGTCCGATGCCAAAGCTCTTGCTGTACGCCAAACACTGTACTTCGTATACTGTATGACAACTAGTGTATGACGTCAAGTAAATTTTGGAGAGATTTTTGGAGTCAGCCTGCGTGGAGCGGCATTTTCAGCCGAACAAAGGATCTGCTTTGCTGTTCGGCCTGTGTTCAATTTCCGCTTAAACTCCACCCATGGACAATGAGCGCATTCGCAAGATCTGCATGGCTCTTCCGCACGCCAGGGAAACTCTGAACTGGGGACATCACTTGGTTTACTGGGCCGGTGATCGTGACTTGGGCGGCAAGATGTTCGCCATGACCGATCTGGACGGCACCGGATCCGGCGTCCTCTGGTTCCATTGCGGCGCCGAACGCTTTCACGAACTGCTTGAAACCGCAGGAATCATCGCCAGCCCATATCTTGCCAAGGCGTACTGGGTCACTTTGGAGTGCTGGGATGTCTTGCGTCCGCGCGAGATCGAGGAGGAACTACGCTGTGCTCATGCGCTCATCTTCGCCAAACTGCCGGCGCGCATCCGGGCCCTGCTTGATCTGCCTGAAAAAGAACGCAGGAAGGCGCTCGCCAGTCGCAAAAACGCGGGCCGCAACACCGCCGTAACTAACCCGCGGAAACCCGGGAAGTCAAAAACCAATCGTCGAGTTGGAAAATAGCCGGGCGGGAACCTTCCAGGGTCTTCGCGCGTATTTTCGAACGAGGTAGCTTTATGGTGAAGTTCATTCTTTGGTGCATTCTCCTGGTTCTCTGCTGGCCGCTGGCACTGCTGGCCCTGGTCGCCTATCCCTTCGTGTGGCTCTTGCTCATTCCATTCCGGATCGTGGGGATTGCTGTTGGCGGAGTGCTCGAACTCGTGAGCGCGATTATCTTTCTTCCCGTCCGGATGATTCGAGCCATCTAGGGCCTGCCCATTTCAACGACAACCAGCTTCTACGCTTTTCCTTCGCTGCCTTTTTTGTTGACCGGCCGAATCCGGAAGGATTGTCCCGGGTTCAAGCGTCTATAGATGATCGGGACCGGACAAGCCCCGAATCTCAAATCGTCATCTATACATGCACGTCGGACGAACACCAAAGGAGACCACCACGATGCGAAGGAATTGTTTGCGGCAGCTGCTGTTTTGCGCGAGTTTGGCTGTTTTAATCGCCGCCCCCGCTGCCCACGCACAAACCGACATCGCGCTCAGCCTCTACGGCGCGTTCAATGGCACCACCAACGGCAACGGAACTATCCAGAGCCCCGCGAATTCTGCGGGCGGCATCATCGAAGTTCGTCATATCTCCAACCCGATCGTCGGCTATGAAGCCACCTACTCCTACAATCGCGACAACCAGACATATCGCTCAGACTGTGCGGGAGTCACCTGCACAACCATCGCCCCGGTCACTGTCTCAGCCAACGGGCACGAATTCACCGGTGACTGGATCGCCTCCGTGCACATCGCTATGCTCCGCCCATTTGCACTTGCCGGTGTCGGCCTGCTCTTCAACCAGCCTTCCGGCAGTCAAACCAATACCAACAGCGAAACCAAACCGGCATTTGTCTACGGCGCAGGACTCGACTGGGCCGTATTCCCCCACCTTGGTTTGCGCTTTCAGTACCGCGGCAACCTCTACAAGGCGCCGGATCTGACCAAGCTGTATACATCCACAGACGCCTTTACCCATACGGCTGAGCCGATGATCGGGGCGTATCTCAGGTTCTAGCTGCTGGAACTCGCCATTCTTCAGATCTTCATAGAAGGCCGCTTGCCTTCCCTTTAAACATATGCTACGGTATGTAACGTTACTATAAGTAACACATAAGTCAGATTGAACCAACGCCTTCAGGGACGAATTTCCTTCGGCAACAGAGCAGAGTTTTTGGGCTGTCTCGGGTGCGCTCCTGCATCCCGAACCTGATTTTTCTGCGGCTTTAGAAGTAGATCGAAAACATCTCGACGCTTGTTAACCGATTGCACCATTCCAGCGTCGTCCCTGTGTACGCCATACAACTACGGAGAACTCCTCATGCTGCTCAAAGCTGCAACGGCTGCTCTGTTTTTGTCCTTGTTCCTCCAGGCGGTTGGTGTCCCGTCCACGTTCCGATCCGACTTGCGTCTGATCCGCTTGGTCCCCACTCAAACCCAGCTTGTTGCGGGGACGCACGGGGCGTTGCCTTCACGCCACTTCGCCAGCTTCCTCGTAATATCGCGAAACAACAGAACCGATCTCGACGACTTCTTCGCCCTTACTGGTGGAGACACTTCGCGCACCATTGGTCAAATGTTATTCGTCGCCGCCTCCGGACAAAATGGCACTGTGAGCGAGCACTCCCTTCTCGTGAGTGGTCATTTCAATCAGGAAGCGATCACCAGATTCGTTGAGAACAGCAGAAGGCGTACCGAAGTCTATCGGGATCTGCCCGTTTTAGTGGTGTCGCCGTTTACGCGCGAGGTCGGAACCTTCCGTGAAGTCCGATGGCTCGTCGTGCTCAACTCTCAAATCTTGATCTTCGGTTCGCCCGTGCTCGTTCGTGAGGAATTGGACAGGTGGATCGCGAACAGCCCTCCCGATTCGATCCTTCTCGATCGTCTCGCCCGCCTGGATCCCAATGACGATGCATGGTGCCTGTTGCCCGCCCCTTCGCCGACGGGGGTCGTGCAGAGCCTGTTTGAGAAACTGGATTCCAGGCTCGGGACAGTCGCCAGGAGAGGAGAACCCATGGAGTACGGGATCCATTTCGGTAGACGAGTCGAGATAACTGCTTCTTCTGACTCCCCTCTGCAGTCCGCCTTGGATTGGCCGAGTGGGATGGGAGCGGATCAGATAACGGGAGGATCTTTCTTCTTTTCCCCGTCCGATGGCACTGGAGCGGCGAACACGGGCCGGGTCGTGGTCAAAGTGTCGCAGCGGAAATACAAGGACTGGATTGCCGAATTCTCAAACGGAGATCTCAGTGGAAACCGCAGTGTGAATACAAAACGGCGACCCTTCTGAAGCGAGTGCCGGATTGTGACCCGCGATAAACCAGAGGCCGCTACTCGTGCGCACCGTGTTTCTTCAGGATCGCGGTAGCGGTGTCCTCATTCCCCTGTAACGCATAGGTCAACGGCCTATGCAGACTCTGATCCTGCGCGTTTACGTCGGCGCCTTTGTCGACCAGGAGTCCCACCATGCTCTGGAATCCGAGACGCAGAGCGCAGTCCAAAATCGTGTCGCTGTACGCATCGGGCGTGTTGGGATTCGCTCCGTGTTCGAGCAGGAACTTCGCGTCGTCCTTCTGATCGCGCATCACTGCCCAGAACAGCGGAGTGGCTCCGCTGGCTGCGCGGGCATTGACGTCGGCGCCGTGGCTCACAAGCAACTGCATGATTTTATTGTGATTGCTTGCAAACTCGGCGAGATCGAGAGGGGTGTATCCATTCTTCAACTCGCGCGCATCGACTCCCTGGGAATTCAATTCTCGTGATCGGTGACCCGACTGCAGCTGCAAGAGGATGACGGGATCAGCATGGTTGCTGCTCGCGTAGAACTGGTTCAGGTCATCTGGAATGAATGGCGGATAGTTGTTCTTGGCATTCACATCGGCACCTGCATCAATCAGTGCCTGGGCAGCCTGCAGTTGTCCATGCAGCACGGCCACGTGCAGCGGTGTGTCCCCTTCGTTGTCCTTGGCAGAAACCAGCTTGGGATCGCTTTGCAGGAGTTCCTTTAGCTTCTTCATGTCGCCTTTGCGTGCTGCATCGTGAATCGGCTCCGCAAACGACAAGGTGTTTGAGGCAGCTATGGAAACCGCTAGCGCCAGGAAAAAAGAGTGCCGCGAAAAAAGACTGCGAAAACGGAAAAACAGCTTCATTTGGTCTCCGGAAAAAAGGAATGGTCTCCTTGTCGTCAGCCGTGCTGGCCGCCGAACGAGGAGGCTATGCTGCTGACAAGGGCATACTTCTCTGACGGGAAAGCGCCTTTCCAGGTCGCATGCGCCCCGCGGATTTGCAATCCGGAGCCCGCGAGCTTTACTTCCCCAAATCCGAAGCTTTAAGGTTTGGCTTATGGCTGGTGTTTCCCTGCAAATGGATGGAAAGGTCGCCTTGGTTACGGGTGGCTCGCGCGGTATCGGCTCTGAGACGGTGCGCTTGTTCTCCGCCGCCGGCGCACGGATCGTCTTCAGCTACAGGCAGGCCAAGGAGCGGGCGCTGACCTTGATGGACGAATGCGGCGGTCCTGCGCGCTGCGTGCCCGTCGAGCAGGAGCTGAGTTCCCCGGCGGATGGGCGTGCGCTGGTTGGCGCAGCAGTCAAGGCCTTCGGTCGGCTCGATGCCCTCGTTGTCAACCACGGCATCTGGCCGGCCGAAGATACTCCCATCGAGCTCATGACCGAAGAGCAGTGGCGGCGCACCATCGCCATCAACCTCGACTCCGTTTTCGGGCTGGTGCAGGCCGCCGTGACCCAGATGGAGCTGCAAGGGCCCCCGCCTGTCGGCGACGAAGGGATGAAGGGGCACATCGTGCTCATCAGCTCCACGGCTGGACAGCGGGGCGAGGCCATGCATGCTGACTACGCCGTGACCAAAGGTGCTCTCATCAGTCTTACCAAAAGCCTGTCCAGCGAACTGGCGCCCCGTGGCATCCTGGTCAACTGTGTGGCTCCTGGGTGGGTAGCGACGGACATGTCGGCCGGAACCCTTGCCAATCCATCTCTAGGGGCAAAGATCAGGGCTGGAATTCCGGTGGGCCGCGTTGCCACCACAACCGAGATCGCTGGCCCTGTGCTGTTCCTGTGCACACCCCTGGCCGGGTTCATCTCCGGCGAGGTGCTGAATGTGAATGGCGGAGCCGTGCTGGCTGGGTGAAGATAAAGCGCAGCGGTTAGAGAACACGGTTATAAGCTTCAGTGGAGGAAGGATGCGGAAGACAATGGCGGTTGGGCTGGCGATAGCTTTGCTGGCGATGCCGCTGGGAATGCGAGCTCAGGCACCGGAGGCTCCCGCGCCGGCTGCTGGCGCTCCCGCGCAAATGGATGCGTCGGGGGAGAAAAACGCCGCGCAGGCGCATGCGGTTCTCGACGCCATGGTGAAGGCTCTCGGCGGAGACGCCTGGCTGAATCAAAAAAACGTGGTTCTCGAGGGGCACATCGCGGCATTCTTCCACGGCAATCCTGATCTTGGCACGACCCTCTTCTGGGAATTTCACTCCTGGCCCGACCATGATCGTCTTGAGTACACCAAGCACCGAGACGTGGTGCAGTTCTATATCGGGCCGAAGGGGACTGAGGTGACCTATCGTGGCGCGAAGCCGCTCCCCAAGGAGCAGGTCGACGATTACATGCGTCGCCGTAGCCACTCCATCGAAACCGCCGCCAAAGTGTGGCTGAAGGATCCGAAGACGATCCTGGTGTACGAAGGGCAGCGCATGGCCGAGCGCCACATGGCCGACCAGGTTACGTTGATCTCCCCCGAGAACGAGTCGATTACCATTCAAACCGATGTTCAAACGCATCTGCCCCTGAGCCGCTCGTTTCAGTGGCGCGACCCCCTCTACAAGGACAAAAACACCGACGTCGAGGAGTACGCCGATTATCACGACGTGGATGGATTTCCGAGCGCATTCTCCATCACTCGGATTCACAACGACGAGACATTCCGCCAGCTCTACATCGACAAGGTGCACTATAACCAGGATCTGCCGGCAGGATTCTGGGACATCGATGCGGTCGCCAAAAAGATCAAAAAATAGCAAGGCTGGTAGCTGGTAGCTAACCGCTGCTTTTAAGGCTTGCTTCGCTATAATCCTCAGGGAGCGCGAGCATGCAAGATCGCGCGCTTTCTGGAGCCAGAGAATGACGTTCGAGATCCAGGAGATCCTGGAATTTCTGCCGCACCGGTACCCCTTTCTGCTGATCGACAGGATCACTGAATTCGAACCCACCAAGCGCCTGGTGGCGATCAAGAATGTGACCATTAACGAACCCTTCTTTCAGGGTCATTTCCCCGGGTACCCCATCATGCCCGGCGTCCTTGTCGTGGAAGCGATGGCCCAGGCGGGCGGCATCATCATGATGCATGAGCTCGAGGACCGGCATTCCAAGCTCGTGGTCTTCACCGGAATCGAACGGGCCAAATTCCGCCGTCCGGTTACGCCCGGCGATCAGCTCCTGATCGAAGTGAAGGTACTGTCGTTTCGGTCGCGCGCCGGCAGAATCGAGGGCCGCGCCACGGTGGACGGCAAGCTGGCCTGCGAGGCTACCCTGACTTGCGCGGTTGTATCCCGCGAACGCGAGCGCCGCGCTCATGACGATAAGCAGGGCAAGCCCGAGGCATCGGAGTGAGCATCCATCCCAGCGCGGTGGTGGCTGAGGGAGCCGTGGTTCCAGACTCCTGCGAAGTTGGGCCGTTTTCGACGATTGGTTCCGACGTGGTGCTCGGCGACGACTGCCGTCTCATCTCGCACGTGGTTCTCGATGGGCGCACGCAGATCGGGGCGCGCAACGTGATCTATCCGTTCACCTCGATCGGAGTGGCGCCTCAGGATCTGAAGTATGCCGGCGAGCCGACCCAAACCACGATCGGCGACGACAATACCATCCGCGAGTGTGTAACCATCAGTCGCGGAACCGTGAAGGGCGGCGGCATCACGCGGGTGGGTTCGAAGAACCTGCTGATGGCTTACGTGCACATAGGCCACGACTCGCTTGTGGGCAACGGATGCATCCTGGCCAACGCGGCTACTCTCGCCGGACATGTCATCATCGAAGACTTCGCTACGGTCGGCGCCTTCAGCCCTGTTCATCAGTTCTGCACCGTGGGCAAGTATGCCTTTATCGGAGGCGGGACGATTGTCACGCAGGATGTGCTGCCGTTTTCTCTGACCTCTACACGGCGCGAGAACAAGGCATTCGGTGTAAACAAGATTGGTTTGGAGCGGCGCGGTTTCACCCCGGACCGCCTGCAGACGCTGCAAAGAGCTTTCCGCACCTTGCTGGCGGGAAAGAAGAATACCTCCCAAGCCCTCGAGGAGATTCGGCAGATGGAAGGCGCGGACGCGAAGACTCTGGTCGATTTCATTGAGAAGAGCCAGCGCGGCGTGATCAAGTAATTATGAAACTCGGTCTCATCGCCGGCAACGGACGATTCCCGTTTCTACTGCTTGACGCGGCGCGCGCGCAAGGCTTTGCTGTCACCGTCGCTGCCATTCGCGAAGAGACCGATCCCGAAATCAACCATCGTGCCGCCGCTGACGAAAAAATCACCGTACATTGGCTCTCTCTCGGCGAACTGTCCCGCCTCATCGAGGTCTTTCACAAGGAGGACGTCAAAGCCGCGGTGATGGCCGGACAGGTGAAGCACAAGCAGATCTTCTCCAGCATCCGGCCAGATTGGCGCCTCGCCAAGCTGCTCCTGAATCTGCGCACGCGCAATACCGACATGCTTCTAGGCGCGGTGGCCAAGGTTCTCGCCGATGAGGGCATCGAGCTAATGAGTTCCACCCAGTTCCTCGAGCCGCTCCTGGCCGAAGAAGGTTCCCTCACCGAAGCTGCTGGTGGACGCGCCGCCACCGAGGACGAGCGCAAAAACATCGAGTATGGACTGGGTGTCGCACGGGCGCTTGCCGGGTTTGACATCGGTCAGACCGTCGTTGTCGCCGCACAAGCCTGTGTTGCCGTTGAAGCCATGGAGGGCACCGACGCCACCATCGAACGCGCCGGCCTCTTGATGAAGTCGCTCGAAGAGGAAGACGGATCACCCGCTTCAACCCTCGAACGTCGCCTCACCGTGGTCAAGGTCGCAAAGCCAAACCAGGACATGCGCTTCGATGTACCGGTCATCGGAATCAAAACCATTGACGCGATGGTCGCCGCGGGAGCCACTTGTTTGTCAGTCGAAGCCGGGCGCACGCTCCTGTTCGACCGCGAGACGCTGTTAAAACGAGCATCTGAAGCTGGCATCGCAGTGATTGGGGTTCCAAGAGGATAGCGCATTCAAAACCAGCCAGCCCCAGCCTCAAACGATCTAATGACAATTGGGTCCGGTGTCTCGAACTATACTGACTTGCAGCGCGGGCGTCATCGCATTGTCCAGCAGTCGCCTGAACGGAAATATTGATCCCCGGACGTCCCCGCTTGATGAACAGGAGGTTAAAGATGAAGAAGTTGATTCTCTGTCTTGCTATCGCGGCTCTCGGCCTGGTGCTGCCGCAGACCATGGTGCGTGCAGCCGATGACGCAATGCCCTCTGCCGGCCAGAAGGCTCCAACCTTTACGCTGCCCTCGCAGGATGGCTCGCCCGTTTCTCTGGATACCTATCACGGCAAATGGGTGGTGCTTTACTTCTATCCCAAGGACATGACCCAGGGTTGCACCATCGAGGCGCACAACTTCCAGCGCGACCTGCCGAAGTTTGAGGCAGAAAATGCCGTGATCCTTGGCGTCAGCGTCGATACGGTCGACAGCCACAAACAGTTCTGCACCAAGGATGGCCTGACCTTCCACCTGCTCGCAGACCCCGATCACAAGGTCGTGGATATGTATGGCTCATTGGGACATTTCAAGGACCTGACGATTGCGATGCGCAATACGTTCCTCATTGATCCGAGCGGGAAAATCGTGAAGGTCTGGACAAAGGTCGATCCCACTGTCCATTCCGGCGAGGTACTCGACGCGATCCAGTCGGCGAAAAAGGGCTGAGAGCAGCTTCTTTAGCTATTAGCCGTTAGCCTCATGATGTTCGAACCAGCATCTATGGCGTGGCGCCAGACTATGGCTGGAATTACAGCGACGTTTCGATCAGATCTGGATGAGGTCCACCGGGCTCTCTTGGCAGTGCCGGAGAGCCTTGCCGACGTCCCCTGGCGCCCCGGCGGCTGGACCCGCAAGCAGATTCTCGGTCATCTCCTCGACTCTGCTGCCAACAACCGCCAGCGCTTCGTGCGTGCCTCTACGGAGGGCACATACAAAGGTCCGAAGTACGCACAGGATGCCTGGGTTGCCGCCCACGGATATGCCGAACAACCATGGGCCACGCTGCTTGCCTGGTGGGAGGCAGAGCACGAGATTCTTATAGCCGTCGTCGATCAGATTCCCGAGGAGCGGCTCACCACGCATTGCATGGTCGGTGACGACGCACCAGTGACCCTGCAATTCCTGATCGAGGATTATGTCGCGCACCAGCGGTGGCATGTGAACCAACTGCTCACATCCGCTTAGCCCCGTCCTATGCAGACGCAAAAAAGCCCGGCGGAATTGCCGGGCCTTTTTGCTTGCCTTTTCAGAGACTGCTCAGGACTTACTTCTTCTTCGCGGTCTTCTTGGTTGCCTTTTTTACAGCCTTCTTCGCTGCCTTCTTGGCAGGCGCCTTTTTCTTAGCTGCCTTCTTTGCTGCTTTTTTAACGGCCAACTTTTTACCTCGTTTTGTAGTTTTACTGGCGCGCTTGGCCGCGGATTTCTTTGCGGCTCTTCCGCCTTTGGCGCCAGCGGACTTCTTGGCGGATTTCTTTGCGGCCTTTTTGGCCGGAGCTTTCTTGGCAGCCTTCTTGGCGGGCGCCTTCTTCGCCGCTGCTTTCTTGGCAGCCTTCTTTTTTGCAGGGGGCTTTTTCGCGGCCTTCCTGGCCGGGGCAGATAAAGGAATTATTTCGGCGATAATCACGCCTTCTTCGACGATTCCCTCATCGTCGTCGGAAGAGGTCACTACGTCTGAGGTCTCGATGTCCTCGTCCTCTTCCATCTCATCGTGATCGGCGCTCAACTCTGCCGGCTCCAGGTCAGGATTACCGTCATTCATTGCGTACATCTTGATCACTTCGTCCATCCGATTGCCTCCAGCGGATTGCCGCTGCCCACTCTGGGATTTAGCATCTCTGCGATACGGGAAAATCATCTCCGCATGCGGAGTCATTCTAACAACACATTTCACTAAAAGCTATCAAAAGACGTGAGAGCGAATGCGAGTTTCGCTATTTTTGTCCGTGCGAGGACGACTTGCGGCGCGGGTGCTTCGATGAAACAGAACTGTGTGTCGTTGTCTTTGCCGAACCAGACTTGCCGCCTCCCGTCCGACCGCTTCGGGAATGCGCCTTTGTGCCGGAACTATGCGACGTACTTTCGTGAGCGGGAGCGTCAGCACTGGCAATCTCACGGGTTCGCCCTTTGCCATGCTTGCTCCGACTGCTGGTGCGGACCAGGGTGGGTTCGGCCACATGCAGCCGACGGCCCGCTTCAATCTTGATACCCGCAGAGGGTAGCTTGTTCCAGCGGCGAAGCTGGTTCAACGAAACACCAAAGCGATCCGCCACTGACACCAGCGTGTCTCCCCGGCGGGTGGTGTAGTAGACGGCGTGCGCGGAGGGAGCTGCCGAAGGTGCCACCGGCACCACCAGGGCCTCCACACCCTCCAGTTTGGTGTTGTCGCCCAGTTCGTTGACATTGGCCAGGTCCGCAACTGGGACGCGATAGGTTCGTGCCACCGAGGCCAGCGTGTCGTCGGGGGTCACCTTGTGGTAGCGCCACGAATTGCGCTTGCTCTCCGGGATTGATGCAATCTTCTCCTGGAACAGGGCTGCCGTTCCCCCCGGCAGATGCAAGTCAAATTCGGTATCGGGCGGAGTCAGCATTCGCAGCAGGCTCGGATTCAGCGCGATCAGCTCATCGACCGGCGCACCTACGATATCTGACACCAGCCGGAGATCCGCGGAATAGTTGATCGTTACCGTATCCGTCAGCACCGGTGGGTCGAGCGTAATGTCGTCGAAGCCGTACTGCGTCGGATGATTGGCGATGATGATCGCGGCAAGAATTTCGGGGACGTAGTTTTTCGTCTCGCCCGGGAGGTTGTTGCGCTTGTAGAGTTGCCAGAAATCTGCGTAGCCCGTCTTCTCGACAGCCCGTTGAACGTTGCCCGTACCCCAGTCATACCCCGCCATGGAGAGATACCAATCGCCGAGCTGAGAGTAGATGTATTTCATATAACGGGCATAGGCGCGCGTCGATTTCTCAGGGTCGAAGCGCTCGTCTACATAATTGTTGCGGGTGAGGCCATAATTGCCGCGGGGCATGAACTGCCACATTCCACCGGCGCGGGAGCGGGCGTTAACGGCGCGAGGCTGGAACCCCGATTCTGCTACGGCAAGATAAATCAGATCCTGGGGTACACCCTCTTCGCTCATTACTCGTTCGATCATCTGGCGGTAGCGGCCTGCGCGCTGAAAGGCGTGGAGCAGCGTATTGTGGCCCTTCTGTGTATTGGCGAAGAAGTTGATATAGGTGGCGACGTAGTCGTTGACGACCAGGGGCAGGTCCGACTTGGTGGTAGCCAAGTCCGCATTGGCCTTGGCTACGATGTTGGGATCGACCACAAACGTTACGTCCTCAGCGGCTTCAGCCGGAGTCGCTTCTGTCTTGGGAGTGAAGCCGTTGCCTTGCCGGAGCGCCTCCATCTCAAGGGCGTTAATCTGGTCCACCACGCGGTCAAACTCATCCTGTAACTCGGGCGTCGACTTAATATCAATGCCGCTGGTGAGCATCAGGTCAACGGCATGGTCGAAGTCAGATCGAGCGGCGACGAGATCTCCTCGCTTGTAATCGGCCTGCCCATCGGCATAAGCCTTCTCCACCTGCTCAATCAGGGTCTTTACGCGTTCCTCTTGGACGGGATTCTGGACAGGGGGAGGTGCCGTTGCCGCTGCTGGGGATTGGCTTCGCGCCCGCGACTGCAAGGCTGGTGCCAGTGCGCGTGATGCGGGCGTCGCAGAAACTGCGGACTCCGGAAAGACGCATCCCGACAACACGACCGCCAGCACCGTGGCCGTTTCAACGAAACCCAGGCTACCGGATCGAAGAGAAATCATGCGCAGCAGTCGCTTTAACAACACCACCCCGTAACGCGGAACAATCGCTTCTCACCAACCCCCCGTCGACTTCGTTCGGCACCTGTGAGACCCGCCATCAAGGCGTGGCTCAACTCGGCCGCGCGCCGAGGCGATCGTATATGAGGCACTATGCCGATGATAAGCTATGCCATAGGACAAAGCTGACTTTAGTACCGCTCCACACATACTTTGCCAACCCCTGATGGACGTAAAATTCCTCCGAAATTTCGCAATTATTGCCCATATCGACCATGGGAAGTCGACCCTGAGCGACCGCCTGCTTGAATTGACCGGCGCCGTGGCGCAGCGTGAGATGCAGGCCCAAATCCTTGATGCCATGGACCTCGAACGCGAGCGTGGCATCACCATCAAGGCCCATGCCGTCCGCATGATGTACAAAGCCCGCGACGGCCAAACCTACCAGTTGAACCTGATCGACACGCCCGGCCACGTCGACTTTAGTTATGAGGTCTCGCGTTCGCTGGCGTCGTGCGAAGGTGCCCTGCTGGTCGTCGACGCCAGCCAGGGCGTCGAAGCGCAAACCCTCGCCAACGCCTACCTCGCCATTAATCACGGCCTCGAGACCATCCCCGTGATCAACAAAATCGATCTCCCTTCGGCCGACATTGTTCGTACCCAGGAAGCAATCGAGATGGCGGTTGGCCTCGACGCGACCGATGCGATCCCGGTGAGCGCCAAAACCGGCCAGGGTGTCGAGGAGGTGCTCGAAGCCATCGTGCATCGGCTGCCTCCGCCGACGGGCGACCCCGATGCTCCGCTCCAGGCGCTGATCTTCGATTCGTGGTTCGATGCTTATCGCGGTGTGATTGTTCTCACCCGCATCATGCAGGGAACCATGCGAAAGGGACAGCGCATCCGGCTGATGTCGAATGGAAAATCATTCGAGGTCGAGTCGATGGGCGTGCTGATGCCCAAGCCGGTGGAGATTGCCGAGTTGTCGGCCGGTGAGGTCGGATTTTTTGCCGCCACCATTAAGAATGTGGGCGACACGCGTATCGGCGACACGGTTACTGAGGACGAGCGGCCTGCTTCAGTCCCTCTGCCAGGATTTGAAGACATCAAGCCGATGGTCTTCGCCGGACTCTATACGGTAGATTCGCACGAGCACACGCTTCTGCGCGATGCCCTGGAGAAACTGCGTCTCAACGATTCCTCCTTCTTCTTTGAGCCAGAGAGTTCCGTGGCACTAGGGTTTGGTTTTCGCTGCGGTTTCCTCGGACTGCTGCATATGGAGATCATCCAGGAGCGACTCGAGCGTGAGTACGAGCTGGACCTGATCACCACCGCGCCCGGCGTGCGCTATCACATCACCTTGACCGATGGAACAGTGCTCGAAGTGGACAATCCTTCCCGCTGGCCCGATCCGACCAACATTGAATCCATCCGCGAACCCGTAATCCAGGCAAAGATTTTGACCAATGAAGAGTACGTCGGCGGAATTTTCAAGCTGGTGGAGGAAAAACGCGGCAAGCAGATCAACTTCGAATACGTAACGCCTACCCGCGTGCTGATTACATATGAGCTGCCGTTGAACGAGATCGTCCTGGATTTCTACGACCGCCTGAAGTCCATCTCCCGCGGATACGCCTCACTGGACTACTCCCTGGCAGGCGAGTGGGAATCACCGATGGTGAAACTCGACATCCTGGTCTCCGGCGAGCCGGTGGATGCTCTCTCCATCATCGTCCACAAGGACCATGCCTATGAGCGGGGCCGGGCACTTGTATCGAAGATGCGCGAATTGATTCCCCGGCAGCAATTCGAGGTGGCAATCCAGGCCGCCATCGGGGCGAAGGTGGTCTCCCGCGAGACCGTCAGCGCGCTCCGAAAGAATGTTCTTGCCAAGTGCTATGGCGGCGACATCTCGCGTAAGCGAAAGCTGCTGGAGAAACAGAAAGAGGGTAAAAAGCGAATGAAGCGCATCGGGAAAGTGGACATCCCTCAGGAGGCCTTTCTGGCAGTCCTGCGCGTCGGCGAAGACCAGCAAAAGTAATCCTTTGCAGGTGACTTGGCTCACATAACTGTTATCAATTTTTAATCGGGAATTGTGGAAAGCTTTGTGCACTGCCCGCAGAGGTCACCGGCACACGATGGCTCAGGACCAGCCCGCACTAGTCAGCGCTTCTGATAGAAAAATAAGGGGCTTCCTAGAATTAACAGACGCGCTTCTGCTTGACAAGAGGGTAAATTCAATTTTTTGTGGGGATGAGGCGGCTCATTATCCACATTTTTTTCCACAGCCTATGGCATGAGTTTTGTTTCGTAATCCGAGCCTGAAATTCGTATCAAATGTAAAGAAAACGCATTGAAAAAGGCCCCGCAATGCCGAGGCCCTTTCCTTCCAGAATTTTCGGTCCTTTTACGAAATGAAATCAATGGACTCCCGGAGCCTTGGGGGCTACCTTCGGAGCCTGCGGTCCTGGTGCTGCCGGTAGACTCGCGGGCTGTGTTGGGGCAGGAACACCCGACTTCACGTTATAGGCTTCGATGATCGCCTTGGTGATGTTGGTCGACTCGGTCGCGTACAAAACCGGGTTTTGCTGCTGAGCGACATCGAGGACCAGGGTGTAGCCGTGCTGTTTGGCGTAGTCATTCAGCACGTCATAGACTTTCTGGGCCAGCGAGTTGTAAAGCTCGTTCATGTCGTTCTGCATGTCGTTCTGCGCATCTTCGGCATCGCGCTGGAGCTGCTTCTTTTTGTCATCGATGGTTTTAGCACGAGCCCCTCGTTCGGCCTCGCTGAGCTTGTCGCCCTGAGTCTGAAGCTGCTTGGTGAGGTTGTCGACCTCATCGCTAAGGGACTTCAACTGCGTCTGCTTGGGCTGGTACTTCTTCTGCAGATCGCCAAAGGCGCGCTGGCCCTCATTGGTTTGGGCCACGGCAACCTGGAAAGCAACAACCGCGATCTTGGCTGGCCCCGCAGGGGCAGCGGTCGCAGGAGTTCCAGGAGCATCCGGCGCGGAAGGCGTTTGGGCGGCGGCGTTCAGGACAAGACCTGACGCCAGCATGAGAACTAATGCAACAGAGCGCTTCATTCGACTTGAAAACTCCTTCAGAAATCCCTGGGCTGTCCGCGCATGTTCGCTTGAGGCGAGCCGGCACATCGGCACCCTGCCCTCTCAAGAAACCTCGCAGCATTTTCCTCGAGAGGCCCACCCGTTAGACGAGCACAACGACGAGAAAAGAAGCAGCGGAAACGTCAGCAGGAACTAGATGGATTATAGGGGGGCGGGGGAGGGGGGTCAAACCGGGCAAAACAGGCAACAGGGATTAGAGACTAACAACCTTCCAACTCCTCGCCGCTGATGATCAGGCCCGCGCATTCGCTCTCGCAGTCCCGGCACAAACACAAAGACCCCGCCGGAGCGAGGCCTTGTGGCTAAACTCTGCGCCGATTAGTGGGCGCCGGTTGCCTTGGGTGCAGTGGTATGAGTCGGACCTGTTGCGCCCTTTCCTGCCGGGGCTGCCGGAGTTGCGGTGTGCTCAGGAGCCGGAATCCCGGACTTTACGTTGTAGGCGTCAACGATCACCTTTGTGATGTCGGACGATTCATTCGCATAAAGAACGACGGGAACCTGCTGGTCGCGGTCCAGAACAACCGAGTATCCGTGCTCTTTTGCGTAAGCGTCGATGGTTGCGGCAACCTTCTGGGCTACCGTACCGAAGGTCTGCTGCATATCCTGTTGGAAGTCGCCCTGCGCGTCTTCGCCCAAGCGCTTCAGCTCCTTCTGTTTGTCATCGAGCAGCTTGGCCTTGGTGGCCCTTTCAGAATCGCTCAACGTGGCAGACTGGGCCTGCAATTCCTTCTGCAGCGAGGTGATGTCGTCATTCAGAGTCTTGATTTGCTGACGCTTGGGATCGTACTTTTTCTGCAGATCGGCATAGCGGCGCTGAAAATCATTGGTTGCGGCGACGGCTTCCTGAAAGGTAATGACCGCGATCTTAGGCGCACCCGTAACAGCGGTTGCATCGGGCGCAGCTGCCGCGACGGCGGGCGATTGTGCTGAAGCACTTAGCGCGAGGCACGAGGCCAGCGCGGCTACGGTTGCGTAAATCAGTTTCATGTGGATCCGATACTCCTTGAAATTCCTGGAAGGCTGCCAGATCGGCGGCCTGTGCCTCCTGAGCAACCTTCGAGTCTTGAGACCGAGGCAAAAAGACGCGGACGGACACGTCAGCAGGAACTAGCAAAGATTATATGAGTGCCAGGGAGGGGGGTCAAACCCGCATAAAGACAGAAAAACATGACACAAAGAGAACAAAGGACATGCAGATTCGTTCCTCGTCAAATCGCGCCGAATCGGCGGGCAATGTCGACGGCAAATCCCCAACATCAGCAGCAGATACAGCCGGCGAGACCGCCGAAAATAGGAAACAGCAGAGAACCGATGAGCGCAGTTCCGACCATCTGAGATCTGCGACAACCAGGTAGATCCAGCATACGGCCGCTGCACAGCACAAATAGCAAGGGCTGCCGGATCAGGGCAGCCCTTCGACTTAACGTCTGCTTGGTTTAGAAGGTGGTCGAAACGCTCAGGCGGAAGGTCTTGCGCGGCTCACGGAAAAGATTCTGCGCGCCATAAGCCTGAATCGTCTGCTGGTAGGTATAGTCGCCCGCACCGCCCGGAGGGAACATGTCCCGCGTGATCAGCTCGGCCGTACAGCTCTGCACCTTGGCGCCGAGAATCACGTCGTTGCAGTAAGGCCGCTCATAGAGTCGCAGCGGGTTCCACGCGTAGTAGAGGCGAAACGGCGCATTGATCACCGGCATGATGATTGAGAATTCGCCGCCCAGCGACATCCGCGGCACTACGTTCGTGCCGAGAATCGGCCGAATGTCGCGTTGGAAACCAACCTGCGATCCCGGAATGCCGCCCTGGCATGAGCCGTTGTTGTAGACCGGGCAGCCGTAAAGCGGAGCGGTAAGGGATGCAAAGCCTTCGGGACTCTGCTTCAGCTGGCCGCGGTTGGTCACGACGTTCATGCTGAAGTCGTCGAAGAAGGAAAACATCGCTGATCCGATGATCGGAATGCGGTATTCGGCGTTGGCCAGCAAGTTCGTGTCGCCGCCGACTGAAGCGACTCCGTAAACCGGGATCGGTACCTGGATGCATTGGCCGAGCTGCGGATTGTTGGGATCACGCGGTACGCAGGATCCGTCAGGATTGGTCAGCTGCACCGTCTGCCGCGTAGGCACGTACCCATAGGGCGTGGCGCCGCGAATATCGAAGCCGCGCAGTTCCGTGTCGCCGCCGGAATAGAAGCGGTTCTGCGGAGGCGCCACATCGCCACCGTATCCCTGGATGTACCCAAGCTGCGCACGCATCGCCAGAACGTTATGCCCGTTGGGATTGGGCGTGAGATAGCGCATGGACCGGTAAGTCTTGTACGCCACGAATGGCGAGAAGTAGCGCACGTTGCCCCAGATGCCCGCCGCCTGCATCGCGGCTGAAAATTCGTGTCCGCTGCGTGGGCGCGTCGGATTGTTCACCGTGTTGTAGCTGTAGGTGAACGAAACCTGGCTGGAAACAATCCCGGACAGCGCGTTCGAGCCCTGGATGCCCGACCGGAAGCTGATGGTCTGGAAGAAGGTTTGGGATGCCGTACTGAACGCCGTAATCGACGAACGTGACAGCGAATAAGTGAAGCCGATGCGCTGGAATGCATGCCGGCGTAACGGATAGCTCAGCGAGAAATTCAAGCCATCAGACGCCTGGTTGTAATTCTGCGTGAGTGACTGCTGGGCGGCCGACAGGTTGAGCGCCGTTCCTGTCGAGGTCTGGTAGGACTTGGCGGCGTTGAAGTCCGATTTATTGTTGAAAATCTGGAATCCGATATTGAGCGGACGATTATGGAAGTACGGCTGCGAAAAGCCAAACAGGAACTGCCGGCTCACGTTGCCGATATTGCCCTGAACGCTCAGCGTCTCGCCCAGTCCCAGGAAGTTGTTGGTCTGGTAGTTGACGCCCAGAAACGCGCCCGAAAGCCCGCTGACGCCGCCGTTGAGTCCGATTTGGTTTTTCCCTTTTTCCTTAACCTTCAGCAGCAGGTCAACGGTGCCAGCATCGGTGTTCTGGTGTGCCTCCGAGTCCTGATCGACCTTCAACGGCTCAAAGTATTCCAACTGGTTCAGCCGCAGAAGGCTGTATTCCCAGAGCTGCGAGTTGTAAATCTGACCTTCATCCAGCAGCAATTCACGGCGTATCACGCGATCGCGGGTGATGGTGTTGCCTTCGAATTCGATCCGTGAAACGTAGAACTGCTTGCCTTCGTCGATGTCCATCTGGAGCGAGACGGTCTTCTTCTGCTCGTCGTAGATTTGCTTAGGAATGGCGCCGAAGTTGATGTAGCCCAGCGTGCCGTAGGCCTTCTTGAGGTTCTCGAGGCCCTTGCCGACAAGGGTGGCATTGAACCAGTCGCCATCCTTGATATTGAAGCTGCCGCGGAGGGCTCTCACATTGATTCGTGGACTATTGCCGGTAAAGGTGATGCTTCCCAGGCGATAACGGGCGCCCTCTTCCACCGGCATCAGGATGTCGATCCGTTTGCCGCGGTTGGGGCGGAATGTAAACCAGTTCAAGCCGCCCTGGTCACGGATCTGCGTGCGCGGGGTTTCCACGGCTGCGTTGGCATATCCTTTGTCGCGGTAGGCGAAGCGAACCCGCTCCGTGTCTTCATCGAGTTTGGAAGCGTCAAAAGTGCGGGCAAAAAGATCTTCAAAGACGACCGAGTAAGGGATGCCGACCGGCCGCAGATTCTTCATCGCCCGGCGCAGATACAGGCTGCTCAGGTGCTCATTGCCCGCGAACTTGATCTGCCCGACCTTGACCACCGGCCCTTCCTTGATGCCGAAGTTGAGCTGCACCGAGGCCGGCGGGATGGTCTTGACGTCCGTTTTCACAGTCGCGAACTGGTGGCCATGTTCCGCCAGCAGTTCCTTCAAAACAGTTTCAGCCCGCTTGATCTTGGTCGGATCGTACTGGCCCTCAACCGAAAGCCCAACCTTCTCTTTCTTGAACCGATCGAGAATGTCCGACGTCGAAACCGAGCTGTTGCCCTTGTAGTTGATCTCGCGGATCGTGGGCCGTTCCCGTACAAAGACGTTAAGGATGATCCCCTTCGCCGAATCCTCGCGCTCGATGCGGAGATCCTCGAAGTAACCGGTGTTCCACAGCGAATTGAAGTCGCGCTCAATAGAGACCGGATCATAAGTCTCTCCCGTATGCGAGAACATGCGGGCCAGGATCGTCTCCTTGGGAATGCGGCGGTTACCAATGACCCGGATCGAATCGATGGTGCTCGCCTGCTGGGCAAACACGGATGCGGCCGATATAAGAAGGATCAGGACGAGCGCGAGCCGGGATAACAAGGCGGACAACCGCGACCGGCGCGAGTTCGAGTCGAGCTTGATGAGTACCCTGCGAACCGCCCAGGCACCCGCCTGTCCGTTGGGGTGCTCTATCTTCACCGGGCTGGAATCCTGCGGCGAGCACAAGTACTGGTGCGGTCCAAGGTAAGGCTTCACGGGAAGAATATGCACACCCTCACTGCGTAAGTTCTGTTACAGCCTTTAGGAAAGATTGATTTTACCATCCGAAGATGGCGTTTTCTGACCGCGGCAACCTCACCTGAACCACCGGTGAAGCACTCGGTTCGGAAACCGAAAACCTTCCCCAGATTTTTGTGCCGCTCGGGTGAGCACCACTTGGACGAAGATCTGTCCGCGGGGTACCCGCCTATCGCGTCATTCGGGGCACAGGCAATTAGCGACACCATGACGAAGAAGATTGCAGAAGAAACGCCCTCACCGGGCAGCAAGTCTCGTCGCCAAAAGCCCGCTCATTTGAGTCCTTCCCCAGTTTACCGGACCCAAATGGGCTTGAAAGCCACTACTCTGTGCGCCAGGAGCGAGGACGCTTTTCCGCGGACTGCCTGATGACCCGCGAAGCATTCGTCTGCCCATGAGACCCAGAATGACACCATATGCGCGATTGCACGATTCTTAGACGCAGACAAGGCCAACATGACATCCTCAGACCGGAAGAGATTTCGCCGCCTGCGAACAGAGAGGCTGAGGAGAAAATGGCAAAAACCGCGGAATCGGTGTTCGATTTCGAGGCCGAGACCCTCGATGGGCGCCCCATTCGTCTTGCTGAACTCGCCGGCAAGGTGCTGCTGATCGTCAATACGGCAAGCCAATGCGGGTTTACGCCGCAATATACGGGGCTCGAGAAGCTTTATCAGACATACAGGGCCCGGGGCCTCGAAGTGCTGGGATTCCCCTGTAACCAATTCGGCTCACAGGAACCGGGATCCGCCGCTGAGATCGGCAGCTTTTGCGAGAAGAATTACGGCGTAAGTTTTCCGATGTTTGCCAAGATCGAGGTCAACGGCGAGCATGCCCATCCGCTGTACCGGTTCCTGAAAAAGGAAAAGTCGGGACTGCTGGGACCGCTGGACGGTGGATCAATCAAATGGAACTTCACCAAGTTCCTGGTTGATCGTCAGGGCCAGGTCGTGGCCCGGTTCGGCTCTGCCACCAAGCCCGAAAGCCTGTCCAGGGACATCGAGAAATTGCTCGATATCCAGCCTGACAAAGACCTGTCGCCGAGTCACCCGGATGCGAAGGAGGAGTAAGCCACGATGCGCAAAAATCTGTCGATGACCCTTATCCGGATCATCGTGGGCGTGGTGTTTCTTACTGAGGGAATTCTGAAATTCATGTATTCGGCGGAACTGGGAGCCGGGCGATTCGCGCATATCGGACTGCCGTTTCCCCACATCCTGGCGCCGTTGGTCGGCGCGGTCGAGATTGCGAGCGGGGTGGCGCTGATTCTCAATCTCTATGCCGGCGACGCCGCTCTCCTGTTGCTCATCGTGATCCTTACCGCGATCGTCACCACTAAACTGCCGATTCTGCTGGGACACCACCTAGGGGTCTTTGCACCACCGAAACTCGAGCATTACGGGCTGTTCAGCTTCATCCACGAAGCAAGAACAGATCTGGCGATGCTGTTCGGACTGGTCGCGATCCTTCTGGATAGCGGGATGAAAATCAGCCTGAGAGGGAAATGAATAGTGAATTTCCGGGGCTGCGTGGTCTGAGACCAAATCTGCTCGTCACTCCGACCACGAAACGACGGCGGACCGTCCTGAGAATTATGGCGATGGATGGGTGGCACTCGGACCGCAAAGTTTCCTGAGGGACGACGGAGGATAGCCCAGGGTGGAGCGCAGCGGAACCCTGGGATAGCGAATAACACCACGAAGGCCCGGCACAAGGGACGTCCAAATCCAACTGCGTTTTCACCGTCTCCGAGTGCTGCAAGGCGTCATCAATGACTGCAACTGGCTCTTAGGTGTGCATTGGCTCAGCCATCGAAACGATAGGCGCTGATCTGTGCTCCCATCGGCTCATCGGTAAAAATGCGTTGACCGGCAGCCTCACCGCCTGCCCCCGATGCGACCATCAACGGCATGAGGTGCTCCTCGCGCGGATGTGCATATGGCGCAAATGGAGCACTCCGCCACTTCGCGAGCAGCGCGTTGCGTTCCTTCGCAGGCGATTCGACCGCACCCGTGAGCCAGCTATCGAACGCTTGAGCGCGCTCCGCCGTATGGGGCAGGAAGTATCCACGCAGGTTGTGGAAGCTCATCCCGCTGCCGATGATCAGGACGCCTTCGTCCCGCAGCGGCGCCAAGGCGCGTCCCGCGGCTATGTGCAGAGCCGGATCGAGCGAGTGATCGAGTGAGAGCGTAACCACCGGAATCTGAGCCTCTGGAAACGCCACCTTCAGCGGAACGAATACGCCATGATCGTAGCCGCGAGTCGGGTCAGTCGTCACCGGAACGCCGGCGCTGCCCAGCATCGCAGCAACGCGCGATGCGAGTGCCGGGTCGCCCGGCGCCGGCCAGGTGAGCCGATACGTATCGGCAGGAAAACCCGAGTAGTCATAGATAAGTTTTGGTGCCGCTCCAGAGCCCAGCGTAAAGGCCGGTTCCTCCCAGTGGCCGCTGATCACCAGCAGCGCTTTTGGCGAAGCCGGAAGGGATGCGGCGATCGACTCGAGAAACTTCCGCGTGGGTTCCCACGTGTTTGCGGGACCCCAGGTCCAGTCCATGAAGAAGCAGGGCCCTCCGCCGTGAGGGAGGAAGATAGCAGGCTGACGATCTGTTTTGGCGCTCATTGCTCTCAATTTTTCTCGCTCAACCTGAAAAGATTCAGCGAGATTGTCGTTGAAACAATTATTGGATGCGCCAGCCGGGTTATTGATTCATGAATCGATTTACTCGACGGGACGAGCCATCACGTAGACGTACAGAATCATGGCTACGCCGATGAAGCCGGGGATAAGCCCGCAGAGAAAAACTGGCTGATTCCCGATCAGCGCCCGAAGGAAAATGATGAGGCCAAGGCCCACGCCGATGTTGATGATCCCGCCGATCTTGAGGCCTTCGCGCGCCTTGAGTGTCTTGATGCGCTCTTGTTCCCGGAGCAACTGAACCGCCGCATTGCCGCCCTCACCGGGAGCTTCCGAAATGTGCCGGAGAGTCTCGGCTTTGTAGAAGGCTTCACGCTCCTTTTGGCGATGGTCCATCCACGTGACCGCGGGAAGAAATATGCCGAAGAGGGCAATGGCGCCGACTGCGAGGAAGATCCACATTCCATTCGTGGCGAAGAATGCTTCGGGATCGGCGATTAACTGGAGTACGAAATGTGTCATACAATCCTCCTGCCTGAAGGCTCTTTTGAACCCATGCAAACAGTGGGACAGGGCTCACGCCCAGGCGGTTGCATTTTCTTGTGAAGTTGAGCAGGAGGTGCAAAACCAGAACGCAGCTAGCTCCCGTCGGGGTAACCGCCACGATGCAGCACCTTGGGAAAATGCTGATGACCCCGAAGAGCGAATCCCAAATCTGACGTGTGCCTTCTCCGGCTGGCGTGGCACGGATCATCGACGTTGCCCGACGAGGCTCCGGACGAAATTCCATCGCATCGCCCCCCTCATTGGTGACAAGGATGTAACCCCACCGTTGCATCCCGTGCAGATTGGTCGCTGTGCGTGCGCGACGTTCTAGCTCGCGCAGCGGGATCGGGCCGTCACCCAGATGCTGCATGCAGTTGAACCACATCGCCATCGAAACCAGCCACGGAGCATGAAGCTCATTCGTGACCGAAACACCAGGTGCAGTGGTGCGATGCGGCAGGCGGTGCTCCGCTTCATTGTCGAACTCGATTGTGAATGCCGCCAGAATCTGCGACAACAGCGTGGCCAGGGGAAGAGATTGGCCCATGAAGGGATAATTCCACCGGTCCGGGGAACCGCGCAAGCAATGAGTGATCTCCCAACCGGAACTGGTCATTTGACGTAATGTGGTACGCAACAAGATTTGACCCTGGGGCGTGGGTGCCCCCTGACGCCAAGAAAATGCAACCGGCTGCGTCGGTCGGCTGTCCCACCGCTATGAGAGGGCGCTGGTATTGAGCTCGACTGTCCAAAACGCCGAGACCAGGCCCAACGGCGCGAATGCCGATCTGGCCGACGTCGAGCGCGTGCTTGCCGGCGATGTGAATGCCTTTGAGGGAATCGTGCGCCGCTGGCAAGGGCCGCTCGTGAACATGGCCTGGCGTTATTGCCGCGATCGGGGACGCGCCGAAGAGATGGCGCAGGACGCCCTGGTGCGCGCATGGCGCGGGCTCAACCAGTGGCGGCGCGAGGGCAGCTTCTCCACGTGGCTGTTTGCCCTGGCGGCAAATGTCTTTCGCTCCGAGCTGAAGCGGTTCCCAACTGTGAATGTGTCCATCGAAGATGCGCCGGAACCGGCTCGCGCCGCTGCGCAGGAGTATGGATTGGCGACACGGCAGACCGAAGAGGCGGTAAGGCGCGCTGTCCTCGCTTTGCCGGTGCGCTATCGGGAGCCGGTGGTGCTGTTCTATTTTCATGAAATGGATGTAAGCGCGGCGGCCCGCACCATGCGAATGCCCGAGGGAACGGTGAAGGCGCGGCTGGCGCGAGCCCGTGCGCTGCTCAAGAAACGCTTTCCACATCTCGAGGATCAGCAAGCAGCATTGGCACTGGCGGAGGAGGCATGACGATGAAGCCCGCAAAGACAATTTCCGGAACAGGCCAGACCGCGAATCTGGATCGGATCCTCGGCGCGGAAGAGGGATTGGCGCCAACCTCGGGATTCGTCTCCTCGGTGATGGACCGGGTGCGTCAGGAAGCCGCGACGCCAGCGCCAATTCCGTTTCCTTGGAAACGCGTCTTGCCGGGAATGATCGTCGCCGCCGTCGGGCTGGTCTGGTGCGTGGTCAGGCTCGCGCAGGCCTATGCCGCTAGTCCCGGAGCGCCGATCTACATTCCGTTGCATCCAACCGCTCCAATGGCAGCTTCGCTCGAAAGCGCAGGCTGGGTGGTCGCGGCACTCAGCGTTTCGCTGCTCTCGTGGCTGCTGGCGCGACGCCTGGTCGGCCGCAGCGGATTGGTATAGCCCGTCACTCGATCTCGAAAATCGCGGAAACGGTGGCTTGCCGGCTCACCTGGTGAGGCTCAATGGCGAGCGGCGGCGCTGCCTGCTGTGCACCTGCCCCACCCCCGAACGCAAGTCGATTGAACTGTGGAGCGGACGCTTGGTTGCTCACAGATGTCAGTGCTCCGAGGCGCACTCCCATCCCTTTCGCTAGCACGGTGGCGTTCTCCTTAGCGTGCGCGGCAGCTCGATCGAGTGCGTCGTCTTCAAGCGCCCTGTCATCCTTCACCGTCCACTCGATCTGGCCACTGCTGTTGGCTCCCGCGCTGATCGCAATATCCAGAATTTCGGCGGCGCGCTGGGGCGGGATCTTGACTCCCCATTGCTGCTCCAATTTGAATTTGTGCTCCTCGCTCCAAACGCGGTAGAGATACTGCGACTCGCTTCGGATGTCAGCTTCGGGAATTCCCGCCTGCTTCAATGCCGCGACGATGGCGTTCGACCTGCGTGCTCCGTCGGCGTAGGCGGACTTGACGTCCTCCGGCGGCGTGTCGAATCCGATGTGCAGGATGGCAAGATCGGGCTCGACGGAGACACTCTCGCTGGCGTTGACTGTCAGCGTACGTTGACTGTGCGCGGGATCGTGCCCGCACGAGGTCAAGAAAACAGCGAACACCGCAACGGCCAACAACGCAACGAGATTCCGCATGCAAGCTCCTTATCAGTCCGGTCGCAACCATAGCACGTGCAAATATCCTGTGCGCCTTTGATTAAGGAACGCGTCAGGCAGATTTTCTTGCACGATTTTGTGCAAATTCTGAGTCCACTTGATCCGGTCCAGCGTTACTCGATCGCAAAAACGGCATAGACCGTGGCTTCCCGGCTGACCTGGTGTGGCTCGATCGCGAGCGGCGGCGGTGGAGCCGCATTCGCTAGCCTTTGCATAGCCATCATCGGACGCGGAAACTGTGGCGTAGACATTGTGTTGCTGACGTAGACCAGGGTCCCAAGTCGCACGCTCATACCCTTGGCCAGCACCTCGGCATTCGTCTTGGCGCGTGCAGCCGCCTTGTCGAGTGCTTCCGCTTCCAGAGCCTTCTCGTCCTTTACGGTCCAGTCGATCTGGCCGCTGTCGGTAGCACCTGCGTTGACTGCGATATCAAGAATTTCCGCAGCCCGTTCAGGCGGCACCTTCACCGTCCATTGCTGATGGAGAACAAATTTGTGTTGCTTGGTCGAGTAGTCGCGGTCAAGGAACTGCGATTCACTGCGGATCGAGGTCTCCGGCACCCCAGCCTGCTTGATCGCGGCGATGATCGCATTGGATGCGCGACTCCCATCCGCGTAGGCAGACTTCGCGTCTTCCGGCTGTGTGTCGAAGCCAATGTGAATGACGGCCAGATCGGGCTCCACCGAGACGCTGTCGCTTGCCGTGACGGTGAGTGTCCGGTTGCTCGAGTCGACCTTAAGTTCCGGCTGCGTGGTCTGTTGGGCATAGATGGAAACAGTTGCAAAAAGTGCGGTGGACACGAGCAAGGACACGGAAGACCTCATGGATGACTCCTTTTGCGAAGCAACTCGAACGGGAAAAATTCCCTCTGTTTAAGGAACGAGCCGGCGCTACTTTCTTGCGTGCTTTTCTCCAAACTGGCGGAGTTTGGCCAGCGTAGCGGCGGCTTGGCCGGAATCGATGGCCTCGGCTCCCATGGCAACGCCTTCCTTCAGATCGCCGGCCAAACCTGCGGCCACCAGCGTGGCAGCGGCATTCAGCAACACGATATCGCGTCGCGCGCCCGGAATTCCCGTGAGCACGTCGTAAAGAAGAGCCTTGTTGGTATCAATGTCTCCGCCGATGAAATCTTCCAGCCTGGCGCGAGGCAGTCCGGCCATTTCGGGAGTGATGCGGGCGGCCTTGATTGTGGGCTCTATGCCGGGTTCCGTCTCTTCGATCCGGGCAACCACTGATTCGCCCGTGGTCGTCAGTTCATCAATGCCGTCGGTGCCATGTACCACGAACGCGCGCTTTGAACCAAGCGACTGCAGAGCGCGCCCGACAAGCAGTACCCGGCTGGGCGCGAGCACACCGACCACCTGGATGCGTGCGTGCGCTGGATTCGTGAGCGGCCCGCAGAGATTGAGGATGGTGCGAAACCCGAGCGCCCGGCGGATCGGGTTCAGCAGTTTCATTGCGGGGTGATAGAGCGGCGCAAACAGAAACACGAATCTGATCTCGCGCAGGCACTCCACCGCAAGTTCCGGCGTGAGGTCGATTGGTACGCCGAGCGCCTCGAGCACGTCGGCTGCTCCGCACCGCGAGGTCACGGCGCGATTGCCATGCTTGGCTACCTTGGCCCCGGCGGCCGCCGCTACAAGAGCCGCACCGCAGGAAATATTAAACGTGAGCGGACCGCCTCCGCCCGTGCCCACGCAATCGACCAGTTCGGCGCGTTCCTCGTCGGTCAGCGGCACCGGCAGGCATTGCTCACGCATCACATCGACGAAGCCGGCCAGCTCCGGCGCCTGTTCGCCTCGCGTGGCAAACACGGTCAACAGCGCGGCCGTTTCGACATCCGGCGCCTGCCCTGAGAGAATCTGGCGCAGCACATCTCGCGCCTGCTCACGAGTGAGCTGTGTGCCATCTTCCGCGAGCGGCTTCAATAGGGTCTTCAGAGAATCCATATCTCTCAATATGGTAATTGCACCGCGATATTACTCGTCCGAGGGGTAAAAACGCCCTCGGCGCCGTTTGCGGGGCGTTCGTGCCGCAAGATAGTATTCTTCTTGCCGCCGGCACGGTCGCGCTGACGTGGCTTATCGCTGTGCAGAACTGAATTCCCAGAAAAACATCAGCAGACCGGGCGGTCCAACCAACATGAAAATTCACGAGTATCAGGCAAAAGAAATCCTGGCCAAGTATGGGGTTGCGGTGCCCACTGGCGAAATGGCGAATACACCGGAAGAGGCCGCCGCAGTGGCGCGCAAACTTTTCGCCGAAGGCGCAAACGGCGTTGTCGTAAAGGCGCAGATTCATGCCGGAGGCCGCGGCAAAGGCGGAGGCGTGAAAGTTGCGCGCAATCGCGACGAGGCCGAAACCCATGTGAAGAATATCCTCGGAATGCAGCTCATTACGCACCAGACCGGCCCCCAGGGCCAGAAGGTGCAGCGGTTGCTCATCGAGGAAACGGCGGCGATCGATCGCGAACTGTACCTTGGCATCGTGCTCGACCGCGCGACTGGGATGCTCGTGTTCATGGCATCGCAGGCCGGGGGCATGGAGATTGAAGAAGTCGCGGCCAAGACGCCGGAAGCCATCTTCAAGGAGGCGATCGATCCCGCGGTTGGATTCGGTGCGTGGCAGGCGCGCAAGCTGGCCTTCGCGCTCGGCCTGAAACCAACGCAGATCAATCAGGCCGTTGCCTTTTTCCAGAGTCTTTACAAGGCCTTCCTCGATACCGACGCGTCGCTAATCGAGATCAATCCGTTCATCACAACCAAGGACGACAAGCTGTTCGCGCTCGATGCCAAGATCACCTTCGATGACAACGCGCTCTTTCGCCATCCCGACATCAAGGCCCTGCGCGACGTGGCCGAGGAGGATCCACTGGAAGTGGAGGCGAGCAAATACGCGCTGAACTACATCAAGCTCGACGGCACGATCGCTTGCATGGTGAACGGCGCAGGCTTGGCGATGGCCACCATGGACATCATCCAGTACGCCGGCGGCTCGCCTGCAAATTTCCTTGACGTGGGCGGTGGGGCTACCCAGGAGCAAATCGAGCATGCGTTCGAAATCCTGCTCTCCGATGCCAATGTGAAAGCGATTTTCATCAACATTTTCGGCGGCATTCTGCGCGTTGATCGTCTCGCAACTGGCGTGGTCGCAGCGGCCAAAAAGCTTAACGTAAAGGTGCCCATCGTGCTGCGCCTCGAAGGCACAAACGTGGAAGAGGGCCGCAAGATCCTGAAGGAGTCGGGCCTCAATTTCCAGGTGGGCGCAACGATGAAAGACGCCGCCGAGCTGGTGGTGGCCGCCGCAAAATGAGAGCCCTCGGCCTTCAGTTTTCAGCTGATGGAGTGCGAGGCAGAGACACTGACGTCGTTCATTCAAAGCACAGAGCTCAACAGCGAGACGGAAGAAGCTGAGGGCTGATGGCTGAAAGCTAGGAGTTTTTTAATGTCTGTTTTGGTCAACAACGATACGCGGCTCATCGTGCAGGGCATCACCGGTAAAGAAGGCACCTTCCACGCGCTCGGCTGCGCAGAGTACGGCACCAAGGTCGTCGGTGGTGTCACCCCGGGCAAAGGTGGAACGACGCATGAAGGTTGGCCAGTGTTCAACACCGTCGCCGATGCAGTGAAGCAGACTGGCGCGAACGCGACCATGATTTTTGTACCGCCGCCGTTTGCCGCCGACGCGATTCTCGAAGCCGAGGACGCGGGTATTCCGCTGATCGTCTGCATCACCGAGGGCATCCCGACACTGGACATGGTGAAGGTTTGGGCCAAGCTGAAGAACTCGACGTCGCGGCTGATCGGACCGAATTGCCCCGGAGTGATCTCTCCGGGCAAAGCGAAGATTGGCATCATGCCCGGCCGCATTCACAAGGAAGGCAATATCGGCATCGTGTCGCGCTCCGGCACGCTGACCTACGAGGCCGTGCATCAGCTCACGCAGCGCGGCATCGGGCAGTCAACGGCGATCGGTATCGGTGGCGATCCAATCATTGGCACCACGCACATCGATGCTATGAAGTTGCTGAATGACGATCCGGAGACCGAGGCCATCATCATGATCGGCGAAATTGGCGGAACCAACGAAGAGGCCGCGGCCGCATTCGTGAAGCAGCACGTCAAAAAGCCGGTGGTTGGGTTTATCGCCGGCCAGACCGCTCCTCCCGGACGGCGTATGGGCCACGCCGGCGCCATCATCTCCGGCGGGCAGGGAACCGCAGCCGACAAGATGAAGGCGATGCGCGATGCAGGTATCCACGTTGTGGTTTCGCCAGCCGAAATCGGCGCAACCTTGGCCAAGGTGATCGGGAAGTAGACTCCCGAAGCTACCACGCACAGAATTGCTGCCGGTTTCAAGAAGCGCGCCTGCGGAGCCTTTTACTCGTTCCTGCGATAGAGCAGCCATCGCTGCGATCTGCCCACCAATTGAAAATTCTCCAACAGGTACGCATGGTAGTAGTTCTCAACGAAAAGGTCGCTCGCTCGATGCGAACTGTCGTAGTCCGGTAGCATCATCAAATCTGCATTGCCAAAGACGCGATCCACCGCCGGCATGTGAGTCGACGAGATGGATTTGCCCACATCGAGAAAAGCGCTCCCACCCTCGGCTGGCTTGCGGCGAAGCAGGTAAGTAAACGGATTCTGAAATCCGAGCACCAGGATCGACTCCTGCGGAGTTGATTGCTGGTTCAGCAGCGCCAGGCCGTCATTCACAGCGTCCACGTAGTACGAGCCATCTCCATCGCCTCCTTTCCTGTCGCTGTCGTACACCGTGTTCGTGTTATAGAAAAGCAGTCTCTCCATTCCGGGTGCTGCGATGCGGCTTGCCGACGCCTCTTCCGTCGCAGGCTCGAACGAGATGAGACTAAGCGCGCTTGCGGAATCAGAAGCCATGGAGGCAGCAACGGCTCCCAGGCTCAAAGCAATCAAAACAACAGTAACGCTCTTCTCTTTCATCCGCGGATGAATTGCGGTCATTCTCTCTACCAGGATGATGATCCAAAGTGAGGCGAGCTGGCAGCTATTCTCCATCGAGTTGGTTTGCAAAAAGAATGGCCCCGATGCCAGCACCACCAAACTCAACAGCGTCAAGGTCCAGAATTCCCGTCGGCGCCGTTCGCGAGGCGCAATCATCACTACGGCTGCGACCGTCATCGCCACAACCAGCCACACGCTTCCCGACTTGGCACAGGTGCCGATTCCGTGCAGCGTCCCGGCCAGGCTCAACACCGAACCCCGGGCTTGCTTCACAAACGACATGTCCGAGTAAAACGCCGATATCGAGAATCCCGGATAGAGAACAAATCCGATCAGCGTCATCGTGGCTCCCGTCAGGAAGCCCCAGAGACGACGCAACTCGGTGCGGGTGAGCGGAACGGACGTGAGCAGCACCAGGCCGGCGACACCGAAAAAATTCAGCTTGAGAAATGCAAGGAGAACCAATGCGACACCGCTCGACACTCCTCCCCAGAATCGGCTCCGCTCCTGCGAAAATGCGCATTCCACGAGAATGATGCCCAGAAGGGCATAACCCTGGCGGTTGTAGATCATGGCACAACTCAGGAATCGTGGATCGAATCCCAGCGGTGTGGGAGAGGCCGCAGTGAGAACCAGCCAGCCCGTGATCAGCAACGCGAAAAGCGGCAGCATCCGCCGGCGTGCCAGAAACCAGCCCCAGGTCCCGGTCAGAAATCCAAATGCCGCAATGCTGATTGCGATGCCCTGCGTGCCGCCGTGGGCGAAGAGCATTCCCGCGGCTATCATCCAGAACTCGAGCGGACCGAGCGGGCTGTAGAAATCTCGATGAGGCACCTGCCCGTGCAGTACACGCCAGCCGTCGTCGAGAAATGCCAGGGCATCCGGATGGAATACGTTGACCGGACCGGTAGCAAGCTTGCCGACCACTACCAGGTAGACAACCAGCGCACTCAGGAACGCCCAGACGATCCAGCGCGCTCTTTGACCATCCATGCGCAGCCAGCTTACTTCCCGATCGAAAAACGAGGTATCGCTGATTGCAACCGGATCAGAGATGTTTCCCTGTTCAGCTTTCATCGGCGGCGCAATCTTCTCCAGGTCAGTTTATCTTTCGAGCATCAGCTCTACCGATGGTTCGGTCGCTCGTCTACCACACCCTGCACGGTTTCGGGCTCACCATCTTGTCCTGCATCTTGCAGTTGAAACTCTTTGAGAATTCCGGCAGATCCTGGAGAACCGAATTCGTCCGGTACTCGTCGGGCGCATGCGGATCAGTCTGCGCTTGGCTGCGTAGCTGCTCGGGACGTGTGTCGGTGCACCACTGCTGCGCGTATGCAATCCAGAAACGCTGGTCGGGTGTGTAGCCGTCGGTTTTCGTATTCATATCGACGTGCTCAGCCGTCGCCTTGTCCTGCCACGCAAGCCACGCCAGCCATAGCCCGCCCACGTCAGCGAGATTCTCGCCCAGGGTGAGTTTCCCGTTCAGGTGGACGCCGGGCACGGCTTCGATGGCGTCGTACTGATCGATTTCGCACTGCGCCTTCTCTTTGAACTTGGCTTGATCGTCCTTGGTCCACCAGTCTTTTAAGTTGCCGTCCTTGTCGTATTGCCGGCCTTCATCGTCGAACCCGTGCGTCAACTCGTGGCCGATGGTTGACCCCATGTCGCCGTAATTGGCTGCGTCATCTTCCTTGTCGCTGTAAAACGGCGGTTGGAAATACCCGGCCGGAAAGTTCACATTGTTCTGCTGCGGATCGTAGTAGGCATTCACCGTAGGCGGCGACATGTACCACTCGCCCTTGTCAACCGGCTTGCCGATCTTGGCCAGTTCGCGATTGAAATTGAATTGCCGCACCCGCTCCTGGTTGCCCAGCGGATCCCCGCGTACAATCACCAGCTTCGAATAGTCACGCCATTTGTCCGGATACCCGATCTTGTTCATCACCGTCTTCAGTTTCTCTTTGGCCTGTTCTTTGGTAGCGGGGCTCATCCAGTCGAGCGAATCGATGTCTTTGCTCATGGCCTGCTCGATGGCTAGCGTCATTTCGAGCGCCTGCTGTTTTTCCGCCGGTGGGAAGTACTTGGCCACGTAGACCTGGCCGAGCGCTTCGCCCATTTCGCGATCCACACGGCTGGTGCAGCGCTTCCAGCGCTCCTGCTGCTTTTCGGCTCCGTTCAGGATGTGCGCATAGAAGTTCCAGCTCTCGGTCTCGAAAGCTTCCGGCATGCTGGTCCCGGCATAAGCGTGAATCAGGTGCCAGCGCAGATAGGTGCGAATTTGGTCAATCGGTGTATCGGAAACCAGCGCGTTGAATTCCGCAATGAACTTGGGTTCGGTGTCGTTGGCCTTACCGGTTCCGGGCGCGTGCGCGGCCGCAGCATAGTCGTTCAGGTTGAAGTGCGTAAGAGTCTTCGCGAGCGCAGCAACATCCGTAGGATGATTCAGGTTCTGCGGATCGCGTTGCTCGGTGATCGTCAACGAGGCTTTGGCCAGCTTGGTCTCGATGGCCATCACGGTCTCGGCATCTTTTTGAGCCTGCGCTTCGGGCTCCCCGGCAAGCACGAACATCTTGTGTACATGATCGGCGTACTGCTTGCGCTGCTCGGCGGACTTCGGATCGGTGCGGAGATAGTAGTCGCGCTCCGGCAGGCCAAGCCCACCGGCGTTATAGAACGAGATCACCTGGCTGGCGTTGGCGAAGTCCTGGTTGGCGCTGAAACCAAAAAACGCATTCACGCCAATGGTGTGCAGGTGCGCGAGCAGGACGGGCAGTTCGTCAGTCGACCGAAGCCCCGCAATACGGTCGAGTTCGGGCTTGATCGGCGTCACGCCAAGCTTGTCCACGTTGGCCGTATTCATGCAGCTTGCGTACTCATCCCCGATCTTCTGCTCATTCGGTGTACGGTTCGCGTCGGGCTTTGAGGCGTCCTCGAGAATCTGCTTCAGGTGCAGGCGATTCAATTCGAAGAGTTCGGTGAACCGGCCGTAGGAGGTCTGATCGGGCGGCAACGGGTTGAGTTTGAACCATCCGTTACAGCTGTACCGGTAGAAGTTCTCGCAGGGATTAATGGAGGTGTCGATCAGCGACGGATCGAAGACGCGCAATTCCTGTTTCGTCTGCGCTGACTCTGCCTGCGGATGGCCGACTGCTGGGGCGAAGAGGATGGCAAACAGGGCAAGGCCGGACGGAGTCAATACGGCTGCAAAGCGTGGCATGGCGAAAAGCCTAGCAGATTTGCCCTCATCTGGTCGCCAAATGCGCCCGGTACAATAACAAATGGACAAAAACGTGATTTGAGGAGTTACTGAGTGGCGCAGCGTACTTTCAGCATTATCAAGCCGGATGCGGTAAGGAATGGACACACCGGAGCCATCCTGGCCGAGATCGAAAAAGCCGGATTCAAAATCATCTCCATCCGGAAGCAGTCAATTTCGAAGGCGCAGGCAGAGGGCTTCTACTACGTTCACAAGGCCCGACCCTTCTTCAACCACCTGTGCGAATTCATGTCCTCTGATGCTCTTTTTCTCATGGTCCTCGAGAAAGAAAACGCCATCGCCGACCTGCGCAAGCTGATGGGTGCCACCAATCCGGCAAATGCCGAAGACGGCACCATTCGCAAGAAATTTGCCGGCTCGATCCAGGAAAATGCCATTCACGGTTCCGATGCTGAGGAGACCGCGCAGTTCGAGATCGGCTACTGGTTCGCAGGCTACGAACTGGTCTAGCCCGCTGTATTGAAACCTCGGCTTTGATGGGCGCCGTTCTAAGGCTGCTGAAAAACTCAGCTTTGTCGCTGTTTTGAAAGGGCAAGGCTTTAAAGACTGCGGGAAAACTCGTGTTTGCAGACGTTCTATAACAAGGGCACGACTCGGGGAACCCACGTTGTGGGTCGCGTGCCACAAAGCCATGCAAAGTCAACGTGAGCTTTAGCCCCTGGGGTTTATTTTCTCCGGAATTCCACCTTCACCTCGATGTACGACCCGGTCATCCAAAAAGGCTCTCGATCTTCTCTCGTAGAGCGGCGACTTCGCGTTGCAGTTCGGCAACCGTCGTCTCCAATTGCGCGATCCGCTCATCCTGCTCGGGCGTGATTGGCGACGACCGCGCAGCGGTTTGTGAGGCCGCCTCCGCGAGAACCGCCGCCACCGGCCCCGAAAGCAGATGCGCGTAGCGTGCTTCTCGCGACCCGGGCTGGCGTGCCAGCAGCGCGACCAGCGGCGGCTCCCGTTCCATAAGCTTCTGAAGACCGGCGGTTACATCGCTGATCTCGGCGAATTCATGCAGGCGCTCGGTGCGGCCGCGTAGTTCGCCAGGCGTCTGCGGACCACGCAAAAGAAGCACGCAGATCAATGCGGTTTCTGCGCGGCTGAAATTAAAAGCCTCGCCCAGCCAGTGTTCGTACTTGGTTACACGCCCATCGGCGGATCGGGCGCGCCCAGCCAGTTGCTTGCCTTCGAGTCCGTGCAGCGACTGGCGCACGTCGTCCTCGTCGAGGTCCATCACTGGCTCGCGATTAGACCGCTGATTGCAGGCGTTGATCAGCGCGTTCATCGTCAGCGGGTAATAGTCAGGGGTTGTGGCTTCCTTTTCGACAAGGCAGCCAAGAACGCGGGCTTCGGCGGACGTGAGCTTGACGGGACCAGTCACCATGAGTCCATTGTGACACCGATGCTCCGATTCACCCCAAACTGGGTGCCGGGTTGCCCCAGGTCTCGCGTACCTGGAGTGAACCTTACACGCCGCGTGTCTGAGGCACTCGCTTCTTCGTCAGCAGGAAGTAAACAACCGGCGTCACCACCAGGCTCAGCACCATCGAGATGATCAGGCCGCCGATCACTGCAATAGCCAGCGGCTGCAGCATCTGCGACCCCGCGCCCAGAGCAAAGGCGAGCGGCAGCATCCCGCAAACCGCGGCGATGGCAGTCATCACAATCGGACGCAGCCGCCGCTGCGCAGCGTGCATCATGGCTTCCGCAGCCGAACCGCCCTCGGAGCGGTACTTCTCGTCCGCATCCAGCAGCAAAATTCCATTTTTCGCAACAATCCCGATCACCATGATCAGGCCCATGAATGACGCGACATTGAAGGTCGTATGCGTGATCAGGAGACCCAGGATCACGCCGGAGATCGAGAGCACCGAGGAGGTGAGAATCGCGATCGGTGCAGGGAAGTTGCGGAACTCCGCCAGCAGCACGCCGAAAACCAGCGCCAGCGCCAGCATCAGCACCTTCAGCAGATCGTGGAACGACTTCTGCTGCTCCTCGTAGGTGCCGCCATAGGTGACGCGCACTGACGATGGAAGATGCATCGCTTGGACGGTCTGTTGCACTTTTTGCATTGCAGTGCCAAGGTCCGAGCCTTCCAGGCGGCCCGTAACCGCGACCATCTGCTGCAGGTTCTCGCGGCGAATCTCGTTTTGCGGCGGGAGCTGCTGAATCGTAGCCAGCGAGCCCAACGTCGCAGTGTGTCCGGAAGAGCTGTTGAACGCTGTATTCTCGATGGCTTCGAGCGACTTGCGATGGTCATCGCTGAGCCGGATCCGAATGGTGTAGGGACGTTCGTTGGTGATCAGCGGATCGTTGGTCGGCAAACCATCAAGGATCGATGTCGCATCCTCCGAAACTTCCGTCGGTGTGAATCCCAGCCGCGCCGCGACGGTGGGATCAACCTGAAAACTGGTTGCCGGCCCGCTGATCGTGTTCTCAATACCGTTCTGTACATCGACAACGCCGGGAATCTTTTCAATGGAGCTGCCCACCCGCGGCCCGAGCTGCGTCAACAATGCCTGGTCGTCAGCAAAGATCTTGATCTGGATAGGCTCCGGCGCATTGGAGAGATCGCCGATCATGTCCTGCAACACCTGGGTAAATTCGACATCGAGTTCAGGCTCCTTGGTTTTGATCTGCTCCCGCACATCATCCATGATCTCGTCGATGCCGCGGCTCCGCTTTGATTTGAGCTTGACTGTAAAGTCGCCGGTGTTGGCCTCGGTCACGGCCGCAAGGCCCATCTGCAATCCGGTCCGGCGCGAAGTGCTCTCCACCTCAGGCTCTGACCGGAGGATGCGTTCAACATGTTGCAGTACGCGATTCGTCTCGGTAAGCGAACTTCCCGCCGGCATGATGTAGTCGAGTACAAACCCACCCTCATCCATCTCCGGCAGCAGGTCAGAACCAAGCACGCGATAGCCGAAGTACGTGGCGATTACCAGCAGCACGCATGCACCGCCCAGCCACAGCGGCTTGGCAAGCGCCCAGTCCAGCACCCGATGATGGATGCGCAAGGTGCCCCCCATCAGCTTGCCGGCCGTGTGCTCCTGGTGGTTTACCTCCTGATCTCCGCGATCACGCAGCAAAGCAAGACTCAAGCCCGGTGTCCAGGTCAGCGCCAGCATCAGCGAGGTCAGCAGCGATGCGGCCATCGTAATCGCCAGCGCGCGGAAAAACGTTCCGGTCACACCGATGGTCGAGATTAGCGGAAGGAAGACGACTACGGGCGTAATCGTCGAGCCAATCAGAGGAGTCGTGATCTCCTTCAGCGCCTTGCGAACGGCGCTGGTGCGAGGCTCGCCATTGTCGCGGTGCATCACGATGTTTTCGACCACCACGATTGCATCGTCGATCACCAGGCCGATTGCGGCGGCCAGTCCGCCCAGGGTCATCAGGTTGAAGCTTTGCCCGATCGCCCACAGCACAAGAATCGTAACGGCGACAGTGACCGGAATGACCAGGCCGGCGATCAGCGAAGACGTCCAGTCGCGCAGAAACAGGAAAAGGATAATGCAGGCGAGGATAAGCCCGATGACGATGGCATCGCGCACGCTTGAAATACTGTCCCGCACCAACTGCGACTGATCGTAGAAGGGTTCGAGCTTTACCCCCTGGGGCAGCTTTTGCCGAAGTTGCTTGATCTGCGCATCCACCGCATCAGCCACCGCGACCGTGTTCGAAGCAGGCTGCCGCGCAATATTAATCAGCACCGCGTTTTTCCCGTTCGCGGTCACCGTGGTATAGACCGGCAGCGTTGATGGATCTACCGTGGCCACATCCGCCACGCGAACCGGCGCTCCTGCTGCCGTAGTCTTGATCACAAGTTGCCGAAGACCGTCGGCATCGTGCACCTGCGCGCCAACCAGCCCCAGGATGAGCTGATGATTGGCTTCGTACAGCCCCGGCGAGTCGACGATATTCGAAGCCTGGATCGCGTTCAGCAGGTCCGTGATCGTCACGCCGTTGGCCGCCATCAGGGCCAGGTCGGGAGTCACATGGAACTCAGGTACCTGCCCACCTTGAACCACCACCATGCTCACGCCCTCGACGCGATTCAACGGCGGCTTCAGGTCATAGGTCGCCAACTCCCACAGCTTTGTTTGCGGAACGTTGTCCGATGTGAGGCTATAGCCCAGGATCGGAAAAGTAGCGAACGTGAGCCGATTGGTGGTGATGCGCGCCGTCGGCGGCAACTCGGATTGAATCTTGGCCAGTGCTGATTCGGTCAGCTGCAGTTCGCGGTACATGTCCTCGTTCCAATCAAAGAAGAGGCTCACCTCCGCTGACCCGCGGCTGGTTGTCGAGCGCACGGTTACCAGCCCGGGGACCGAGTTCACCGCGTTCTCGATGGGCCGCGTGATCGTGACTTCCATCTGCTCAACGGGCATCACCCCGTTGTCCACGCCGATCACGACGCGCGGAAAGTTCGTCTCCGGAAATACCGAAATCGGAACCTGCAGCGCCGCGTAGACGCCTGCGGCCGTGAGGACAATGGCGAAGAAAAATATGGGCCGGGTAAAGCGCGAGAGCCAGAACGATTCTTCGCTGCCTGCCGGCGCTTGAGCGGCGATCGACATCAGTCCTTGTCGCCCCCCTTGTCCGCTCCCGGCTTATCTTCGTCTTCTCCCGGCTTGCCGACCTTCACCTTCGTACCTTCGTCCAGTCCATAAGATCCGGTCGTAATCACCATGTCGCTCGTAGTCAGCCCGCTCCTGATCTGGATATCTTCGCCATCCTGGATCCCGACCTGAACCGTCTTCTTGTGCGCCGCTCCATCCGCGCCAACCACCATCACCGATTTGGATCCGTCGTCACCGGTAAGAATCGCCGACGCCGGCACCTTCAGCGCGTTTTCCACGGTGTGCCCGGTGATCGACACCTTCACAGGGGTCCCCACTTTGAGCGCGCCCGGCTTGTTGTCGACCTTCAGCCATATCTCCAGCGTCGTGCTGCCGGGATCGAGCGCCGGGCTGATCAGCGCCACCTTCGCCTCCACTGCATCCGCGACTCCCGGCACGGAGATCGTTGCCGCATCGCCGATCTTCATCTGCTGTGCCTCGCCCTGTGCGATGTGCGCCTTGGCGATCAGCGACGATGTATCCATTACGGTGATCAGTGCCGCCCCGGCAGCCGCGGTTTCGCCCGCAAACAGGGGACGCTCCGTGACAACTCCCTTGATCGGGCTTCGAATCTCCGAGTATGCGACCTGCGCCGCCGCTCCCTTGTATTTGCCTTCCGCTGAAGTGAGCTGGCCCTGCGCCGTCTTCAGCTCGGCGTCGCGATTTACTTTCTGCATCGATTCAAGATGCTTGGCCGCGGTGTCGTACGCAGCCCGCGCCTGCACCAGTGCGGCCTGCGCCGTGTCGAGATCCCGTCCCGGTATTGCTCCCTCGGCAAACAGCTGTTTGCGGCTGTTCACGATGCTGGTGTTCAGATCGAGATTGGCTTTGGCCTGCGCGTAATCCAGTTCCGCCTTCTGCACGTCTTCCGGAACCTGTGCCTTGGTCGCACTCGAATACGCGGCCTGCGCGGCCTCATACGTGCCCTTGTTGTCCTGCGCCGCGCCGACAAGGTCGGCGTTCTCGAGTACCGCGAGCAGCTGACCTTCCTTTACCCTTGCGCCGCGTTGCACGTAGAACTTCTTCACCGGCCCGCTGATTTTCGGCTGGATCGCGGCCTGCGCGAGTGGATTCAGAATCGCATCCGCGGTGATGTGCTCTGAGATTGCGCCCTGCTCCGGGTGCTCCGCCTCAACGGTAACCTCAGGCGAAGGCGCCTTTTCCTTCTTGCATCCGGCCAGGACAACCAGGGCCAGCAGCCCGGCGACAACTCCAGCGAAGGCGCGCGTCCGCGCAGACTTCTTGTTACAGCCTTGAGGATTGCGTGTTTCTCCACCAGTTTCGTTCATCGCTTCACATTGTTCCCGTCAAAGTTTGCAATGCTGCATGTGCGGCTTCATACCGTACCCGGCCGTCTTCCCGCGCATTCTCGGCGATGATAAAAGCACCCTGCGCATCCACCACCTCCAGCACCGTTGCCTCGCCGCCCGTATAGCGCAGCTTGGTAAGGCGAAGGCTCTCCGCAGCGGTGGCCACGCTGGCATCCAGCGAGGCCAGTTGGTCGCGCGCCGCTTCCGCTTCTGCGTAGAACTCGTCGAGCTGCGCAATCAGCCGCCGCTGCGTCGCGGTCAGCGCTACTTTGGCCGCATCCCGCTTAATCTCGCTCTGTTTCAACTTATGTTCCGTTGCCAGCCAGTCCCACACCGGAATATCCAGGGTGATGCTTGCTGAATAGCCCAGGTTCTTCACGTGGTCGGGCCCATTCACCGCGAACTGTGGCGCGTCGATGCCGTAGGTATAGTTCAGCCCAAGGCCAGGCAGGTAAGCTGCCCGCGCCGACACCACGTCGGCATTGCTCACATTCAGTGCTGCCAACGCGCTCTTCAATTCAGCGTTGTTCTTCGCTGCAAGCTGGTTGACTTCATCGCGAGCTGCCAGCGCCGCAACAGTCTCCGGCACGTTGATGGTGTACGGTGTACGCGGATCGGGGAAGAGCAGTACCGCCAGGTCCAGCCGCGCCTTGTCGGCATTCAGTTTCGCATCGGAGAGCTCGCGATCGCGCCCTTGCTGTTGCAACTCCGCCTTCACCGTGTCGGCGTGTGCGGCCTCGCGGGCCTGTTCGCGTTGGCCGGTGAGCTTGGTGAAGTCCGCTGCCTCGTTTGCCGCGCGCTGCGCAATATCCAGTTTGCGATTGGCAGCGGCGAGTCCGTAATAGAGTCCCGTCACTGTAGAAACCAGCCCGCGCCGAGCGATCTCCAACTCAGCGCGCGCCATTGCTGCCGCGGCATCGGCGCGTCGCACGGCCGAGATCTGGGCGAGCCCAATGTCCTCGTTGACCACGCCCTGGCTGGCATATTCGCGAACAGCGTTATTGGCGATGAAGATCGGCGAAGGCTGCGCTCCCACTCCCTGTCCGGCCTGGTTCGAGAGCCCGTTTGGCTGCGTATAGAGCGCCTGGTTGTGATACGTGACGCTGGGGAGCAGCCCCGCGCGTGCAATCCGCTTGTCAAGCCCGGCAACCTTGGCGTCCGCCTCCGCTGAGGCGAAAGTGGGCTCGTTCGCCTGCGCTCGCTTCAATGCCTCGTCCAGTGTGATGACCACGGAGGCCGCCGCCTGCTGCGAACTTGCCGGCGCCTGCCCTTCTGCCAGCCTGCTCCACGTTATCAGTAAAACTGACCCGACCAGCAATATCCCGCCGGCTCGCCGCAGCGCGTTCTTCAGTTTCGGCTCCTCTTGCACAGAAAAAAGCATAGGAACACAACCTTAATTTCACCTGAGTCTTGGATGCTGTGCCAGTTACAAACGGCGTCGGAACGGGTTGTGGCGCTTTAACATGGTCTGCATGGAAACAACAACCATAGCCGGAACGAAGGTCTCCCGGGTGGGTCTGGGCACGTGGGCCATCGGCGGAACCGAATGGGGAGCCGTGGCCGAGGATGCCGCCATCGCGACATGTTTAAGCGCGATCGAGCGCGGCATCAACCTGGTGGACACCGCGCCGATCTATGGCCGCGGCCGTGCCGAGGAGATTGTCTGCAAGGCAGTACGCGCCTATGGCCGCCGCGATGCGTTCTATATTGCCACCAAGGCCGGTTTGGAGTGGAACGAAAGCGGCGTCTTCGCGAATTCAACTCCAGTGCGTTTGAAGCGGGAGCTCGAGGACAGTCTGCACAGGCTCGGTACCGACTACATCGACCTCTACCAGATCCATTGGCCCGATACGTGCACACCTGTGGCCGAAGTAGCTGGGGTCCTTGCTGAATTCCAGCGGGAAGGCAAGGTCCGCGCCCTCGGCGTCAGTAACTTCAGCGTCGCGCAGATGGAGGAGTTTCGGACCGTAACGCCCCTGGCATCCGACCAGCCTCCCTATAACATCTTCGAGCGCGAAGTCGACCGCGAGGTACTGCCCTGGTGCGCTGCCAACGGGGTCGCGATACTGACCTATAGTTCGCTCTGCCGCAGCCTGCTGGGTGGGCGTGTTCACCGGGGAATGACGTTCGACGCCGGCGATATTCGCTCGGTTGATCCCAAGTTTCAGGAGCCGCGCTTCAGCCAGTACATCACTGCGGTTGAGCAGTTGACGAAGCTGGCGCGCGAACGATATGGAAAATCAGTTGCCCAGCTGGCTGTGCGCTGGGTACTCGATCGCCCCGGTGTTTCGGTCGCCCTGTGGGGAGCCAAGCGTCCCGATCAACTCGATGCGGTTGCAGGAGTGATGGGCTGGAGGCTCGATGAGCAGGCGATGGCGGAGATGGACCGCATTGTCGCCGAGTCTGTAACCGATCCTGTGGGGCCCGAGTACTTGACACCGATGGTGCGTTCGAACTAACGGCTTCTCTTTGTTGAACCTCGAATCCACCGATTTCCGTCGGCGCGACCCCAGCCCTCTCTGCGATACTGATTCGTTATGCCCATTGATGACCTGCAGCAGGCTGCACAGAAAATCGCAAATTTCCTTATTTCCATCAACAAGCTGGGCGGAATGCGTTTGAAATACCGCATCACTGCCGGTGACGGCGCACGCGATCCCCAGGGCTTTGAGGCGCGCCTGATCTACGTCGAGCTTGGCGGCCCCGATACGCCGATGTTGACGCAGCACAATGGCGAACTGCTGCGGGCCCTCGAGACCATTGCGGCGCAAATGCTACGGCTTGATCCCCGCGAGCACGACCTGGTCAGCTTCGATGCGGCTAACTTCAAAGCGCTCCGTGCTCAGGAACTGCGCATGTCGGCGGAGATGGCTGCGGAGAAAGTGCGCAAATCCGGCGTGCCCTATGCCTTCCCACCCCAGAACAGTCGCGAACGCCGCCTCCTGCACCTCGCGTTTCGCGATTTGCCGGGCATCGAGACAGCCAGCTCCGGCGAAGGGCAGGAGCGCTTCCTGGTCGTGTATCCGGCCGGCAAGACGAATCTGCCGGTTACTCCACCCTCGCGCCCACGGGGATTCGGACGGCGCTGATCGTCGTTCGAACGTCGCGCTGGTGTGCCAAAATACCCAACAATGAAGACTGCAATCTGTTTGTGCATGGCGTTCGCGACGCTCGTGTGTTCAGCGCAAAAGCGCCTTGTCCTGATCGATCAGGACGGCTCGGGCCCGGGTGGTTCGAACCAGATGGCCATGCTTGCGCTATTACAGGCGCCGCAGGTCGAAGTCCTCGGCATCACCATGGTCACCGGCAACGCCTGGCGCGACGAAGAAACGCTGCACACGCTGCGCATGCTCGAACTCACCGGGCACGCCAACATTCCCGTCGCCAAGGGCGCGATCTTCCCGTTGGTTCGCACGCAACTGGAAACGCAAATCTCCTCTGCACTCGACGGCAAAGTAACCTGGTTGGGCGCCTGGGGACGGGGTAGGATGACGCTGGCTGACAAGAACGATACAGTCACGCCCGACAAGCTCAACACCCATGGGCCCTATATCGTTCCGACTCTGCCTGAGGGCATTCCGAACCTGAAGCCCCTCGACGAAGATGCTGCGCACTTCCTCATCCGCCAGGTCCGCGCGCATCCCCATCAGGTAACCATCTATGCTGCCGGTCCACTGACCAACGTCGCTCTCGCCATCTCCATCGATCCCGGATTCGCGGAGCTGACCAATGGCATTGTGCTGATGGGCGGCAGCCTCAACCCGCAGACCGACGATCCCGAGTTTGCCACCAGCCCGCGCCACGAATTCAATTTCTGGTTCGATCCTGAGGCAACTCATATCGTGCTCCGCGCCGCCTGGCCCCGCATCGACGTCACCACGGTAGATGTGTCCATCAAGGCACCCTTCACTCAGGCGATGCTCGACGACATCTCCAAATCTCACTCGCCCACGGCGATGTACATCGCCGCATGGAGCCAGAACCGCTACTACCTCTGGGACGAACTCGCCGCCTGCGCGTGGCTCGATCCAACCATCATCACCCGGGAAAAATCTGTGTACATGGATGTGGACCTGAGCCACGGCCCCAGCTACGGCGACACGCTTACATGGACCGAGGCCTTGAAGCCGCAAACCGGCATCCGCCTTGTCCACGCGCAACTCGATCTCGATCTTCCGCGCTTCCAGAAAATGTTTGTTGACCTGATGTCTCGATAGACGAATCAACTCTGGGAACAATCGAGAGTTCGTGAAAGGCGCTCAAAATCCTCTTGCCAGCCAAATGGCCTGGCAGGAAGAATGCGGCAGAGGTTAGCCATCATGTCCGACTCAATCCTCGGCGGCAGCAACCTGATCGCCTTCGCTCCCACCACCGATCCCGCCAAAGCCCGCGCGTTCTATGAAGGTCAATTGGGCTTGCGTCTGGTCGCCGATGAAAAGCCGTTTGCGCTCGTCTTTGACGCCAACGGAATCATGCTCCGCGTCACTACGGTTCATGAACTGACGCCGCAACAATTCACCATCCTCGGCTGGCGCGTTCCCGACATTGAAGGCACCGTTGATCGTCTCAGTGCAGCTGGCGTGGAGTTCCAGCGCTACAAGGGAATGAACGACACCGACCCGCGTGGCATCTGGAATTCCCCCAGTGGCGCACGCGTCGCCTGGTTCAAAGACCCCGACGGTAACGTGCTGGGCGTAACGGAATTTCCGAAATAGGGCCGGAGCGCCGTCATGGACTAAGGGACTGAAGGAGGTTTCGCCATGTTGGGTTTCTTCAACTCGGTTGGTTGCAGGGAGAGATTCCACGGCGTCCGGTTCCAGAGGCTGCCGGGGTCATTCAGCAGTCGCTCGTATACCGCCCGCATCGCCTGGCCATCGATCCTGGTTTGGTGCAATGACCAGAATTCACGGCCAACCAGATAGTTCTCTCCGAAGTCCCTCCAGGAGGTGAACGTCTGTTGAAGAATTTGAGCAGCGTGCATCACGCGAGGGCGGGCTTCTTCCTCCGAGATGTATCCGGCTGCAATACCCCAGCGGCAGAGGTTGATGTAACGGGCATAGTCCCATGCCGCAATGCTCTGCGCCGAATATTTCTCGTGGTACCGGTGCGCAACCGTTACGCTGTTTGCGTCTTCGGCGGAAAGATGGCTGACAAACTTCGCCAATTCTCCTGGCGCAGCATTCGCAGTGCGCGCGCCGATTTCGGAGAACAGCTTCCGATGGCCGCCTTGGTCAATCCAGTCGAGCGCCTGCAGAAGTTCGTCACGATTCGAAATGCCCCACGCATTCTGAAGCAAGTGTCTATCTCCCACAGCGTTGCTTCCGGGAGAGAGTGTGTTCAGAGACTCGCGATTGAAGGTGGACAGGATGGCGGAAGCCGCGATGGCCCAATGTTCTTGCGCGCGCGACGGGGTTTGATTGGAGGAGGCCGGATCAAAGGGAAGAGAGGATAGCCCGCCGATTCCGGCCGCCGCTGTGCTCGGAGCATTCTGACGGTCAAGTTCATTACAGGGAACGAAGCCGAGCTTCTTCGATGTGTCGATATTGGAGATGCTGCACCAGGTGCCATTGCCATTGGTCACCGAGAGGGTGATACGAACCGATTTGCCTCGCGCCAGCGTGGCAACGATATCGCTGTCGGTCGACATCTCCGAGTAGACAGATAAAGTCTCTGCTTTCACTGTGCCGTGTTCGTCCTGAGCCGGCATCAAGTCAGAAAAACCCAGCAGAATCCAAACAACGAAGACGACGGAGAGTGCACATCGTTTGTGCGCAGTCAAGGGCCCTCCAGGAAGTGCCGGCGCGGCAGCATCAATTCCTTCTCACTGAAGAGAAATATCACGTCCAATGACAATTCCGGGCACACCAAGGTCACTTCCGCACGCACGAAGGCCGCGCATTCCGCGCGGCCTTCTGAACACTGATCACTGACCCCTGTTACCCGTTCAGCATCTCCGACAGCTTGTTCAGTGTCCGATGCAGATCCTTGTCGGTCCGGCGTAGTTCGTCGATCTTGGCGATCGAGTGCATCACCGTGGTGTGGTGCTTGTTGCCAAACTGCCGTCCGATCTCGGGCAAACTGGCTTCCGTCATCTGCTTGGCAAGATACATCGCGATCTGCCGGGGAACCACCACGTTCCGCGAATTGTTCTTCTGCTTCAGATCGCTCACCTTCATGCCGAACTGCTCTGCCACAGCGCGCTGGATCGACTCAATCGTGATCTTCCGTACCTGCATGTCGATGAATTGCTTCAGACACTGCTGCGTCGTTGCCAGGGTGATCTCGGTGTGGTTTAGATTGCACCAGGCAATCAGCCGTGTCATGGCGCCTTCGAGCTCGCGCACATTGGTCCGCACGTTCGAGGCGATGAAGAGCGCAACGTCGGTCGGCAGTTGTACCTGCTCGCTCTCTGCCTTCTTCTGCAGGATGGCGACCTTGGTCTCCAGATCGGGTGGCTGAATGTCGGCAATCAGACCCCACTCAAACCGCGAACGCAGCCGGTCTTCGATCTCCGCCAGTTCTTTAGGGGGCCGGTCCGACGCGATCACGATCTGCTTCATGCTCTCGTGCAGGGCATTGAACGTATGGAAGAATTCTTCCTGCGTCCGCTCCTTCTGCGCGATGAACTGGATGTCATCGATGAGCAGCACGTCCACGGTGCGAAAGCGATCGCGGAAGCTCGTCATCCGATCGTTGCGCAGCGAGGTAATCATCTCGTTGGTGAACTTTTCCGCCGAGACGTAGCAAATGCTCGACGAGGGTTGCCGCCGCTTCACCTCGTGGCCGATGGCGTGCATCAAATGGGTCTTGCCCATTCCCACGCCGCCATACAGGAACAACGGGTTGTAGGCCCGCGAAGGCCGCTCGGCAACCGCAAAAGATGCGGCGCGGGCAAACTGATTGCCATTCCCAATGACGAAGGCGTCAAAGGTGTACCGCGGATTCAATTGCGCGGCGGTCGACCAGTCGAAACGCGTCTGCTCCGGTGTGCGCGATGCTGGCGCACTCGGCGAATGCGCCGGCAGCGGACCGAATCCGCCGTCCTTGCGCTGCGGTGGCGCAGTCGGATCCTCTTCCGCAGTAACAAACTGCACGTCATCGAATTCCAGCGACTGCGAGTCAATCGCTTCCTGGATCAGGTCGCTGTACTTGTCACCGATGTGTTGGAACTCTTTCGAGGGAACACGGACGAAAAGTATTCGGCCATTGGCGTGGCTGAAACGAGTCGGCTTCAGCCAGGTCTCGAAAGACTGGCGGATCACCTTTTTCTCTAAAGCCGCGAGAATCTGCAGCCATGGATTGAGAGCCGAAGCCGGCGAAATTGCGAATGCCATCGAGCGAATCCTTGCCGGCGTCGCCTGTCTACTGCCGTGTGAGTCCAACCGCGCGGTTGAGGCAATGGCTCACGCCGCGGATGAGTAATTTTCTCACCCACTGTCGCTGCACTTAAACTGCCTGGTGGCCGTTGAGTCGCCTCGGCAAAAACACTGCGAGGCACGGTTTGGAATTCACTCCGTGGGACGCTCGGAAACTTTCTTGAACGGTCCCGATGGTAGCACATTTGGGGTGCGTTGCAATCCCTCTTTCACATAACTTTTCGGAACCGGCGAAAGGTTGCACCAAGCAAGGTGAAACACGTCACAGACGACTGAGATGATGCGCACTGCAAACGAAAAAATCTTCAGCACTCACCTTGTCGAGCGCTCCGCAATTTGATGCAAATTCGCCGGCCCGAGTTCAAGCTGATCCGCCCTTTCAGAAACCTGGTCCGCCCTTCATCGGAACAGACCGATTCGTCCCGAACCTCTCGGTTTCCCCCGTAAATCCGTCAGGCTGGCTTCAAACGCCAACCTTCGATATACTTAATACTTGCCGTCTAGGCCAAAACTTTAGAAAAGAAGCAGGAGCGCATTTTTATGCCCAAGCGCACATTTCAACCCAACCGGCGCCATCGCTCAAAGACGCATGGCTTCCGCTCACGTATGAAGACTAAATCGGGTGCAGCCGTGCTCAGCCGCCGGCGTGCCGCTGGCCGCAAGCGCGTCTCAGTCAGTGCCGGCTTCCGCGACTAAGTCTTCCCCGCCGCATATTTGTTCGGCCGGAGTACGAAAAATTCAATCCTTGCTGGCCGAAATCCTTCCAGTTCTGCCATGAGCGCTATGCAAAAGCCGCGGCCGCATTCCGCCGTGTCAATCACCCGCGAGTCTCTCGCTGGATCGCGCCTCCGCAAGCACGCCGATTTCCAGCATGTCTACGCGGAAGGAAAAAAACGCCGGTCAACGTACATGAGCTGGTTCCTCGCTCCCCAGGACACCGCAACCACACCGCGCGTTGGGCTCACCGTCGGCAAGGTCATCGGTAAAGCGCACGAGCGCAATCGCATCAAGCGCAGGATGCGCGACGTCTTGCGCCGTCACGTTCACCAGTTGCCGGCTGGATGCGATTTGGTATTGCACCCGCAGCGTTCGGTGCTCACCCTGGAATTCGCGAAACTGGAAGCCGAGATTGTGCGTATTCTTCAGCAGGCCAATGTTGAAGGTGCCCGTGCAAACTCGAATCTTCCCGCGCGCTCCGCGTCGGCTGAGGCCGCATCATGACACGCATCCTTCTCGCCATGCTCGAGTTCTACCGACGCTGGCTTTCGCCGGCGGTGCATGCATTGGGCCAGGGGGGTGGCTGCCGATTCGTCCCAACATGCTCGGAATACGCATCCATCGCCATTGCAACCCATGGACCCTTGCGCGGCACGGGACTCGCAGTCTGGCGGCTTCTGCGTTGCCATCCCTTAAGTCGCGGAGGCCTCGACCAGGTGCCCGCCATCGCGGCAAACCAGAGAGCATCCCACGATCTGCCGCACGAACCGTTACCATAGAAAGAGCGGTGAGCCCAACCACCCCAAAAAGCAAAGACCGCTCTTTGGAGATCCCGGAACGGCCCTCCGCCCCTCAACGACAGGAAGCCACACTTGCCCGAAATTCGTAATCCCAACCTCGAGTCGCAGGGTTCCGGCGGCGGCGCCGGCGGCGGCGATTTTCGCAGCCTGATCCTTTTCACGTTTGTCGCGCTCGCCGCGCTGATGGTTTATCAGTACTTCAAGAAACCGGAGCCAAACCAGCCTCCTCAGCAAATCCAGCAGACACAGCAGCAGAACGCGACCCACGCCTCCCCGTCCACTCCGGGAACTGGCGCGGCATCGAGCCCTGCAAGCCCGGCGGCCACGCTTCCTGCGGCATCGGTGACTGCTGCTTCTGAGACCACCACAACCATCGAGAATGAGAAGTTCCGGATTACGTTCACCAACAAGGGAGCGCAGGTCCAGCATTGGATCCTGAAGGGCTACACCGATTCGACCGGCAATCCGCTCGATATCGTTCAGCAGGAGGCCGCCTCGCGTTTCGGCTTTCCGCTCTCGCTTTTCACCTACGACAGCGGATTGACGACGCAGCTGAACTCCGCGCTCTATCAGGCTTCAACAACGGGCACCGTGCTGGCGCCCAACTCGATTGCATTCCGCTATGCGGCGGGCGGTCTCGAAGTCACCAAGACCGTCACATTCAACACCACATACGTGATCGGCGTACACGTTCAGGTCACGCGTGATGGGGTTCCGGTGCGCGCCCTCGTGGCGTGGCCCGCCGGACTCGGCGATATGGAGGAACTCCTCACCGCCGGTGGCAAGCGCACAACGTTTTCGGTTCCAACCGGGTCGCAACTCGCTTGGTCAATCGAAGGCAAGCAGGATAGCGAGGCCGCCAAGAAAGTCAGCGGCGAGGCTACGTTAGATCAACCCTACGATTATGCGGCGTTGATGGATCTTTACTTTGCGGCGGCATTCCTTCCCGGCGCACCGCAGCGCACCACGATGGTCACGTTCCACCACACCATTGACCTGCCCAGCGATCTGAGCGATCCCAACAGCCAGAAGAAGCCGGAAGACGTTGTTGGTCTTGCCATGGGCGACCTGAGCGGCGATACCCAGCTTCGTCTCTACGCCGGACCTAAAGAAACCGACATCCTCAATTCCGTTCGTGCCATCGCTCCCGATGGTAGCGCCACCGGCGAGCCACTTGCGTCGCTGATCCAGTACGGTTGGTGGGGCCTTATTGCCAAGCCGCTCTACCTCGCCTTGCGTGCCTTGCACAACATGATGGGCTCCGGGATCAACAACTGGGGCTGGGCCATCATTGTCGTCACCGTCATCTTCAACCTGGTTCTGTTGCCCACCCGCATCTGGACGATGAAGTCGTCGCTCAAGATGATGCGGATTCAGCCCAAGGTCGATGCGCTCAAAAAGCGTTATTCGAATCTGAAGGTGAATGACCCCAAGCGCGCCGAAATGAACGCGGAGATGGTGCAGCTCTACAAAGAGGAAGGCGTCAACATGTACGGCGGATGCCTCCCGATGCTGCTCCAGATGCCGCTCTTCTTCGCCTACTACCGCGTGCTGCAGAACGCCGTGGAGTTGCGCCAGGCGCACTGGTTCTGGCTGCACGATCTGGCCATGCCCGATCCCCTGCACCTTCTTCCCCTGCTCATCATCGGCACCATGTTCTTCGTCCAGTTCATCACGCCCTCTCCCGGCATGGACCCCATGCAGCGCCGCATGATGGCCATCATGATGCCGGCCATCATGGGTTTCACGCTGTGGCATTTCGCATCCGGGCTGGCGCTCTACTGGATTACCGGCAACATCATCAACCTCATCATGCAGGTGGCCATCAACAACTCCCAAATGGGCAAGGAAATGCACGAAATCGCTGCCCGTCGTGCCGCCAAAAAGGCCGGAGCCAAGGGTGGCAATGTAAATCAACGCGTCATCCAGGGCCGTCGATAAGCGTCTTCGTCACAAATCCGTCACCCATGCGCACTGTGCCCCGTTCATCGCGGTCGTATTGTTCAGTATCAGGACATGCTTTACAGGTTGTTATCAGGACATTCTTTACAAGTCAGAATCGGTGGATAGATTCCGAACTGGGGGTAAGGGATGCCGTGGAGACTTGTGGGCGTGCGAGATCAGCGGGTAGAGTTTGT
>DASXLY010000232.1:0-2521 GCA_036495975.1 Occallatibacter sp. | reverse complement strand
TCACGACCGGCACGTTCCCGCCGGCGGAAGCCGACATCGATGTGATGACTCTTGAAAGCGCCGTATATAACTTGCTGCTCAATGCCTGCCAGGCTGCGACACTCTCAACACACGTGCCCGAGGTGAAGGTCCACCTTACGGAAGTCGATGAACGGATCTACGTCACAATCTTGGACAATGGTCCCGGTATACCTGCCTCTATCCGGAGAACGTTGTTCGAGCCATTCGTGACCGAAGGAAAACCCAACGGAACAGGCCTTGGGCTCGCCCTGGCTCGTCGAATAGCTGAAGAACACGGTGGTAGCGTCTGCCTTGAGGAATCGAATCGAGAGGGGACGGTATTCACGCTGAGTCTGACGAAGAACAGACTATTAGCTTTAGAAGACCTGATCGCCGTGGCGCCTCTCCGATGAGAAGATCGTCGGTTCCTTCTGGGGAATAGAGCCTGACATCGACAAGCTCGACAGAATAATTACGTCACCTTCCGCCGTCTAACGCGGGCACAAATCGGAGGCTGTCCTGAGCTTAGAGAAAAACTCCCGACTGATCCAAAGGAAGAACGTCTTGCCCAACTCAGCACCGGACTCTGATCACTGTTGAGAGCGAATTGGCATCTGCTTTACGAAGCATCGTACTTCGCCATTGGAACGGCCGTTCCACCTGGACACGGCGAAGCACGATAAATCTTTGACGATCGTCCTGCGCGTGCCTACGTTTGCAGGATCTGCCTGCCGTTAAACTGGATCTCCGGAGCCATGCATCGATGAGCGTTGCAGGGAATTGAGCGGTCTCTAGAATGGCCGCCAGAACCTGCTCGATGAAGTCGATATGCGGCAGCAGGGCTCAGTGGTACCCGGCGGGAACCGAAATTGATTTATTTCATGCTCGCTTTCGTTGAGATTCGTTCCGGAGGTTGATCTCATCACATTGCCGCGTGAATCTCCACACGGCGGCTGGAGGAAGGTTCATCCAGATGCGACCGAGACATTCGGCGCGCAGACCGAGCTGTGCCGTTGGGATAGGGCAGTTTGCCGCATATGTGAACTGAATCAGCTGGCCGTCCGGAGCCAGCGCAGTCATCATTCCCCCCACGACGGCGACCCGATCGCGATGGTTCAAATTGCGAATGGGCAGACTCGAAATGAGAGTGTGCACCTGCGAAATACCCTCGTCACGAAGAATGGTAGCGGCATGCTTCGCGTCTCCGCAGCGAATTCTGACGTGAGGGAATCGCTCACGCAAATAGGAGACAAGCGATGGATCACGCTCGATGACGACCAGTCGACCAGGCGGGAGGCCGCGACTGAGGAGCGCGTCGGTAACCGATCCAGTACCCGCACCCACCTCGAGTATATGCGAAGCTCCCCAGGCTGCGGGTGATGCCATCAGCCTCGCAAGCTGGGGTGAACTGGGAGCGAGCGCTCCGATCGTCAAGGGATTCTTGAGCAACGATCGCGCGAATAGAAGAAGACCTCTGGAGCCCGTTCTTGATTTCACGCGAGCAATCGTAAGAGGCTGGCGGTACAGGCCGTTATGACAGCTTCTTTGCGTTCTGCGGTGACGTGAAGTATCTGGGCCTTGCTTTTACGAACAGCTGAAGAGCCGATATTGCTTCTCTGGAGTTGACCGACCACGTCTGGAATGCTGTGCCTCTTTGTGCGGGAGATTTACGTCCACGAAAGAGAATGTCCGTGCTTCTCCAGTCGTGTCTTCTATTTTAATCCGAGAGTGTTACACGTTCTTTGCAAGGTGAACCCGATACAATTTCGTCGATGCTTCGCGCCCAGGGGGCATCCACTATGGCCAGATATTGCAGAGGCATTGGCTCGGTAATATTACGGCTCTTTCACCACACAGTATTGCTTGCCAACATAACCGGAGGTGGGCGCCTGTGGCAGATAAACAAGTTTGCCGTTGAAATCCTTTGCCGCTGTGTTCGTGAATTGAATATCCGCCACTCTCGCAGAGCCGAGTGCGCGTCGGACAGCGCGTTCGGGCAGACAGTGCATTTGCATATGACGCTGACCCAGACCCAGTGCATCTTGAATCCTGGAACGGATACGAAGAATGTGGCGAACGCGAATCATTCGTGTTGAAATGTCAGGCGCCGCGAAAGAATCTTGAACTCCGAACACGAGTACACCACCCGGCGCGAGCACTCTTACGAAGTCGCGGAGATACGGCTCCGAAAAGCGCCGAGGCACATGCTGGAGAACGATATTGCTGTAAATGAATGAGAAGCTTTCGTCAGCAAATGGCAGCCGTGTATCGGAGTGAACCACATACCGGCAGTGTGCGTATTGGTTGAAAGAGGTTGCTTTTTCGATCATCTGCCGCGAGATATCCATGCCTACACAGGCGGCAAAACGTCGCCCCAGAGGCTGCGTCAGGCGGCCAACCCCGCACCCAAAGTCCAACGCCGCACAGTCGAAATCGGGAATGCAGCCGATGTCAGCCAGATGGCTCATGACGATTTCAATTTCGGCGTCTCCGGTGGCCATGAACTCCGAGATATCCCACC
>DASXLY010000231.1:0-5876 GCA_036495975.1 Occallatibacter sp. | reverse complement strand
AGCAAAGTGCACTTGGCATACCAAAGAAGTGCGCCAGAAAGTCGTTGAAATGAGACGGCTTGAATCGCGTGAGACCTGAACTCCTGGACTTGCCATGACCATTTTCTAATTCAGACTGCTCGATACCGGACGGTCCGATCGACGCTCGTTTGACGCCTTCAGGGCAAAGCGCTCATCGAAGGGTGGAAACCAAGACGATGGAGGAAATTTCGCCTTATAGGCGTAAATACGAGCCATTTTCATTTAGGATCTGCGAAATTCACCTTATGCGTATTCGCGGCTGCGCAAACCATTGAAAAATGGATGGAACCTACAACTCGTGATTCGCTTGCTCAACAGAGTGCGCGTTCCCCCCATGAGTGAACCGCCCAGTTACAACACAACCCAGTAGAGAGGAGATGCTCCTATGGCACTACAAGCGTCCGCGCTTCCTCGCGAGTTCTTCTACAACGGCTCGCGCATTCCCGGCCCGAACCCGAAGATGGAGATCGAGCAGATCAGGGAGCTGCTGACACCGTTTGGAAGCGCGCTGCTACCCTCGCCCATCTCTCGCAAGAAGGCGAAAGCGCCGATCGGGTTCCTGCGAGCAGGGCGATTGCCCACCGCTGCCGGCACACGGCAGATTCTTGACTGCTGGGCAGTTTGTCAGCGGGCCGCTGATGTCCGGATCGCAGGCGTCTAGCGGTTATAACGGAAGCGATGTGCAAGCCGATTTGCTTGCCTTTTCCCGCGCTCGCCTAAAGAGGATGGGAACAGGTACTTTTTCTGGTTGTGAAGTCATCACCTGTAAGAACACATGCTTTCTTTGATGATTGACCCCAAACGCATAGTGAGCCATCTGCGCTGCCAGATCACGGAACCTATCGGAGTGACGCGGGCGAGAACGCCATTTGCGCAGCTACTTTCGATCTGAAACACTCCCGCGATTTTAGCCCCTCACAGAATTCGATTGGGGCAGTACATCCAGCAAGAAACTTCTCCGCGGAGGATTAGTGTTCTTTCGTCTTGTTTTCTCGGACCAGTGACAACGGAGGGAAGGAACCATTACTGAGATCAGAGTAAAGGGTTTAGCCCAGCGGTGACCGGCAGCGCTCTCGTTGCGTCCGCGGCCATGCGACCCGGGCTCGATAGAAGTAAGTGGCGGCTTAAACTGGATGGCACCTTGCCCAGGTTGGTATGTTTAAGCTGCGCACGTGCCCTCAAAGTGCATTTCTACCAGAGCAGCAGGAAAGCGTCGAAGTGAGGCTACAAGGTTGATAGGTCGAATTTGCAATCCGCTCGTTCTCTTGCTGACAACGGTCGTTGCCATTGGCTGTGGCAAACCAGCTGCAGATCCTGCTGCCGCCGCCGGGCACGGGCAGGCCATGCCTGTGCAGACCATTACCGTGAAAGCATCCGCTGTCCCGCAGAGTGACGACTATGTGGCCACAATCAAATCGCGCCGCTCCGCGACTCTGACACCTCAGGTGGACGGCAACCTGACCAAAATCCTTACTCGCTCCGGGGACCGAGTGAAGGCGGGCCAGGTGCTCATGGTGATCGATCCCATCAAACAGCAGGCTACCTTGGACGCGCAGGTCGCCACTGAGAACCAGAAGCTGGCGATGTATCAATACAACCAGGTCGAAGTGGAGCGTCAGCGCAAGCTCTTCAATGCGGGAGTGACCAGCCGCGACGCGCTCGATCAGGCGGAGCAAGCCTACCGAAACTCCAAGGCAGACTACGAATCCTCCGTCGCCTCACGGCAAACCCAGGCCAGCCAGCTCGGCTACTATCAGATCCGCGCGCCGTTTGATGGTGTCGTGGGCGACATCCCGGTTCACATCGGCGATTACGTCTCTTCTACCGTTCCACTCACGACGGTGGACGAGAATCGCGATTTCGAAGCCTATATCTATATTCCTTCCGAACGCGCAGCCCAGGTAAAACGTGGCCTGCCCGTCGACATCCTCAGCAACAGCGGCACGCTGATCGAGCATGCCCATATCGACTTCGTATCTCCCCAGGTGGATAACGGGCTGCAAGGCATTCTCGCCAAGGCCATGCTCCGCTCCGGGGCTGAAGTCGTGCGTAACGCGCAGTTGGTGAAGGCCAGTGTGATCTGGAGCACGGTCGCTACCCCCACGGTTCCCGTGCTCGCCATCTCGCGGCTCGGTGGTCAGGCCTTTGTCTATGTCGTGCAACATGAGTCAGGAAAAGCAGTGGCCAGGCAGCGGCCCGTCGAATTAGGCGACACCATTGGCAACGACTACGCTGTGCTCTCAGGACTCCACAATGGGGATCAAGTCATCGTCTCCGGCACGCAGCTCCTTATCGACGGGGCGCCGGTACAGCCCATGGGCTAGGTCCGGGCACGGTTTGTGCGTCGGTCTCAACAGTTGATCCACGAGAGGAATGCTCCCCGTGTTCGTTGATTTCTTTATCCGCCGGCCAGTCTTCGCCACCGTTTGCGCGCTCCTCATTGTCCTTGCGGGCGCGGTTGTTATTCCCAGCCTGCCCATTTCGCTCTATCCCCAGCTCGCTCCTCCGCAGGTTACAGTCACCAGCAACTACGTGGGCGCCAACGCGCAGGTAGTTGAATCGGCGGTCACGATTCCTCTCGAACAACAGATCAACGGCGTGCCGGGCATGCGCTACATCCAGTCCACCAGCGGGAGCGACGGAACAAGCCAGATCACGACCACCTTCGACACCAACTACAACCTCGACATCGCTGCGGTAGACGTGCAGAACCGGGTGTCAACCGCCAGTGGACAGCTACCCGCCGAGGTCAATTCCACCGGCATCACCATCACCAAGGCCAACAGCAACTTCGTCTTCGCCGCCGGCTTCTATTCGGACAATGGAAAGTATTCCAACCTCTTCATCAGCAACTATCTGGACGTCTACGTAAAAGACGCCCTCAAACGCATTCCCGGCATCGGCGATGTTCAGATCTTCGGCGAGCGCAAATACGCCATGCGCGTCTGGCTGGATCCCACCCGCCTGGCCGCTCGCGTTCTCACCGCCTCCGACGTCGTCAACGCACTCAGGGAGCAGAACGTCGTCGTGGCCGCAGGTCAACTCGGACAGCCACCCTCCAGCGGGAAACAGGATTTCCAGATCACCGTCAGCGCCGCGGGAAGACTCGCCCGGCCGGAAGAGTTCGACAGAATCATCATCAAGAACACGCCGAACGGCATCGTTCAGCTCAAGGATGTCGGGCACGCCGAGCTCGGCGCAGAGACCTACGGTGGCCAGTTGAAGTTCAATGGAATCGAAACCGTTGGCATCGGTGTGCAGCAGCTCAGCAATGCCAATGCGCTTGAGGTGGATCGTCAGGCCAAGGCCGCCCTCGTCAAGTTATCGAAGACCTTCCCGCCCGGCATGAAATATGTCATCGCCTTCGACACCACTACCGTGGTCGGTGACTCCATTCGTGAAGTCGTGCGTACGCTCGGCGAAGCCATCGTCATCGTCATTGTTGTCATCTTTCTCTTCTTGCAGGACTGGCGCGCCACCATCATTCCCGCCGTCACCATCCCCGTCTCGCTGGTTGGGACCTTTGCATTCATTAAGGTCTTCGGATTCTCCATCAACTCGCTCACCTTGTTCGGCATCACGCTCGCCACAGGGTTGGTGGTCGATGACGCCATCGTCGTCATTGAAAATGTGCAACGCCACATCACAGAGGGCCAGAGCGATCCTCATGTCGCGACCTCGAGCGCCATGTCCGAGGTTACCGGCGCCGTCATTGCCACTTCGCTCGTCCTCATCTCCGTGTTCATCCCCGTGTCCTTCTTTCCGGGAACCACCGGCATTCTCTACAAACAGTTCTCGCTGACCATCGCCTTTTCCATCGCCATCTCCGCATTCAATGCGCTCACGCTATCTCCCGCATTGTCCGCTCTGCTGCTGCGCAAGCCGACACTCTCCCACGGGCTGCTTCATGCAATCGATCGCGGCATCAAGGCCATGTCCAGCGGCTATGCCCGCGCCATTCACGTTGTGCTCCGTCTCCGTTACCTCATGCTGCTCATCTTCTTTGTCGGACTCGCCTACACCGCCTATATGTACAAGCATGTGCCCACTGCTTTTGTGCCGCAGGAAGATCAGGGTTACTTCATCATTCAGGTGCAGGCTCCGCAGGGCGCTTCCCTCTCCTATACAGGTCGTCTTGTGGATGCGGCGCAGGCCGTCCTTCGCGACCAGCACGATGTCGAGGGCTCGTTTGCCATCACCGGCTTCAGCTTCGCGGGCAGCGCGCCCAACTACGGCATCATCTTCGCAAATCTCAAATCTGTCGACGACCGCAAGGGCAAAGGCCACTCCGCATCGGAGATTGTCGGCGACCTCCGTGGCAGATTGATGATGATTCCCGGCGGGCTCATCATTCCCTTCGAGCCACCCGCCATCTCGGGTATCGGCAGCTTTGGTGGCTTCCAGTTCGAACTGCAGGATCTTGGCGGCAATACACTGCAGGATCTTGATCGTGTCGCGCACACCATTGCAGCCAAGGGCAACCAGGATCCTGCACTCGCCGGACTGTTCACCAGCTTCACTTCAACTGATCCCCAGTTGATCGTCGACATCGATCGCGAAAAAGCGAAAGCCCTCGGCGTCTCCTTCGCCCAGATCACCGATGCTCTGCAGGTCTACATGGGATCGGAGTACGTGAATAACTTCGATTTCAACAACCGCTCCTATCGCGTCTACGTGCAGGCCGATCAGAACTTCCGGCAGACCGCGAAAGACATCCGCCAGTTCTACGTGCGTTCCGACACCAACCAGATGATCCCGCTCGATAACCTCGTCTCTCTGCGCACTGGATCCGCGCCGCAGGTCATCAGCCACTACAATCTTTTCCGCTCGGCGGAGATCGACGGCTCGGCGGCCGCGGGTCTCTCTTCGAGTGAGGGCCTCACCGCCATGGAACACCTTGCGCGGCAGAACATGTTGCAAGGCATGACCTTCTCCTGGACCGGGCTGTCTCTTGAAGAGATCGAGTCCAGCGGCAAGGCACTCACCATCTTCGGGCTCGGCATTCTGGTCGTCTATCTCACCTTGTCCGCTCAATATGAGAGCTTCGCTCTTCCCGTCATCATCCTGCTCGCCGTTCCCATGGCGGTGCTGGGCGCTCTGCTGGCACAAACATTGCGCGGCCTTCCCAACGACATCTATTGTCAGATCGGGCTGGTGATGCTGATCGGCCTGTCCGCGAAAAACTCGATTTTGATCGTTGAGTTTGCGGAGCAGTTGCGCCGGCAGGGACGGTCAATTGTCGATGCAGCCATTGAAGCGGCTGAACTCCGCCTCCGTCCCATTCTGATGACCTCGTTCGCCTTTATCCTCGGCGTGCTTCCCCTGGTCTTCGCGCAGGGCGCAGGCAAGCTGGGAAGACACTCCGTAGGAACCTCTATCGTCGGTGGCATGCTGCTCTCCACCGTACTCAACCTGTTCTTCATCCCGGCGCTTTACGTCATTCTGAGCACCTTGATGCGAAAGACAAGACACCGCGTGAGCGCGGACGAGCCCATACACACCTCCGCATCGTAGCTCAAGGAATGGGAACGCCATCGGCCAGGAGGGTGAGGCGCTTTCCCGGCTAAAGCGTGAGGGTCTACAGCACGCCCAGGAAGAAGCTCGCGAAGTTGAAGGTCTGGAAGCGGCTGAAAAAGAGCGCGTCCTCAACGTTGGCGGACGCGTGACTTCACAAGCACAACAGGATAGCTTGCGGATTGCCCGCGATCTGGCCGGAACGCCGAAATCGGGTCTCTTGGGAGCATAAGATTGTTCAGTGAGTGCATTGGCGATTAGGCATTAACTGACATGAAGTAGTATCCAATTGCTTATCGTGGTTCAAGGCCAGCAAAGCGATCCGAATAGCTGATGAAGGC
>DASXLY010000230.1:0-3868 GCA_036495975.1 Occallatibacter sp. | reverse complement strand
AACCGAATGCGCATTTGGTGGCTAACAGCTAAGTCTTCGTTACAAAAGTTAAGTACACACTTTTTCTCTTGTAATACTTTCTCAATGCGCCCTGTCTTTAATCCCCAACTCACTTCCTGTTACAAAAGTGAGGTACACGCTTTTTCTCCTCTCACCATTTCATTGCATGCGTCTTCCTTGTCCTTCGACTTCGTTCGTTGGGCAAAGACAATCGACGGAGTCCCACCGTTGAAAGGTCAAAACAAATGCGGCCCACTGAGAAGGCCGCATCTATAGACGCTACACGCTAGCGTTATCTTTCTACGGTTGTTCCGGGGTGCTCGAATCGAGCGCAGTGTTGTCGAGATGAGGGACGTGAACCGTCTTCTCTGCACCCGCCGCGTTCGCCTGCTGAGACTTTTCGAAGATGACGTAGATCTCGGTCCCGGCGGGTACGCTAACGACGATGTGCTGCGTCGTCATCATACGCATGATCTGTTCATCACCGGCGTTCCCGATATTGTCAGCTACGCGCATTCGTAACAGATCGTTTTCGCTAACTGCTCCGTTTGCACTTGGAGCGCCGACAATCATGGCAGTAGTCTCGCCGATACCTGCGAGCGAGCGCACCAGCATGCTCCTGCCGGCCTGCTTCCCGGTAACGGTCCCTTTGACGGCCTGCAGGCTCATATCTGCAGCTACGGCGTCGATCGCAACGTTCTCTCCTCCTGGAAATTCAATCGACGAGAACGCGATGTTCACGAGACCTGATGGGTCCGCCTGCGAAATCTTGCCTACGACACGGCTCCCCGCAGGAATCAGCACCGCTCCGTCTCGCTCGTAGTTGTACTCGACCACTGCCGTCACAGGTGCATGTACTGCGGTCGTTGCCATGGACTCCAGCCGCGCAGCAACGTGGTATCCAGGTGCCAAGCCTAGATTACTGACGCTTGGTTGTTCTCTTTGCGTCCCAGATCGCAACCCACCGTTGCTTTGGTTGTGGGCTGTGAAGACAAGTGACGGTTTGCTTAGTGCGTCCTCCTCTTTCTTGACCACTTGCTGTTCACTTTGGCCACCAGAATACGGAGGCGGTGTCCACTTCGACTGCCCGTTTGGTGTCGTATCGGGCTCGTCAAACTTTCCCACTTCGTTGAGCCGCTTGTTGCCGTTAGGAGCGCTCTGTGTGTTGGTGGCTTGCGTCTGAGTGATCTTTGGCGCCTTCGTCTTCTCGATGTCGGTCGCGTCGACTGTCCCTCCTTTCTTCGCTTCATCTGGAGACGGTTTGACTTTGTCGCTCGGGATCAAATCTCCTGGGGCAGTTGTTCCGTTGACTCGCCCGAGGTTCGGCTTAGCAGCTTCGGCTGCGGTCTTCCTTTTGGTCGTTCCTTTGGAGGAGAGGAAGGCCAGCATCCCAATACCAAAGATGATGATCGCGCCGAGAACCATCAGCATGAGAGGCATATTTCCGCCGCCTGAGCCGCTCCTTTTATCGAGTACAAACGGACGTTTAGTGACAGACCCTGGCGAGCCGACCGTTTCGGTTTCTGGGTCCGCAATCGGTATTACCTTCTCCGCTGGCTCTTCGATCTGTACGTTCTCTGGTCTTGCCATGGGTCACCTCTTTAGGAGTGGAGTATTCGGAAACTTTGAGGACTAGCTGAGCCGGAACAGCTTATCTTCCCGGAGCCACGAATGGAACCGGCATCAAAAGTGGTGTATCGACAGCACTCGCAGTTGCTAGCTGCAGCAAGAGCCGATCTTTGCTCTGCTTGAATCCGGGACGGGCGAACTGGACGGCACCGTCTGCGCGCTCACCTGAAGCCAGACGGCGCACATTTAGTCGGTAGTCGGTGATCGGGACCTGTTCGGCGAGAATCTCGTGCTTCTTGTTCCTCTTTTTGTCGCCATCAAGATTCGGGCTGTTCAGCTCGACCTGCGGCGGCAATACCTCGATCCAATGATCCGTCGTATTCATCACTGAGTACGCGACCAACATCTCGTCTCCCTTTTCGCGCACGGCGCCAAGGGCTGCCACCAACGGTTTTCCAACTGCCTTACCATCCGGATTGCTTTCACCTTTTGCGAGCCCGCCGACCCAATTCGGAGTCGCGATTTCTGACTGGTTCTTCAGTGCTTGATCAATGACCGGGACTGTCCTTGGCATTTCATCCCTCGCGGTCTCCACGCTATCTGCAACCGCATCCGATGAGCCGATGAGAAAACTTTGCGGTGGCCGGTAATTGACCACAAAATCGACGGGAGTATTTCCCCCATCGCCCCCGGAGAGCAAGCGCATACTGATCTCCTGGCCTGATCGAAGCGCGATAACCAAGTTGCTCGTTGCGGATTCTTTGGTGCTTGGTTTAACGAATACAAGGCGTGGCTCCTGATCGGAATGCTCCACCTCAAATAGGGTAGGAGCTCCGACGGCGACCGATGTCACTGCTTCGGGTAAACGGATGGTCGTCGTGAACAGAGGGCGTAAGTGAAGGTCAGTGACGCTATTGCCCGAGACGGGTAAATCGGTCACTGCCGGTCTCACATCGGCTGGGGTTGTCGTGACGGTTGTGAGTTGCTGGGCTTGACTCAGAACTGCACCACCCGTAAGAACGCTGACGAAACCAATCATCCGTATTGAATACATGTCACTGTCCTTTCCCAGGCATCGGATTATCCCGGTCTGCTTGCTCGTGCATCTCGAGCTGATATCGGTGGCGGATCGCTTCGACGTAGGTCACTACATCGGGATTTCGGTAGTTCAATCCTTGTCGGGCGACATGCCTTGAACCGCAGTAGTATGCGGCTACAGCCAGACGCATCTCCCCGCGAAACTCTTTCATGAGGTCCGCGAGGTATTGAATTCCGCCGCTGAGATTTTCCGTTACAGAAAATCGGTTCCTGACGAGATACACCTCCGCCGTTGCAGGCATCAGTTGCATCAGGCCTGCCGCGCCCTTGTTCGACAACGCATTTGGATTCCAGTTCGATTCCTGGGCGATGATGGCGTGTACAAGCGCGCGTGGGACGCCGTAATGGTCGGCGTATGCGTCCGCGTAATACTTCAACTCGGGATTTCCTGCCTTCCTCGTCTCAGCAGTAGACTGAATCGCCGACGCCATCACACAAAGAGCCAGTAGGAAAAGTCTTCTCATGCTTCCGCCTTCTCTTCTAAGACTGCCTCTACGTCGGTCGCTTCCTCTGGGGACATCTCAGACGCATACCGTCCGGCGATACGCACGATCGATTCGAAGGCCTGCTTCATCAGCAGGCGCTTTCGATCTCCTTCTGTCTTTGCGATCAGGGGCAGCATGATGTCCTTGTGTTCGGGCTTTATCCGCTCGATTCCTAGTAGCTGCATAGCCAGAGCCACGTCGTTCATCTCAGAAATAGAGGGTGGCTTTTCCATGGTGTAGGCGCGCAGGCTTTTCGCAAGCCCTGCGATGAAGCGATGTGTCTTTTCGCTGGCGTCGGGAGTGCGTCTTGCCACGATCGCGGCTTCCCGCTCCGCAGTTGGGTGCTCAACTACCAGGTAGAAGCTGCGGCGGCGAAGGGGGTCGCCTAAACGTCGCTCTTGATTCGATGTCAGAAAAACGAATGGTATCGACGTTGCCTGAACGGTACCCATCTTGGGTATGGAGAGGGCCCACACGGATAGCAGTTCGAGCAACATTGCCTCAAATGCGTAATCGACTTTGTCGATCTCATCGATGAGCAGGACGCAACGTTGGTCCTGTTCGATTGCTTCGAGCAACGGGCCAGCCATGAAATACGCCCGGCTCGTCACCTCGCGCTTGATTTCGGTCCAATCGGGCGTGTGGTCGCGCTTGCTCATCAAGAGCACATAGAGTTCTTGAAGGCTCTTGTCGTATTGCCCGATGGCTTTTTCTTC
>DASXLY010000229.1:0-62979 GCA_036495975.1 Occallatibacter sp. | reverse complement strand
CGGAGCGGGTATGCGCCGGTGCCCGGCCGCATGTAGTTGCCGGTGGCGAGTAGCAGGTTGGAGATAGCCGTCGAAGTGTCGGAGCCCATCACATGCTGCGTAACGCCCATGGCCCACAAAATGCACACGCTATCGGTCTCGGCAATCATGTGAGCGACCTTGATCAAGGTTTCCTGCGGAATGCCACAACGCTCGCTTGCCATTTCGAGATTGAAGGGCTCGAGGCTCTCGCGGTACTCGGCCGCTTGGTTCACCCATTTGTCGATGAAGGATTGGTTCGCCAGTCCGCGGTCAAAGATGTAGCGCGTAACCGCGGAGAGCCAAACGAGGTCCGTGCTGGGACGAGGATGTAGAAAGACATCAGCGCGGCGGGCCATTTCGTTCTCACGCAGATCGCTGACGATGAGCTTCTGGCCGTGCAGCTTATGCGCACGCTTCACGCGCGTGGCGAGAACGGGATGGCTCTCGGCCGTGTTGCTGCCGATAATAACAACGAGTTCGGCCTGCTCTATGTCCTTGATGGAACCGGAATCGCCGCCGTAGCCCACGGTCCGGAAAAGTCCGATGGTAGCGGGCGACTGGCAATAGCGCGAACAGTTGTCCATGTTGTTGGTCCCGATCACGGCGCGCGAGAGCTTTTGCATCAGGTAGCTCTCTTCGTTCGTGCATTTCGACGAGGAGATGAACGCGAGAGAATCGGGGCCGTGGGCGGCTTTGATATCCCGGAACCGACGCGCTATTAGATTGAGAGCTTCATCCCAGCTCGCTTCACGGAATCTGTCATCTTCGCGGATAAGAGGCTTGGTCAGGCGATCGGGACTGTTGATATAGTCCCACCCGAACTTGCCTTTGATGCAGGTCGAAACGCCGTTGGCCGGACCGTCAAGCGGCTCGACTTTCAGGATCTGACGTTCCTTAGTCCAGATGTCGAACGAGCAACCCACACCGCAGTAAGTGCACACGGTTTTGGTGCGCTTGATCTGCGATTCGCGCATGTATGCTTCCACTTCGGAGAGTTGCATGACTGAGCCATAGCCGATCTCCGGCTCTACGCCCTTGACGATATCGATCATGCCTTTCAGCGCTTCGATGGGCACTCCGGTAAAGTAGCCGGCCTGGCCGAGCATCGATTTCTCCATGAGCGCATTGCACGGGCAGACAGTGATGCAGTGGCCGCAGGAGACACAGCTCGACTCCCCGATCGGCGCGCCTCCATCCCATAGAACGCGGGGATGTGGATCCTCCCAGCGAATGCTGAGCGTCTCGTTTACCTGCAGGTTCTGGCAGGCTTCGACGCATCGCCCGCAGAGAATGCACTGATGAGGGTCGTAACGATAAAAAGGATTGCTTGAATCGACCTTGTAGGGCTTGGTTTTGAATGGGGTCTCCTGATGTTCAAGTTCGAGCAGAACCGTAGTGTTGTGGACGGTGCAATTGCCGTTGTTGTTGTCGCAGACCGTGCAGTAGAGCTCATGATTGCCCAGGATGTGATCGAAAGCCTCACGCTGTGCTCCCTGCGCCCGCGGCGACGCGGTCTCAACCTTTGCACCGTCGACGGCATCGGTTCCGCAGGCTCTCACGAGCTTCCCGTCCATCTCGACCATACAGGTATCGCAGGTCTGGATGGGACCAAGCTGGGGATGATAGCAGACCTGCGGAATCGTGATTCCGCTGCGGTTGAGGGTTTCGATCAGGCGCTCGCCAGGATTGATTTCCTGAGGCTTGCTGTTCACGATGACCGACAAAAAGGCAACCTCCTTCATCGATTGCTGGATGCTAGTACGTGGAACCTGCAGGCGTAAAGCCCCAAGTTACATAGAGTCACAGCGACTGTTAACGTTCGATGAATGGGGACGGCTAGTCCGAGACCTACGGAAGGCAGATAGCGGAGCTAGGGAACGTTGGGAAGACAGCGAAAGCGTCCCGAGTAAACAACGAACCGCCGCCCTCTCAGAAAGCCAACCAGGGTCAGGCCCAGCTCGCGGGACAGCTTGACCGCGAGACTGGAGGAGGCAGAGACCGACGCAACAACCGGAATGCCAGCCGCCAGCGCCTTCTGGATGATTTCGAAACCTCCCCTGCCGCTGACGAGCATGATGAAGTTGCTGAGCGGCAGGCGGTCTTCGAGCAAAGCCCATCCCACCAGCTTGTCGACTGCGTTGTGCCGGCCGATGTCCTCGCGGAGCACGATGAGGTTTCCCTGCGCATCGAAGAGCGCGGCAGCGTGGAGGCCGCCGGTATGATCGAAGACCGGCTGGCCGGCGCGCAGCATCTCCGGCAACCGGCACAGCACCTGTGGGGCTACGCGGAAGTCGCAATCGGGCGCACGCAGGCCACGACGGCGAATGGCTTCAATCGAAGCTTTGCCGCAAATGCCGCAACTCGAAGCGGCAAAGAAGTTCCGTTGCAGATTTTCGGACGTGAATTGCGTGTTCTCTAACTGCACTTCAACGACGTTGCTTTTTGCTGCGGAATCAGACGCGACAGCGCGAATCTCGGCAAGCTGGCCGCGCGATTCGATAATGCCTTCGGTCAGTAGGAACCCCGCAGTGAGTTCGAGATCGTTCCCCGGAGTCCGCATCGTTACGGTCAATGGAGTCCCGTCAACGCGGATTTCCAGAGGCTCCTCCGCGGCGAGCGAGTCCTGTTGCGAGTGAACGACGTCATCGTTCCATTCCGTCACCTGCGTTAATTCAAGGCTGCGCGCTGGAAGACCCATACAGACTCCCGTCTGTCAGAGCTTAGAATTCAGGCACAGTAGATGGCAAGCCCTTCGATCGCTGAAGACGCATTGCGATCCGTCGGTGTTCTGGGTTCTAGCCACAGCTTCTTCCTCAATTCTCCGAGAGGCTCGAAAAGAGAGGCGGCGAGTTTCCAGGCCAGAAGTTCCTCGATTCGATTGATCGGATGTTCGGCGGATATGATCGACCAAACGTTGTCCTCCAACTCGCCGCTTGCGATTCAACAACGCGTTCAAGCGGGTCTCATCGGTTGGGCTGGCCCCTTAGTCCTGGCGACCGCCCGCTCTGATACTTCTGGTACAGGCGGTGGTGGCGACGGCTTTCCTCGTCCATGGCGATCCCTCGCCTTGGCGTGTCAAGCGCCTTGGTAGACGATCTACGCCACGGTCGAATAATTGAACCACACAGAGATTTCGATAGCAAAAATGGCTCTCACGTTTTAGTAGTCACGGTGAAAATACATCTTGTGACGATCCTTCCTGTGAAGCGCAAACTGAATCGAAAACCACTCATGAGCTCTTCGAATGAGGCTCCCCTGGATTTCATCACGGGCATTGCGCTCCGCAAGTCGAGCATTTTGCGGAGATAGGGAGCCGCGCGGGTTGTAGTCGATTTCCAATTCCGGTCCGGTTGCGATTCCCAAAGTCTAGATGAGGAAGGTCCAGATTGAAGATGACGTGACGGGATCGAAAAGTTGGACGGAGCTTGACATGCCGATTGCCCTTCGGGGCGGGTCAAGAATGGAGAGATTCCAGCAACAGTTGGCTGAAAAAAACGGGGCAGGTCACTGCCGAGATAGATTGATCACTACAGCGAAGGTCTGCCACTGGCAAATTCTGATGGACGGAGCGTTTACCTTTCGCCAGGTTGACCAGCAGCACGCTTCGAAGCGGTTGGGCGAGCACGCCGCTTCGCATACTCCATGAGTTGATCTTCGTGCGAGCAGCGAATCAGGAACCGAAGTTCGCTGAATAGCATTGAGCGAAAGTGACGCCTCCCGTTGTCCGGCGGTTCCCGCCCCAACGGTAGGCTGATCCTTACCTGGCCACTTTTGGAGGACTGATGGACAGCCCGCTCTCCACGCGTTCATGCTCCGCTTGGTCGGCATCGCCGTCACGCCGGATCTAGAAGTCGTCTTTGATACCCTCAGCACGACACGAAAATACGCGAACCTGATGGCCCGTCCGGCGTGTTCCGTTGTTCTGTGGTGGGGCGGGGAACAGACGGTGCAACTCGATGGGGTCGGGTGTGAGCGGGAGTGAGCCGTCGGGCAATCAACTGGAGTTCTACCGCGAGGCGTACTTCCGAGCCTGGCCCAATGGGCACGACCGGCTCGTGGCCGGGGATTATACACCTTGTCGTCGAGCCGAAATGGATTCGCGCCGTCGACTACGACCGGTCGCCGCCCCTGCTCGAAGAATTGCGTTGCCCTGAGTGAGTCTTTTGCATGCGAACGCAAAGTGCCGTGACGAGGGGCGAGTGACAGATAGAATGAACGCTGAGCGAGTCTCACGCGCTAGAGAGCCACCCGCCACGGGTGGCTCTTCCATTGTCGGGCGCGTCGAGGACACGCCAAGCAGCGGTCACGCTAAACCTACGAACAGAGTATAGCGGCGGGTCAGACCAATGCTTCCAGGCCATGTTTCTCGACTACCGAGAGGAGTTTGAGCGCCATCCCACTCGGTTGCTTCGCGCCAGTCTCCCACTTTTCAACTGTCGATTCGCTCGTGTTGAGGTAACGGGCAAACACGGGCTGGCTGACGCGAAGACGCAGCCGCAGTTTCTTGATCTGGGCTGGCTTCAATGGCGGCGGCGATACGAGACAAGATTCGTCGAATCCCCGCATCGTTGTTTTATCAATCGCTCCGACCTTGTACATGGCCGACGCTGAGGAATGAATCGCCTCAAAAGCATCGCTCTTGAATCTAGGTTTGATTGCCATTGCAAATCTCCATCCAGTCTTGATCTCGAAGCAGTTGATTCACTTGATGGGTCGTCAAGCCGGCGTATGCCTTCACGAGCTTTCGGAAGTCGGCAAGTTCATCGTCGTCAATGTTGGCCCGATCCTGCTTGGCAAACAGATACTCATAAACCCAAAACTGCCCGACCCTGGCAATAATGACTGAGCGGTACTGATTCTTCATCAACCGCTTCTTGAATACACCGCCGCCCAACTCCTCCGCCTGCCCCAGCATCACCTGCCGGATGGCAGAGCAAAGCTCCTCATCAGGGATGTGCGCTTTCCGTGCTGCCTTGGCAAACCAGGCTGTCTTGAATGTCCGCACGGATTTCTCCAAGCCTGCCACGTTTTTCTAGTGTAGCACCTAGTGCAACCGTTGTCATGTCTCTTGACTGAGAACCACGCTCCAGTAAGTCAGCCATTCAACTCCTTTCCAAGAAGTTCGACCGCAAGGTTTCATTCGCGCGACCTTCCGCTACGGATTGCATCGGATAGTGCGAGGCCACCGTAAAACTGGTTTCCGCAAGGGTCGAGTGCCGCCGCACATCCTCGCTCTCAATGCTCCCTGCCACGCAAAATGCACCACTCACGGCGCAACTTTCTTGTTCTCTGCTTGGGCGGAAAAACCAGGCGTCTCCCGTGCAGCCTATCCTGAAACCTTTGCGGAGTCCAACTTATCTGACTGTGTTCCGGGCGTGTAGCGCCCGGAGAATCGAGCTTAAAGCTAGATTGACAGAAAACCGCTTGCAGCGCTTCGGGGCCTTGATGTCACAATCGAAATCCAGCATGAATACAGGGCTGTCATGAGGGGTTGCATCTTCGAAGGCGATTTGAAAAGGACTTAATCGAGTGGGGATGGTTCGATGCCTACCAGAAGGCCGTCGAATTCATTCCGCTTGGACTTCCGACCATCCATGAATTCGAGAAACATGTCAGGAATGCTGAATCGGCACTCTAGCACGCTATGCGTATTCTGAACACATGGCGCACTGTCTGGTATGCAGCAGAATGCGATGAGAAGTTCTTCAGGGAAAAAATGGAACGTCTTTGGGACCATTTCGCGAAGGCTGGCATCCATTGACTTTCCTCGGCAGACATTTCGAAAATAGCAACACCCGCATGAATACGGGTTTTCCGAAGACCGTTACGACGTCTTCTGAATCTGGCAAATCTCCGGAATCCTCAAGCAAGAATTTTCCTTTGAATCTCGAGAGCAGGGCTGAGCCCGCCCAAATGGCACGCTACACCCTTCTTCTCTGAAAAGGCATCCAAGAGGATCCAGAGGAGAAACTGCAGTGAGGTTAGCTGAGCCCGTTATGGTGAATTGCCCGACGTGCAAGAGACTAAACTTTACCTACCCACAGCCGGACGAATCTCCTTTCGTCTCAAGCATGCCCTGCAAGTGGTGTGGTGAAGAAGTGAACCGGCCCACTGACAGCGAGATCGGACCGAGGCAACAGACCCCGACCGTTCGATCCAAAGCTGGCATCGCCCGCTGAACGTCCCTCAGTTCGTCATTACCGGGTCAAGGTCAGGGTTGAGGCGGCGGCCACAGCTAGCAATCAAACCGTATCTGATCGGATTCGCGGAATGTTGAGAATGGCGGTGGAGGGATGACAGTTTCTGAGAAGAAGATCTCGACTTTTCTGCGAGCAGGAAAGCCACAAGCATATTGCGACAGTTGCATAGCCGCAGCACTTGTCTTGAATCGTTCACAGCAGGTCCAGCAGGCCACTTCGTCTCTTGCCACCCAACCCGGGTTTGTGCAAAGGAAAGGCGAATGCATAATCTGCCACAGCACTATATTGGTGATTCATGCTGTCTGATGCGATCAAATTGGGCACTCGCCAAACAACGGAGCATCCGAACCGGGAAAGGTAATTGGACGACGGAGGGCGTCTAATGGCTGGCGTGAAGCGGTGTGAAACTAACGCGTTCTTTTGAGTTTCGTTTCGGCAACGCAAGATCGCACAATAGTCGACCTTCGGTTCATGAGACAATTACGCGCCAAAGGAACTCCGTTAAACTCAGAGCGCTTCCTGCGAAGGACCCTTTTCGCCATAAGCTGAGCTGCTGCTTTAATGAAGAACTAGGTCCTTCTTACTCGGTGAACAATCGCCCATGAAAGGCTCACGGCAGCTGCAAATGCAGGCCCCTTAAAGGGGCCGATGATTGGGATGAGAGCGACTACGGCCAAGATGAAGACCATCATTGAGCAGACAACCGTGTCTGCTCGCTTCGAATAGATTCTCCGGAGGGTTTCAAGGAGGGTTTTCCAGTCAGCTTCGTCGGCTTCGATCTGCCTCGGGTCCTTCTTCCTAGCGCCGCGCAGTACACTCCAAAGCGATAAAGGGCGCGCCACGGTATCGCATTCGTCCTGCATTATGGCGTTCAAGGAAGCATCTGAATTCAACTGAGTCGACTGCGGCGCTGCGGCCCTGGACATTCTTCTTTGCATGTTTTCGCATTTCGTGAGCGGTGGGTCGTTCAGTTTTCCAGATCGAGACGAGGTGAGATCAGCAGATGGACTGCTCAGCGGAGATACCCCCATGACATCCTCCGTTCCAATGCGCTAAGAGAGGTTGGGTGCCGTTTAGTTTCAGATCCAGAAAGAGTGCCGACCACCTTGCTCATCTCCAAAGTGGCTGAGGTGCGCGAATTGCCGGGGAAAAGTGAACTGGCACTCACGTCATATATCCTATGGTTACTATTTCCAGAAAGCACTAGTACTTCCGATAGCGGACTAACCCATTCGAGGTAGTAGGCCTGTAATCTATCCGTTCAAACACCTGCATCACTGATCTTTGTGAACGTCCAAGCCGCTGGTGCAACATGACAACCTGTTCCATGGCGACAAACACCGGTGGAGCCTGCGTCGGTCTGATTCGCAATTACTGTTGCTGCAGTTTTCGCAGTCATCGTCTTCACACTGATCACAGCTGCAATCGCACATGTCGCGATCCTCACAATCTGCATCAGCGTCGTAGTCGGGTGAATCAGGGTTGCATTCATCTATGTCGTCGTCTTCGCGTTTGCTGTTTTTTGTCAGCTTAGCGCGAATTCATCTCGTGGACACCGTCGTTTGAGCCACGGCGGGAATTGGCGTTATGGTGGCTTCAAGCATCCTGATTTCGCTGATCACTCTGGTAAGGTTGCCAGCGGAATCAGAACTCCATTCATCGGCAGTCACATAGAATCCGAACGAGCACCCCTTTAAGCTGCCTATCGGAGGCAACTTGCAACATCAATCGACGACTCAAGCAAATTTCTCGCTGAATCAAATTCCTTGGTGTCAAAGGCGATAGCGGCAATTAAGCCCACGTTGAATACCGAGGTGCAAGCCAATCAACAAGCGATTAATGACCTGATCGATCAATTCAACAAGACGGACTTGGAACTCATCAAGGAGTCGAGCGCAGAAGAACTCAAGAGGGAGCAAGGTGAGCACTTCACCTTTATGACTTCCGCTGAAAAGAAACTAGCTGACCTGGAAAAGGGCCTAAACGATAGATCGGATCAAACGGTCGGTAAGAACAATGAGGAGACCCAGAAGCTGATCAAAGAATTAGCTGTCCTCAAGGAAAGCATTCAAGAGCAGTTGGTACAAGCCACGGGATATGGCCAATTCGGAGCTTTCCAAGCGCGTCAGAATAGAATTGCCAGCAGCAAGTATCTTTGGGTCGTTTCCGTCGCTTGCCTTGTGCTCATCGTTGTCGGATTGACCGCATACATCGCGTTCACCTCACAACAGGCTGACCTTCATAGTGCTGCATTCTGGATTAAGCTATCTATGAACTTGCCACTAACATTTCTGATCACGTTCTGCACTATTCAAACAATCGCGAACGTCGCTTGGAAGAGGAGTATGCTTTCAAATCCAGCATCTCGGTGTCGTTGACTCCGTATCGGGAGTTGATTTATTCAATTCTTGAGAAGGAGGGTGCGCTGAAAGATGGCACGTATACCCAATTTGTGGTCGATGCAGTTAGAAACGTTTTCACTTCGCCGACAGAAAAAATATATGACTCGGGTACACATGGCTTGACAGAGAAAGCACTGAAGCAGGCAGCCGAAGTGCTCGGCACTGTTGCCAAGGCGTCAAAATAGTTGATGGACCCGGAACGTTGCCTTTTAGTGCTTACAGACTCCGCACGTGCCGCCTTCCTTGGCACAGTGCTTGCAATACTTGCAATTCTTGCAGGCGTGGCACGGGTCGCTCCCCGTACAAGTTGCAAATTTCGCGTCATTTGTCAGCAAAGTGAGCATGGCCAGAACGGCCACAAGAGGAAGCGCACGAACGAGTCTGGACATGAGTAGACCTCCATTTCTGCGATGACTGATCATACGCTGAAATTCAAAGAGCAGTTGACCTCAGATTTCTGCCAGTTGACCTTTTCCCCAAAAGAGCACACACTCCCCACACGTCTACGCCATCGCCTGCTGTCTCCAGCGTGATCGGAGGAGCTTAGTGATTTTCATGGATCGCGAACTAAAGTGTGCTGACTGTGGGTCAGTATTCGTTTTTTCCGCTGGTGAACAAGAGTACTTCCAGGAGAAGGGATTCAAGAATGACCGCAAGCGATGCAAGGCATGTAAAGCGGAGCGCGAGTTCGGGAAACGGGGAATCGAGACGCGTGTGACGTGCTCTGAATGTGGGGTTGAGACGACTGTGCCGTTTAAGCCTACGCAAAAAAGGCCAGTGCTATGCAGAGGATGTTTCAACAAGCAAGCACAGCAGACTGGCGCAGCATCAACCCAGTGACGGCGAGGTATGCTACCTTTTTCGAATGCCCAAAGCTGACCACTCCCTATACTTTGCTTGCTCGATTTGCGGTGCGCAACCCGGGAGTCCTTGTGTAACTTTCACGGGCGCTTCTCGCGATCAATCCCATCTCGTCCGACGAGATATGGCCAAAGATCACGAGTTTCCTCGCCCTCGGATTCGGCTTGACGCATCTCGTACGACACGATAGGTTCTTAGGCACGCCGACCACGGGCAAAGCGTTCAAGTCACTGACGGTTTTTCGTTCCACGAAGTTGTCCTCTTCGTTCAGCAAACGCGCCAGCAATTCGCCATCAGTCATTTCGACTAGTTTCATCGGAGGACACCTATCGCATTTATTTGAGAAGCCCTAGCTTCTCTCTCTTACCGCAGTTCAAGCGTCGGACACGGTATGCAAGGCGTTTCGCCTTTGGCCGCTTGTACCTGAACACCTCAAAGATATGGCATTGGCATTTCGGACATGCACGTCTCCGTTCCTGCTCTTTGCCTCTCGGATCATCCCAGTGTTCATCATTCTTCGGCATGGTTGTTGTCCTCCCCTTTCAGTTTGCACAAAGTCTCTTGATTTCAGCTTTGGTCGCTTCTCTTCGCTGCTCCACGATCCAGACCCATTCAATGATGCCAGCCCTCAGTTCTCTCATGCGACGAGCTGTGACTCGATTGAACACGACATCTCCTGAGCATCGCACATTGTAGTGAAGCGCGTCGGGAGCAGTGTAGTTGCCGTCAGTGTCTGGTTTGTGGGCACGATTCCGAAATTCTATATATATTAGATCGCCTTCATCGCATTACCTTCTCCAGAATCGATCTTGCCAACTGAACGCTGTCGGCAACCACTGAAGTCAATCGAGGTGACGGACGACTGATGTCATCCCTTGCCAGCCTGACAGCAGCGATGATGGCAGCCGCGATCACCAGCGTGGATGAAAACCTGTCCTGCTTCTTTCGGTCATCCTGCTCCCGTGCAATCGCTCGATGCATCTCGCCCATTAGCGCAGCCTCCGTTCAGATTTCACCGGCTTGCTCATCAGCAGGAGGTGTGACAACCGACCTCGGAAGATATCTGGTGGCAGGTACGCACGGCGATCTCCGCACAATGGGCAGTCGGCAACAATCCAGGTATCAGGCATGTCCGCGCGGGGGGCAGGGATGTTCTGGCCACAGCTTTTGCAGGTGAAATCACATTGCCGGGATTCGGGCAGGTTCCACACGACAACAGTATAGGCGAACAAAAGGCGAAACATCAATCAGTATCCTGGCTGGATTTGCGGAATAATGGTCGCAGTAATCCCGAAGGGAGTTGAACGATGATTTCCGTCAGCCGACGTACTGCCGCAAGCCTCAGGTTGATCGTCGAAGGAGCGCAGTGTCGTTGCTCGAGCGAGATTCGATATCGGATCACTACAGTTTTGTTGAAGGCCAGTCGCGACTCCGAGCAATACCAATCGATGAATTCGCGGATTGCGTGATCGTAGGACCGCTGAGAACTGGGTGACGTCAGGCTGTTCAGCACAGCCGATTTGGATTGCTCGAGATCGGGAAGCTTAGGGACTGCCTTCGGAGCCCGCTTCCGCTTCGATTTGTTTGTTCGCGCCATCACCACGGCCTCCTCAGCCGTGGCAGGAGCGTCAACCTCAGGGATGTCTCTTGACCACCACCCGTTTCCCAATACCTTCTTCATTTTCGCTTATAAACAGAAGTGGATGAGCGGTTTGCGCCATACGCAACTGCCCAGAACTTCCCCGCCAACAATTCCTTGGTCGTTGTGGAAGGATCGGAACCCTTTGGCGTACCTTAAGAGTGGAACGGCGATGAGGAGTATGCCATGGAAGTCAGTTCCCAGGACATGGAGAAGCATCTCGCAAATCCCTCGCTCCGTATCAGCGCGGGACCTGATTGGGAACACCTGACTGTTCGAACCCGCCTGGAACCCGCAAGCTGCCCTTACCTGCGGATTCCAGCTACCCCAGACCCGTGGCTGGTACTCACAACCGGCGGCGGACCGCGGAAGACCGAGGTCCGAAATAGGAATGGCTGGAGTTGCGCCTTCAGCGGCCCCGGGAATCTCGCTTTGACTTCTCCGGGCAAGTCTACCGAAATTCGGTGGGACCGAGGAGACGGAAGCAGAATCGAGACGATTCACGTCTGCATTGACGCGGCTCTCTTTCATCGATTCGCAGCAGAGAATTTCGAGTGCGACCCGGCTCGGATCGAGATCATTGACGGCTTCGCTCAACATGACCATCTGATCTCCTCCATTTTGAATTCTCTTGGAGATCAACTGAGGAACCCAGACAGAGCAGGAAGGCTCTTCGTTGATTCTGCCGCTCAGATGCTTGTTGCGCAGCTGCTTCGCAAATACTGCACATTTCCGATCTCCGTTCCCGATGGGCAGGCACGGATGAGTGCTCGAAAGCTCCAGTTGCTTAACGACTATGTTCATGCAGGACTGGCCGGCAGTCTCACGCTGGAGGACCTTGCGGCGAGCATCCATATGAGCGCGTATCATTTTGCGCGGACCTTCAAAGCGACAACAGGCGAAACGCCCCACGCCTATGTGACCCGCCTCCGTGTCGAGCGAGCTCGTGACCTCCTTCGAACATGCTCCTGGTCTATGCCAACCATTGCGAGGCGCGTGGGGTTTTCCAACAAAAGTCATTTTGCAGCGGTGTTTCTCCGATTGACCGGAATGTCGCCTAATCGGTTTCGAAGTGCAACACGCAGTGAAACGAGCGACGAAGAAATGTAGCGCGGGTCCGTTACTCAGCTTCGTCCCGAATGCTTATCTACATAAAGTGTTCATCTGCCAAAAGTCGATCCCCGTAGGTTATTAAGGGACGCCGACAAGGTCCATCGATCCCTCTCCTCAAAAAAGAGCAGGAATCCGGCCGCGATAGCAAGCAATTGCTCCCGCAACGGGCGTACTGTCATGCGCATGGCTCTGACACGCGAGCAGATCTCGCACCGCATTGAAATCGAGGATGTGCTGACGCGGTACTGCTACGCAGTGGACGATCGTGAATGGGGTGTATATCGAGGTCTGTTTGCTCATGATGCCGTTATCGACGATCGAGTTACGGGAGGAATTCAGAGTGGCGTGGAAGCGCACATCCAGTACCTGAAAAGTGCACTCTCTAAAGTGGTCTTGTCGCAACATGCGATCTCTACAATTCGTATCGACTTGAGCGCCAGAAGCGCGAACGTGCGCGCCCATTGCTCCTGTCCAATGGTGGTGGATCTCGGAGGATCGAAGACACACGTATTCTTCCAAGGATTGTGGTATCGCAACCCACTCGTGTGCACGCACAAGGGTTGGAAGATCTCCCGTTTAGTCGAAGAGGGGTTTGGACGCATAACATCCCACCTGATTTCGCATTTTGATTCTTGGGTTCTCGACACTATGGAGGTCCTTCATGTTGGAGTTTAAGGCCAGACGATGAACACTCGATGCAAAGTGATCGGAATGGCTCTCACGATGGTTGTGATCGCAGCGGGACGTGCCTCCAGTATTGCCCAGGAACACACTTCCGAAGGCACGCGAAATCCAGCAGCAGCGTCGATCGAGAGCCTGAATATCCCGGGCGGAGATGCCGCACTTCCTCCGCTTTCGGATAGCGCCGTTGACGTGGGTTCCCCGTTTCGTCAAGAGCTATGGCACCGTGGGATTGCACTTCGACTGATCAACACCATGCGTTATGCTCAGAACACCATTCAAGCCCCCGTCCCGGCGGATCAACAGGTCTACGTTGGTCAACATCCGTTCGAGGGTGAGATGATTAACCCAATTCTCACCTGGGATCTTCGTCAATTCGGCCTCAAGCATGCACAATTTGATTTGAGCGGCGTATGGCAGTGGGTGAGTTGGGAACCGGCAGGACCGAAAGCGTTTGGTCTCTGGACGCTTTACCTTTACAAGGAATTCGGTCGTGATCGTGTCGAACTCAAAGCTGGCTACAATTCGAACGACATCGAATTCGTAGGCATGCAGGTGGGGGGCTCGACAGCCAGCGGCGTGCAGGGAGTCTATGCTGTTTTGCCTTACGAGGTAGGAATGGCCTTTTTCCCATTGCCCGCACCTCAATTCAATCTGAAGTTGAATGCGCCAGGACGTACGTATTTGAAGATCGGTCTCCAACGCAGCCTCGATGCCGCGGGAGGGCCGGCAACCGAGGCCCGCAATCATACGGGACTGCGTTTCGCGCCAAAAGGAGACAAACTGCTCGCAATCGAAGAGGCTGGATATCGCCGTCCATTCAGCGGCTCAATGCGGGCGGTATGGTTCCGAGCCGGGTATATGCACAACAGTACACCGTATATGAATTTCGCCAACGGCAAAGATGAACCCGGAAATCACGCGGCATACGCGCTGATGGACGGCCAGATTACCAGAACCAGCCAAGAGCATCCTGAAAGCGGCTTATATGCTGGCGCCTCGGCCATGACGGCAGCATCTCAGTTCAATGCCTACGATCGTTATTTCGAGGCGAGACTCTACAAACTCGCTCCCATTGCAACCCGCCCTCAGGATGTCGCTTCCGTAGTCTCTACGTACACGGGATTCAGCAAGAGTCTGACTGACACGCTCGTCGCGAAGGGCACAAGCGTGTGGCGAAATAGCGCATCGCTTACTACGAGCTACAACTTCCATTTGGCGCCAGGTAACTATTTGAGTGTGGGACTCAGTTTCGTTCGGGGGCCGGCTATAAAACCGCGGGTTGATGATGCACTCACCTTCGCCGCGGTATACACCGTCTTCTTCTAAGGCGTTGGCCGGATGCGCGAAAGCTTACCTTTCGCGCTCCGAACCCTCTTCTTGGTAAGGCGCACAGAATGGGCGCTTCTCAAAGAGTGCAATATTGCCAGCACGCATCGACACCAGAATGGGTAATATGAAGTCGGCATATTGACTGGAAAAGCCCACCATTTGCGCCATTCCGCACCTTGATTCTTAGCGGCAGTTCGCGACTCGCAACTGGAGCGCGACCGAACCAGTACACTCACATCTAATAGACGATGGATTCTCCCGACATTCCTCGCAATGCTCCGCCACTCAACCCCGCTCCTACCGGCCAGCATGCGTCTTTCGCATTCGACAACACATTCGCGCGGCTTCCGAAGCACTTCTACGCGCGTTTGGACCCAACACCGGTCGCGTCACCACGCCTCGTGAAAGTCAACGTGGAACTAGCGCAGGAGCTGGGACTCGATGCGGATGCGCTCACGAGCGAATCTGGTGTTGCAGTTCTCTCCGGCAACCGGGTGGCCGACGGCGCCGAGCCGATCGCGCTGGCCTATGCCGGGCATCAGTTTGGTCACTTTGTGCCTCAGCTCGGCGACGGGCGCGCCAACCTCCTTGGCGAGCTGGTATCGCGTGACGGCCAACGCTATGACGTTCAGCTCAAAGGCTCTGGCCGAACCCCTTTCTCACGCGGCGGGGACGGCAGAGCTGCACTTGGACCGGTGTTGCGAGAGTACATTGTCAGCGAGGCCATGGCAGCGCTGGGCGTACCCACCACACGGGCACTGGCTGTCGTGACCACCGGCGAACGGGTGCTACGGGATATCGTCTTGCCGGGAGCCGTGCTGACTCGAATAGCAGCGAGTCATTTGCGCGTGGGTACCTTCCAGTACTTTGCGGCACGGGGCGACGTGGAGGGTTTACGCGTCCTTGCCGACTACGCGATTGCCCGGCATTATCCTGAGGTCGCGCAAGCGAAAGAGCAGTACCGGGCGCTGCTGGAGGGCGTAATCGCGCGACAGGCGCAGCTGATCGCACAATGGATGCTGCTCGGTTTCATTCATGGCGTCATGAACACTGACAACACATCCATCTCTGGTGAGACCATCGATTACGGTCCCTGCGCCTTTATGGAGGCATACGATCCAGCCAAGGTTTACAGCTCAATTGACCACGGCGGCCGTTATGCCTATGGCAACCAACCTCGTGTGGCACTGTGGAACCTGGCGCGGCTGGCTGAGTCATTGCTGCCTCTTCTCGTGCAGGAATCAGGCAGCGAAGAAGCTGGGTTGGCCGCGGCAAACGAAGCGCTCTCAGCCTTCGAGCCTCAGTTTGAAGCGGCTCACAGTGCAGGAATGCGGCGCAAGCTCGGGCTCGTTTTAGAACGCGAAGGCGATGCGGCTCTGGGTGAGAATCTGCTTCAGTGCATGGCTGCCAACCACGCGGACTTCACGCTGACCTTCAGGAGATTGTGCGATGCCGCAGCAGGACCGGAAGGCGACGCGGGAGTTCGCGCGTTATTTGCTGACCCCGCCTCATATGACGGCTGGGCTGCTGGATGGCGCCGTCGTCTCGAAGTAGAGGTCGCAGATGGGCAGGCGCGCACCGCAGCCATGCGCAGAATGAATCCGGCGTTCATACCCCGCAACCATCTTGTGGAAGCGGCGCTCGACGCCGCAAACTCGCGCCAGGATTTCCGGCCCTTCGAGGACCTGCTCGCCATCATCTCGCGGCCATATGACGAGCGGCCGGAGCTTGAGAGGTACTCGGCGCCCGCCCGCCCCGAGGAACTTGTCCTGCAAACTTTTTGCGGGACGTAAAGCACTGGAAAGTATCGCAGATCGATGTACCGTGGTCTTAGGGAGCCGAGGCTAAATGTCCACCGCAGAGACAAATCCGTCACGCAAGCACGCATTCACAGATGCTGTTGCAGCTCAACTTCCAGAGCCGACCTATGCCGAGCGCGTCCGCACCCTCGTTTCCCTCTGCGCGATCGCTACTCTTTCAACCGTCTCCCGCAAGAGGCCAGCATATCCGTTTGGTTCGCTCATGCCTTATTCGATCGACGAGAGTGGACGCCCCATCTTTCTGATCAGCAGCATGGCCATGCATACCCAGAATATTCAAGCTGACCACCGGGCAAGTCTCTTTGTGGCTCAAGCGGGCGACGGCGATCCGCTCGGCACCGCGCGGGCAACGCTTGTTGGTGATGTGCTTCCTGTACCGGAGGATGAAGTGGGCGAGGCCCGTCAACGCTATTTAACCCGCTATGAGAACAGCCGCTCTTGGGCGGACTTTAAGGATTTTGCCTTTTATCGCCTGCAGCCCCTGGACATTTACTATGTCGGCGGCTTCGGGGTCATGGGATGGGTGACTGCGGAAGATTACCGGTCCGCAAAAGTTGATCCGCTCGCCGACGCGGCTCCCAAGATTCTCCGACACATGAATTCAGATCATGTTCCCGCGATGATCCTGCTGGCTAGAGTTTATGCCGGACTCGACGCGACTGAGGCCGCAATGACGGCGGTCGACCGGCTTGGATTCCACCTTCGGCTGAAGACCAACGACGGCATGAAAGGGACGCGCATCAACTTCCTACGAGAAGTCCACGACGCGGACGAAACACGCAAAGGGCTCGTGGAAATGGTTCGGGCAGCTGAGCCAAAAGCCTGATTACAGCAAAGAATCGAGTCTTCCTTCGAGTGCCCCACTATTAGGCCATTGTCATAGCAAATAGCATTTTCCAAAACTCCATTCAAGTCTTTCGCACGCCTACCCCGTTTCACATTACTGATCCGGATCGGTCGATAGGCTTCCCGAGTCACACGAAGATCTATTGGCGTACTCTGCCTCGTCCTCGGCATCACGTGCTGTAATTGAATCAAAGTGTTGAGGCAACAGAGCGACGCTCAAATGGGCATGACTTCTCAGAATCAGAAAGTCCGTAAAGCAAACGAATCGAATATCAGGAACATCATGCCAGGACGAAGGGCACACGCGATCGCGTTATTGCTCGTGTTGGTGTTTCTTGGCGAGTTGGTCCTTTCAGTTCATCGCCAGTCCCTGAGCTGGGACGAAGGTGATCACATCTACGCAGGTTACGAGAGTTGGACCACCGGGGATTTCGGCATCAATCCAGAGCATCCGCCACTGCTCAAGGAAATTGCTAGCCTTCCGCTTCTCGCCATGCGCCTCAGCGCTCCGCCGCCTCAAAGCCCCACTTTTTCGAAAGCTGAAGCATACTTCAAGGGCCGGAGTCTGATCTATGACAACGGCGGTCTGGATACCGCTAGCAGGATTATCTTTCGCGCACGAATGATGGCGGCGATCTTCTCACTTGCGCTGGCCATCGTCGTCTACCTCGCTTCTTTTGAGATCTTCGGTCCCATTGCGGCGCTTTTCGCTCTCGCCCTTGTGGTCTTTGAGCCCAACCTCATTGCCCATGGTGCGTATGTGACCACGGACATGGCGGTGACGTTCGGCATCTTTGCCACCGTCTACGCACTGTACCGTTTTCGTGTCCGGCCGTCCATCGGCAGGCTTGCGGCGGTCGGGGTGGCAACCGGCGTGGCTTTGGCGGTTAAGCACTCGGCGGTCCTGCTGCTTCCGATCGTCATCGTGCTGTTGGCCTTCGAACTTGTGCGACCACGTCCGGGAGAGAGACGCTCTCGCGTCCTTCGGCTCTATGGTGCAGCGTTTGCATCTGCCGTCGTCTTGGGGTTGCCCATTCTCTGGGCTACCTACCACTTTCGCTTTCTTGCGCATCCCAATGGAGCCATGCAGCCCAGCCTGAGCGAATATATGAGTTCGCTGCATGGGGTGGAGCCCAGGATCTACGAGTTCCTCGCTCGATGGCACATCCTTCCAGAGTCCTACCTGTATGGTATGGTCGACATCCGTGTGCAGTCGGTAGCCGGGCAATCGTTCCCGACTTATATCTTCGGGCGTGTTTACGCACACGGCGTCCCATATTACTTTCCGGCCGCCTTTGTCATCAAGTCCACGCTTGGCTTCATGTTGCTTTTGGTGCTCGCCTTCTACTCAGTTCTTAAAAAGCGGCTTGAAGGATGGCAACGGCTAAGCTTTCTCATCGTGCCTCCGCTCGTTTACCTGCTTATTGCGATCGATACCGGTCTGAATATCGGCTCGCGCCATATCCTGCCCATGTACCCATTCTTAGCCGTTCTCATAGGCGGCGCGGCGGTCGCCCTTTGGCAGCAAAGGCGCCTCTGGATTTACGTCACCCTGATACTGCTCGGCTGGCATGTTGCGTCCGCAACGTGGAGTGCGCCGAACTATCTCGCATACTCCAACGAACTTTTTGGCGGCCCTGCCAACACACACCGGTACCTCACTGATTCCAACACGGACTGGGGACAGCAGCTCGTCTCCGTCAAGCGATACCTCGATGAGCACAACATTCATGACTGCTGGTTCGGTTATTTTGTTCAACCCTCGATCGACTATCACTCCTATGGCATCCCTTGTCGTCAGCTGCCCACAGCAAATAGCATGTGGAGCCAGCAACAGGTCGATGTTCCGAGCACCGTTTCCGGCACGGTCCTGATCAGCGCCGGCACCCTTACAGGCTATGAGTTCGGCTCCGTTATCCTGAGTCCGTTTCAGCCCTTCATGCAGGTGCAACCGGTTGACACGATTGACGACGGTGTCTTTGTCTACCGCGGCGTTTTCGATACGTCGCTTGCTTCTGCTTTTGACTCGACGCGGCTCTTGACGCAGCCGAACGGGCCGTTGCCATCAATCCCAATCTGCTGCAAGGACAGATCGTCCTAGGAGACACTCTCACTGCGCTTCACCGCGACGACGAAAGCGCAGCGGCGTACAACAAAGCTCTCTCGATTGCGCAGCGTATGGAACCCAGCGCTGAAGCTGACTGGACTGCTACGCTGAACACGAAGCTGGCCGCACTGCACCACTGATCTCCATCGAGTCCCAGCTCTATCGACGCTCACGCCTCAGGCTTTGCCGTTGTCGCTTGAACGGCAAAGTTCTTCGCAGGCATACAATCGTGAGTTTGTAACCTTCGAGGGAGTTTTGTTTCTAACGGTCAGCGTGGTCTTTAGCGGCGCTGCGAGACTGAACGATTGGATTGCTGCAGCCAACGAAGGAGAGATTAGGTGAACAAAGTCGGAATATTTGTGACGTTGCAGGCCCGGCCCGACAAAGAGGGTGAAGTGGAACAGTTCTTGAGGTTCGCGGGTCCGTTGGTAGAGGCGGAAATGGGAACGACGACCTGGTTCGCGTTCAGGGTAGGGCCAGCAACCTTCGGTATATTCGATACGTTCAAGGACGAGGATGGCAGGAGCGATCATATCAATGGTGAGGTGGCCAGGGCTCTGTTCGCGCACGCTGGAGAACTGTTTGTGTCTCATCCAGATATCAAGCCAATAGATATCATCGCCGAGAAACTATAACCTCGGACACGTTCTCTGCCAGCAGCGAGGACGATCAGGGGATGAAGGACCGTAGAAGTCCTGCCATTTCTCGATGACATCTTGTCGAAAGGGTCATGCGACTGCGGAGTTCGCGCCGGTGATGACCGCGGCTTTACCTGTAAAGTTTTTCCATACTTCATGACACATCTCACCATCGGATCAAACCAAGCCGCTAGAAGTTACGTGGAATATGGTATTTGCGCCGGGAAAGGTATATCAAGGCGGTGCCGCGGGTTTTGATGGCGGCAAGAGTGAAGACTGCGAAGGTGTTGCGCGCACCCCGCCACGTCTGGTGATTGTTGCGAGATGGCGATGAAGATTCGTCAGTGTCCAAGCTGGATGGCAAAGCCGCCCGTGATTGCGCGCGGGGGCATGTTGACGCCCGTGATCTCTTGATAGCCGGTGTTGGAAAGATTGGTGAAACGGAGATAGGGACGGATCTTTCCGTATTCGTGGGTTAGTGCAAGGTTCCACACTGGGTAGGCTGTTTGCTGATAGCGCTGAGCGATCTGCACAACATTCATGAGGGAGAAGGCGTGGCCAAGCGCGATTGTCCAGTCGGCGTGAATGTTCTGCACGGGGTAGTTGAAGACGTACTCGGACTGCAGCCCGTTGAGGGCGTTTTGTGCGCCATAGAGACCCGTCCAAGCGATGCGCACAGTTTGCGACTCAGCTGGGATCCAGGTCAAGTTAGATTCCACCCCAGTGAAGCGCAGACCGCTCAGATTCACGGCCTGCCACTTCTGGCTTGCATTGGCGCGTACATAGTCAATGGCATCCTGCTGGCGCGAGTAGAAGCCAGTGACAGATAGAGAGACCCGCGAAGAAGGCGCCCAGTCCGCACCACCATCACCAGACCAGGCTGACTCAGGTTTGAGGTTTGCGTTGCCGTTGGTGGTGGGATCGGAGTAGTAAAGATCGGTGTAGGTGGGGATTCTGAATCCATAGCCGCCGCTGGCGCGGACCTTCAATGCATCCGTGATGCGCAGGCTTCCGGACAGTTGCGGGGCGAATGCGGCCCGTGCACCACCGGAAAAGATCTCCTCGCGCGCGCCGGCGGACACATTCCAACGCCGCTTCGCCGGGCGCAGGTCGAGGTCGATGTATCCAGCGCCGCGATTCCGCGCGTGAATGCCGAGCGCAAACGAGGTCACGCCACCGGAGAAGTTGTAGCTCTGAATGCGGTCGCCATCGGCCTCCAGACCGAGGAGCAGCAGTGATGGATTCGCGAGCGGAATGTTGTGCTGCAAAGAGGCTTGCCAGGATCCGTCGATATGATTGTTTTCATAGTCGGACGGCGAAGTGCGCAACAGGACGAATTCGTCGCTGTGGCGCCGGTAGCCAAAGGCTGCGACAGTGCGGCTCCCGACTTCCTGGCGCACGGAGGTGAAGAGGCTCTTCGTGCGCTCCCAGGAATTGAAGGGGCCGTAAAACTGGTTGGCGCCAAAGGAGCGGTCGCTTGAGGCAAAGAGAAGATCGGTGATGCCAAGGCGTGTGCCGAACCAGCTTTCCAGAGAGGCGTCTTCGTTGCGATAGTCGCGATCGGTCATGAAGCCGGTCGAAAAGTTTCGGGCGGCGGCGAGACGTCCGCTCCATCGGCCCTGGGTTGCGCCGGCAACAAGCGATTCCTCATTGGATTGGTAGCTACCTTCTGCGGCGTGCACCATCAACGAAGCGTGATCGGGTGCCACTGTGAGGAAGTCGACGACTCCGCTGAGCGCATCGACACCGTGCAGCGTGGAACCGGCGCCATGGAGCACCTGGATGGAGTCTATGCCTTCGAACGGAACAGGAAGATCGAGGTTGTGATGCGAAGTCTGTGCGTCATTGATGCGGAAGCCGTTGAGCAGGACCAGCGATTGCTCGAAACTACCGCCACGTAGCACTAAGTCGGATTGTGCTCCGCCCGCGCCGCGGTCCTCGAGAAAGACTGACGAGTCCTGACGGAGGAGATCGAGCGGGGTTTCGGCGGCGAGCTCTTTGCCCCGCAAAGACAGCAAGATGACCGAGCGCGGCGACTCGGCCAGCGGCACTGGCGCTGCAGAGCCGAGAACCACCATGGTCTCAGAGCGCGCGGGAATGAGCGTAGGTTGCGAGGCTGGATTGTTTTGGGCGACGGCGAAGCGGAAATTGAGAACGATAAGGAGTAGGGCCGAAATGAAGGTGGGCTTGAAAAGGGACATAAATCGGTTTCTTCTCTATCTTCACGGAGACAGAGAGTCGAAACTAAAACTCAGGGTCCGTTTCCGTGTATGCGAGCGGCGCACTTGACGCAACGTTGATCCTATCAGCCTTCCAACCAGGGCGCTGCTTACGGAGCGAGCTAAGCCGCGCAAAAGCGGCCCATCAAAGCTTACCGTCAACATTCCCATGGACTGCCAAACGCGTGGCACTGCGCAGGGATGCCCGGTAGGACTGAACCTCATTTGACAGTGCGCAACTTCGGAGTGTGAAGCCGGGCTCCTCGATGGAGCGGGAGCGACTCCGGACGGCGCGGGCGCGTCGGGTACCGGATCCGCATTACCCATGCCCGCGACACTTCGGCTTTCTCCAACTGATGTGTACTCTCCACCAACGTGTTCAGGTGGCGCAGATAAGCCACATAGTCCGTGAAGACATCGCCGAGCAGTTTTGGGTTGGCATTGACATGCGGCGACACATCAAGACGCTCACGCTGGTGTCGACGAGGATGCTTTCAAACAAGGCATGAATGTGATGCTCGGTTGTATAGCCGTCGTTTTGGGACCGGTCCGGCCGTTCTGGATAGATCGAGGAATGCAATGGCATCGATCCGTCGTCTGCGTAGTGGCCTAGACCCCAAGATTTGTTTTCTCCGGTCGCATAGTGCGGCCACGCTGAGGCTGATCGCCGACGCATTCGCAAGTACGATCAATGTGCGGTTCGCTTCTACGGCGCCGGCAAGAAGAGGACGCGGCGGTGGTTGCAGCATGCAGCTGTGCGGAAACCGTCAGAAAGATCGCCAATGCCAGATCGCCTGGGGACCTCTCCGGACTCGGCGTACCTTAGAAGATGTCTTAAGATGGAGATCGGGGGACACTTGCCTATTTCCAGGCGCAAACAGCTGAACGTTGCGGTGGTACAGGCATCCCCGGCCTATCCGAACACACAAGAGTCCCTGCGAGTGGCGTTGGCGTTCATCGAAGAGGCCGCGACTGCAGGGGCAAAGCTGATTTGCCTCGGGGAGACGTTTCTGCCCGGTTATCCCGCATGGCTTGATTATTGCGAAGGGGCGGCGCTTTGGAACCATCCCCCGGTGAAGGAAGTCTTCGCTGAACTTCGAGCCAACAGCATTGTCGTGCCAGGTCCGGAAACAGGTGCGCTTTCAGAAATTGCCGCGAAACTACAGGTCGGGATTGTTATCGGAATTCACGAGCGCATCGAGGACGGGCCAGGTCACGGAAGCCTCTACAATAGCCTCCTCTTTTTCAGCGAAGGTGGCAGCTTAGTCAATCATCATCGCAAGTTGATTCCTACCTATTCCGAGCGGATGGTCTGGGCAAATGGAGATGCAGCAGGCTTGCGCTGCGCCAAGATTCAGCACCTGAACGTAGGCGGTCTGATTTGCTGGGAGCATTGGATGCCGCTGGCGAGGCAGCATATGCACAATCAGGCGGAGCAGGTCCATATTGCGGCTTGGCCTACGGTTCACGAAATGCATCAGGTTGCGAGCCGGCACTATGCCTTTGAGGGCAGATGTTTTGTGCTCGCAGCAGGACAAATTATGCGAGCTTCGACGCTTCCTGTGGGACTTCGTTCAGCGTCCGTATCCAGCCACGACCGTCTCGTCGAGCGGGGTGGGTCGGCGATCATTGCGCCGGATGGCCGGTATCTGGCCGGTCCTGTTTTTGAAGACGAAGCGGTTTTGACGGCCACCCTTGATCTCGAGGAGATCGAGAAAGAATCCATGACGCTGGACGTTAGCGGTCATTACTCCCGACCGGACATTTTCGAGCTGAACGTCGCAGTCCCGCGCAAGCGCCCGTGAAGATCTCAAAGTTCAGATATCGAAGTTTTCCCCGAACCATCCGCAAGCGTCCTCCAGGCAAACCGCCAGATAATCCCAGAGCGCAAGGCAACCTCGCTTAACTTCCGGCTGAACTCTGCCAACAGCCCGTTCGTAGCTGATGCTGTGTCCTCGCCAGCTTCCGCCCTTGTTCGAGAGGTTCAGCAACGCGGGCATCGTTCTGTCGGCCGCGTGCGCGAACCGCGCTTCGGGCGTGTCGTCCCTGCTCGAACTCCTTCCAAAGCGCGTGGCCTCTCTCGCCGGTGGAACGCCTTAGCCCGCGTTGGTCGGGATCGGCAAGATGTTAGCCCGCGGACATACGCAACATACATTAACCAGCTAGGCTCAAGGTGAGCCGCAAATCATCAGCATGCTCGGGAGGCTCGAGTTGGAGAGAGAAAGAGAAACAGCTTCCATTGCCCAATTCGCTGGTCACCGTTAACTTCGTTCCGTGTCGCTCGGCAATCCATTTTGCGAGCGCCAGCCCAAGTCCGGAGCCGGATGGAGCCCCGCCATCGACTCTCGGCACACGGTAAAAGCGATCGAATACGCGAACCTGGTGTTCGGGGGAGATACCGATCCCCGTATCCTTCACGCTGATGATTAGGCGTGGTCCGTCAATTTCCGCAAGCAATCTGACTTCGCCACCAGGAGGAGTGTACTTCGTGGCATTGTCCAAAAGGACGGAAAGCAGGCGTGCGATACCTTGCGGTTCGCCCAAGACCATTGGATCTCTTGGTCTGATCAGTTCGCGCCGTTTGGAGATTTGGGCGACCCGAAATTCCGAGGACCTTCCCTTCTATCCACATAATCAGTCGAAGATGGGCCATAGCCCGTGATCTGCACCTCGACCGCCTCATCACCAGTCTCCGCAAAATGCGCTTCGCCAGGTGGCTCGGTGTAGAAGCTTCCGGGAGGAAGTGGCTTCAGCTTTGACGCGTCGAAGTGATCGCCATAGCCGATGCGCCAGGTCCCTGAAATGACAGTTGCAACGCGGTCGTCGCGATGTGAGTGTGGTGCGATGCGGGTGTGTGGCGGAACCCGAAGCATGATGGTGTAGACACCGGGCTGATTCAGATCGCCTTTCAGGACGATGGTGCGAATGTCCTCGATGCCGGAACTGCCGGTGCCGGGATTGCCCTTGGCAGGAAAGTCATACTGCGCTGGAGACAGGCGTTCTTGGGGTGAGGCATCAAGAAAACCGCGGATCAGTGTGACAGTTTCGACGGGACGCTCTTCCATGAGCCAATGACCTGAACCGGCAACCACCGCTTCGCGAACATTGGTTGCGACGTGGCGCATGATGACGGCTTGCAGCGGACCGAATGATTTCTCTCCACCCACGGCGAGGACCGGCATGGCAAGCTTTACCTGCTCGAACACCTTGTCATCCGCGGCATCCCGCGCAAAGGCTGCGAATTGTGCGAACCCGCTGCGCATGCCGCCCGGTTGCGCATAGGTTGCCGCAAAGAAGTTCCGCGTCGCTTCGTCCGGCTGGCTCGGATCACCGGTGAAGTCATTCCAAATGCGATCGAAGTAAATCCGCTCGCGGCCTTGTACCAAGCGTTCGGCATCCGGTCCATGAAAATTGAAGTGCCACACTCCCGGATTCTGCAGAATCTCGCTCCACGGCTCGATGCCGGGAATCGGAGCATCCATCACCACGAGCCGCTCGACTTTCTCGGGAAAGGTTGCGGCGTAGGAATAGGCCACCATGTTGCCAATATCGTGAGCGACGACGAAGGTCCGATCATAGCCGAGGCCCGTCACCACCGCGCGCATATCGCCGGCCTGTGTCTTTTTGTCATAGCCATCGGTGGGCTTGGACGACCGCCCGATTCCTCGAAGATCGGGCACGATCACGGTGTGGTCTTTCATCAGGTCCTGGGCAAGAGGGGCCCAGGAATCACTGTTTTCTGCATAGCCATGGAGCAGAAGAACTGCCGGCCCAGTGCCACCGAAACGCACAAAAATATCCACACCATCGCTCACATGGATCATCTTTGATTGAAAGCCCGGAGGAAGGGCGGGCTGCGCGATGCTGCACACAGCTGCGACTAACGAGAGCGCGGCGATAAAACAGCTTCGCAACATGGATCCTCCGCAGCGCCAGGATCAGGCCTCTTCCCCCTGAGCAGGCTCGGATCCAACTCGCTGTATGTGGATAATAGACTACGCAGTCTAATATGTCACGAAGAGAATGCGCTGAATGGTTTCAGGGTGCGTCGGACTTAGTCGAGCGAAGAGATGGCGACCCTGGAGATGTGCTCCAATTCCTTTCGGTCGTGGTTCAGGCGGGCAAGTCCGCGCATTCCCTGAATGCTGGCCACAAAGAACTTGGCGAGCATGATGGGGCTCTTTTCCGCCGCGATCTCGCCGTTTTCCTGGGCCTTTGACAGCGCAGCAGTGAAGATTTGCTCAACCTCTCGCTGGTTAGAGCGTAAAAACTTTGTCATCTGTGCATCGTTCAGGTCGCGACTGAGATTTGCGCTCATGAGCAGGCAGCCACGTTCGTGTTGCTCTTTACTCTCCGCAATCATCGAACCAAAAATTTTCAGAAATCCGTCGCGAACGGACTTTTCCCGAGTGAACAATTGGCGTAAGGAATCATTGGTCGACCTGCGATAGTGCTTCATCGCGAGAAAGTAGACGGATCGTTTATCGCCAAAGGTGTCGTAGAGGCTCTGCTTCGAAATACCCATCTCCCGGATCAACAGATCCAACGACGTACGCTCGTATCCCAAGCGCCAGAAGACCTCTACCGCCGTTTGGAGAGCCACTTCAGGGTCGAATTCCTTAGTGCGGGCCATAATGAAAGGATAGACGAGATCGAATTGGTCCGGCTCCTTTCCCTCAATAGAACTTTGATTCGCTTTAGATCTTGCCCTAATCCTCTGGTGAGTGTATAGTCACTCACATGAGCAAATCCTTGTCTACCTCAGACAGAAGGCGCGAAACAGTGATCCGCAGCGCACTGACGGTTTTTGCCAAGGCAGGATACCTTGGAACGCCGATCACTACAGTTGCCAAGCATTCGAAGATTTCCCCGGCATATGTCTTCAAGCTCTTTCCGGCGAAGGAAAGCCTCTTTGTCGCTGCACTTGACCAAGCCTTCGATCAGATACATGCAGCGCTTGCGCACAGTGCCGATGAGTGCGCAAATCAAACACCGGAATTGATGTTGGAGAGAATGGGTGCGGCATATGCGGCTCTCATCGCCAACCGCGATCTTCTAATGATTCAGGTGCACGCTCTATCAGTAGCCGACGTGCCGCAGATCGGCGCGGCGTTTCGCAAGGGCCTGGAAAAGATCGCTAAGTTTGTAAAATCTCGTTCTGGTGCCTCCGACGAAGCAGTACAGCGGTTCTTTGCTTACGGTCAGCTGTGTCACCTGATCACAACAGTATCGCTCGAGGACAATCGATCGACGTGGGCGCGCATGCTTACTGCCGGCATCCGGCACCCCTAAGCATCGTTTCGCTATTTTACATAGTGAGTGTGGGATCACTCACCACCACTCGGCAGGAGAAAAAGGATTCATGTTGACCAACAATCAGAAAACATCCTCTACAGAAGTAACCGAGATCGTACTCCCCGGGCTAGTCGAGCCTGCAGGATTGCAAGTCAAACACCGAACGCTTCTTGGACCAGCGCACGGTCAAGCGCTCGTCCAGATTGAGGCCACAGGGGTGTCATTCGCCGAACAGGGTATGCGCAGGGGCCGGTATCCAGGCCAGCCTTCCTTTCCGTTTGTTCCTGGATATGATCTGGTCGGCACCGTCCGGGCCGTGGGGCAGGGCGTCAGCAACCAGTTGATTGGAACCCGCGTTGCCGCCGTTACTAAGATCGGCGGTTGGGCTACACATGCACTGATTGAGGCCGAGACTCTCGTTCCCGTTCCATCGGCGCTCGACCCTGCGCTGGTCGAAACGGTCCTAGTCAATGGAATTACCGCGTGGCAGATGCTCTACCGCAAAGCCCGCGTGAAGGCGGGCCAAACAATCCTGGTTCACGGTGCAAATGGCGGCGTCGGAACAGTTCTCAGTCAGATTGCTCTGGACGGAGGAATACGGGTCATCGGCACCGCCTCGCCTCGCCACCACGACAACCTGAGGTCGATCGGGGTTGAGCCCGTTGACTACAATGCCCCGGACCTTGCCAAACTCATCCGTGCTCTGGCCCCAAACGGCGTAGATGCGGCGTTCGATCATCTGGGACTAGATAGCGCACGCATGTCTCTGAGTCTGCTTGCTCGCGGGGGATCGCTGATTGCTTATGGCAACGCGGCGATTCTGAACGGGTCCACATCCATGGTCAGTGTCTTCGTGACGTTCTTGTCTCACCTGATGTGGTGGAACATAATTCCTAATTCGCACTACGCCACGTTTTACAACTTTTGGGGCGGCAGCCGTATCACCCCGAAGCAATTCCGCAGGCGTTTACGCGAAGATCTGACAGCACTGCTCGATTTGTTGGTCAGGGGAGCTATCAGCCCACCTATCGCCGCACGGTTTCCGCTGACCGAGGCTAGCGCGGCCATGGTTCTGGCAGAATCGCGCACCGTGCAAGGGAAAGTGGTTCTCATTCCCTGAACCGTTCGCCGTATGTTGTGGCAGCTCTCGCTCAACATCGACGGGCTGCGAAGCGCACGAAGCGACGCACGGGCAGGCTCCACGGTTCGGTCCTGCCGCTCTGCGGGGATTCCGAGTTCCTACGCTCTCGGTGTCCTTTATCGTCAAACGGACCTTGCCCGTCGACGGTGGAAAGGCCCTTCGAGCCGTTTCGAGCGATACCTGCGAGCATTGGAATGAGGTAGAGAATACCTTGGTTTAGGCCGCATCTAGACATGGTTTGCGGAGAGCTCGCCGTCATAAACGCAAAGATCGTGGACTATTTCAAAAACAAAAAGCTCGCCGAAGCGAGCTCTTTGTCCTGGGTTGGGGTCTCAATTCGTGCGGATGTACTGGGCCTACGATAGCCGTGGACGATGCCCGATTCAATCCCTCATCGGTAACCATTCGATTGATCGATCGTCATCAAGTCGGAAATCGGACAAACCGGCCTACGCGCTTCTGAGTCTGCGAACACCTCCACATTGAGGTCGCGCAACCATCCACCCCGCTCCATGCTGTCGAGAAGCGGGTAGATGGTGCCCGGTCAAGCCGTGCCTGCTGACACGGCAGCGCGCAGAAAAAGGCTGCCCCTCCCCCGAAGGCCAGCCCAATTCTGTTACTGCATTGGTTAATCTGAAAGCTAATGAAGGTTCGTTGCCAGCGGCAGGAAAGGGCATGGGCATTTCCCGCCTCGGACTGGTGGAGCAATTGAGGGAAAGTGAGGCCTCATCGTTGCCCGGCGGTTCCCGCCCCGACGACCCGCCCGTTCCTTATCTGACCACTTTTGGAGGACTGATGGACAAGCCCGCTCTTCATGCGTTCATGCTCCGGTCCCGCTACGGAGTGGTTTCCTCGCTCGCTGCCGATGGAACTCCGCAGTCGGCGTTGGTCGGCATCGCCGTCACGCCGGATCTGGAAGTTGTTTTCGATACCCTTAGGACAACACGCAAATACGCGAACCTGATGGCGCGTCCCGCGTGTTCAGTCGTTCTGTGGTGGGGCGGGGAACAGACCGTGCAACTCGATGGGATCGGGATCGAGCCGTCGGGCAATCGACTGGAGTTCTACCGCGAGGCCTACTTCCGAGCCTGGCCCGATGGACGTGACCGGCTCGCGTGGCCCGGAATCGTACACCTTGTCGTCGAGCCGAAATGGATTCGCGCCGTCGACTACGACCGGTCGCCGCCCCTACTCGAGGAATTCCGTTGCCCCGAGTGAGTCTTTTCTGCTTGGCAGATGTGGTGCCCAAAGAGGGAAACTCAGTCTCGTATATTCCATGTTGTCCATGTTGGCGATTACCCTCGATTTCGAGGCCGATCCACCCCAAGCCCTCATCGAGGAACCTCGAGCTTCATCGACGTCAGGTCCACCGCGCCCCGACCGTCATCGTTGTCGCGGTTCGGGGGCTTCGCCGGCGACGATGAGATGAAGCCCTGAGCCAAGCTGGAATGTGGCTTAATACGAAACCGTGCCTGTCTTAAGAGAGCTCGATCAGCCCGATCAACAGCGGATGCTCTCCCCGTTGGCTTTTAGAATCGCCACAGAGTCTCTCGGGTTCCTGCATTCAGCCGGTGGCGAAGGCCTAGTTCGTCTCGATATTGATGGCGAAAAGCCGTTACACCGCATCCGATTCTCCGTCACGAGTCAATAAGTCTTATCCAGAACGATAGCGAAATCCAAATGGAACTGACGGAAAGCATCCTTGTTGTCCCCTTGTTGTGCGGACAGCCTTGAAAAAGTGGTTGGCGTTGTCTCTGAAATCCGTATATGGCCTGACTTGTTCACGCCTGTGGTTCGTTCGAGCCCTGATCAGCGATGCCGAAGTCCTTAGCGGAAGCCTCGAAGAGGTCTCTGTATAAAGCGGACTCTGCATACAGTACCGAATGGGCACCTGCCGCAACGATTCGGCCCTGATCAAGCAGCGCGAACCGGTCCACCCATGTGAGCGAGCTGATGCGATGCGAAATCACAATAAGTGTCTGTTGCGCATGGAACGCGGCAACGGATGCCAGCACTGCGCGCTCGGTCGGAGCATCGAGCGCCGATGTAGTTTCGTCCAAAACAAGCGCGGCTGATTCTTTTAAGAGGGAGCGGGCTATGGCGAGCCTCTGACGCTCTCCTCCCGAAAGGCTGATCGCTCCGGGACCGAGTGGAGTATTCAAACCATGCGGGAGTTGACTGAGAAAGAAGGTAAGCTGGACCGCCTGAACCGCTTTATTCATTTCCGCGGTGGTTGCCAGCGGGTTCCCATAGAGCAGATTGTCCCGGACACTTCCTTGAAACAGCACGGGATGCTGCGGGACATAACAGACTGTGCTGCGTAAAGACGCCAACGTGTAGCTGGTCAGCGGATGCCCCTCGAGCACAATACTGCCGCCGTCTGGATCGGCGGCACGAACAAGAAGCCGAGCCAGTGTGCTCTTTCCCGAACCGCTCGCGCCGATGATGGCGAGGCGTTCTCCGGCGCGAATTCGAAGCGTGAGATCGTTCAATGCCTGCCTGTTGCCGTAAGAAAAGGACACATTCTCAAGGCTGAAGCCGTGCTGCAAGCCTGTTGTCTCTAGACTCTTTGTCCCTCTATCCCGCACGGTCGGCTCAAGAGCCAGCAACTCCCGAACGCGGCGAATGCTGGCCCCGACTGACTGGAGCCTTGAATACAAGTCCATGGCCGAACTGATGGGCTCAAAGACGCGAGTGCCATAGGTATAAAACGCCACCAGCCCGCCAGTGGTTAGAGCGCCGGCAACCACCTTCGCACTGCCGACGCCGATTACAACCAGGATCGTGGCCGCCATGATTGCGCCGATCGAGAGGCTGAATCCAATCTGCGTCTGCCGCTCGACCCACTGCGCCCGCAACATCCCGTCCCAGGCAGAAGCGGCTCTCTGCGCGCTAACCTCCTCCGCGCCGAGATACTGAATCTGAGGGACTGCGCCAAGGTACTCGTTCAACACGCTGGTTGCCGCACCCAGCCCGCTTCGCGCCTCATCGGCTCTGGCCTTGAGGCGGAGGCTGAATTTCCGTTGAATGATGGCAAACAGTGGCATCAGGGGTAGCACGGTGAGCGTCATCGCCAGATTCAGCTTCGCCATCATCGCCAGATTGAGCAGGAAGAACAGGACTGCGCGGATGCTCTGATTGGCCGTATCTGCGCCCAGATTCGCAACTTCATCGACGTCGTGTTCGATGCGGGTCAGTTTCTCGCCCGTCGCCGTCTGTTCGTGATAATCGGCCGAAAGACGATTCATCCGATCGAGGAGCGCTACCCGCAGGTCGCGCACACAATACTGGGCAATGGAGAAGTTGACAAGCGATCCCATTGCGTAGAGTAGAGATGTCCCGAAGTAACAGAGCCCGATCCCACCGGCCAACTCCATCGCCCATCGCAGCTTGCGTTGGGGCAGCGCGCTATCGATCAAGCTGCGCATCAACAGAGGGTCGATCGTAACAGCGAGGCCGGCGAGCGACACACAGAGTAAGCCGAGCGCTATGCGCCACCGCAACGGTCCAAGACGCACCAACAACCAACTGAAATCGCTCCCGGCCTGCACAGCGCCCTCCCCAGGTCCCTCGCAAGGAAGTGACCTAACCGTAATGCAGGTTCGCGCTCGCTGGCTTCTATTGGGTCCCTCGTGTTTCGTATAAGCAACGCGTCATCCTGGTCGATTGCTGCTCAATTGCCGGCGTAGTCTTCTGTTCACATTGGCAGACTTCCCGCGATCGCCAATGCACGCGTCCAAACGTTTCAATTCATGCTGTGCTGGCGAAGAAGTATGCCTATCAGAACTTCTCGCTCGAGCAAGAGACTGTCGTCCCGTCATTGGCCTAGCTATTGGGCGGAGGTCGATGTTCAATCTCGCCACGTCTTCGGAGTGTCCGCCCAAGAACATGACGTTGATGCGGCTTCGCCATCTTGTCCGATCCAGCGCACAGAGGCAATGACGTCGATCCGATCCGGTGTCGATCGAGAGTCTGCTCCCTCGAAGGAGAGATTGGTTCGCAGATCAGGGAGCCGAAGGGGAACTAGAACGCCTACGTATCAATCGCAGCTCGTGCGTTCATCGGCGCCTCGCTGAACGTTCCGTCCGGAGCAAACAGATGTGATCAGCCTCCCTGCAGACAAGCTCACGTCGATCGAAAAAGACGTCGTCGCGGAGATTCGTTCCCTGAGAGCATCGCCGGACAGTGGTCCTCTGTCCGCGCTCTTTGAGAGCCCGGCAAGGCTTGCGCATCACTTTATTCTTGCCTGCCACGGAAATGTGCAACTGCGGTTCGGCACACTTGCTGGAGAACTCGGGGTTGAGACGCGAACCCTTGAGCGGACGTTTTCTGCCGAGTACCAGAAGACGATGACGCAGTTTCAGGTCGAAGTCCGGCTGGCCTTCTCGAAACACCTGCTCAGCATATTCCCGCCCACCAAGATCAGTGTGATTGCGTTGACCCTTGGCTACGAACTCGTGCAGGACTTCAATCGCTTCTTTAAGAAACATATGCACCAGTCTCCATCGGAATGGAGCCACGGAGAACGCCAGAGAATCGCGCGCGAGGCAACGCGTGCTCCTCGCAACTGACAAAATACAGACGAATTGGGCATTTGACTTGGTTGTATCATGGACAAATTGCTCCTCAATTTGTCGCCTTCTGCGAATCAGTTCTTCTTGCATCTCAAGATGCCGGGTGTCAGACTCACCGCACAGTTGGATCGTTGGTGCTTGAGCTCATTGGAACACCGGCCGCGACGCTCATTCTGAGCGATCTGCCCCTGCTCATCTGAGAACCACCCACTAGACCCACTTGAATTGCTTCTCCTCAGATCTCTGCGCGGGAAATAAGTACGGATAGAGGGGCGGCATTGGTGCGCGCAGTTCGCGTGCTCGCCCTGCACTGTCCGGAGGGACGAACCATGGTTGATGTTGCTCCCCACATTCGGTCCATCGTCGATCACGACGGCGCTGTCATTCTCGATATCGAACGAGACTCGATGCTCACCCTGAACTCCACTGGTGGCTACGTGTGGCAGAAGCTACGGCAGGGAAAACTGATCGATGAAATTGTCAGCGAACTCGCCGAGGAGACCGGCGCCGACCTATTAACGGTCGATCGTGATGTGCGCGCTTTTCTCGAAGAACTGAAGTCGAAGCATCTTCTCACCCCTTGAACGAAGGCGCTACCGTGCTCTCGCATGACACCACGCTCGAACAGGATACTTACCGGGTGGTTCTGGTGCGGTCCGGATCGTGCATGCTTTGGACGTCGCGCGAGAAGGGTGCGTTTCCTCTGCCGCGCGTCGCGATACCTCGGTGGAGGCGTCCGGCCGAACAACTGCAGCAGGCGATTGAAGCAGGTTGGCACCTTCGCGCAATTGTCCTCGATGTCCTCTCCAAAGGAAGCGATTCGACTCCATGCGCGGTAGTCGAGATCCTGTCCCCGGAGCCGCAGGGAAATCTGATCCCCGTCAGCATCGATGATGTTCTCGAAGAGGAAATGACGAGCGAAGAACGAGAGGTGATCAAAGTCATCATCTCCGGGGACGTGAGGTCGCGCGGTCCATTTTCTCGCTTGGGCTGGGTCGATGAAGCGTTGGAGTGGATGCAGGAGGTTGTAGGTCGAAGCATTAGGTTCACAGGCGAGGTTCGCCAATACAATGCGTCGGGATCCTTCGCCTTGGCTCGCTTCGCAACACAGACTGGCCCTCGATTTTGGCTCAAGGCTACAGGCGAGCCCAATGTCCACGAATTCTCGATCTCGAAAATGCTTGCCCAGACAAGCCCGGAATTCCTCCCACGTCGAATCGCCGAGCGACGCGATTGGAACGCCTGGCTGATGGAGGACGCAGGTGATCCTCTCGACTTCTGGACCATGCCTGCGCTAGAGCGCGCTGTTTCCTCGATGGCCCTGTTGCAACGAGGGACTATTGGTAGAACCAGCGCGTTCTTGGCGGCAGGCGCTTTCGATCAACGCGTCTCGGTATTGGTTTCGCACCTGGCTGAACTCGTCGAGTATCTCGATGAGGCAATGGCAAAACAGGTCTCAGCGAAGGTCCCACGGATTGGGAAGCGCCGCTTGCTTCAGATTGCCAGCATTGTTGAGGATGCCTGCTGCCGGATGGAGGCGTTGGATATCCCGGACACTCTGGTCCATAACGATATGAACCTCGGCAACGTCCTGTTTCGGGGTACAAGCTGTGTCTTCACAGACTGGTGTGAGACCGGCGTCGGCAATCCTTTTCTCGGCTTCGAGCGCCTGTGCCTTCTTCGGTTGGGTTCCGGAGAAGACTGTGGATCTCAACTGCGCGAGTCTTATCGGCAAGGCTGGCTTCACTGCCTCAGCTCCACTCAGATCGAAGCCGCGTTCCTACTCGCACCGATCGTGGCTATCCTCGCATTCCTTTACGGCCGGGGCGCGTGGTTACATACACCCAGGCAAAATCCGGCTTACGCCGAGAGTTATGTACGCGCCCTAGCGCGCCACCTCGATCGCGCAGCTCAGGACTCGCGCTTGCTGGAGGTCCTATGCCATTGAGGTCACTTTCCTTTCCTGTCGTCGAGGAAAATATCCATGGTGTCAGAGTTCGCGACCCCTATCGTTGGCTTGAAGACCGTACACGGCCGGAAACGACTGAGTGGATTGAGGAACAGACGACACGGTGCCAAGCATATTTTTCGGTTTGTGGTCCTTTCGAAGAACTGCGCAGCCGTGTCGAGACTCTGCTGGATGTGGAGGTCGTGGACCAGCCGGTACGAGTGAGAAGGCATTGCTTTTTCCGTCGGCGAAGCAAGGGCCAGGAGCAGCCGTGCATTTATGCGCGGGGGGATGTTTCTGGAAGAGAACGGATATTGGTCGATCCTTCCGCCGAGGGCCCATTCACATCCGTTGGAATTCATCGCATCACCGATGATGCATCCTTCCTTGCTTATGAGGTTAAGCACGGCGGCGGGGATGCGACAGAGATTCGGATCATCGATACCGAGAGCGGGCGCATCTTCCCGGATCGTGTTGCAACGGGTTACGCGCGCGGCTTCGCATTCTCTCTCGCCAACGATGGCTTCTACTATTGCCAGGAAACCACAGCCTGTATTGAGGATCAATGCATCCGGTTTCATTCCTTCTTCGAACCGTCCGAGAACCGGGTCGTCTTCAGCCGTGGACGTGTTCCCGGAAGTCGCCTGGTCCTGATCTCGGACGCTATTCATCTCGGCGCGATCTGGATTCACGGAGACTTGGCGAGCGGAGCCTACTGCGATCTCTTTCTCGCCTCTCGCGAGCAGGATGGAGTTTGGCGCCAGGTTTTTAGGAACAGGAAACTCCCATTTACTCCATTTCTTGCTTTGGGCAAGATCTTCGTTCTTTCCTGCGAGAATGCCCCCAATGGCCAGGTGGTCGAGTTGTCCCAGGATGGACGAGAGATCCGAACGGTCGTCCCGGAAACGGGCATGCAGCTTCGTCAGCTCGTGATTGCAGATCGGAGATTCTTCGTCAGCTATTTCAAGAACGGCCACACGTCACTCCATGGTTGGACAATCGAGGGAGGGGACTCGGGCGTTCTCGACGTCCCTTCCGATGGAACGCTTCGGCTCTTACCACAACTGAGTTCGCCTGCAGATAGCTTCTTCTACAGCCATGAATCCTTCGCCCACCCGCCGAAGGTTTACGAATATTCAGCAGAGACTGGGAAGTCGTTCGCGCTCCACGATCCCACGTCTTCGAAAAAAGAAGCATGTGAGGTCCGAGAGTATTCCTTCGCCGGATACGACGGGACCGAGATTCCCATCACATTAGTCAAACGGACCAGGTCGGCTCGCTCACGGCCACAGGTTGCCATCATGACCAGTTACGGCGGCTTCTGTATGCCGGTGACGCCTCAGTATTCCGTTCTGGCCCTCATCATGATGGAATTCGGAGCTGTCTTTGCTCTTCCGCATATCCGCGGCGGCGGCGATTTCGGCAGATCGTGGCATGACGCGGGCCGCGCACGGAATCGCCCAACGGCAATCAGCGACTTCATTGCCGCGGCGGAGTGGTTGTGCGCCGTAGGAATCACAGTTCCCGATAAGCTCGCCATCTTCGGAGGTTCCAACTCCGGTCTGTTGGTTGGGGCGGCGATGACGCAGCGTCCTCATCTCTTTCGTGCAGTTCTCTCGATCGCACCGCTGCTCGACATGGTCCGGTACGAGCGATTCGATCAAGCAGTGAAGTGGCAGCGGGAATATGGCAGCGTGGAGATCCGTGAAGACTTCCATGCGCTCTATGCCTATTCGCCTTACCACCACATCGAAGAGTCGGTAGATTATCCCGCAACACTGTTTGTCTCCGGAGACAACGACGACCGCTGCAATCCCGCACATGTGCGAAAAATGGCTGCGTATCTCCAGGATCGTCCGGCACAGTCGAACCCGATCCTCGTCGACCATAGCGCAGAACGGGGACACTCGCCGATGCTTCCTCTTTCGATACGCATCGATGCGCTGGCACGAAGGCTTGCATTTCTGTGCGTAGAACTCGGTATCGAGGTTTCCAAGGAGGGAAGCCATGAAAAAGTTAGTCGCTGAAAGCTACGTGCTTCTGTTGTGGGCCGGCTTTCTCCTCGCGTTCCGAAGCATTCACGCGCTTCACCGGCATGTGCGAATGGCGAGGACTCAGGCCGGTCACCCAGGTTTGCGGTCGGGCCCAGAACAACTCTGCCACGCGATGGACCTCGCTTGCGTGTTTTATCCCAAGCCGGTGCGCTGCCTGCAACGATCCGCGGCGACAACGCTTCTGTTACGCCGGCACGGAGTCGGCGCCGAGTTGGTGATCGGCGCCCAACTGCTGCCGTTCAGATCTCATGCCTGGGTGGAATGCGGCGGAGCGGTCGTGAACGACAAACCGTACATGCGGGAAATGTATCAGGTGCTTGAACACTGTTAGCGCAGGAGTCGCCCAGATGGCCATTTGTTTTGGGATATGCAAGGGTGAAGGCCGTGTCGTAGAAGAGCAGCAACTGATCGATATGGCGCGTGCCACCGAACGATATGCGGTGGATGGCACATCTGTACGAGCCGACGGCAGGATCGGCATGGGATTTCAGCCCTATCATACCCATCAACGATCGAGGCTCGAAGCACAACCCGCCGTCGATGAGCGCGGCAATGTGCTGACCCTGGACGGGCGAATTGATAATCATGTTGAGCTTTGCCATCTTTTAGATCTTGGGCGCGACGAAATCACGGATTCGCGAATTGTTCTTGCAGCTTTTGGACGCTGGGGCGAGGATTGCTTCTCGCGACTCGTCGGAGACTGGTCAGTTTGCCTGTGGTCCAAGGAAGATCGATCGCTCTATCTGGCCCGTGATCACGCCGGCACGCGGACGCTCTACTTCAGCATGACCAGTGACACAATCTGCTGGGCTACCCATCTGGAAACGCTGCTTGTCGGTCGTGACTCGCGTGAATTGAGTCCGGAGTTTGTCGCTTGTTACTTGTCGGGCCGACCGATCGGCGACTGGACGCCGTTCCGGCGGATCAACGCGGTCACGCCTTCGCACTTCTTCGTTTTTCACGACGGCAGACTTTCTCGCAGATCGCACTGGCAATGGATGATTACGGACAAGATCCGATATAGGGCTGACGTCGATTATGAAGAACACTTCCGCATCCTCTTCCGGAAATCCGTGGAACGCCGTACTGGACCCGGCGCTCCGATCCTCGCGCAGCTCAGTGGGGGCATGGATTCAACATCAATCGTGTGCATGTCAGACGGACTTCGTGCCTCCTCAATTCCGCCAGGAAAACCCATCGATTCCATCTCCTATTACGACGATTCGGAGCCGTCCTGGAATGAGCGACCATACTTCTCCCTGGTCGAACAGGTGCGCGGCAAGGTCGGCATCCACGCGAATGCGTCCCTGATACCGCAGACGTTTCGAGCCCATGACTCTACTTCAGGAGAGTATCTTTTTCCGGGGGCAGACAGCTCGTCGATCGAGCGAGAACGATATTTTGAATTCCTCGATCAAGATCATCACTACCGCGCGATTCTCTCAGGAATCGGAGGCGACGAGTTGCTTGGCGGTGTCCCGACGCCCCTGCCGGAATTGGCTGGTTATCTCGCGTCGGGGAATGTAACCCGATTTTTGCGAGCTGTTCTCGAATGGTCGGTCACGAACAGAACTTCCGTGATTGAAATGGCGAGGGAGGCCGCGCTTTTCACCTTGACTCTTTACCGGCGACGCGTCCTCCGTGCGGCCGACTTTCCCTCGTGGATTACTCTCGAACTCCGGCGGCGTTGCGCTCCGAACCCAGCTGATCCTGTGCCTCGCTGGCTGGTCGGGATTCCCCCGAATAGCATCAGCAATGCTCAAACATGGTGGGACACTCTAGAAACATTACCGCATCGATTTCCATCGCTTCTCTCAAGGCGAGAGTGGCGCTATCCGTACCTTGATCGGGAGTTGGTCGAGTTCCTCTTCCGCATTCCTCGCTCACAGCTGGTGCGTCCCGGAAGAAGGCGTTCGCTGATGAGGCGTGGCTTGAAAGACATTGTTCCAGCGGGAATATTGGACCGCCGCCGCAAAGCTTTTGTAGTGCGAAGCCCCATCGTCGCTCTCCAGGCTAACGCCGCTGAACTCGAGAAATTGTTTTGTGCTCCCATTGCTGCGGATTACGGGTTTATCGAGCCGAATCGCTTACGAGACCTGATCCACGCTGTTGTCAGCGGCAGGGAAGTGATGCGATGGGCAGAACTCATGCGGGCAGTGGCGCTTGAACTATGGCTGTCCACCCTGGCTTCGGCGCCAAACGGAATATCCGAGACTTCAGACGCAAGAACGCGCTTGCTCTCGTAGGAGAGCAAATTACCTCCTGCTGATCGAGTTTCACTCGTAACCTGGTCGGTTTGGAGTAATACCAAGCAAATGAGAGGAGAACCAAAATGCGTTATACCAAGCCAACAATCCAGCACACAACCACTGCATCTTCCTGTATTCAGGGAGGGTCCAAAGGCGTGGCGATACCGGATAACCAAGGGCAGAGCCCCAACCACACACCGGCAAGCGCGTACGAGGCTGACGAGTAATCAAAGGTGCAGCCCCAACCTTGCTCGGGCTCCATTTTTCCCAGGAGCCCGAGCAAGCCCAAAATTGGTGCGGGGAGTTGTTCCTTAGGGCCGAATTCCATGGGTATGACCTTGACCGCAATTTCCCGACCTCCTCTTTGACTCAAGCTCTCTCATCTCTAGCCACCGGCTGTCCCAGCCACGCGTGTCCGCTGCGGAACACATCTGGTCTGTCAGCCAGAAGCGATACCAATCGACAATTCCTTGCTGGGATGCGACTCGATCCATCGGCTTTTGAAGAATGTGCTGGCCGTCTCTTATATAGATCAGATCCACAGCCTTGTTCTGTTCTCGCAGCGAAGAGTAGAGCTCCCACTCTCCAAGCAGCGACGCAGGTCCGAGGGCTTCAATTCTGAGCGGTGCTTTGACAGAATCCAGATGGAAGTTCGGGGCGGTGGAAACCCACGTCCCTAATCCGCGTCCGGTTGGCGCCCCTCCATAGATTCCGATGTCCCATGTGCCCATGTTGGCTTGATAGAGCCGGTGCTCCATGTAGCTTCCGTCGACGCCGTCTGCGACCACGGCCGCAGCATAGCGACCAGGGTCTCGAGTCAGAGCGCTTAGCACGTAATAACAGGTTCTGCTAAAACCGGTCAGCCCAACCCGCTTCGGGTCGATCATCCCTTGCGCCACAAGTTGATCGATTGCAGCCTCAAAGGAAACGATATAGTCAGTCGCCTCCCGGCTGGTCCCGCTGTGGTCATGGCGATCGGGAACCTGAAGCACCATGATGCCCGCGCTGGCCAGAGGCAGTGCGGCCATTGCCGTGGTGTAGGAACCATCGGACAGAAATTCGTCTGGATGAAATCCGTGAGTCTGAATAACCAGCGGATATCGCTGTCCCGGCACATAGCCGACCGGCTTGATCAAGCCGCCCGCCCATTCGTATCCGCTGCCATCCCTCCATTGATAGATCGATGCTGTTCCGCGTTCAATACCCTGCAGCTGCGGATTTGGATCCCATATCTCCCGGCTGATTCCTGTCGTGCGGTCCGTTGCCCACAACGTGGGTGGGCTATTCAGATCCTGCCTAACCCACAAAGAGATCCTCTTTTCTTTTCCTGTGCCGACAGACAATCGGTCATCGACCACGGCGCCGGCAGAAAGAGGCCGCCACTTGCCTTCTCGGTATTCGTAGTTCACCACTCGCACCCCGCCTTTCCCGAGGAAGGTGAGCCGAGCGTCGTGGCCGTTTTCTAATCGTGCACCCGTCAATTCCGCAGATGCGTCGGAGCCAGCCTCCCGCCCCATCGGCTTAAGCCGAGACGGGGCGATGCATTGGACCTCATCCGCGCGAATATCGACGACGGCCGCCGCACATGGTTCAAGCGAAATGTTCCCATCAGGTCGGTCGGAGTGTTTCGGCGGAGTGAATGTATTTGTGATGAGGATGCGCCGGCCGTCTCGTGACCACGTCGCGCTCGACACATCGGCTGACCCGAGCGTGCTCGCGGATGGCCCATCGATCAAAGGCGACATCTTTCCTGTCATTAGGTCGATGATCGAATACTGCATCAGGTGATCCATATTGAACGGCGAAACCACCTTCGGATCATCGATCTGGGGTCCATCGTAAGCCGCTGGCAACTGATAGAGACTCCAGGAGGCTGGAACATGGGTGACCGGCAGTAACTCCACAAGGAACCTGCCGTCCGGCGATAAGGCGAACGGATGGGGTCGGAAGTCGTCGATGGTTGGGCCGCTCGATGGGATTGGGCCTTGCTCACCGCTCCGACCAACCCACGTGAAGAAGAAGCGATAATTCTCACGATTTTGAGGGAACAGGATATCGCCGATCGAGATGGGCAGATCGGTCAGATCCCTTGCCCCAGCACCGAGCAAGCGGCCTTGATAGTATCGTTCGATCGTCTTGTCTCCGGATCGCGAGGCGGTGTAAGCCACTTCCGACTGATGGATGTCGAACGAATCCACGCTATATCCAATCGTGGATAATCGCCTCTCTGCGCCATCTCGGAGGCGGACCCGGTACAACTGTTTCTCGGCTCTCCCGTTTTCGACTAGACAGTACACGGATCGTGAATCCTGGGACCATCGCAGTGCCGTGATTGTAGAGGTATATGAGTCCGCAAAGAGCACCTTGGGTACCGCCGAAAATCTGGCCAGTAACCTCGCCCGTGGGACCAAAGCGCGGTTTGGGCTCTTCAAGAATGCCTCCACCTGATCGGCTTCAAACGTCCAGATCGAGGACTCAATTCGGTTTGAGCGGAGGCCGCGAGAGGTGACGACAGCGAAATGGCGCCCGTCTGGCGACATCTTGGCATCCTTCGAGGGATCGCGCGTGTAAGGATCGCTAAACCTCGCCATCGAAATTGAATCCCAGACATCGAACTTGTGCTCGACCGCGCCGCAAGGCGATGCGAGAAGAAGAGTCAACAAGGCCGCACAGGCGAATGAACTCCTTCGATGGCTGGCTGCGAACACGTTTCTGATTCTCCTCATGAGCAGACAGGCACCAAGGGGTTCGCGGACAAATACTGTCTGCGGTTGATTTCATGGCCGCCAGAAGACGCGAACCAATCGGCTAAAACACCAGCTTCAATGCGAATTGCATCGAACGCGGGCCGCCTTGTTGGTACTGTGCAGATACAGTGCCCAGGCTCTGGTTGAGCATTTTCGTTGCTTGTCCAAACGTGATATCGGTCAGGTACGGATCCACATATCCGAAGTTGGGATGATTGAGAAGATTGAAGGCTTCTGCCCGGAACTCTAGGCTCAGCCGATCTGACAGACGAACGTTTCGACGAGCTGCCAGATTGAATTGAGTGGCTCCAAAGCCGCGTACGAAATTTCTCGAAGCGTTTCCGGGTTCGTTGGCGGCGGGCGCGGTGAATGCGAGCGGGTTGATACTTCGACCGCCAGGATATTGCGGCCCGTTCACATAAATGGGCTGACCTGGCACTAGGCTCACATTTCCGTAATACGAATTGCCTGTGGATGGATCCGTTTGTCGGGCGCCTTGAAGCGTGACGGGAAATGCGCCCCGACTCACCAGACGGGCATCGATCCCCCAGGCGTTGAATAGAGTTCTTGGTACCAGAGGCGCTTTCAGCATTGGGAGATCCCAGCTCATCCCTGCCTGCAGATTATGACGAACGTCAAAGTCAGAATTGCCGCGAGTCAGTGGTAATTCGGACGCACTCGAACCGAAATCAATCGAATGCGACCATGTGTAGGAGACAAGGGCCTGGAGTCCATGGGCCACATTTCGCTTGAACTCTGCCTGCAAGGATTGGTAGTTGGACGTGACTCCATTGGGTACGAAATATACCGTTCCAAAATTCGGGTTGAAGGTCGCGATTGAATGCGACTGTTCCTGAATCAGGCGCCGGCCATTTGCGCCTACGTAGGACAGTGTGAGTGATTGGGCTTCACCGATTTCCTGTTCCAAGGAGGCATTCCAGCTGAGGGTGTAGGGGAGTTGGAGATGGGGAGGAAAAGCAAAGACGATGGAGTCTGTGTAGGGAGCCTCCACAGATGGAGAAAAATCCAGCTGTGCTGGGGCTACAGGCAGCGGAGAGTTGAACAAAACGGCATTCGCGTTGAATCCGATGCCCTGGACGAAGCCTTGCGTAGCCAACTCATTGTCGGTGTCAAAGAACACGCCACCGCCGGCTCGAACGACGGTTTCAGAGCCATGCGCATTCCGGGCAATCCATGCCACCCCGAGCCGAGGCGCAAGGTTGAACCAACTGGTTCGCCACAGCGGAGTGCCGTGAGGAGCCAGGGAAAGGCTGGCCGGTTGGTTGATATTACCGGACAAGGTATAAGCATCATTCCCATGCTCCTCCGTCGGTGGCGGGTCGACCTCCCACCGCAGGCCCAAAGACAGACTCAGGCTTGGTGCTACGTGCCACTGATCCTGTAGGAAGAGAGACGTTTCATCGAAAATCGGAGTGGCAGCGTCGTACTTTGAGAGCGCCACAAACGTTGCACTGTTTGTAAGGATCGAATCCACCGTCTCGTATGGGACGTAGGGCTGAATGCTGGGCGGCTTGAGTGGAGAGATGATCCTGCGATAATCGATCCCCACCTTCAGTTGATGATGGCCGAAGGATAGGTCCAGCGTATCCACCAGGTTCCACTGATGGCCAACATTCTGCGCAGGACCCTCAAATATTTGTCCCGATCCGATACCGCTGATGTAAAGAAGGAAAAAGGGCTGCGCATCTGGATACGTCCCAACCCCCATCGCCTGCGAAAGATTGATTGGCTGCGCACCTCCGAACGTGTCCAAAGATCCTTTCGATATAGCCTGACTATCTGCATAGCCCAGTCGCAACTCATCGTTGACATTGGAAGCCAGGCGGCCAGTCGCGCCCACAGTGTACGTGTGGGAATTTACGCTCGTTTGATTCACTGTTGACAGGGTTCGTGCCGATGTCGAACTTGGCGTGTCGCCAAACCGGAAAAAGAGTGACAACCTGGCACTGAGATCGAGGTCCAGTCGAGCGATGGTGGAATCGATCTGGCTGGGTTGGGAGTATGCCTTGATGAATTGCGCCAGGTTCGGTCTGTCCGAAGTTCCATAATCGACACCATTCTCCACCGGATACGCATTCAAGATTGGTTGGAGGGCCGGAGGAGCCTCGCTCCGCATAAATGCATCCGGAACATATTGAATGGTCGCGGCCTGGGGTTGTGTGAGCCGCAGTCCTTCATAGGAGCCGAAGAAGAATGCCTTATCGCGGCCGTCGTACAACTTTGGAATTTTTATCGGGCCACCAATTGTTCCGCCGAAGTCGTTTTGGCGCAATGGTGCGATGGTCTGCCGATAGTGATCGTTGAACCAGTCGTTTGCGTCAAAGAAGTCGTTGCGTAGATAGTCGAATGCGCTTCCGTGCAACTCATTGGTTCCTGAGCGCGTTTCGAATGAAATTTGACCCCCGGGACTACGCCCGAATTCCGCGGAGTAGCTTGAACTTTCGATCCTGAATTCTCGTAGGGCATCTACGGAGATGAGGGCCTGAGTTGTTCCTAACGCTGTGGAGGCCGCTACTGAACCGGCGGTTGCGGATTGCGGGAATCCGGATGCACCGCCGGGGCTGGTGTTCCCCGACACTCCATCCACTGTGTAGTAGTTTGACTGGGTGCGCTGGCCGTCAATACTGAAGTCTCCGTAATAACCTGCACCTTGCCCCAACTGCTGTGGACTTTGTGTCATGGTACCGGGGGTCATCGAGATGAGGTCCTGAAAGCTGCGTCCATTCAGAGGAATATTCTCGACGAACTTGCGGTCAATCACGGTGCTGACCGAAGCATCCGTCGTATCGATCGGCGACGTACCCGCGGCGATGGTCACGGATTCGGATGTGGCTCCAACCGGCAGAGTGAAGTTGAGCGCCACCGCACTCTGCACGTTCAGAACGATTCCAGGTTTGATCAGAGTTTTGAATCCGGCCTTCGAGACCTGGAGACGGTATTGCCCCGGAGGAAGAATCGAAACGGTGTAGATTCCGATGTCATTTGTCCTGCTGGAATAGTGCACGCCGGTGGCTTCATTGAGAATCTCGATCTCGGCAGCGGGGATGACCTTGCCGAACGGATCGACGACAACGCCGCTGATGGTTCCGTCGGTGGATTGCGCAAGAGTGAATGTCGTTGCGCAGAGAATCAGCAACAGCAGAGGAAAGGCATGGATAGGTTTCAAGTGGAAACTCCTCAAGCGGGCGCGAAGGATGTTGGTTCCTCCCGCTTACGGAAGACGCGTCTCAATTGTGACGGCGATTGTTAGGCAATGCTTTTTTTGTCGTCCGGGGCAGCCTGCTCTGCTCGGCTATCCTCGATGGTGCTCAAAGACATTTCTTGTCGGCGCGGGGGCTGCGCGAGCAACAGTTGAGGCGACAGCTTGCAGAAGATGAGCGCTACTTGGCCTTCCTCGCCGACAATGGCTACACTAGGGAGAACGCGCACGAGTTCAAGATCGATCACAATTCCGACGGAATAGTTCTCTGGAAAAAGGTCGCTGTATTTAAGAAAACAGAATAATAACTGTGAATCTAAACAAGTTGTAATAGTGGGCCGTGTCACGCAGGATCTCGTGTTGCGGAGCACGCCAAGCGGGCAGCCGGTAGCGACGATGGGTCGGCGACGAACCGCGCGTACACGGACAAAGGTGGTGCGAAGCAGGAGGAGACCGAGTTTCATAACGTCGTCATTTGGGGAAAGCTCGCCGAAACCGCAAGCGCGTATCTCACAAAGGGATCGCTCGTGCTCGTCGAAGGCAGATTGGCGACCCCGCACCTGGGATGACAAAGAAGGTGTGACGCGCTGAAGCGCCGAGATCATCGCAGATGGTATCCAGTTCGGCCCTAAGCTGACCGCAACGAAAGGAGAGCCGGTGCCTGCGACCTCTTCTCCGGAAGAAGTGACTATCGTTCCGCTCGACCTCGATGAAGAGGGCAACGCCGGGCGTTCGATGGAGCCGCTCTTTCCGAGCGATGACGATGATGAAATTAAGCCGGAAGACATTCCGTTCTAGAACAGATCACGGGACGTCCTGAAAATAATTGGGGGAATATCAAGTAGGGTTGCACGGTTAGTTTCAATCCTCATGGCGTCCCGCCCCAAAGAAAAAAGCGGCAACGCAGTCTGCGCCGCCGCCCAACAAGGCTAAGAGTCAATACGTATCTACCGGGTTCCGCTCTTCTTTTGCTCCTCTTGTTCCTTGTTTTGAACGTCTTTCTTCGGAGGCTGCTGGACCTGTTGTCCATGCTGTTGAGTGGAAGAGCCTTGATTTGGGTTGTTCTGTCCGGGGTTCGGGGTTGCTTGGCTAGGGTTGTTTTTCTCAGCACTTTTACTCTGGTCGGTCATCGGTGTTTCCTCTCAGCGCAGTTCGATGCGGGCTTTCCCTACGGGGTATGTTGCAGGGTTATAAAAGCAAAATCATCAAAATGAAAAATTACTATTTCAATCCGAAGACTCAGGATCTAATGGTCTTCGACGTCGAGTCTCATACCATTGACGTGCTTGAGGTGTTAAAGGGGATAAGAGTCATCACCAGCTCGGAGATGCGGAGTGGCTGGGATGGGAAGAATGACTCCGAGGCTTTCAACCAGGAAGCGCCCGTCAAGACCTATAAGAAGCAGCTCGCAATCGCAAAGAATCGGCGCTGTGGAAAATGTGGGAAGCAGGGCCATCGAAGCGATAACTGTGAAAAGTTCGTAAGCAATCTTCCTAAACATGTGAAGAAGGGTCGGAGCGGAAAGTGGAAGTGTAAGAATTGTGGCGAGCTAGGCCACAGCGCGAAAACGTGCAAGGCAGAGCCGAAGCAGACGGAACTTCCCGCAAAGGAGATCGAGAATATCGTTGCGGCAGAAAGGTCGATTGAATCCGATGCGGCGGTCTGAGAAAAGGGAACGGGAGGATTGCACAGGTTAATTTCAGTCCTATGGAAGTCCCGCCCGTGGGGTATGATTACGCCGGAGAATTTATCACATGATAAATGGAGCGCATTTGGTCCTTTACAGTAGTAATCCTGATGCCGACCGCGCCTTCTTCCGCGACACGCTCGGATTTCATCATGTGGATGCAGGCCACGGTTGGCTGATCTTCAGACTTCCCCCCGCCGAAGCGGCGGTCCATCCGTCCGATACAAACGACCGCCCTGAGCTTTACTTCCTTTGCGAAGATTTGACTAAGGAAATGTCAGACCTTGCGTTGAAAGGGGTAAAGTGTACCGAGGTTTCCGAAGCGCGGTGGGGTTCAATCACGAAGATCAACCTTCCGGGCGGTTTCCAGATTGGGCTCTACCAACCGAAACACCCGACTGCAATCTAAGAACACTCGCACGAATAAACTCATCACGCTCTTATGGGATCGCAAGACACCTCTCTCTGGGCCTACAACCTCGCCACGCAGAACCTTGGGGCCAAGCAGAAGCAGATCCTCGACGCACTCCGCATGTTCTCGGACGCGACGAATGCTGAGATTGCGCGGCGGCTCGGATGGCCTATCGACCGGGTGACGCCACGAATGGGTGAGCTCAGAAAGCAGGGGCTTGTTCTTCAGAGCGCGGGCCGCACCTGCAAAGCGACCGGCGGGACAGCGTGGGCGTCGAAGGCGAAGCATCCGGTGTTGCCGCCGGCATTTGAAAAGAAGGAACCGGAAAAGGTGGAACCACACTCATAATCACTAGGAATATGAAAGATCACATTTCACTCAACAAAGACTCACAGATAGATCTTCCACGGCTTATCGAGAGCAAGCTTCTCGTCCGGGCAAATTCAGGCGGAGGAAAGTCCTGGGCGCTACGGCGAATCTTGGAACAGTCACACGGGAAAGTGCAGCACATCATTCTCGATTCCGAAGGCGAGTTCGGCACGCTCCGCGAAAAGTTCGATTATGTGCTCGCCGGCAAAGGCGGGAGGCGCCAGCGGAGCCGCGATCGGCCGCACTGCTCGCGCGGAAGCTGCTCGAACTGAAGGTGTCGGCAATCATCGACCTGTATGAGCTTCATCCGCAGGAGCGCAGGCGATTTGTTCGGCTATTTCTTGAGTCGCTCGTGAATGGTCCTCATCTGTGATTGGTGCTGTCGCGTCATCTTCCCCGATGACGGCACGCCGATTCATCTCACGATCGGAAAACGAAAGTTTGTCTTCCATTACACAATACCGTTGAGAATTCCTGTTTAAAGCAGAAACTTGAAGAGATGCGTCAGCGGTTCGCGACGCAGCAGGAGAGGCAATGAGAAAACCTCGCAAGGTTCTCACACCGCAACGCCGGATGAACGAAGCAATATGGGTTCACTTCGGTAGGTGTCTCTCGCGCTGTATCTTCCCGATACCGTGCGATGGTTCTTGCCTTTCACGAGCGACCGCCAACGAAATGTTCATACCGTGCGCCGACGGTGAACATCTGAGATTCTACTTTTGTTTTCATGAGCGCACACACGTGCTCACGAACTACATCCCCGCCCTTTAATAAGGCGGGTTTTTCTAAGTTCACTTGCGCCCTTGTTCGCTCAGTTCCAGAACCTGCAGTGCATGTTCGTATTGAAGCTTCACAGCCGCAGGATTCGTTGGCTTTCCAAGTAGTGCGCATATGGTCATTACCAGCAGCAGATCATTCTTGTCCATACGGTCCCTTCCTTTGCTCTCGTTCTCGCTCACTTGCAATTCTTCACGAATGTTTCATGCTTAATGATGTCGTAAACCAAGCGCCCCGCTTCAATGACGGGGATGCGCGAAACAGCGCGGGCCGGGAATCCTTCCGGCCAGACATATGAAACGAATATGGTTTTTCTTCTTCCTCGCCATTCCCCTGATTTTGACCTGTACACACCTCGATGGCTACACGCTAGGGCGATTACCGTCTCTCGACCGGAAAGCCTCGTACGAACAACGTTAGCTGGCAAAACGTGGGCATATACCGTTCCGTTCGCGGTCCACAACGCCCAGACCATCGAAAAATTGATCCAGTGCGAAAGCCAGGGCGTAAATATCAGCCGGCCGGACAGCGACGGCCTCATATCGGATGGAATATTGCAATTTCATCGTGGGCCGCTGAACACACTGGCGAGCAGCACATGGGAATCATTTTCGAAGGCGAGGCATATCAGGAAGCCCTATCGTCCCAAGCGACGCCATCAGAATGACCGATTGGGCGATTGACCACGGTTTGGGTCCGCATTGGACTTGCTGGCATTTAATGGATCTTTGAACGCAAAAAAAATGAGCCGCCTCAGTAACGGCTCAATGTTGCCTTCGCGATCTCTTATTAGAAGCCTTTACGCGCCGGGGGATGCCTCTGACGGAGATTTCATCTTCTCTGCCCTATCGTGAATCAGTCGCGCTTATGGGGCGCGGCCCGGTCGAATCATTCGACATTCCACAAAACAAACGAGGTTTGTGCCGCTCACCGAAAGGGGCGGCTTTTTGCGTTCTACGCTCGCCCGGTGATAGGACAAGTCGAGCTTTAGGACTTGTAGACCAAATCGAATTGGCTACCACTCCCGTGCTCCCAACGAGTTAAGCAAGGAAGGCCGCCCCGGCAGGCCGAAACGTCAATACTCGCAATCGAGCTGAATTCTTCTATTCGCGCCGGGAGATTAGGAGAACGTGTGCCCAGTTCCAGCCTTCCGCGCTTTGAAACAATCCAGCAGACAATCACTCTCACGAAAATCATCATCGTCGAGATCGCAAGCCTGATCGGCCTATCGTCCTTATTTATCAAGGCCTCCGGCTTGAAATGAAATGGTGAAGTTACACATCCGAAAGGGAATGCAGGGCTGATCCATCTAATCGTGGTGGCGATCCCGCCACTCCCAATACGCCTTCTGATCGGCGTCGCTGCGCCGTTCCCACTCAAGATGATTACGATTCGTCTCATGCTCCCACTGGGTGTAGTGGTTCGTCTCGGCAGGTCCCCATGTGTGTGTCTGGTGGATGCGGCACCCCGAGAGAGCAAGCGGGGTCGTCAATACGGCAACAAGCAGGACGCGTTTGAATTTACCCATTCGAGATTCCTTTCCATTTTCAATTGAACACCAAGATGCGGGTGGGAGCACGACATGTTGTTCATCGGTAGATATTCGCCTTTTGTTTGCCTATAATGACTGCGATGGGTCTAGAAGTCGGCGGCTATCACGATCGCCCGGACTGGCCGACCTGAATTCGCAAGCCCCAGGGTTTTTGCCGATGTAGTTGATCTCCTCCTCTTGCTTACCGAGGGAAGATGCGCTATTATCCCTCGGTAACCGTGAGATGCGTACATGAGCAAGCCGTCTGACCTCGTCCAAGGCACTCTGGACCTGTTAATGCTCAAGATTCTCGCCCTTCAGCCTCTTCACGGCTGGGCGCTGAGCCAGCGGCTCAAGCAGGTTTCAGGCGAGGTATTGCAGGTGAGCGACGGATCGCTCTACCCGGCGCTGCACAAGCTCGAACAGCAGGGCTGGATTCAGGCGGAGTGGAAACCGACCGAGAACAATCGGCGGGCGAAGTTCTACTCGCTCACGCGGCTCGGGCGGCGGCATCTGGAAAAGGAAGCAGCCAGCTGGGAACGCATCTCCACTGCCATTTCCAGCGTGATGCGGCTGACGGAGGTGTGAGATGCGGATCGAGCACTGGGTGTACACGATTCCCTTGCGGCTGCGATCGCTGTTTCATCGCTCACGCCTGAGCGCGGAACTCGACGAAGAGTTACGCGATCACATCGACCGGCAAATCGAAGATAACCTGGTCAGCGGCATGGACGCGGAAGAGGCTCGGCTGGACGCGCGGCGGGCCTTTGGAAACGCTGGCGCCCTGCGCGACCAGACCCACGAGACGTGGAGTTGGAGCGGCGCAGAACTGTTGCTGAACGATGTGCGGTTAGGGGCGCGGACTCTCCTGCGCACACGGGGCTTTGCCTCGATCGCGATTCTGGTTATGGCTCTGGGCATCGGCGCCAACGTAGCGCTGTTCGCCATCGTGCGCTCGGTGCTGCTCAATCCTTTGCCTTATGCCCATCCCGATCGCCTGGTGCGGCTCTATGAACATATATCTGTCGGCGGGCTAAATATTCCCGACGGCGCCACCGCCGGCGGCATGTATATGGAATGGAAAGAGCACAACCAGACCCTTGCCGATATGGCCATTGCGGGCTCGACGGACTATAACCTCTCGAGCGCGGGGAATCAACTGCCCGAAGTAGTTCATGCCGGAAATTTCTCCTGGAACATGCTCCCGCTGCTGGGCGTGCGCCCCGCGCTGGGGCGTAGTTTCGCGGCGGATGACGATAAGCCTTCGGCTAATCCGACGGTGCTGTTGAGCTGGGGATTATGGAAGCAGCGGTTTGGCGGCGATCCGGCAATTGTGAACAAAACCATCCTGCTCGATGCTGTGCCGCACACCGTGATCGGCGTGATGCCGCCCAATTCACGCCTCCCCATCATCTCTACACCGACTACGCAGCTCTGGACGCCGATCTTCGAGGCGAAAAGAACCGACTTGATGAAGATGCTCGATGAGCATGAGTTCGTGGCCATCGGACGTCTCAAACCGGGCGTGACCGAAGCCCAGGCGGTTGCCGACCTCACGCTCATCACCCACCACATTCACGATCAGCATCTGGATGATTCCTACGTCGCCTTCGGGGCCAATAGCCGCCCTCTGCTCGATTCGACCGTAGGACGGATGAAGACGCCCCTCTACGCACTGCTCGCCGCCACGGGCTGCGTGCTGCTGATCGCTTGCCTTAACGTGGCCAACCTGTTGGTAGCGCGCGCAGCGGCGCGGCGCAGGGAGCAGGCCATTCGGGCTGCACTCGGCGGAAGCAAGCTGCGCCTTCTGCGCCAGCATCTGATAGAAAGCCTACTCATCTGTGCCGCCGGCGGGGCCCTCGGATTTTTCCTCGCAGCAAGCGTGCTGCGCTGGTTTGTCGCGGTGCGGCACGACGTCCCTCGCGCCGATTCGATCGCCCTCGACGGCGTCGTAGCTGCCTTCACGCTTGGCCTGGTCCTTCTGTGCGCGACATTCGCCGGAGCGGTCTCGTCGCTCTCGATGCGCGGCGAGCAGGCGCTGATCGCGCTACGCGAGTCGTCGCGCGGTCAAAGCGCGGGTATGGCCCGCACGCGGCTCCGCTCGGTCCTGCTCTCGCTGGAAGTGGGATTGACGGTTGTGCTACTGATCGGCGCGGGCCTGCTGCTGAAGAGCTACGCGCAGCTGCGCTCCACCGATCTCGGCTGCTTGACGGACAACGTTCTCAAGATGGATGTCTCACTACCAACGGCAAGATATAAGGGGACATCCTCGATCGCAGACTTCTTCTCATCGTTTGTCGATCGGGTGCGTAATCTTCCCGGCATTCAGGCAGCGGGATTGGTATTTCCAGGAGTGCCGGGCGATGGCCAGGGAAGCAACGACAATTTCACTATCATCGAGCATCCGCCGCTGCCCCCAGGACAAGCAGACGTTGCCAATAACCGCTGGTGCGACCCTGGGTACTTCGCCGCGCTTGGAATTCCGCTCCTGCAGGGCCGCAGGTTCAGCAGCAATCAGCGGCCCGGCCATTCGACCGAAATCATCATCTCCGAATCGTTTGCCCGCCAGTTCTTCCCCGGCGAGAATCCGATCGGGAAGCACATGATCACTTTCAACCAGACAGGGTCTGAGATCGTGGGCATCGTCGGCGACACCCGGATCGACCCTGGCGAGGCTCCGCATCCGATGATGTACTTTCCGATCTTCGCCGCCCCAGACATGATCCACTCAAGCACGCTGGTGATTCGCTCGGGCAGCGACGTGGCACAGTTTGCCGTGCCGGTTCAGCGCCTTCTTGCGAGTATGGACCGCACTCTGGCTGTCTCGGAGGTCCTGACCATGGACCAGGTCCTGGGTCGCAACACACTTGAAGCCAGCTTCGATGCGACGCTGCTGATGGTCTTTGCCGGGTTGTCATTGCTGCTGGCTGCGGTGGGATTGTTTGGCGTGCTTTCTTACATCGTGGCGCAGCGGATGGCGGAGATTGGCATCCGCATTGCGCTCGGCGCCAGACGCGCGCACGTTCTTCGCCTTACGCTTGTCGACGGACTGCGGCCGGCTCTGTTCGGGCTGCTACTGGGCCTTGCCGCCAGCGCCGGATCGGTCAAGGTCATACAGTCAATGCTTTTTGGAACGCGGCCATTCGATCCAGCCGTTTTTGTCGCGGTCAGTGCAACACTGGTTGTTGTGGCCGTACTGGCCTGTGCTATACCGGCATGGCGCGCCTCGCGGCTCGATCCTATGCTGGCTCTGAGGATGGAATAGTGGCCGCGAGCCTCGACCGGAGTTGAATGCGGTCGAAGCTTAGAAGGCTTCCAGCGCGTCCGAGATGACGCGCAGGTTGGCGAAAATTCCAGCTACGAAAATCGGTACCGATATGTCAGCTTGTCGGAAGTGATCTGTCTTCAAGTAGCGTTGTCGACTGTTGACATCAGGGCGAGTCACTCATCCAGGCGAGAGACGGCTTGGGAGAGGTTTACGGGGCAGAGGTCGGGGGTCCGATTAGGATCCAATAAGCGTTACCGCACGTATCTTTGAGCGCCAAAAGAAGCCATCCGTGACGCGTAGTTTCAATTAGCTACGAGGTTCCTTTGTACTGTGTCACGGCAGAGGTCGCGGGTTCGAGCCCGGTCGCTCCCGCGACAATCTTCAGCCTTCCGGTTCTCTTGTCGTCGGACGAACTGATTCAAGTGCCCATATTGACGTCGAGTGTCGCAGTCGAGATCAATTCAGATTCGCCTGTGGGGAACTCCTGTGATTCCTCCTTATCTATCGCGCGACTATGCACTTTGGCTCTTCCTTTCTCATTAGCCGAGCGCACCGAGTAACTTCGTCAGGCAAAGAACAAGCAGGAATCCGCCAGCCCCGAGCAGCGGAACGACTCTGTTGCGGCCATCCTGCCAGGCTCCCGGTAACAAACTGAACATCGCAGTGAAGAGAAATGAACCTGCGGCCAGACTCAGGAAGAACATGACGACGGCTGGTGAAATGGGAAACAGGTGTGCTGCAATGAATCCACCAGCGATTGGGGCCAGGGCATCGACAGCCAAAAACGAGTAGTCTGACCAGCGAGCTTTCTGTCCTCCCGTTGAAAGAAGAACTGTGTTCAACCCATCACAGATGTCATGCGCTACAACGCCCAATCCCACGACGAGTCCCATTTGCAGCGAATTTGTAGAGGCGGCAAAGATGGCGGTTCCATCGAGTGCGCTGTGCACGATCAAGAGCGACGCGTTGATCCTTCCGCCAACTCGACTGGCACTGACCGGCCTCGAATAGTGAGCGACTACTTCTCCTATGGAGAAAATAAGAAGACCGCCGAGAGCAGCAATCGGGAAGACGGCGGCTTTGGGTCCGCCCCTGGTTGCTGCTGCCGAAAGGGCCGAAGGAAGCAGATCCAGTAGCGCGGCTCCGACCAGCACGCCCGCACCAAACGCCATCAGGAGATTCACTCGTCGATGTAGGAGAAGGGCACAGTATCCGCCAACAGAGGTGGAAACTGCTGCCATCGAAGTGAGGAAAAGAGGATTCATCCCATTGGCTCCATTGATGCGTTTTCGATTTCCGATCTAATGATAATGATATACTATTATTATTAGCATAAAGAGCGGGGGCCTAGTCAGCTTTGTATTGCGGAGGGTGACTTGAACAATCGGGACAAACGGAATACCAGACAGAAAATGGCGATTCGCGAAAGCTTCGAGGAAGCACGCCGTCCTCTATCTCCCGAGGAGGCTCTCAATGGCGCACAGCAACGCCATCCCACGCTTGGAATCGCCACACTGTACCGCAACATTCAAACTCTCGTGCAGGAAGGCTGGCTGCAGCCGGTCGAAGTTCCCGGCAGCTCTACACGATACGAAGTGGCTGGAAAGGAGCATCATCATCATTTCCAGTGCAAGGGATGCGGGAAGCTCTACGATCTTGAAGGATGCATCGCCCGCGATAAACCAAAATTGCCGAAGGGCTTTCGCGCGTCCGGACACGAACTCTTCGTCTACGGTACATGCGCCGCCTGTGGTCCCCGTTTGTCCTCGTGATCTAGTTGAGCCTCCTCATCGGCGACAACCTCCGAATAAGACCCGTGTTGTGAACTAACAATCAGTGATGGAGCATCACTGCTCGAACAGCAATAATAGAAATGAAACCGACAGCAATCCATGCCGCAACGGCAAGGACGATGCCTATCAGATCGGAAAATGCGATACGCCGCATGGTCCTGCGGTCATCCCTCTGAAACTGCGATATCCGCCGCGGCGGCTCTTACTCTCTCTCGGGTTGGAAGCAAGCGGGTGGAGTTCAGAATGAAGGTCAACTCCGATGCGACGTGGATGAAGGCTGCCAGCAGAGGATTGAGGAAACCTGCAGCCGCCAGACCGATTCCGATCGTGTCCACGATGAGCGTCCCGTAAAAATTCTCCAGAATAATGCGACGGCAGTTGCGCGCGATCCGAACGGTTTCGACAAACTTCATCAGGTCGTTGCCGATAAGGACAACGTCGGCGCTCTCCCGCGCCACATCGGTTCCAGCTCCCATCGCGACACCGACAGTTGCTTCGCTCAAGGCCGGCGCGTCGTTGATGCCATCGCCAAGCATCGCTACAACCTCGCCGCGGCGAGTGCGCTCGGTGATTTCTGCCGCCTTCTGTTCCGGCAGGAGATCGGCGCGGAAATGGACGATACCGAGTTCTTTGGCCACCGCCTCAGCTGCAACCCTGGCATCGCCGGTAAGCAGGATGGTGCGAATCTTCATGTCTTCGAGAGCGCGAATCGCCGCGGCAGACTCAGCGCGAACGCTGTCGTCGATTGAGATGAAGCCGGCATATTTTCCACCTCGTGCAACATGCACTCGGGTCCCGCCCATCTCGCGATATTTGGGCACGACAATCCCCGCAGCTTCAAGGAAACCGCGATTTCCGGCCACTACTGGCTCGCCTCCGACCAGGGCCGAAATGCCCCGCCCAATCTCGTAGTGGAAACTGGTCGGTTGTATCGTCGGAATCCCGCGCTCGCTGGCATAGAGGACGATGGCTTTACCGAGAGGGTGTTCGGAACCGCGCTCGGCGCTTGCTGCGGCGGCGATTAGAGCTTCGACACTATCTCCTTGGGCCGGAAGAACGTCTGTGACGGTGGGTGCACCCAGCGTAAGCGTGCCAGTTTTGTCGAAGAAGATCGTATCCAAGTGGCCAAGTGCTTCAAGATAGATTCCGCCCTTGATGATTGCCCCTTGCCGCGCAGCGCGCCCAATTGCGCCGAGGATCGCAAGAGGCGTGCCGGCAGCGATTCCGCATGCGCCCGCCACGATGACAACCGAAATTGTCGACCGGATATTGTGCGTGATTAGAAAGGTGAGTACAGCCGCGCCCAGCGCGAAATAGACTAGATAGCCAGCCAGCCGGTCAGCCATCTTCTGGATCGGTGCGCGAGAATGCTCGGCACGCTCCACGGCCTCGATGATCTTGCCGAAGGTCGTCTCCCTTCCCAGGCGTATCGCCCGGACCTGAAGAGTACCGGCCTGGTTCATCGTGCCAGCGTAGACGTCGCTACCGGAGGACTTTTCGCTCGGAATCGGCTCGCCCGTGATGGCGGCTTGTTCTACAAACGAGTGTCCAGTGACGACCTCGCCATCCACAGGAATCCGGCTCCCAGGGCGAATCAGCACAATCTCGCCGGGCGTAATGCTTTGCGTTGCGACCTCAACAATCGCATCATTCCGGAGTACGCTCGCCGTCTGCGGCAGAAAGTCGAGCATGTCCTGAATCGCTCGCCGCCCACGGCCGACCGTCAGCCCCTCAAGAATCTCAGCCGCAAGGACGAATGCAGTGATGACGAGTGCAGTGAAGAACTCACCGATGGCCAGGGCGGCGACCAGAGCAATGGTCATCGACAGCTCCATCGTCATCCGCCGTTCGACGATGTTCTCGAATGCTTCCTTGAAGATGGGATAGCCGCCGATCAACGTTGCCGCAAGCCCGATGACGCTGACCCGATGAAAAGGTTCCCAAAGGTGGAACCACACCGCTGCGGCGGCCAAGGCTACGAACAGGACGCGAGCAGCTTCGAGCCACTCAAAGCCGTGCTCGTGGTCATGCTCGTCGTGATCATCGTGCTCGATATCGGGTACCCGCTCTCGAGCGCGTGAATGCGCCTCCACAGAATGTTCGGGCGCGGGAGACTTACTCAGATGTCCTGCAACAGGGCTCATGTGCGTCTCCTAAGGGAATCTCGGGACACGAATGCTGGATTACTTGAAATACCGTTTAACCACCGCAATCAGGTCGTCAGCAGCTTCTAGTTGAGACGGCAGTGTCTTTTGGCCAGGTGCGAGAACGTGGTAGCGCACCTGACCTTCGATCAGCTCTGCCATCAGTCCGTTTAGTGCCCCCCGGCAGGAAGCGACAAGTTGCAGTATCTCTTCGCACTCGTTCTCGTCTCCGGAAAGGGTTCTTTCAATGGCTTCGACTTGGCCCTTGATGCGCCGAACCCGGCTCAACATCTGTTCTTTGTTCTTGGTGGTATGAGACACGTTGACCTCTTGCAATGAGTAATATACTCCCCTAGACTATGTGTCAAGCTCGGGAAAGAGGTCAATAAATGTTGGAGACGAAACGCCGCGTAATCGGCCAGTTAATTGTCTGCAAGGGTTGCTGTTGCGGCGCTACACAGAATGGACGGCCGGAAGTCCCCGTGGAATGGCTGAAAGACGAGTGGCGCAGACGGGGGCTCCTCAAAAGGTTTCAGTTTTCGATTAGCGGCTGTCTTGGGCCTTGCGATGTGCCCAACGTTATCGCGATCAATTCGGGAACAAGCTCTCAGTGGCTCGCGGAGATAACCGATTTCAACCAATACAGGGGTCTCGTCGAATGGGCCGCGAGATCAGTTGAGGCCGGTAGATTGTTAGACCTCCCTGGAGAATTCAATCAGAACAGGATTGATCCATGGCGTTGAAATGAGGTCGAGATCCTGAGTGTTAAATGAATGTATGGATCCCGCGCTTTGGCAGCAATCGTTCCCGGACAAAATTTCATGAAACCTAAATTCCTCCTGCGATCCGTAGCCATTGCGCTCTGTGCAATTCTGCTGCTTTTCGTGAACCGTCCCACCACTCATCGCCCGTCTCATCCATACCCAGCTCCGGATTTTGAATTGACGAATCTGAATGGTGATCGGGTCCGCCTTTCCGATTTTCGGGGAAAAGCGGTAGTCCTGAACTTCTGGGCAACCTGGTGTGCGCCGTGCAGGAGAGAGATACCGTGGTTCATCGAATTCCAGAAAGAGTATGGCCCGCAAGGAGTGCAAATCATCGGGGTGTCGATGGATGAGGACGAGAGAGATGCGATTCCCACCTTCATTCGCAGGACCGGCATTGACTATCCCGTCCTTCTTGGCGACAACCACGTCAGCTCTCTCTATGGAGGGCTGGAAGTACTCCCCACGACGTATTACATCTCGCCGCATGGAAACGTCGTTGCACTCGTGAATGGAGTGATTAGTAAGGCCGAGGTGGAACGTGACATTAAAGAGGCGCTCGGGTCGAGTTCTCAGAATCAATCGCCGCGTTAAGAAGATCTTGCAAGTCTCCATTCACGGTTCTTTCGGCTCCGCATCCTTGAACTGCGGAGTATTGGTGGGCTCAGGATCGGGATGCACGTCGTGCACCTCCCACATCATGACCAATATACTCATCGCGAACAAGAGAATAGCGAGCAGGGCCAAACTGAAAACCTCAACCAACTTCCATCGAATTTCCTTGAGCCGCCGCTTGCTGCCTCTGTTGAGGATGATCACTTTTCGCGCCACAACCACAACCTCCCTTCAAAGCTGCGACTGGGACAGCAGTCGAACGCTGTCCCGATCGCATCGGAAGTGACGGAATGTGTCGCTCGTTAGAAGTGGAATCCAACTTCTGCCGTCATCGCTCGCGGCGTCACATAGTGGGTTCCGCTGAAGGTCGAAAGGAAGTTGTAAAGTGCGTATTTATTGGCGATGTTCACTCCTGTCAGACGCAGGCTCCATCTGCGTTTATCGCCATGGAAGAGGTTGTCATCTCCAATCGATGCATCGAAGAGACTGCGCGGCGTGATGCGCGGCGGATTCTTGTCGTCATTCTCGGTTCCGGGAGCGGGAATACTGACGAGCGAAGACTTGTATCCGGCAGCGTCGCAGCTGTTGAAACCTGCATTCGGAGTAGCGGCTACACCATCGCAGATGATTCCCGCCTGGAACTGCTGATCGGGCGTGAGACCACTGAGGTCGACGCCAGGGGTTCCGCCGGGAAGAGTGATGGATGTCCCGGCGTTGATGGGATTGCAGAGGCTATTCGGGTCGGTGACGTTGTAGCACGGAACCGATCCGGCAACGAGTCCGCTGTCATACCGCCAATTGAAGCCAACCCAGGCTCCGAGACGTCCGGGCACCTGATATTGAACATGCGTCGTTTCGTTGAACTTCTCGTCATGGTCGATGCGGAACGGGAAGCCGCCCTGCCCTGGCGCCGCGCCCGCACCTGCAGCCTGCGGCGGGAAGAACCGGGCAGCAACGGACGACATCACGACGAAAGCGGAGAGGCTATGGAAATTCGGGACATCGGCGCGAAGCGTGAATCCCGGGATCTTCGAGTTATGCCAATCGATCGGGAAGAAGATGGGTGTGTTGCCGAGAACGCTGAAGTCAAAGGCATTGTGAGTGTATTTCCAGATGTAGTCTCCGCTGATGACAAGGTTCTTTCCGAACGCCTGTTGCAGACCGGCGTGGAACTCATTGCGATAGCCGGGCTGTAATGTGCCGGTTACGCCAGGGGCGCAGGCCAGCAGTGGCGAAAGCACATCGTTAGCACATCCGGAACTGGAGAGCACCAGGTTCTCGTTGAATGGGGTCTCCAGCGTTCGGGCATACGAGACACGCAGGACGGTGTTCGTTGGCTTGATGTTGTATGCAATGCCGAGACGAGGCTCGGCTTGCCGCGCGATGGCAAGACCGTTGTAGAGATCTCCGCGAATACCGAGGTTGAAGACCCAGTTTCCAGCTTTGACCTGATCCTGAATATAAAGAGCGAGTTCCTTGACATCCGTATGACCGAAGTAGTGGTAGAACGCTCCACTGCGGGTCAGGTCGTACGGCAGAAGGATCGGATCGAAGCTCCCGCCGGCCGCAGGATCATTCGACACTAGGCCGGCCGCGGCACATTGCGATGGATCGCTGAATCCGGGCTGAGGATTACCGTTGGCATCGACGCACGGCGCATTGAATGTCGAATCGACGAGGCCGAGATTGTCATGTTCGCGCAGGAAGGTATGTTCGTACATCGCGCCAGCCTTGATGCTGTTGATTCCTTTCTGAATCGTCAGCTCGGCATGCGATCCAGCATTTAATAGCGACCGTTGTTGGGAGATCGATTGGCCCTGAATTGGGCCGAGGTCGGCAAGCGGGTTGTTGCTCGGGTAGTAGTTGTATCCGTCACGGCGTACAAACGCCCCGAAGTTAAGAACCGCATCCTTGTTCAGAATGCGTGTATAGGTCGGCGCGATGTTGTATGTGCCGATCTTGGATCGCTGATCGGTGTTCCCGAGATTGTCGAAAGTTGGATTCGCAGTTGTTCCTCCGCTGACCACGTTTGAGACGTTGAGGTTGTCGTAGGCGTTGGGATTCTGGAACCAGGAGCGCGAGTAGTTGAAGTTCGTATGGATCGAATCGGCAGCTGAGAACTGATAGTCCACGCGATCGAACACGTTCTGCTCATTGCCTTTGGCATGGAAGACCTTGAATTCGGGAGGATCAAGGAATCGACCGGTGTTCAAGCCGTCGATCTCGATGAAATTGCCCCAGGTTTTGCCACCGTAGCCCAGATCAACCGATCCCGTTGTCGTGCCAAATGCGCCATAGGAAGTGCTGATGTTGCCTACAGGCTTGGTCTGGCCCATGCCGGATCGCGTGGTTACGTTGATCACCAGGCTGGTTTTGTCCCCATACTCAGCTGGCGGAGCGCCATCGATCACCTCAAGCGACTGGACCGAGTTCGAGGGCAGCTGGTTCGAAAAGACCTTGCTCTGTTGATCGGTGATTGGCTGACCGTCCACAGAGAAGGAATTGGACGCGTGATCCCCCAACCCATGGAACAGCCCGTTCGAGTCAGCCGCGACACCAGGAGATGCCAGCGTTACCAGAGAACTGAGCGAGGAGGAAGCGCTTTCGAGAGGAAGCTCCTGGAAGAGGCGGCGGTCCACGTCGGTATGAACGGTCGGATCGTTCTCAATCAGATCCTCGCCTTGAACCGTAATCGTGTTTACCGCAGTACCAACCTTCAGCTGGATGTTCGAGGTGACAGGAATAATCGAAGCGACATTCACGTCTCCCGCGAACGTGCCAAACCCTTCCTTTGTGACCGTAATGTGGTAGGGATTGAAAGGCAAATTCGCGAAACGGAAATGGCCGGTGCTGTCGGAGGCAGTTGTCCTGCTGTAGGCGCTAACGGGGTTTTGGATGGTAACCGAGGCTCCCGGAATCACGGCTCCAGACGGATCGGCAACTACGCCGGTGACCGAACCAGAGTTGGATTGGGCGTGCAGAGTCGCTGTGAAAATCAGAAACGCTGAAAGGAAAGAGAGAATGCTGCGCGAGAACGGGCGCATGAACGGACCTCCTGGTGAATCGCCAATTGTCTGAGCTTGCCTATGAGATTTTCCGAATCGGCGGCCGGGAAAGGAACGACCATTGACGACTTTTCCATGAAAAGGAAAAGCCACGAGTACGACCTTCAGGCCGTGCTATGTGAATTCGGAGACAGTTTTAGGCGGTGGCGGTGGGGAGAGGTGGAGGTCTGTTCCAATGCGAATAGGAGAAGAGATGTTCGCGATAAACCCGAGCAAAAGGCGGGGACACACGCTGGATAACCAGAAAAATCGGCCGGACGCAGGGGGCTGAAGTCGGCCGAGTAACGTTATGAGCGTTTTGGCAAAGAGCGCAATCTGCGTGTCCAGCACCATCCGCGTGAAAGTGCATCAGCTGGACGGTAGTTCCGAAGACGAGCAGGAATGCGAGGAGGGCGACGAAGAGAATCCGCGTCAGAGGATTAGACGCCCGGATTCTGTCGCCCAAAACCATAAGTACTCACGACTATATACCAGGACCTCAAAACCACCAATGAATGAAGAGGCGAGGTCAAAGAAATGAGCCCCGATCAGGTCGGATCGCAAGCTGAACTCCTCTCCCAGGCGCCGCCGCTTGCCGCGAAAGGCTTCCTCCGGTTCGAGTTCATTCCAGCTGGGCCACTGAAGCCACTTAGCCTGTTAATCCAGGGCAAGTGAGCCCTGGATTAGCCGGCGACGGCACTCAATCACCTGGTGAGTGCCACCTGTCCCGTGTGAAACGATGCGTGATTGGTACGGCTGAGGAAGACGGCAAGGCGGTTTCGAGTTGAATTTTGGGCGAAGTCCTCGTCAGAAACCGCTGTATGTTTCTTCAACCAGTCGTCGGCCGTAAATTTCTCGATTGCAGAAGTGACAGCACCATTCACCTCGCTCCATGCCTTTTTGAGTTCGGCAGCCGGGAGAGGATCGGAGATTGTCTGGTCGGGATTGGTGAGGTATGCGTCATCAAGCTCAATATGGAGGCGATCACCGATGCCGAGGAGTGGCAGCATTCGGTCATGTACGGCGGTGAGATGGCCGAGCAAATAAAAAAGGCGGTTCTTATTCGGCGCAACCTGCTTCTGAAGTTGTTCTTCGTCGAGGGGAGCAAAGCGCTCGTCAAGACGATTGATAATCTGCTTCCACGAAGCGACTACAGTGGTGACAAAAAGCTCATTCATGCGGGCCTCATCCTCTTTGGGGATCGAGTTTCTGATGTTTGACGAGAGGCCAGGATGCGATAAAAGTGTTGGTGTGCAAGCGGGCCTCGCAGGCGCAAGCTTTCACGACATGGATCTCAACTGGTGAGAACAGCCCTTATGCACTCAGCGAGATCCTCTGTGGCGACGGGTAATTACAGCTGAGACGTTTCTTCTGAGATAACTGAAAAAGAATTGTGGAAGCTGTTCCACTACGCTGCAGATGTTCCGAACCAAGTGGTCATAGCGCGGGCAAGTCCCTGCTGGGTCGA
>DASXLY010000228.1:0-1687 GCA_036495975.1 Occallatibacter sp. | reverse complement strand
ATGTCAGCGATTTTACTGGCCGTTCGTCTCTCGGCTGCAGCTGCACCGATCACAATTACCGCCGATCTTTCTGAAGCGCCTAGAAAGCTCTGGCATGCCGATCTTGTGATTCCTGTTCAACCGGGCGAGGTGACTCTGACGGCCATCAAATGGGTACCCGGCAACCATCGCCCTACGGGCCCAATCTCAGAGCTGACGGGGGTCGTCTTTCGCGCCAATGGACAGACGTTGACCTGGCGCCGTGACGATGTCGATCTTTATGCCTTTCATGTCACCGTGCCGGCGGGCGTCTCCACGTTGGAAGTCCATGAGGATGCTATCGTAACCGCGCGCGTCTCTGACAAGCTGGCCATGCTGGAATGGGAAAAATTTCTGCTCTATCCGGCGGGCACTCCGGTTCGCGAGATCCAGATGCAGCCGTCCATCAAAGTCCCGGCGGCCTGGGGAGTTGGCACCGCGCTCACGCCGACCGGAACGGATGGGAACACGACGCATTTTGCACCGGTCACTCTGGAGATGCTGGAGGATTCGCCTGTCCTGACCGGCAGATACTTCAAGGAAATCCCGTTGGCTCCGGATGTGACGCCGAAGCATTTTCTGGATGTGGCTGGAGACGCTCCGGAAGATGTTGATCTGCGTCCGCAGTTTCTCACTGCGATCAACAATCTTGTTCATGAAGCGGAAGCCATGTATAGCTCGCACCACTACAACAGCTATCACTTCCTGTTGACGCTGTCTGACTATGCCGGAGGCGAGGGCCTTGAACACCACCAGTCCTCAGATAATGGAGTGGGTGAAAAGGGTTATGCCGATGATGAACACGCGGTGCTCGAAGCAGACCTGCTTCCGCATGAGTTCACACACTCGTGGAATGGGAAATATCGGCGCCCAGCAGGATTGGCAACTCCGGACTACACCACACCCATGCAAGGGCAGTTGCTCTGGGTCTACGAAGGCATGACAGAGTATCTGGGAGATGTGCTCGCCGCGCGGGCGGGTTTTCGCACGCCGGAGCAGTATCGCGACTACCTGGCTTATACGGCGGCCAATCTTGATGACCGGCCCGGCCGTACCTGGCGTAATACCGAGGACACTGCTGTTGCAGCATCTATCCTGCGTGGTGGCAATCCTGCGTGGTCGAACTGGCGGCGCGGTCAGGATTATTACCAGGAAGGCGAGCTGCTCTGGCTGGATGCGGATACGACAATTCGGCAGCTGACACATAACAAAAAATCGCTGCACGATTTTCTCGTTCTATTTGTCGGCAAGGGCGAATACGGGGCCGATGGTTGTGCCGTATACCTTCGATGATGTAGCCAACACACTCAATGAAGTGGTTCCCTACGACTGGGCTGGCTTTCTGCGGGAACGCGTGACGACGCTCAATCCGCATGCAAACCTCTCGGGCATCGAGCATGGCGGCTATAAGCTCGTTTACACCGAGATACCAACCGGTTACGAACGAGCCCTGCTATCCGTCAGCGGTAATTTCGATGCGTGGTTCTCTGCGGGCCTTCGCCTGAAGCGTGATGGAACGATCGCGGATGTGCGCGTCTACTCGGCTGCGGACGAAGCAAAACTCGCGCCTGGCGAGAGAGTCATTGCTGTGAACGGACGAATCTTCTCCGGCGATATTTTCCGCGATGCACTCAAGCATGCCAAAGGCAACCAGGAACCAATCCATCTG
>DASXLY010000227.1:0-274610 GCA_036495975.1 Occallatibacter sp. | reverse complement strand
CTTCTGCCGAACCCTCGTGCAGCAGATCGACCTCAGTGCTGAGCGTTCCACTGCAGTGGAACGCTCAGCACTGAACTCTTGCCTGTAAAGGAACTCCTGATAACAAGCTGTAAACCATCTCATGGAACTTGACAGCTTTATCGCGATGAGGGGGTTGCGCAGCTGATCCGAACACCACCGATTCCTCGATCCATCCTGTTCGCAACCGGGAGCCATTGCGACCGAAGAAAAGGAAGAATCGCATTTGCTCTTCTGCTTTAAGCACTCAATTGCCAGAGCTGCGGGACGTATCACCGCGTAACCAGAAGATACCTTCCGATAATTACGCTTCGTCCTTCGACTAACTCTATTTCGACGGATCTACCAGCGCCTGGTCAACCACCGCATGCGCGCGATACTCCAGCGCGTGATTATCCGAGCCGCCCCTCCGCTGGATCATCGCCACAAAAACAATATCGTTCGCCGGATCGACGAAGAACCACGTTCCCGCCGCACCGTCCCAGAAGAATGTCCCCTTGCCATCGGAGAGATTTGCCTCCGCCGGATCGAAGATGACGGCGCAGTCGTAGCCCCACGCAAATCCCGGCCGGATCACCGACATCCCGATACCGAACTCCCCCGTCAACAAGCTGTCGGGCGTGTGATTCGACGTCATCAGCTTCACCGTCGAGGGAGCGAGCACCCGCTTCCCATCCAGCTCACCACCATTGGCCAGCATCGAGGCGAAGCGGAAGTAATCCTCCGCTGTCGATACCATCCCGCCGCCGCCTGAGGCCATCGTCGGCTGCTTCGCAAAGTCGCCCGGCTCTCCGGCAACCAGCTCGCCCTGCGCATTCGCGTTATACAGCGTGGCGAATCTCGACCGCTTGTCCTCCGGTACATAGAATCCCGCATCGCGCATGCCCAGCGGTTCGTAGATGTGCTCGCGCATGAAATCCGGCAGCGACTGCCCCGAGAGCTTCTCCACGATGTATCCCTGGATATCCATCGATATGGAATAAGCCCAGCCTTTGCCCGGCTGATACATCAGGGGAATCTTTGCAAGCTTCTCAATCATCTCCTGCAGGTTCGCGGAACCGAGCACCTTCTCATCGCGATACATCTTGTCCACTGGCGTATTCGAGATGAATCCATAGGTGAATCCCGCCGTGTGCGTCATCAGCTCCCGCATCGTCGGCGCATGATCCGGATCCACGAGAATCATCTTGCCGTCGGCGTCCATCTCTCCGAAGACTTTGAGAGGCGCAAATTCCGGAATATATTTCGCGATCGGATCCGAGGGCTGCCACTTGCCTTCTTCGTACAGGATCATCATTGCCACGCCCGTCACCGGCTTGGTCATTGAATAATCGCGAAAAATCGTATCCCGCGTCATATCCGCGCCGGTCGCCAGGTCGCGCTTTCCATACGTGCGATACTCGACCACTTTCCCGTGCCGCGCCAGGATCGTCACCGCACCGCCAAGTTGCTTCTTGTCGATTTCGTCCTGTATCAGCGTGTGCAGCCGTTCCAGCCGCTCCGATGAGAAGCCCACCGACTCTGGCTTCACGACCGTGAGATCAAGCGTGTGATCGGATGCAGCCTTTGCGTGCTGTGCGATTGCAGACGACGAAAGCAGCAGCACACCTGAGGCTGCGAAGCAACAAAGCGTGCTAGCGATGCGCATGGACCCTCCAGAAAGGAGTTTCAACAGCGCACCCTTTATACCAAAACAGCGACCAGAACTCCGTCGCCACCCCATCAGCCTTGAGTTCCAGCCCTTGGTCCTAGTCCCTGCGTCCCTCAGTCCCTTAGTCCCAGTCCCAGTCCCAGTCCCAAGGTCTGTTACTCCTTACTCCCTGTTCCCTTGTTCCCTGTCTCTCAATAAATCAGCTTAAGCGAAAACTGAATCTGCCTTGAGGTTCCCGCCGTATGGCTAATCTCTCCAAATCCATTCGTGGTGCTGATCGTGGCCGACTGCACTCCATTGTTGTTCGTTGTGGTCACGCCCAGGATGTTCGCCGGCAGACCCATGTTCACAATGTTGAACAGGTTGAAGAACTCCGACCGGAACTGCAGGTCCATGCGCTCAGCGCCGCTGCTGCGCCGCCCAAAGGGTGTGTCCTTGATGAAGGCAAAATCAAAGTTGTAATAAGCAGGTCCGCGGAACGAGTTCCGTCCCAGCGTTCCGAAGCGCCCCTGGTTCGGCCCGGTCCCGCCAGGCACAAACACCGGAATGCTGAAGTAATCCGGTCCGTTGTTCCCGCCGGCCCCGAAGTAGTCTTCGCGGTTTTTGCGGGCCGTTGAAAGACTCGGCTTCGCAATCTGGTCAGGCCGATCCACTCCCATCGAACCCGCACCCGTCTGCTGAATTCCCGAGTACACCGTGAACGGCGACCCCGAGCTGATGCTCGAAATACTCAGCATCTCCCATCCGTCTGTGATCTTTTTGCTTACCGACTTCAGGAAGTTCACGCTCTCCATATGCAGGTCCTGCGCAAGGCTAAGCCCAAACCCATTCGTCACATCGAAATTTGACGGCCCCTTCTCCGGGTGCGTGTTGTACGGATCCTGCGACAATCCCGATGCCACCGCGCCCACCGCACCTACACCGCCCAGTACGAGACTCGTCGTGTCGATCGATTTGCTCCACGTATAGCTCGCCTGGATCCCCGGGCCGCCGTGCCCTACCGTGCCTGATAGCGAAGTCTGCAGCGCGTTATAGCTCGAATGCGAATCCCCGGTAATCGCTGTCTCCGTGCCGAATCCGCCAATCACGTTGCCGGCAGCGTCAAACCGCGTGTGCGGAGCAAACTGCTCCGTCGCGCCCGGATAGCCGTTCGGCGACGTCCACCTCGGCAGCCGCACAGCAGCTGTACCAACGTATGCCGCGTCCGCCGTCAGGTTCCCAAACTTCCGCTCCAGTCCCATCGTCCACGTATATAGCCACGCATTTCCAAATTTCGGATCGATGCCCTGCAGCGTCAGCGGAATGATATTCGGCGAATCCGTCAGACTCGCCAAGTCCTGTTCATAGCGGTCCACATCCATTACCGTGTTTGCTGGCACGTCCTTCGTCTTGCCTGAAGCAAATACGTCAACGCCGTCCGGCGTGTAGGTCTTCGGAACCTGCGACGATGAAATCGTGAAACCATACGGCAGGGGGTGTGCAGCCGAAGAAACTTGTCGCGGGTAGACGGCAAACGGTGTCGCGCCAGTCAGGAAATTATCCTGCCAGATGTTCGGTGGCACCACCATCACGCTGCCGCCCGCGTGCACCGACAGGTTGTTCGCTACCTGCCAACTCGCCTGCAGGCGCGGTTGCCATCCGTCGTACTGCCGGTGATAACCGGGCTGCGGGTTGATCAGATACTGCTGATCCCCCGTCAGCGAACTGAACCGCGAAGTCCGGTGCGCGCGCTCCGAAATCGGCGTGTACACATCCCACCGGATCCCGTAGTCCAGCGTGAACCGCGGCGTCACCTTCCAGGTGTCCTGCAACCACCACGCATAATTCTCGCGATTGATTGCCGCCGGCCCCATATGTTCGCCCGTCGAAATAAAGCTTGGTGCGATGGCTACCGAGTACGTAAACGGACTGCCCGACAGGAATCCGGACAAAGTATCCGGCAGCGCGTCACCCACATTGAGATTGTGGTGTCCGCTCGCAGAGGTGATCGCCTCCGTCGCATACGCCGTTCCACCGCCAAAGCTGTACTCTCCATTTGGGCTTGTTCCGAAATACGTTGTATCGCGATTGACCCGCGCCTCCATTCCCGCCCGGAATGCATGCCTGCCCCTTGTGTACGCAACCGTCTGTCGCCCGTGGAATAGATTCCCGTACGCCTGCATCACCGAGCCGGCCGATGAGTTGAACGCCTCAAACAATCCGTCGCCGAACTTTACCGCGGGATCCGTGTGATTGGGCGTCGGAAACCCCGGCGTCGAACGCGTAATGCTGATCAGCGACTCCAGCACCAGCCGTGGCGAAACCGTCCTCGTGTAGGTCCCGACCACGTTTCTCTGCCGATCGATATATTCCACCGCGAACGATGGATCCACTGCCGTCTGGTCTGGGTTCGTCGTCGGCCCCGTCAGGTTGTCCAGATTGAATCGGGCAAAAAACTGATCCTTCGCTGAAATCTTGTGATCTAGCCGCAGCGAAAACTGGTTCGCATTCGTCACTACCTTCGAGGCCGTCGCGTAAGTGTTTTCCCCATAAGACCCCGCCGGATAATTGGGCATCGGATACCGTGCCAGAATCCCGGCAATCGCCGGATTCACCGGAATAAACAGCGTATCCACGCTCCCATCCGGGAACTTGATCGTATCGTTTACAAGATTGCCACCTGCCGCTGGCCGTTGCGCAGCCGACGGGACCGGCATCACCTGCGTCGTGCCCAACACCTGCCGGAAACCCTGGTACTGCGTGAAGTAGAAGGTGCGCTTGTTCCCGTTGTACAGGTGCGGAATCAGCACCGGGCCGCCATTGGTAAATCCGAACTCATTGCGCCGGAACGGCGGAATTCGCCCCGGATAGGCCGGCGTCGCATGGTCGAAATAATTCCGCGCGTCAAACGCCGAATTGCGCACAAATTCGAAAAACGACCCGTGAAAACCGCTGGCCCCCGAGCGTGTATGAATATTGGTGAATCCCGCAGCCCCGCGCCCAATCTCCGCCGGCAGCCACCCTGAACTCGAGTCGATGCCTTCTACCGCGTCCACGTTGAAGTTCGAGAACGTCGCACCGCCCATCTCCGGATCGCTGACATCCGCGCCGTCCATCGCGAACGTCGCCTCTACGCCGCGCTGTCCGTTAATGGCAAACTGAGCCGTGAAGTTGGTGGCCCCATTCGTGTCGGTCATCGTTCCAGCTGCCAACAGCAGCAGCGTGCTGAAGTCGCGCTTATTCAGCGGCAGCTCACTCACCGCCTGGCTCGATAACTCCTCGCCGCCGGTTCCGGTTTGTTGCTTGTTCGCGAGCGTCGCGACGGTCAATTCGCTGCGTCCTGAAAGCGTCAGCAAAACCTGCCCTGCATCCGCTCGCAAATCGATCGGCTGGGCATACTCCACTCGGCTGCCCTTCGCCACCACACTGAGGTGATAACTCCCCGCCGGCAACAGCTCGAGTTGGAACCGCCCGCTGGTGTCGGTGCGTGCCTCGGCTTTGGCCCCATTCGAAGAGAGCGTGATCTTCGCGTCGGCTAGCGGAGCCCCGCCCGCATCGCGCAGCACTCCCCGCCACATTGCTTGCGTTTCGGTCTGGGCAAGTGCACCGGTAGAGGTAAGGGCTATGACGAGAGCAAAAAAACAAATCAACTTCAGCGCCGTGCCCCATAACCGCAGGGCATCGGGAGACCCGATTTTGCGTTTCACTGGTATGCAACCTTATGAAAACGTTACGCGCCGCGGAGCAGCATGGTTCCGGATTTTCTCCGCAGAACTCCCAAGCATTATAGCCTTCAAATGGTCTGCTAAAACCTTTTTGTAGCGGCTCGGACCACCACGCCCACAGGGCGGCTTTCAAAGCGCGCCTCACGCTCGCTGGCCCTTCGCAGGGGTTGGTGGCATTTGACTCGGAACGCCGACCCGACAGGCAGGCAAAATGCGCGCAGGCCTGCGGGGCTGTGCGATTTCTCCTCGAACCGGTGTCGGTCCAGGACTGCTCAGGACTTGGATTCGTCCATGCGAAATGGCATGCGGTGAAGACGCTTGCCGGTTGCCGCAAAGATAGCGTTTGCAACAGCCGGGGCGGTGAGTCCCACCGCAGCTTCGCCAAGACCGTGGGGATCGGCATGGCTTTCGATGAACCAGGTTTCTAACCTCGGTGCTTCGCTAAAACGAAGAACGTTATAGTCGTCAAAATTCTGCTGCTCAACCGCGCCGTTCTTGATCGTAATTGCCTCTTTAAGGATTGAGCTCAGGGTAAAGACTGCTCCACCCTCTAATTGAGATCGCGCGCCGCTTGGGTTGATCACCTGTCCGCAGTCCACCGCAGTGATGAGCCGGTCGACACGAATCGTATCGCGCTCCACGGTGACTTCTGCAACCTGGGCAAGATAGGCATAGACCGAGGTGCATGCAATGCCACGACCGCAGCCCCTCGGAAGCGGTTTGCCCCAGCCGCTCTTTTCTGCAGCCAGGTCCAATGCCGCGATCAAACGCTGCGGTTCGAAAGGCGACCGATCAGAAGCCGCCTTTCCCTTCGGAATCTGGGGAAGCTGCAGGAGACGTCTGCGGAACTGGTACGGATCCAGTTTTGCGGCGTAGGCCAGTTCGTCGATAAACGACTCCACCGCGAAACCGTTGAACGAATTCTCAACGGAGCGCCACCATGCGCGCGGCACTCCGCTCTTAGCCAGCGAAAACGAGGTACGGATATTCGGGATGGGATAGACGGGATCGCCCGGTAGCTCGTCGCCACTCGGCTTCCACTTGCCGGGTTCGCTCCAGAATGCGCCAATCGCGGTATCGACAAGATAATCAGACCAGGCGACGACTTTCCCCTGTTCATCTACAGCGCCCCGCATGCGCCGCATCCCGGTCTCACGGTAGAAGTCGTGCGTCATGTCATCTTCGCGCGTCCACACAAGCTGCACAGGGGAAGAGACGTGGCGTGCGATTTGTGCCGCTTCAGTCTGGAAATCGTATTGATAGCGCCGTCCAAATCCTCCACCCATAAAGGTTGTATGAACGGTAACGGCGGACTCGGTCAGCCCAAGCTCCTTGGCGATGACCGTGCGGCTAACGTCGGCACACTGTGAAGGACACCATGCTTCACACTTATCGCCCTGCAGATGAAGAGTGATGTTCATCGGTTCCATGCAGGCATGGGAAAGGAAAGGAAATTCGTAGACAGTCTCGATGCGCCTCGCGGCGGGGATTGTATCGGGATCGGGTCCATGGAGTTCGGAGGACCATGCCGGCGTGCTGGCCAGCGTTTGTTGCATTTGCCGTCGCAGTGATTCGGTTGATTCATTCGCATGCGGGCTGACGTTCCAGATGATGTTGAGTGCCTTGCGGCCCTCGATCGCCGCCCATGTGCAATTGGCGACCACAACAATTCCTCCCGCGGCGAAGACTCGAAATCCCCGGGCAGGAATTTCGAACACCTTGAGAACACCGGGCAGCGCGAGGGCCTTCGATGCATCGAAGCTGGCCGGAGTTCCGCCAAATGTTGGGCAGCGCGCAATCACGGCGTACACCATGCTGGGCAGTCGAACATCGAGGCCAAAGCGAGCCGCGCCCGTGCATTTGTCTGGTATGTCGAGGTGCTGGGTGTCGCGGCCTATCAGCGTGTACTGCTGCGGATCCTTGAGGCGCAGCTTCGCCGGATCCGGCAGAGGCAGACGACGAGCAGACTTCACAAGTTCCCCATACATGGCCTTCCTCCCAGACGTCGAATGGAGAACCTCACTTTTCGCGGCAGTGCATTCTGACTCGGGTACACTCCACGCTCGCGCGGCAGCTGTGATCATGAGCGCTCTGACACAGGCTCCGGCACGGCGCAATGGGAGGAAGTTGCTCCTGACGCTGCCGCTGCCACCGGTGTGCCGCGAAAAATCGGATTGCACCACCTGGACTCGGCCCCAATCGATGTCTGCCTCCTCGGCCAGGATCATCGGAAGAGCGGTGTAGACTCCCTGGCCCATCTCGGATTGGGCAAACACAAGCTGTGCGCTGCTGTCGGGGTTGATCCGGATCCACGCGTCGAACGGGTCTTCCCTCCCGGCGGTGCTCTTTCCGATATGGAACGGACCGTGCATTCGTACAGCGATCACCAGCGCACCCGCACCGGCGGCAGCGGCCCCTGACGCAAGGAATGCCCGGCGACTTACCTTGTCCGGCCCAGGCTTTTCCGGAGCCATATTTGCCTTCACGATTGCATCTCCTGCGCGGCGCGATGTATCGCTTTACGAATCCGAAAATAGGTGCCGCAACGGCAAATATTTCCGCCCATGGCATCGTCGATTTGCGCATCGGTTGGGTGGCGATTGCTCGCCAGCAGCGCCGCCGCCGACATAATCTGCCCGGACTGGCAATATCCGCATTGGGGAACTTGCTCGGTGATCCAGGCCTGTTGCACCTGCGACAACCCGTGCTGCGCCAGCCCCTCAATCGTGGTGATCGACTTACCCGCCGCATCCGCCACGGAAATCTGGCAGGAGCGGCTGGCCTCCCCATTCACATGCACCGTGCATGCACCGCACAGCCCCATTCCGCAGCCGTACTTGGTGCCGGTCAGGTTCAGCAGGTCGCGCAACGCCCAGAGAAGTGGCATCTCGGCGGCCGCCTCCACATTGTGTTGAACGCTGTTGATGTGCAGGACGAATTGAGACATCGCTCATCCCTCAGGCTCCATTCAATCGAGCCAGAGAAGCGCGAGCGACCGGTCTGCAGGGGATAGGCACTGTTCCGCAGCGAGCGTTACGCATCTTGCAGCGAACCCCAACAAAGGGCGAGCGGAACAGTGCCTCATGGGTTCAACGGTTGACCAGGGACTGCATCTGGGCAGGGTACCGCTCGCCTCGCACTTCCACGGCGGAAATAGCCTCCTCAATTTCCTGCAGGTCGTCCAGTGTCAATTCCACGCTTGCTGCTCCAAGATTCTCTTCCAGGCGATGCAGCTTGGTGGTGCCGGGAATCGGCACGATCCAGGGTTTCCGTGCTAGAAGCCACGCAAGGGCGATTTGGGCGCACGTAACCTTTTTTCGATCTGCGAGTTGACCCAGAACATCGACAAGGCATTGATTTGCCCTGCGGTTTGCCTCGTTAAAGCGCGGAACCAAGTTGCGGAAGTCCTTGCTGTCGAATTTTGTGTCGGCAGTGATGGCCCCGGTAAGAAACCCTCTGCCGAGTGGGCTATAGGGGACGAACCCAATACTCAGTTCTCCCAGCATCGGCAGGATCTCCGCTTCAGGCTCGCGCCACCACAACGAGTATTCACTCTGCAACGCGGTCACCGGCTGCACCGCGTGGGCGCGACGAATGGTTTTTACGCTGGCTTCCGACATTCCGAAATGACGAACCTTGCCTTCTGCGATCAGATCCTTCACGGTCCCCGCGACATCTTCGATCGGCACCTCGGGATCGACGCGATGCTGATAAAAAAGATCGATCACGTCGGTCTTGAGCCGCTTGAGCGAGGATTCGGCCACCTCTCGAATGTGCGCAGGGCTGCTGTTCACACCGTTAATAGCGCCCTTCTCGTCAAAGCTGAACCCGAATTTGGTTGCGATTACAACCTTGTCGCGGAAGCTCGCGAGGGCCTCGCCAACCACTTCTTCATTCTTGAACGGCCCATAAGCTTCGGCTGTGTCGAAAAGAGTGACGCCGCGATCGAATGCTCCGCGGATGAGCCCGATCGCCTGCTGCTTTTCTGTCGGCGGGCCGTAACCATGACTGAGACCCATGCAGCCGAGCCCGAGGGCCGAGACTTCGAGATTGCTTTTTCCTAATTCTCTTTTCTGCATTCTGTACTCCGAGTTCTGATTGAGATGAGTTGCCGGTGCGGGTCGCACGAGACGCACCGGCGTGTTTGTTATTGGTTTTTGAGCGAAGCCATGTCGATCGAGAAGCGGTACTTTACATCGGACCGGACCAGGCGCTCGTAGGCTTCATTCACCTTCTGGATCGGAATCACTTCGACGTCGGACGTGATGTTGTGCTCGCCGCAGAAATCGAGCATCTCCTGCGTTTCAGCAATGCTGCCAATGATAGAGCCGGAGAAACTGCGGCGGCGGAAGAGTAGACCGAAGACGGAGACGGGCAACGGAGTTTCGGGCGCACCCACCATGGTGAGATTTCCGTCTCTGGCAAGCAGGTTAATGTACGCGTTGACATCGTGTGACACGGCCACGGCGTCGAGGATGAAGTCGAAACTGCCGGCGTGCTTGTTCATCTCGTCGGCATTCTTCGAAATGACGACCTCATCGGCGCCGAGACGGAGGGCGTCCTCTTTTTTGTTCGGCGAAGTGGTGAAGACAACCGTGTGCGCGCCCAGGGCATGTGCGAATTTCACGCCCATATGGCCGAGACCACCGAGCCCCACAACGCCAACCTTCTTGCCCTTGGTGACGCCCCAATGATGCATGGGCGAGTACGTGGTGATGCCTGCGCAGAGCAGCGGCGCGGTTCCGGCGAGGTCAAGATTCAACGGTACTCGAAGCACGAAGGCTTCGTCGACAACGATGCCATCGGAGTAGCCACCGTATGTGACTCCGCCGAAGTGCTTATCGGGAAAGTTATAGGTGAGGATCATGTTCGGACAGAACTGCTCCAGGCCCGCCTTGCACTCCGGGCAGGTCCGGTCAGAGTCGACCATGCAGCCGACTGCAGCAAGATCGCCCGCCTTGAATTTTTTGACAGCGGAGCCGACCTTGGTGACGCGTCCGACGATTTCGTGGCCGGGAACACAGGGGTAAACGGTGGGCATCACCCCGCTCCACTCGTTGCGCGCCTGGTGCAGATCGGAGTGGCAGATGCCGCAGAAAAGTATCTCGATCTGCACATCGGTTTCTTTCGGATCGCGCCGTTGGATAGTAGTGGCAGAGAGCCCGGACCCGGCGCTTTGAGCGGCAAATGCTTTCGCGGAGAATGTACCGGGACGAACCATTTTCTTTTCGGATGCCAGTTGAGTCGTAGCCATTGGGGTTCTCCTTGTATGGGTTCGGGGTCATCGGGGATGATCTCGAGGTTTGGTTGGCTGATTGTTAAAGGCGTGTAAAGCGTTGGCCATTTCCGGGCAGAATAAATCTACCGGAAACTGTCCAGCCCAGACATTAATCGAAAGCGTTCTTCCAGCGGTATCCTGATCCTTCCTATTTCTTGCCTGATCCTGTCGATGCATAGATTTTTGTGCACACATCATACCGAGTTCGCGCTAAGTTGAATGCGAGGAGCAAGTCGGATGAAAGCAGCCCATAACAACCCGGCCGGCGTAGAGAGGAGTATCGATGAGGCACGGGCCAAGCTGGCACGGAAAATTGCCGATCGCGCCGTGACTGAATACGATACGCCGACGGAAATTGCCGGCCTGCGGCTCTATCGCCGATCTGAGCCGAGCCCCTGCACGTCTGCGGCATACCAGCCCAGCCTCGTCGTGTCGGTGCAGGGCGAGAAACGCATCAACGTGGGGAAGTCCACTTACGTTTGCGACAGCTCGACATTCCTGCTCACTTCGATTGACTTGCCGGTCGTAAGCCAGGTGACAAAGGCCAGCGAGAAGGAACCGGTCCTCGCGATGGTTTTGCAACTGGAAATGCCGATGATTCGCGAGATCCTGGCCCAGCAGGAATTTCAGTTTGGCCCAGACATTGGCGATGCCCGAGGAATGGCGCTTGGGGTAACTTCGACAGAGTTGCTCGATGCCTGTACGCGTCTTATCGAACTGCTGGATACGCCGGAAGACATCCCGTTTTTGAGCAGGTTGATCGAGCGCGAGATCATCTACCGGCTGCTCCGGAGTCCCCAGGGACAACATCTGCGCGCGATTGCAACGCTGGGCGAACAGAGCCAGAGGACAGCCAGGGTCGTCAGCTGGTTGCGTACGAACTATGCCAAGCCGCTGCGCCTGGAAGATCTTGCCTCGATTGCGCAGATGGGGGTATCGACGCTTCATCATCATTTCCGGTCCCTGACGGCGATGAGTCCGTTGCAGTATCAGAAGCAGCTCAGGTTACACGTGGCGCGCGAACGAATGCTGAACGAGGGGCTGGACGCCGCCAGCGCTGCATTCGAAGTCGGTTACGAAAGCGCGAGCCAATTCAACCGCGAATACAGCCGCTTCTTCGGGCAGCCGCCGATACGCGACATCAAGGCGCGCCAGATGTCCGGCGCTGCGATGAGGTCCGCATAGTTATTGCGGAGTAGCGCTGAGACCGGTCGGCGGATTGGGTGATGTCGCCGCCGGCGCCGGGGCCGGAGGCTGCACCTGCTTGTAACCCGCTGGGATGTCGAAGTGCGAAGGATCGACCGAGGCTGAAGAAAAATTGGATGTGGTGATCTGGGTTTCCATTAGGATGGCGCTGGTGGGTTGCTGCGCAGCGGCTGCATTTTGATCTGGAGCAGGATCGGGCGGAGGATTGTTCTTCTTCTTCCCAAACCCGAATCCACCCAATTTGCTGGAGATCATGGAGCCAACACCGGCTTTAGCCACCTGGCCTGCGCTGGGAGTTGCGGGGCCGGCGTCTGCGGTTGCCGGCGCTTCAGACGCGGCTGGCAGCGGCTGCCCGTTGACTGTGGTTCCCATGCGCATCACCTGCATGATCGGGACGCCGCTCAGCTTCTGCATCTCGCCGGCCATATCGCTCAGGGCCTGGTTCGCGCCCGGATTCTGCGCCAGCATCTTGCTGAAGTCATAACCGAGCCCGATCGTGGCATCCGCCATCTTCGCCGCGAAGCGCTTGTAGAAATCCCTGACCTGGTCGTAGCCGGGGACTTCCGGAACCATCCACATGTCGTTGGTCACCGCCATGCTGCCCGTCTGTTGCGTCTGCGTGTCGGTGGCATTCATCGTCATGGTCAAAATAGACTCGCTGCTTTCGAGACCGCTGATCTGCTTCTGCGCGCCGGTATTGCGGACCTTCACATCGAAGCTCATCTGCACGTTCTGCGCCTGCGGATTTGCAGCAGGCTGCTGAGTAGGCTGCTGAGCTGCCTGTTGCTGCATCTGCGCGCGGGCATTCTCGATGGCCTGCTTCATCTGGTCAAAGGTCATCACCGTGTAGGACTTCTTCTGAATATCGATCTGGGTAATCGTCTCCTTGTCGAGATCGATGATCTGGATGCTGTCAGGCGACACGTTGGCGAGACGATTGTCTTTGAGATAGATCGTCGAAATAATGGGATCGCCCATGTGACGGGCCTGCGAACTGAAGACCCCCACGGTCTTCATCATCTTGAGCAACGAGCCGCCGGTGATCTGGGTGGTTTGCTGGTAGGTGTAGTCGGCTGCATAAAGTGTGGCGGGCAGAGCGAGCGCGAGCGGGAGCAGAACATGCTGCAAGCGGGGGAACATGGATACGGCCTCCGGGAGGATTTACTGCGGCAGAGACGGACAACCAGCAGCGGGCAGCGAGCCGCCCGCAGTCTACCCGCAGAGATAGTGCGCGTCAACGAGAATGCGTTACAGGCAGCCTGTGCTGAATCGCTGCGACAAGAACTTGTCGCAATGAGATCCCACTCACTCCGGCGGCAACCCACCCCATTGCCAGAAACTGGTGGAGTCGGCCTGCGCAATCCACTTCGAAAGTTGCGCATCCGGATGGCGTTTCACGTAAGGGACAGCCCAGCCGATCGTGCCTCCCGCAATCTTGTCGGGCATGTTCTGTTACGCTCCTGCGGCTTTCTGGGTGCAATGCTCCCGGAGGGAGCACCGAGAATAGCCCAGGGTAAAGTCCGCCACCGCGGACGGAACCCTGGGAAGCGACGGTTAAAAAGTCCCAAGCCCCGGAGGGGCGTTTGAACCCCACCAACGTTGTCGACGGAGCTGAGCGGCTTTTCGCCAAGGCCCCTAAGCGACAGGTCCATTGTCGAATCCGCTTCTAAGGAGTTGGGGTCGACTACACTCTCCGCGTGCCCAACTTGAAATCAGTGCCGAAACTCGATCCCGCGACCCAGGACGACAATGTATGCGATACCGAAGATTGCCGCGAAAACCCACCAGGCAGGGCGGCGACCAATCACCAGCGTTTCTGTCGGAAGCGGGCGCGGGAGGAAGTTGTCGAGCCAGAGCATCCCGCTCGACCCACCGAAGACTGCCGGAATAGTTGAAATCCACAGCAGCCGCATACCGAGGGGATCAAAAGCACCGGCCAGGCAGTTGAAGCAGCACGCCGCGACATAAGGCAGTCGCCCAACAACGTTATAACTGGAGCGCGTTGGGCAGAAGGGCCACACTGCGCGTGCGAGGAGCCACGCAAAGAACACGTAAAGAACCAGTCCTGTAATCGCCATGGCGACACGCAGCTCTGCATAGTGAGGTAGCCCGGCGATCACTTCCTGCCAGTCGCCGATGCCAAGGCATCCGGAGAAGAGAAAGTATCCGGCGCCCGAGAGCAGGTTGTGCACGGCCAGCAGCCAAAGAAAATAGCGCAGGTTCGCGCGCGCGCCGGCGGCATAAGAAGCAATCAGAGCAACGAGGCCGGCAGCAAGGTTGACCAGCGTTCCACCGGCGTCGATCCAGCGATCCTCGTGCAGGCCGCTGAGATGATTGCTGGTGAGTTCAACTGGGACTCCCCCGCGAAGCCAGGAAACAACACCGTGTCCAACGCCTTCGTGCAGCAGCGTGGAAATGCCGATGGCCACAATCGCCATGCTGACAATGGTGGCCTTGTTATGCGCGGCAGGCATGCCCGGAATTCTACTTCAGGCCGATGCCCGCTTACATTTTGCGGAACAGATGAAGAGCCGACCAGCCCACTGCAAGCGCGATGGCTCGCACCATAGCTGCGTTGAATGGCAGGAACAGCGTGAATCCCACTGCACCAACTGCCCAGATGAAGAGGGCCCAGGTGAGGGTATTGCGGCGGTCATCGTAGCTTCTCCTCAGGCGAGACAGAAGCCGGGTATCGTAATAGCCGTCCATAGTGTTGCTAGTCTCCTCTAATGCGAATCGGACCCGGGAGATCCTTAAAACACAACCAAGTTGTCCAAATCCAAATAGCAAGATCTGGGGATACCTACAAAGTACCCTGCAAGCCTTGTTACTTAAATACTCCTAAAGGGGCAAGCCATGACGCGAAAGGGGATTCGACGGATATTTGAGATCCTCGGGATCGATTTAAGTGGTTCGGTTCTTCCCGGAATCATCAGAATCTCAGCTGGTGTGATCGAGGATAATCCTCCAGCCCCGCGGGCCCTTCCGCCACACCAGGGAGAAAATTCCATCGTCCTTGGCAGCTGCACCGTGGGTGCTCCGCTCGAGGTGGAACTTCCCGGTGACGAGGGCAAGCTCGGTCTTGCCGCAGCCAGAGGGCAGCAGGCGCACGTCGAGGTCGCTGAAAGTTAAGGCGCCCATTTGCTCGCGACTGGTGTAGTTCTGCTGGTACCGCTGGAGGATCGGCTGAAAGCCCTTGCGCAGGGTGAGGCCGATGAAAGTGGTATCGGGTGAGTCCTCGTAGGCCTGCATGAAGCCGGGGATATCGGCACGATTCCACGCTTCGGTCTGTGCCTTGATCACGGCGCGGATCTGGGCCTCGTCCTGACCGGTGGATTGAGCCCGCGCGACGTATGCAAAGGCGATCAACACCAAGGAAAGACAGCTATATAGCGAAGCCCGTATCATGCATACCCTCCAGGGAAGCGGAAATACGCAATCAGCTTACAATGGTTCCATGGCTCCTGCGGCTGAGACTTCTCCGTTTCGCGTGATCCACACCGTGTGTTCACACGACTGTCCCGACTCGTGCGGAGTGCTGGTGACCGTGGATGACGCGGGGCGGGCCATCAAGATCCACGGCGATCCGGCGCACCCGGTCACGCAGGGCTTTCTGTGCGGCAAAGTGGCGAAGTACCTGGATCGCGTCTACTCACCGGAGCGGCTTCTTTATCCCTTGCGGCGCAAATTGGGGATTCCGAGAGGGCCCCTTCAGCGTGGACGCGAGCACGAAGTTTTTGAACGCGTGAGCTGGGATGAGGCGCTGGACGCAATCACCGCCAGGCTGAAGCACATTGCTGATGAGTCCGGGTCGGAGTCGATTCTGCCCTACAGCTACGCAGGCAATATGGGCGTGCTTGGTTACGGATCGATGGACCGGCGCTTCTTTCACCGGCTGGGCGCAAGCCAGCTTGACCGAACCATCTGTGCGGAAGCCGGCGGGCAGGCCTGGAACCTTGTATATGGCAAGAAGTTGGGCACGCCGGCAGAGGACTTCAGGCTCGCAAAGCTGATCGTGGCATGGGGCGCAAACATTCACGGCAACAATATCCATCTGTGGCCGATGGTGCAGCAGGCGCGGAGAAACGGCGCACGGCTGGTTGTGATCGATCCCTACAGAACTCGGACCGCGGCCCTGGCGGACTGGCACATTGCAGTCCGGCCCGGAACCGATGTGGCGCTCGCACTGGGATTGATGCACGTAATTCTGCGCGACGGGCTTGAGGATCGAACCTACATCGCGGAAATGACGCATGGATTCGAGCAGCTGGCCGAGCGCGTGCGGGATTACACGCCGGAACGCGTCTCCGCTTGGACGGGGATGACGCCAGGTGAGGTCGAGCAGTTGGCGCACGAATATGCGACGACCCGACCCGCGGCGCTGCGCCTGAATTATGGCCTCCAGCGATGCGAGAACGGAGGCGAAGCTGTACGCGCGATTGCGATGCTCCCGGCATTGACCGGCGCATGGAAGCATCGCGGAGGCGGAGGTTGGCTTTCGACTTCGGGCGCTTTCAAGTTCGATGAGCGGGCGACACGGCGGCCCGACCTGGCGCTGCATTCGCCTCTGGAACGCGAAGCGCGAACCATCAACATGTCCACGCTGGGGCTGGCACTCAACGCCACGATCGGCGATGCAGACGTGCTAAGCGGCGGGCCCGCGGTCAAGGCATTGTTTGTGTACAACTCCAATCCAGGATCGGTGGCCCCGAATCAGCACGCGGTGCGGCGAGGGCTGGCACGACCTGATCTCTTCACTGTCGTGCATGATCTTTACTTCAACGACACGACCGATTATGCCGACTACGTGCTGCCAGCGACCACATTCCTCGAACATCCTGACGTACAGGGTGCATACGGACACTATTTTGTTCAGTTATCCCAGCAGGCCATCGCCCCGGTGGGCGAGTCGCGATCGAATGTCTGGCTTTTCGGACAACTGGCGCAGCGCATGGGGTTCAAGGAAGAATGCTTCCACGACACCCCGGAGCAGATGATCGAACAGGCGCTCGCGATCGGCCCGGATGGACACTCGCAGAATCCCGGGATGGAGCACATCACCCTCGAGGATCTGAAACGCGACGGACATGTGCCGCTGAGTTTTCATCGGGAACCGGAGAAGCAGCCATTCCTTCCGTACACAACCGGAACGCTGGCGACCCCCACCGGACGCATCGAGTTCTTCTCTGAGACCCTGGCGGCGAAGGGTCAGGATCCGCTGCCTGATTTTGTTCCTCCTGTTGAATCCCGGTGGGGCAAGACTGCGGAGCAGTTTCCCCTGGAGCTGCTGGGGCGCAAGTCGGACAACTACATGAATTCGACCTTTGCAAACCTCGAAGGGCATCGCAAAATGGAAGCGCGCACCAGCCAGAGGCTCGAAATGCATCCCACCGATGCCAAGGCGCGCGGGATTGCCAACGGCGATCCGGTGCGGGTGTGGAATGGTCGCGGAGAGATCCAGCTGACCGCGCTGGTGGATGGAACGGTTCCAGAAGGCGTAGTGGCGGCGCGCCTTGACTGGTCAAAGTTCAATAAAGACGGTGTGAACGTAAACGCGCTGACCAGCGAGCGTCTAACAGACATAGGAGCTGCGCCCACGTTCTATTCAGTCCTGGTGGAAGTCACGAAAGCATAACATCGCTCCCGAAGCCGCGCTGAAACACATTCACACGCTGAAACACATTCATTTGATCGGACCGGGTATTGCCCGGTAGCGCGCAGGTATAACTGCCTGACCGTCTCATCAAAGAGGGTACACTGAATTTATGTCTTGGATTCCGTTTGCAGTTGTTTTTGCTTTGGCGGCTGGCTACATGTACGCCAAGCGCTCCGGCCAGATTTCGTCGAAAGAGGCTACGGAATACCTGAGAAACGGGGCGATTGTCATCGACGTCCGAAGCCCAAACGAATTCGAATCAGGCCACATCCTGCAGGCACAGAACATGCCGCTCGATCGGATCGAGATGACCGCGGCGTCGACGGTAAGAGACAAGAACAAGGTCCTGCTGCTGCACTGCTCAACCGGAGTGCGCAGCAATTTGGCAAAAAAGAAGCTCGAGGCCCTCGGGTACAAGAACGTTTTCAACCTTGGATCCTACGAGCGCGCCGGGAAAATTGTCACCGGACAATAAACCGGCCCGCCGTTTCCAATACTTTACGCAATGTTCTCGATGGAAGCCGAGTTTCATCTGCGCCTGGCAACCGTGGCGGATATCCCCGCACTGAAAGTGCTTATTGAAGCCTCGGTGCGCGGATTGCAGGTCAACGACTATACGCCCCAACAGATTGAAGGCGCTCTCGGAACCGTGCTCGGGCTGGACACGCAGCTGATTCGCGACCGCACCTATTACATCGCCGAGATCCTTGACCAAAACCGGAAAGCGCAGAGCGCGGGCTGCGGCGGGTGGTCGAAGCGCAAAACGCTCTTCGGTGCGGATGCCGGCCCGGGAAGAGAGCCGGAGCTGCTCGACCCGTTAACCGATGCGGCGAAGGTGCGGGCGATCTTCGTTCATCCCGGGTTTGCCCGGAGAGGGCTGGGTTCGCTGATCCAGGCCACCGTAGAAGAAGCGGCGCGGGCCGCCGGTTTTCGGCGATTCGAAATGGGATCCACGCTGACCGGCGTCCCGCTCTATCGGCTGAAAGGGTACGTCGAGACAGAGCGGATCGCGGTTCCATTGGCCAATGGCGAGGCACTTCCGGTCGTGAAAATGGTGAAGACCGCCGACTGAGCAATTCACTCTCGATTGCATCGAACAATCTGGACAGTCAATTCCTGTTTGCCCATATCAGTTAAGATGGCCGGCAGAATAAGATGGCCGGCAGAATAAGATGGCCGGCAGAACTGGCTTGGAATGGCCTTGCGATGGGGGGGACGAATGGATCTCGGACTGAAAGATAAGTTGATCGTGGTTACCGGCGGCGGAGCCGGGATTGGTGCAGGAATTTCGCGGGCCTGCCTGGCCGAAGGCGCCCGGGTAGTGGTGGTGGGGCGACGGTCGGACAACGTCCAGGCCTTTATGACGGAAATGCAGGCAGCCCAGGCAAAGTGCGACCTCGTGGAGGCACACCTCGAGGACTGCGAACGCTGCCAATCCTCAATTGCTGAGATCGAGGATCGATTCGGCGATATCTACGGGCTGGTAAACAATGCGGGGATTAACGACGGCGCCGGCCTGGAGAAGGGGAGTGTGGCGCGCTTTGAGGAGAGCCTCAGGAAGAACCTGATTCACTATTACGCGCTGGCCCATTACGCCCTGAATTCTCTGAAGCGAACACAGGGCGCAATTGTGAACATTAGCTCGAAGGTAGCGCTGACCGGGCAGGGAAACACTTCGGGGTACGCGGCCAGCAAGGGAGCGCAGCTGGCGCTGACGCGCGAATGGGCTGCCGAGCTGCTGAAGTACAACATCCGCGTAAATGCGGTGCTGCCCGCCGAAGTGATGACCCCCCTGTATCAGCGTTGGCTGGATACGCTTGGCGATCCGGAAGCAGAACTGAAACGCATCACCGACAAAATCCCATTAGGCCATCGCATGACGCTGTCTTCTGAAATCGCGGCCGCCGCCGTGTTTCTGCTTTCGCCAGCGCAGTCAGGTCACACCACCGGCCAGCAGCTCATTGTTGACGGCGGATACGTCCACTTGGATCGCGCGCTCACCTAGGCTTGCGCCGGCACCATCGAGACCAGTTGATCTGGATCCGTATTCTCTGCCGCAACCTGCCGAGGCCAGCGCACTGTGAAGATCGTCCCCTTCCCAACGGTGGAGACGACGTTGATCGATCCGCCGTGGCGCGTAACAAGTTTCTTTACAGCCCACAACCCGATTCCGTTGCCCCGCTCCCCCTTGGTGCTGCGACCGAACTGAAAAAGATTCTCCAGAACCGCGGGTGCAATGCCCGCCCCCTGGTCTTCCACCTGGACGATGACTTCATCGGCCAGGCCCTCGATGCCGATGCGTACACGCGCACCACGCTGCGTTGTCGCCTCGCAGGCGTTGCGCACCAGGTTGAGCAGAACCTGCCGGGTTTCCATTGGGTAGGCGGTTACCGTGCAATCGCTGATGCTCTGGATGATCAATTCGATGTCGCGCTGACGCAGAATAGGTTCGAGCAGCAAGCGAGCCGATTCTGCCGCCGCGCGAATGTCGACTACCTCCGGCTTATGGTCCTGGCGGAAAAATCCGAGGGTGGATTGCGTGATGACTCCGATGCGGCGCACTTCATCGGCGGCCTGGTTCGCCATGGCTTTTACGTCATTCGGGGTATAAGGGTTGCCCTGGATGAGAAACATCAGGTTCTGGATCGCTGTGAGCGGGTTGTTGATCTCATGGGTAACAACCGCGGACATCCGGTTCCACTCTTCCAGCCTGCGCGCCGCAAGCAGGCTGTCCTCCACTTGCGCCTTTTCGTTTTGAGCGTGGCTCAACTGCTTCGCGTAGTCATTGATGCTGAAGCCGAGGTCTGGTGCGCGACGGATGAACTGGATGGCTACGAAACCAGAAAGCGCCGCGGTGATAATGTTGGTCCACGCGTCCACCCAGAAGACCGGGATCCACGTGGTCACTACCTCCAGCAGATGCGTCGTACCGCAGGCCACGATAAACAGTGCGAACCCGGTGAGAAAGAAAGCCCATTCCCGCATGATCACGCGACTGGTTCTTCGGGCCAGGTAGAAGAGTGTGGCACAGATGCTGAAGTAACTGAGGAAGGTGATGGCGTTGGTGATGGCCATCGTCCAGATCAGGTGCTGGTCCTGGCGCCAGCACACGGCATGGGGCATCAGGGAAGAATTCATGAGAATGACCTGCCAATTCTGCACGAACGTTGAAGGCGTGACGCGTTAAGGCGTGGTGCCGCCCGGAGAGAAATCCATGCACGGGAAGCCAAGGCAAATGCCTAAGTTCATCAGACGAAAGGGGAAGCAGGTTGCGCGGCAACGGGGAGACGGACCAATGGGAAAAACGTCCCGAACCAGTACCGGCCAACACCATCCTTTTACCAAGCGCACAGTGCCTGAGGCAATGACGATTTGTGGACAGGGTGACCGGTGGGTAACGACGCTCAAACCGAGCCTGTCGGTCGAGAGCAGCGAAATATCATTCGTCACATCCCTGTGGCACGACCACAGGTGCCTGTGCGACACTTCTGTGGTTGTACCACAGGTATAGGAATGTCTCCTGAAAAACTTGATTTGCTGCAAGGCACGCTGGACCTCATGGTCCTTCAAACTCTCACGGTGATGGGCTCGATGCATGGATACGGCATCGCGCGCCGAATTGAGCAGGTGAGCATCAACGAAGTGATGCTGAACCAGGGCACCATCTATGCGTCGCTGGTCCGCCTCGAACAACGCGGCTGGATTTCGTCAAGCTGGGGCACCTCCCATAACAACCGCAAAGCCAAGTTCTACTCCATCACCGCGGCCGGACGAAGGCAGCTCGTTGCAGATGCACGCTACTGGGAACGACTGAAAGACGTGATGGAGCGCGTCCTGACGATGGACAAGTCTGCAGAAGGGGCTGATGCATGAGCGGTCTGCTAAGGCTCCTTCGGCGGGTATGGGCCTTCATTCGCCGGGAGCCCCTGGACGCGGAGTTGGAAGCCGAGCTTGCGGCTCATCTGCAGATGGCCATCGACGACAATATCGCACGCGGCCTCTCGCCAACCGAAGCGCGCAGAGTTGCCTTGGTGAGCATGGGTGGTTTCGAACAGGCGCGATTTCAACACAGGCAAGCGCGAGGAATTATGACACTCGACATTTTCATGCAGGACCTGAAGTACACACTTCGTACGCTATGGCGCGATCCGAGCTTCACCATCGTGGCCGTCGTGATCCTCGCGCTGGCGATTGGGGCGAACATCGCGGTGTTCAGCGTGGTGAACACGCTCCTGCTGCGCCCTCTGCCTTTTCAGGACGCCGAGCAGCTGGCGTGGATTGCTCCACCGCCGACAAAATGCGGTTTGTCATGCGCAACCTATTCGACCGATGCGTATGACGAGTTCCGCATGGGGAGCCGGTCGTACCAGGACGTGACCGGATACTTTGCGTTTTCAAGCGCGGACAATCTGAGCCTGAGCCTCGGCGGAGCGCCGATCACCGCAACCAGCATCGATGTGATCCACAATTTTTTCCAGGTGCTCGGTGTGAAGGCGCAGATGGGACGGGTATTTACACCCGACGATGCGCGCATTGGTGCGGCACCGGTTGTGCTGCTGACCAATCCATGGTGGAAAGTGCAGTTCAACTCCGATCCCAACATCGTGGGGAAGGCCTTCGATATAAATGGCCGGCAAACGACGGTGATTGGCGTTCTCCCGGCTGGCTTCGACTTCGGCGCAGTCTTCGCTCCCGGCACCAAGGTCGATGCGATTACGCCCCTGAATCTCTATGGGCCTCCTCGCGATTGGGGAAACATCATCACGCTTATCGGACGATTGAAACCGGGAGTTACCCTCGCGCAGGCTCGCGATGAGGCTACGCGTGTGGCCCCGCGTATGTGCTGGAATAACAAATTTCCTGAAACATGCGGCGGCTACAAGGGCCAGGTCGTACCGGTACCGCTTAAGGACTATATCAGCGGGAAACTGCGACGCTCTCTGGTGGTCCTGTGGTGCGCGGTGGGTGCGATTCTGCTCATTGCGTGCGTAAATCTTTCCAATCTGCTGCTGGCACGCGCGGCAGGCCGCGCAAAAGAGTTTGCGATGCGCGGGGCGCTGGGAGCCAGCCGCGGCCGGATTGTGCGCCAGTTGCTCACCGAAAGCCTGGTGCTCTCAGGGATGGGCGCGATTGTGGGGCTGATGATGGCCGCAGTGCTGGTCTCGTGGCTTGCACATCAGGGCGCAATTGCATTGCCGCTGCTGAGTACCTTGCACATTGATGGTGCGGCGCTGGGGTGGACGGTAGTGATTGCAGTGTTTGCCGCTGCGGTCTTTGGACTCGTTCCAGGTCTGCGGATGGCCGGCGGAAATGTCTATGAGTCCTTGAAAGACGCGGGACCGGGAGCAACCGCCAGCCGCAAGCACGAGCGCACCCGATCGATTCTAGTGGTCTCCGAGGTCGCGCTCGCTTGCATGCTGCTCGTCGGAGCAGGGCTGCTCCTTCGCAGCTTTGTCAATGTCCTGAAAGTCGATCTCGGATTTCAGCCGGATCACGCGGCCGCCATCAAGGTGACCTATGACGACAATGTCCCGGGAGACAAGACCGGCGAGCTCGGTGCCCAGAAGCGCGGAGTCATCTTCCAGCAGATCCTGCTGCGCGTGGGCGCACTCCCCAGCGTAAAGGCCGCCGGGTTTACCGACTACCTGCCCCTCGGACAGAATCGCTCGTGGGGTCTCCCGTTTCCGAAAGGCGTAAAGCCGCCCAACAAGATCGACGGCCCTCTCGTGTATGTAATCAGCCCAGGATATATGCGTGCGATGGGCACATCGATTCGCGGTCGCGATTTTGCGTGGTCTGACACTACCAAGACCGAACCCGTGATCATGATCAACAAAAGCTTCGCAAAATTCCTCGATGCCTATGGGAAATGGGCCGATGGCGACGTTCTGGGCAAGCCTCTTGGAAACGGAGGAGGGGCCGACCTTCACGTGGTCGGCATCGTCGATGATGTTCACGAAGAAAACGTCGACGGAGATGCCGGCTGGCAGATTTACTACCCGATGGCCCAGGCGGGTCCGGCTGGAGCGGAGCTGGTAGTGCGCACGACGCTTCAACCGGCTTCGTTGGCAACAAGCGTGCTGATGACCCTGCGTGAGATGAATCCCAAGCAGCCCGCAGCCGAATTCAAGCCGATTCGAATGCTGGTGAGCCATGCGGTTTCAGGACGCCAGTTCTTCATGCTGCTGGTGGTCGCATTCGCAGCGCTTGGGTTGCTTTTGGCTGCGCTCGGAATTTACGGCGTCATCTCGTATTCAGTGACCCGCAAAACGCAGGAAATTGGAATCAGAATGGCGCTCGGTGCCACTGCGACGCTGGTGCGACGCGACGTGATGACCAGTACGTTACGGCTGGCACTCATCGGCATCGCGATTGGCGTAGGTGCTTCTCTGGTGGCAACCAAGATGATCGCTTCGCTGCTGTTCGAGACCTCGCCATGGGATGCCGCCACTTACGTAGCTATGGCGGTGGCCCTTCTCGCGGTTGCTGCGTTCTCGGGCTATATCCCGGCTTTCCGGGCATCCCGCATCAACCCCATGGTGGCGCTCAGGGCCAACTAGGGATAACCAGAAAGTCAGGGAAGCCCTCGCAATCAAGCGGGGGCTTTCTTGTTTGCGCCAGCGTTCAAGCCCGTCTCGGACCTCGCCTCCCTTCACGATTGAGTTCCCGCCAGATTTCGGTTGCGCGGCCAATTCGCGAGACCGTATCCTTCTCACGCTGCCCGCCTCCAAAAACTGAGTCTTTTCGGTCGGCCCTATCGAACCAGCAAGGAGTTCGCGACATGTGCGGGATTGTGGCCGTCTACTCGCGCCGGGAGCCCATTTCGCCGGCAACCCTCGAACGTGCAACAAAAAGGCTCTATCACCGTGGCCCCGACGGCCAGCGCCAATGGATCAGCCGGGACAACCGTGTAGGCCTTGGGCATGCGCGGCTCAGCATCATCGATCTTGCCACCGGCGACCAGCCCATCCCCAGCGAAGACGATCGCACCCACATCGTCGCCAACGGCGAGTTTTATGAGTACGAAGCAATCCAGCGTGAACTCGAATCGCGTGGACATCGATTGCGCACGCGGTCAGACAGCGAAATTGCTCTGCACCTCTATGAAGAGGTCGGCGCCCACTGCCTGCACCGGCTTCGCGGAGAGTTTGCATTTGTCATCTGGGATGAGAAGCAGCAGACCTTGTTTGCAGCGCGCGACCGATTCGGTATTAAACCTCTGTTCTACGCATGGCACAACAACATCCTCTATATCGCGTCAGAAGTAAAGGCGCTGTTCGCTGCAGGCGTTCCGGCGCGCTGGGATGAGGAAAGTGTCTACCAGTCATTCACCTTCGGCGGACACCAGATGCGCACCCTTTACGACGGGGTGCACATGCTTCCACCAGGTCACTATCTGATTGTGACCGGGAAGCATTTTCAGATCACCCGTTACTGGGATTTCAACTATCCATTGGCCAGCGACTCCGCACCGAAGATGAGCGACGCCGACTATGCGGCAGAGTTCCGGCACGAGTTGGAAGAGGCGGTAAGAATTCGCCTGCGCGCCGACGTGCCGGTAGGTGTGTACCTGAGTGGCGGACTCGATTCGTGCTCGGTGCTGGGACTCGCCGCGCGGCATCATCCCGAGCCCATCCGCGCGTTCACGTTGACGTTTGACGACGCAGCCTACGATGAAGGTCCGATTGCCAGAGAAATGGCCGCGCTGGCCGGGGCGGAGTTCAACACCATCCCCATCAACCAGCACGACCTCGCAGTCAATTTTGCCGATGCGATCCTTCAGGCCGAATCATTCTGCGTCAACGCGCACGGGGTGGCAAAGTTTCTGCTGAGCAAGGCAGTGCGCGACGCGGGCTACAAGGTCGTGATCACCGGCGAAGGCTCCGATGAGATTCTCGGCGGGTATGCGCACTTTCGCCGCGACGTGCTGCTCTACAACCGCGAGGGCCAGGATCAGGCTGAAACCGAACAGCTGCTGGCATGGCTCAACGAAAACAACACGGTCTCGCGCGGCCTGCTCCTGCCCGATGGCGACGTGGGCGATCTCGAAGCGGTGCGCCGCATTCTTGGCTACGTGCCTTCGTGGTTCGAGACGTTCTCTTCGCGCGCGGTGAAGATGAAGCCGCTGCTGGGAGAAGATTTCAGCTGCCGGTTCAGGCATCGCGAGAGCTATTTGCAGCTGCTGTCGGATATTGATGTGCCGGGCCAACTGAAGGGCCGCGATGCGCTGAACCAGTCGCTCTATCTATGGGGCAAGTCAGTCCTCGCCACCTATATCTTGACCATGCTTGGCGACCGCATGGAGATGGCGCACTCCATAGAAGGCCGGGTACCGTTCCTCGATCACCACGTAGTGGAGTGCATTTGCCGCCAGCCGGTAAACCAGAAGATTCGAGGCATGACAGAAAAATATGTTCTGCGCGAGGCCGTACGCGACGTAATCACCGATACCGTCTACCGCCGCCAGAAACATCCGTTCCTGAGCCCTCCCGCAACGCTGAATCCGGATCAGACCTTCGATGTATACGTACAGGACACGCTGCGCGGAAAAATAATGGCCTCGATCGGGTATTTCGACCAGAAGAAAATCGTCGACATGCTGGACCGCATCCACACGATGGATACCGGCGCCCGCACTACCTACGACCAGATCCTGATGCCACTGCTGAGCATGTGCGTCATTCACGAGGGATTCGGAATGGAGTGCTGATGCGAACTCGTAGAACAGGTGGTGTATACTTCCCGACGTCATGCACACCCGCTCTTTGAAGCTCCTGTTCTTTGCATCCCTTGTTCTGGCGGTTCTTCCCTTAAGCGCGCAGCAGGCCGCGGATTCGCAGGCGAAACCAAAGCCGGAAGACACCGAGATCTGGCAGCCCGTGCCGAAAGTCGTGACTCCGGCCGCCGACTGCAATGCGCCTCCCTCAGACGCGATCGTGCTCTTCGACGGCAAGAACGTCGACCAGTGGGTGAACGTAAAGGATCATGCGCCCGCGTTGTGGGATGTCCACGATGGCGTGATGACCGTGAACAAGACCGGCGGCAGCATCGAAACCAAAAAGCGCTTCCAGGATTACCAGCTCCACGTCGAATACAAGATCCCGGCAAGCATCAGTGGCACCGGGCAGGGCCGCGGCAACAGCGGCGTCTTTCTCGCGTCCACCGGTCCGGGAGATGACGGTTACGAGTTGCAGGTACTGGATGGGTATAACAACCCGACCTATGTGAACGGGATGGCGGGCAGCATCTACAAGGAGAGCATTCCGCTGGTGAATGCAAGCCGCAAGCCCGGCGAGTGGCAGACCTATGACGTGGCGTGGACGGCGCCGCGGTTCAACGACGATGGATCGCTGAAGACGCCGGCATACGTCACGGTTTTCTTCAACGGAATCCTGGTGCAGAACCATTTCGAGTTGAAGGGCCAGACACTCTTTATCGGCAAGCCGTTTTACAAGAAGTACGATACGGCCCCGATCAAGCTGCAGGCGCACGGAGATAAGAGCGAGCCAATGAGCTTCAGAAATATCTGGGTTCGGGAATTGCCGTAAGAGGAACCTGCCGTGAGAATTTCCGGTCACCCGCACGATCTGGGGTGCCCCATCCAAGCCGCGTTGTTTGCGGCTTGTGTGGGAAACCAATCCAGGTCAGCCATCCAGGTTAGCCGGCGATTTTCGTCCCGACGGGTAAGGGTGTCTTTCTGTTCAGCTATCTCACCATGGCCTGCGTCTTGGCCATCATCACGGCATTCTTGAGCGCGGCGATGAAGTCATGGGCCGCGGCATTGTCGGCAAAGATCAATCCAAACGCTTCAACCTGATCCTGCACCTGGCCGTATTGGGAGCTATTGTGCGGCCCGGGACCAAGCTGCGCGAGCTTGTCGCGGTCGTAGATGAGGGCGCGAAACTTCCTGCCTGGCATGCCAACGATAACCACCATGGTGGTTTCGCCCTTGTCGCCGGGCTTGTAAGCCTTCGCGGCCTCGGGACTGGTGTAGACGCGATCTTCGCTGACGATACTCTCATCCACTTCGGTCAGCGGAACCGTAATGGACGCCAGCGGAAAAGCGTAGCGGTACCAAGTGGTTTTGCCGTCTTCTTCGCGCGGCAAAGCACACACCGGACCGGGCATGTTCGGTTCGATGATGAGCGTCTGACCGTCGATCGCGACGATGCTGCCGGAGGCGGTGTATGCCGTCTTCATCTGCTCCATGCGCGAGCGAAGATCCTGCGCTCCGCACGTGAGCGAACAGACAACGAGGCAACCAGTCAACAAGCGAAACAAGGTCTTCATAGAAGTGTGGTGTGTTGTTCCCATGGTGTGCCTGTTTTTCGAAATGTCATGTGATTTATGGCACCCAGGGTATTACCAAGGGCATGGGACAAAGGTCCGGGAAATGGCCCTGGCCTTGTGGGTCCGCAAGTGGGTCCATCTCCGCGAAGTGCTACGATTCTTTCGATTTCCCACAAGAGGACGTTCTCGCCATGAAACGATCTGCTCTGTTTTTTCTGCTCCTCGCGCTATTTGTTGTGCCCCTCGGCGCGCAAAGCCCGACATCGTTGCTCACCCCGGAGTCGCGACTTCCTGCCAAGCGCAGTGTCGCCGTGTACGGACAGAAGATCATGTACTACGACATGGGCTCAGGCCCGGTGCTCGTGCTGGTTCACGGATTCGGCAGCGAAGCGCGTTTCGACTGGGGCAATGTGCTCACGCCGCTCGCCGCCCATCATCGCGTGATCGCGCTCGACCAGATCGGCTTCGGCGCATCCGACAAGCCCTTCATCGACTACTCCATCCAAACCTATGTTGATTTTCTAGGGGAGTTCCTGCGCACGCTTCGCATTCACGAGTTCGCGTTGGCCGGCGAGTCACTTGGCGGATGGATCTCCGCGCTATACACGATAGAGTCTCTGGCGCCGGCGAACTCTGGGCCGGACGCGCTTCCGAAACCGAAGCGCCTGGTCCTGGAAGACGCTGCCGGAATGTCAACGGAACACTTCGGTAGCAGAGCGATGCCCATTCCAATCGCAGGCACGTTTGCCGATGCTGATGGAGTCGCGATCGTATTTCACGACAAGTCACGCGTGACTGAGGACGTCGTTCGTGAGTCGTGGGCGATGAAGATGAAGGCCAACGACGGGTTCACCGAACGCTCCATTTGGAGCAGCCCCAAAATAGCGATCGAGGGAGTGAAAGACCGCATCCGCATCATTACAATTCCGACACTCGTGATCTGGGGCGGCAATGACGAACTCGTGCCACTCGAGCAGGGACGCACCTACGCTGCGGGTATTCCCGGCGCAAAGCTGACCATTATTCCTGAGTGTGGACACGCGCCCTCGATTGAGAAACCGAAGGAGTTCCTGGCGGCCTTTGTTCCCTTCATCGACGCCAAATAGCGGCATTGTCACCGTTTTGAAAGGGCATGACTTCAGTCGTGCCGCAAAGCCATGCAAAATTAACGTAGGCTTTAGCCCCTGTGGGATGTTCTCTTCCTGATTCGCCCGACGTTCTCCGGTTCTCCGCAACCTGTTTAGTCGTGCCGATCGAGGCCGATATTTCGAATACACGTCGCGGACTTCTGCTCGCGAGATCCAGCCCCTTTGAGAATCTCTTCGCAGCCTTTTTTGTGCAGTCTGGATGAAACGCTTGTCCAGTCACGATCTGCGAACACCCGCGCTTCGATCGGGCAACCTTTGCAGCCGGGACTCATCTGAACCTGCTGACAACAATTCTTGCGTGGCCCGTAGAAATGCCGGCAACGAACGTTGGATATTTTGAACGATTCGCGATGCCGCAAAGTGCGGTTCATTCATTGGAGGAAATACATATGGCAGAGATTAGAAGAGATGAGTTCGCAAGCAACCCTGGGTTCGCCAGCAACCCTGGGCTCTCGACCGCGGCGCTGGCCCATGCAGATGAGCAGCAGACCTACGAAGAAGATGAGCATCTCGATGGACACGATCGTGATGAAACCGCGAACACCCGCATGACAGCCGATGCGGCGAAGACAAGCGAGACGGAAGAACGGACCGCGCTGTTCTCTCAGGACGAAACCAGAAATCTGCGATCCCAGTGGGACTCGATCCAGGTGGGATTCGTAGATGAGCCTCGCCAGGCAGTTGAGCGAGCTGATGCCCTGGTGGCCGGTGCTATGAAACGTCTCGCCGAGATATTCGCAGACGAACGCTCGCGCCTCGAAGGCCAGTGGGATCGCGGAGACAGCGTATCAACGGAAGAGCTTCGCCAGGCGCTGCGGCGGTATCGCAGCTTCTTCGGCCGGCTGCTCTCGGTTTAGAACAGGATTTTCCCGGCGCAGCAAAGAAGGGCCGGGGCGTGCGGTTGCATCCCGGCCCTTTGGTTTATGCAGGTTTATTCGGTCACGTTGAGTTCCGCGTGAAGGCTCGCCGTTGAGTCTTCTCCCGCCCACACGTCGAACATACTTGGCTCAACTACCCATTCCTTTGCCTGCGGACTCCAGAACTCCAGTTCATCCTTGCCCAGTGGGAACCGGAGTGTTTTCGTCACACCTGGTTTGATCGCCACGCGCTCGAAGCCTTTGAGCTGCCGAACAGGACGCGATGCCGACCCCCAGCGCTGATGAATGTAGATCTGCGCCACGGCATCCCCCGCAGTGCTACCCGTATTCGTGACATCGACTTCGACCTCGGTGGCTTCGCCCGGCTTAATGCTCGTCTTGCTCAGGCGCAGGTTGTCGAACTTGAAAGTGGTGTAACTCAGGCCATAGCCGAACGGATAGAGCGGCTTGCTCGAAATATCCCAATAACGCGAAGTAAAGTTGGGCCGGTCTTCGGGTTCATGGGTAAGATTGTGGTCGTAATAGAGCGGCTCTTCGCCGGCAGCGCGCGCCCAGCTGATCGGTAACTTTCCACCCGGATTCACATCGCCAAACAGCACATCGGCAACCGCGTTTCCGCCTTCGGTTCCGGAATACCACGATTCGAGGATGGCGGGCACATGTTGCGCCGCCCAGCGAATGTCGAGCGGGCGCCCGTTTTCGAGAACCAGCACTACCGGCTTGCCGGCGGAAGCAACTGCCTCAAGCATTTGTTCCTGGATTCCGGGTAACTCCATCGAAGCCCTTGAAGCAGATTCGCCGCTCATGCTCGATGTCTCGCCGAGTACTGCGATCACGACATCGGCGTCGGTTGCGGCTGCCTTGACTCTCCCCAGACTTTCGGCAACCTGGGCCTCAGTGGGCGGCGGTTGCGGTTTGGTGCCAGCAATCTGGTCGAACAGCGACGGGAAGACTCGCGCAGGCATGGGTCCGGGAACGTAGTTGATTTCCACTCCCGCACCGAGCTTGCCTTTCAGTCCGGCGAGGACGGTCACAGGATGGCTCTTTCCCGGGCCACCGAAGAGACTCTCCACTGTCCAGCCGCCTTCAATGTCGCGAGGCGAATCGGCAAGCGCGCCGACGACTGCAATCTTCTTCAGATCTTTGCTCAGCGGGAGAGTATGATTCGCGTTCTTCAACAGCACCATCGACCGCGCAGCCACTTTGCGTTCCAGTTCACGCCCCTCCGGCCTGTTCAGGGTCTCCTCGACTTTCGCTTCCTCCACATAAGGGTGATTGAACAGCCCCAGCCGGTACTTCGCTTCGAGGATGGGAAGAACTGACGCATCGAGTTGCGCTTCGGTAACCTTCCCTCCCGCCACCAGCTTCGCCAGGTGCTGCGTATAGGTTCCGCTGGCCATATCCATGTCGAGTCCAGCACTCACGGCCCTGTCCGCAGCATCGGCCGGATCCTTCGCAAAACCATGCGTCTGAAGATTCCCAACGGCAAATGCATCCGAGACAACAAAGCCTTTGAATCCCCATTCCTTGCGAAGCACGTCCGTGAGCAGCCAGCGGTTTCCGGTCGCGGGGACGTCGTTCAGATCCATGTAAGCGCTCATGAAGGTCGCGGCTCCAGCCTCTTCCGCGGCGTGGAACGGGACCAGATACACATTGCGCATCAGCTCTTCAGGGACATAGGAAGAGTCGTAGTCGCGCCCACCGTCGGCAGCGCCATAACCGGCGAAGTGCTTCACGCACGCAAGCACGCTCTCCGGACCAATGGAGTCGCCCTGAAAGCCGAGCACCTGTGCGCGCGCCATCGCTGCGCCAAGATATGGATCTTCACCGGCGCCCTCGACGACCCGGCCCCATCGCGAATCCCGCGCAATATCCACCATCGGTGTGAAGGTCCAGAGGATCCCGGCTGCCCGGGCATCCTGTGCGGCGAGGTGCTGGGCCGCTTGCTCGACGCTTGGATCCCAGGAGGCCGCCATTCCCAGCGGGATGGGAAAGACCGTGCGATAGCCATGGATCACGTCGTATGCGAACAGGATAGGAATGTGAAGGCGCGACTTGTCGACAGCGAGATGCTGCAGCCGGTTGATCTCTTTCACGTTGATCAGCCACAGGATCGACCCGACTTTGCCCTCGACAATGAGGTTGTCGGGCTTCTGGCTGCCCAGGAACGGCATAACGACCCCGGAGGCTTGGTTCATCTGGCCGATCTTTTCGTCCACGCTCATCTGTTTCAACAGTTCTTCGGCACGGCGATGGACCTCGTCGGCCGACATGGCTGTGGACTGTCCCACCAAACCGGCAAAGGGAAATACACACAAACAGCACAAAAAGATGGCTCTCAAACAGAATGAGTTTTTCATCAGTGGACAGAATCCTCCGCTAGGCCGATAAGGCCGACGTGGTTGAAGAACAAGTGAGTTGGGTTCAATGGTACTGAGAATGGCAAAGGCGGGTCGAATTTGCAGAAAGACGGGCGTCGCAATGTGCGCAACATCGAGAGGTTCCCTACAAAAAAAGCGCCCCCCGATTAGTCCTGCCTGGATCATGCCAGGTCTGGTAACCGGAGGGGCGAGGAGCCGCAATCACAAGAAAACGCGCCAAAGGTGTGACACACTTCCGGCACATCTCCTGGACCGAATTTCACTATATGCAGAATTGAAAGTCGCCGACACGTTCCATCGGGTAGCGGCTGCCAGTCTGGAAACATAACCAGCTGGAAAAGCAGCCTTTAATCACTTCTGGACAACCAGATTTGGGGGACGTATCATACGCAGTGCAGGCAATCCAGAAACCAATATGACCCTCTTTTCCACCGAGTACGCTTGGGTTCTTGATGGCGAAGATGAGGTCAAACATCTGCCTGTGTTGCTTTTTTGAAACTCGCAGTCGGTAGAGAATCTTCGCGGGTATCCGTCACGGTTCCCGAAGCGCAACTCGATGGACGGCGAGCATTTGCCCTGCGTGGGCTTAGAGTCGCTCGAGGAGTTCCGGATGCCGCTGGCACCCAAATTCATTCAGGACGTGGAGCAGGTCGGGCTAGCCTCGGATCCTGCGACCATTCGCGAACAGCTGGAACGGCTGTTAGGGCATCCCTTGTTCGCGAACAGCAAGCGGTACCCGGCACTGTTGGCTTACGCGGTAGAGCAGACGCTGCTCGGCAATGCCTCCGACCTGAAAGAGCGCAGCATCGGCATCGAAGTCTTCGGCCGCGTGCCCACTTACGACGCCAATGCCGACCCGATTGTCCGAATCACGGCCGGCGAGGTGCGGAAGCGCCTGGGACTGTACTATTACGACGCGTCGCATTCGGGTGAACTGGTAATCGAGCTGCCGGTGGGATCGTACGTGCCGATGTTTCGACCGCCGGAACCGGTTGTCGAGTCTGCGCCGGAGATGGCAGACCCGGATACGTCGGCCATCTTCTCTCCGCTCTTGCTACCCACGGCCGTGGTCTCACCAGAACCGGAGAAGCCTTCGCGCTTCTGGTGGTGGACACTTGCTGCCAGTTTCCTCATCGTCGGATGCGCAGTCGGAGTTTTTGCAGGCTTACAAATCCATCCCCCACCCCAGCCGGATTCGCCCACCAATATCGATCGCTTTTGGGAACCCTTCATCTCCAGTCCGAACACAACGACGTTCTGCCTTGGCGAACCGGCCAAGAACATTGATATGGACTCCATCAACTCGTTCGAGGCGCCGGTAAACTCTCCTGCAGAGCCGCAGCAGCTCTATGTCCGTTTGCATATGGCGGGCCTTTTTGCGCTGGCCGACGTAACAACACTCACCCGAACGGCCGCGGCGCTGGAGGGTCGTCACAAGGCTTTCCGCATTCTGCCCGCCTCTGAGGCGAGCTTCGCGCAGCTCCGGGAGGGGCCGATTGTGCTGATCGGCGCATTCGACAACATCTGGACCTTGCGCGTGACGCAAAGGCTGCGTTTCGGCTTCGAATCGAAGAACGGCGAAGCCCTGCTCGTTGACCGCAAGAGCAGCGACAAGAGCTCGTTGGCCACCGCCTGGGATCTTCCCTACCAGAAGCTGTCGCGAGACTACGCCATCGTGGCGCGCATTCACGACAATACAACCGGCCAACCGGTGATCATTGCGGCCGGCATTTCAGAAGAAGGCACCGAAGCCGCGGGGGAGATTCTTTACAACCCTGTCTATCTCAACTCATTGCTGGCCAAGGCTCCTGCCAACTGGGAAAAGATGAACATGGAAGCCGTGATTGAGACACAGGTCATCGAAGGCCATTCCGGACCGCCCAATGTCCTTGCTGTTGAAACCTGGTGAAGCGAAGTATCACTGCTCAGATCGTGCGCATCACGCTGCCGGCCAGCGCGAATCAGTCCTTCTTCGCTTTGGCCTTCTGAGCTGCCCACCGCTTCCGTTGCGCGTCCGCAATGCGTTTGCGCGCATCGGCACTCAGTACGCGTTTTCTCCTCGACTTACTGGCCGGGCTAGTTTTGCTTCGGGTTCCCGGCGTGCTGACGTTGCGAGAACCGGCTAGCAGAGAGCGGACCTGGGTTAGTCTTGCAATCTCCGCATCTATTTCGGCAAGGATCGTTTCAATCGACATAGAGAGAGAATAAATCACAGACTCGATGGATGCAGTGTCAACTTAGAACTTACACGTATGCAATCCAGCCCGTCTGCGCTACCTGCACTCTGACACTTGAGATTGGATCGGAAAGCATCTTCTCTGCCCTTGGTGGGCGATAAGTTTCAAGGAACTATAAGAAGGCAAAGAAACGGGACAGGTTCTAAGCCTGTCCCACGGTTGATTCCACTTACCCTGAAGATTATTGAGGACCCAGATACATCACGTGCACATAAGTTCCCAGGCGCACATTGTAGGCGAGGTACCAGCCGACATGGTCGGGATCGTCGTAAATCACAATATCATCGCTGCTCCAATCCCAATCCGAGCAGAAAGCAAACTCGGCAGGTGCAACATTCCAATACCAGCCGTTGAACCAGAAGCGGTTCGGGCCGCCACCGGCAAGGCGCCAGCGGTGGGAAGGACCAAAACCACCGGTAAAGCGACCATGCTCCCAGGGATGGTCGAGATGAAAGTTCGCATCATCGCGACCGGTATCGTGACCCACCCAGCGATTGCCCGGATCGACATGGGGAACATTCGGATGACCAGGCTTATCGTTGAACTTCCGCTGCTGGGCCGGCTGATTCCGCTGCGGTTCCGGCTGATTCACGTTATCCGTATGGTGCACCGGATTGGCCCTCGGTGCAGCGTGAGACGGAGCCGGACCGCGCGTCGGGGGCGGCGGAATCGGACGTCCGTGGGGTTGGGGATGCTGTTGTGCAAGTGCCGGTAAACTCACGGCGAGCAACGCGCTCAAAACATACTTTACTGCTCGCATGGTAACCTCCGTTGTCTTTCTGCCCGCTGAAGCTACAACTACGTTCCTCGCTGCTCCAGTTCACGTCATCTTTCAACTCACTCTTATACAAACCCCACTTGTTCGTCCGAGTTGTATGTGCCTCCTAAACCCCGGCGAACAAGCGAGATCATTCGACCAAATCAGGTTGAACATTGCAATGAAAAAGGGCAACCAATGATCGCCCTTTGAGTCCCTCGAAGCTTGGTGACATTTATTGAGCGAAGCGTGGAATGTGTCACAGTGCGGACATCATCCTAAGTATCCATGGGCCAATTCGCCCACCTAAGGTGGTAAGAAGCCCCACTAAAGATGAGGAACATAGTCTCCGGCACGAATGCTCCCGCAGGGAGCAACGAAATAGCCCAGGGTGCAGTCCGCCACCGCGGACGAAGCCCCTGGGAAGCGACGGTAAAGAAGCCCCAAGCCCCGGAGAAGCGTCCGAACTCCGCCACGGAACGAAGCGTTCACATCAGAGCGTGCTTCTACTCTGGGCCTTCCCACCACGTATTCAGAACCGGAATCTCATAACTCGAAACGTTATGCGACAACCGCCGCCGGACTGCGACGCCAGGCGTAAAGCGGGAACTTGTATGCCAGCTCGGCGACTTCGCCGCGAATGCGTTCCAGGGCCGCATCGTCATTGCGTTTTTCCAGAGCCTTGGCGATCCAGATCGCGATGATCCGCATCTCGCTCTCTTTCATTCCGCGCGTGGTCAGCGCCGGAGTGCCGATGCGAATACCGGAAGGCTTAAGCGGGGGATTGACGTCGTAAGGAATCGCGTTCTTGTTGACGGTGATGCCGGCCTTGCCAAGGGCTGCCTCAGCTTCAGAGCCAAGGATTCCCTTCTGGAAAACATCGACCAGCATCAGGTGGTTGTCGGTACCGCCGGAGACGAGGCGATACCCGGCGTCCTGAATTCCCGCCGCGAGCGCTTTCGCATTGGAAACGACCTGCGTAGCGTAGGCGCTAAAATCCGGCCTCAGCACTTCGCCGAAGGCAACCGCCTTGGCGGCAATAATATGCACCAGCGGTCCACCCTGCTGGCCAGGGAATACGGCCATATCGATGGCCTTGCCGATGTTCTGCTCCGCCTTTTCGCCGACCTGGTAGTTCTTGCCGCACACGATCATTCCAGCGCGAGGCCCGCGAAGAGTCTTGTGTGTAGTGGTCGTCGTGATATGTGCATGAGGCACCGGCGATGGGTGCGATCCGCCCGCAACCAGGCCGGCGATGTGCGCCATATCGAAGATATAGACTGCGCCAACCTTGTCTGCGATCTGCCGCATGCGCGCGAAATCCCATAGCCGCGGATACGCGCTGGCCCCGCCGATGATTGCCTTGGGCTTCTCGCATACCGCGATCGACTCCAACTCATCGTAGTCAATCACCTCGGTATCCCGGCGCACGGTGTAGAACGTGGTGCGATAGAGTTTGCCGCTGAAGCTGAGTTTGTGACCATGCGTCAGGTGCCCGCCGTGCGCAAGATCGAGCCCTAGGATGGTATCGCCGGGCTGCAGCACCGCCATGTATGCGGCCGCATTGGCCTGTGAGCCCGAGTGCGGCTGCACGTTGGCAAACTCAGCCGAAAAGATTCGCTTCGCGCGATCGCGGGCGAGATTCTCCACTACGTCGGTGAACTCGCATCCCCCATAGTAGCGGCGTCCCGGATAACCCTCGGCATACTTGTTCGTGAACACCGAACCGGCTGCTTCCAGCACGGCTTCGGAGACGAAGTTTTCGCTGGCAATCATTTCGAGCCCCTCATGCTGGCGAAGAGCTTCGTGGTCAATGGCGGCGGCAATTTCGGGGTCTGCCTGGGCGAGGGGAAGGGCCATGCGGTCGGTCATAGAAGAATTTTAGCCGGTCACGACGCGCCCAAGGAACCGAAAAAGCTAGCGCGACCCAGTACGGCGGCAGATCGCACTCTGCCCCAGTCGTGAGCTATCGTTGACATGTATGGGAGCCCTGCAATGCACCCATTCTCAAGGCTGATTGCGATTTTCTGCGGTCTTTACCTGCTCGGCGAAACTGGGACCGCCTCCATCGAATCGGTTTTCGTTACAGGCGACGTTCCTGCGGGAATCCGCGTGCAGGGATCCGGGGTCCGCCCCCAGATCGGATTTGCGTGTTGTGAACACGGTTTAAATGATATGCAGGCGCTCTTTGATGATCCAGGCGTGATTGCCTCGCTCAAGGATCTACATGCGCAGGTGGCGATTCCCATTGCCGACTTCGCGCCAGAACGGGTTGCCACCGCGCGCCGCCTGAATTCTGAAGGCATCCCAGTCATCGCCTGGATCGAACTAGACAAAAGTGAGGGGATCTATCTCAATGCAGACACCGCTCCCCAGGCTGCCGCACGCATAAACCAATTCGAAAAATGGACCCAGGCAAATGGATTGCGGTGGGCCGCCGTCGGACTCGACATTGAGCCGAATTTCAGTGAGCTCGCGCAATTAAGGACGCATCGATGGCGCATGTTTAGAACGCTGCTGCTCCGAAGCATTAACGGCAGCCGCATCGCGAATGCCAGGCACGCCTATACAACCGTCATTGCCGAACTTCAATCGCGCGGGTACATTGTTCAGACATATCAAATGCCGTATCTTCCTGCGGAGCGCAGCGTGCATTCCACCGTGATTGACCGGCTGCTGGGATCAGTAGACGTGCGGGGCAATGAAGAATACCTGATGCTCTACACAAGTTTCGCTCGGCCGGTTGGACCGGGCATGATTTGGTCGCTGGGGAGGGATGCACAAGCCATCAGCATCGGCGTCACCGATGGCGATACGCCCGCGGGGAAAGATTCGGGGCCGCTGGATTGGGACGAATTCTCGCGCGACCTGATCGTTGCAAGCCATTACACCAACACCATTGGCGTCTACGATCTCGAGGGTTGTGTTCGCCAGGGCTTTCTGCCGCGACTCGAGACTATGGACTGGACTCAGTCAGTGGTTCTTCCCGCTGCATCGGTCCGCCGCGCAGAACGCATGGGACGCGTGATTCGTATCGTTCTGTGGACCGCCTCTCACCTCGTTTACTTCATTGTCGCCGCCCTTCTGCTGCTCGGATGGCTCCTCTGGAGATGGCGAAAACGGCATATCACGCACCACATCACCAGCACCACCTGAAAAACATCCTCCCAGGCCATCGGACCTTCCCCTGTTGACATTCTGACTATACTGCGCGTATATGTTGAATCTCAACAGGAGACGAGATGGGCGAAAACAAACCCGACGTTCTGCAAGGCACGCTCGACCTGATGGTGCTGAAGACCCTTGAAGCCATGGGCCCGCTCCACGGCTATGGAATTGCGCGACGCATCGAGCAAGTCAGTGATGATTCCATTGTCCTGAACCAGGGCACCATTTATCCTGCCCTCCTTCGGCTGGAGCAGCGTGGGTGGATCAAGTCAGAGTGGGGCCTCTCTGAAACCAATCGCCGCGCCAAGTTCTATTCGCTAAGCCGCATCGGGCGAAAAAAAATCGCGGAAGAAACCGAAAACTGGGAACGCGTGGCCTCGACCATGGCGCGTTTCCTGGCACCGTCGAATTAGGAGCGCGCTATGGACTGGATTCGTGCCCTGCTGAGTCGCTGCGTGGCGCTCTTTCACGGTAGAAAGCTTGATTCCGACCTTGAGGAAGAATTGCGCGCGCACATTGATCTGGCGATCGCTGAAAACCAGAAGGCCGGGATGACCGCGGATCAAGCACGCATCTCTGCCTTGCGCGCATTTGGCGGCATATCGCAGGCGCGCGAGGCTTACCGCGCTCAACGTGGAATGCCGTGGCTCGAGCATCTTGTGCGTGACCTCCGCGTCGCCCTGCGCGGCCTTCGCAAAGCTCCAGGTTTTACCCTCACTGCGATCCTCACCCTGGCCTTGGGAATCGGCGCGGTAACGTCTGTCTTCAGTGTGGTCGACGTGGTCCTGCTGAAGCCGTTTGCCTTCCGCGATCCGGGGCGTCTCGTCGTGTTGCGCGAAACCGTGCAGGACAACACCGGACGAACTGCGACCCCCGACAACTACCGCCACGTGCAGCGCCTCAAGAACACCGCGACGACCATCGAGGATGTCGCCATCTTCTTCCAGAGCGGCGCCAGCGTCTCTCCGAATGGCGAGCACCCGCACATTGTCGGAACGATATCTTCCTCACCAAACCTGTTCCCAATGTTGGGCGTACAGCCCATGTTGGGCCGCGGATTCGTGGAAGCTGATGCACGGCAGGGTACACCCGCAGTTTTGATGTTGAGCTACGAAGGCTGGCAGACTCTGTTTGCAGGCGATCCCAAGGTAGTTGGTCAGACACTTCAGGTGGGTGGTTCGCCGGAGACCGTTATTGGTGTCCTGCCGCCGGGGTTGCGGTTTCCCCAGATCGCCCTGGCCCACAAGATCGCTTTCCAGGAGCCTTCACGTAACGCCATGCTGTTTCAGGCCTTGGTGCCCAGCGACCGCGACCTGAAAGCCGACATGGGCAATTTCAACTACAAGGCAATTGCCCGCCTCAAACCTGGTGTGACGCTGGCCCAGGCAAACGCCGAGTTGGAGGGTCTCCAGAATGCCTACACCCTCTCGGCACATCTCCCTCTCCATTTCGGCATCTCCCTCACGCCACTGACAAAGGATGTGGCGTCCGGCATCAGCGGTGCGTTGTGGCTGATGTTTGCCGCAGTCGGCGCGGTGCTGTTGATAGCATGTGTCAACCTCGCCAATCTGCAACTGGCGCGCGCCGTCAATGCGGAACGCGAGACCGCCGTCCGCGCTGCGCTCGGTGCCAGCCGGACGCAGCTCGTCAGGTCGCGCTTCACTGAAAGCCTGCTTCTGGCAGTAACCGGAGGTGCGGCAGGTGCGGCCCTCGCGTTTGCCGGAGTAAAGCTCTTCATTGCGCTGGTGCCCGCTACAGTTCCGCGCTTGGATGAGGTGCACGTCAACACGCCTGTCCTGTTGTTCGCCGCCGGAATCTCGATCCTTGCAGCCATTGCCTTCGGAATTCTACCGGCATTGCGATCTCTTCGTGTTCATCCCCAGTCGGCGCTCCAGAGCAACTCCCCACGAACAGCGAACACCCAGGAAGGCAACCGCACGCGAAGCATCATGGTAGCCGCTCAAGTAGCCTGCACCGTAGTTTTGCTTATCATCACTTCGCTCACGCTGCGAAGCTTCGCGCATCTGATGAATCAAAACCGCGGCTTCGATACCAGCCATGTCACTCTGGCGCAGGTGGACCTGTTCTCGCCGCAATATGGCGACACACGCCCCGATTTCAAAACGGTGAAGCTGTCTTTTATCGATCGCGCGTTTTCAGCGCTTCGCCAATTACCCGGTGCGCAATCGGTGGGCATCACCAGTGTGGCCCCTCTCACCGGAGAAACATGGGTCGACAACCTCGTCCGCCCCGACCATCCGGTACCTGCCGGCACAGAGCCGATGATCAACGTGCGCTGGATCGATCCCGACTATCTGCCGACCATGCATGGTTCGCTTGTAGCTGGGCGCAACTTCACCCTCGCCGACCGCGCTAACCCCCATGTGGCGCTGATTTCCGAGCGCACGGCACGCGAGAGCTTTCCCGGTGAAAACCCCATCGGGCATACGATAAGCGACATCGTTCCCGACGACAAACATCCGATCACAATTGTCGGAGTCGTCGCGGATGCCCGCATCAACGGACTCAAGGACGACGCAGCGATGGTCTACATGCCCTACTGGGCCTTCACTCCGTGGACGCTGTCGTTTCTGGTGCGCAGTTCCCAGCCCGCCAATGCACTGATCCCCGAAATTCGCCGCGCCCTTTGGCAAATCGATCCCCTAGTCGCAATTCCAATCCTGAAATCGATGGACGACCAGGTCAGCGACTCTGCAGCCACTGAGCGCTTTCAGGCCATCGTGCTCACCAGCTTCGGTGCTGCAGCGCTGCTGCTGGCTCTGCTCGGTGTATATGGCGTACTGGCCTACTCGGTCTCGCTGCGCCGCCAGGAGTTCGGCATTCGCATCGCGCTGGGCTCCGACAAAGCCGCGCTGATCAACTTGGTCCTGCGTCAGGCGGCGTATCCCATTCTTCTCGGATGCGGCGCTGGTCTCGCGTTTGCGGTGCTTGCGATGCGGTGGGTGCGCAGCCTGCTCTACCAGACGCCGGTGATGGACCCGCTCGCAATTGGAGGCAGCATCTGCCTGATCGCTATAGCTGCGGCACTTGCAGCCTTCATTCCTGCACACCGGGCAGCCTCAATCGACCCCATGTGGGCGCTGCGAATTGAATAGGAGCCTCGAATGGATTGGATTCGTACGCTTCTCAGTCGACTTACAGCGCATTTTCGCGGCCGCAGCCTCGATGGCGACCTCGAGGATGAGTTCGGCGCGCATATCGAGCTTGCAACCGCCGAGAACATCCGAAAAGGAATGTCGCCGCCCGAGGCGCGAACCGCCGCACTAAGGGCCTTCGGCGGCGTTGCTCAAACTCGCGAAACATATCGCACTGAGCGCGGATTTCCCCGCTTGGAGCGGTTTGCTCGTGACCTGCGTTTTGCCTTTCGTCAGCTTCTGCGCTCGCCCGGTTTTGCGTTTACCGCCATTCTCACGCTCGCTGTCGGCATCGGCGCTACTGCAGCGATGTTCAGCGTGATCGATGCGGTTGTCTTGCGGCCGCTTCTCTATGCAAATCGCGATCGCATCGTCGAAGTGAAGACCCACTCGGCGTCGGATTTCTGGCAGGTGACTTCGTGGCCCGGATACCTTGCCGTGCGCAAGCTGAACACATCTCTCCAGACCTTTGCTGGCTACGCTCCCTATTGGGGCATGACGCTCAAAGCAGGGGACCAGGCACAGTTTGTCCACGTCACGCAAGGCACCGACAACTTCTTCGACGTGTTCGGCGTGAGGCCAATGCTCGGGCGAACGTTCCTTCCTGGAGAAGACACCGATGGAAGGAACAACGTCGTCGTCCTCGGCTATGAGATTTGGCGCCAGACCTTTCACGCGGACCGAGACATTGTCGGAAGGACTACGAATCTCGACGGCAGACCCTATGAGGTGATCGGGGTGATGCCGGCGGGTTTTCGATTCCCGCTCAATCAGTCCAACCTCGTCTACATTCCCATGCATGTCAGGCCCAACTGGCTCGGATCGTGGAGAGATCGCTGGGCCCAGACAATCGGCCTGCTGAAACCCGGCGTATCTGTGCAGCAAGCCGAAGCAGACATGAACACAGTCCTCAACCAGTTGGGACGCCAGCAGCCGGAGACTAACAGCGGGCAAACGGCGCATCTGATCCCGATTGCTCAGGCGCTTCACGGCGAAAACGAATTGGCCGAGGCATGGTTCATGCTGGGAGCGGTTCTCGCTGTCCTCCTCGTCGCCTGCATCAACGTTGCCGGACTGCTGCTCGCGCGAGGCGTTTCCCGCCAGCGTGAAATGGCTCTCCGTATCGCCATCGGCGCGGCTCGTGGCACTTTGATCCGCCAGCTTCTCATTGAGAACGCGCTGCTTGGCCTGATTGGAGGCGGCGCGGGACTGTTGCTCGCTGCCGGTCTGCTCGCCGCGCTGAAAGCCTTCCTGCTTCACGCATTCATGCGCGGCGCCAATGTGACTCTCAACTTCACGATCGTCATGGCAGCGTTGCTCGCCGGCTTGATCTCGAGCATTGCCGCGGGGCTGTTGCCTGCCTGGCGCTCTTCCAAGTCCGATCCCAACCGCACCCTCAAAGCGGGCGTGTCTGCCGGAACATCGCGGCGAGAGCATCGGCTGCGCGCGGGCTTCGTCGCAACACAGATCGCTCTGTCCCTCGTGCTGGTCATCTTTTCAGGCCTTCTCCTTCTTACTGTACGGCGTATGCTGAGAGTCGATTTTGGATTCCAGCCTCGGAACCTCCTGATGCTCTCGATCAACATTCCTGCGGGAGACTACAAGGGACGCGATTATGTCCAAGCCCTCTTCACGCCGATCGAAGAATCCGTTCGTGCGATTCCCGGCGTCGCCGCGGCTGGCATCATCGACCAGCCTCCGGTCCTTGGCTTTGGATCGGGTACCTCGCAGCAAATTGTGGGCGAGCCTCCCGACCCTCCGGGCTACGAACGCAATGCCGAGAGCAGAAGCGTCACCGCCGGCTATTATGACGCGCTTGGCTTTCCAATTGTGCGCGGTCGCAACTTCTCTTCGCTTGACACGCCCTCATCGCAGCCGGTCGTAATGGTCAATCAGGCGTGGGTCAAAGAGTTCCTCACCCACGGGCAGGATCCAGTCGCGCAGGCATTTGTCGGCCCACCAAAAATGGCCATCGCCGGAGTAGCAGGAGACGTGCGTCAGAACCTGCCGGATCGAGCACGCCCCGAAATCGATTTCCCGTTTTCTCAACTGTCATTGAAGGCGCAGCAGAACGCCGGTTCTTTCAGCGTCTGCCTGTTTGTTCGCACCCTGGTCCCGCCGACGACCATTGTCCCCCAATTGCGCGTGGCCTTCCAGCACGTTGCTCCGGCAGTTGCCTTTCAGGCGCCCGATACCATCGACGATCTGCTCGACGATGCTCTGGTCGCCAATCGCATGGAAAGCTGGCTATTCGGACTCTTCGCCGCAATCGCGGTCCTTCTCGCCATTATTGGCATTCACGGACTGTTGATGCAGGAAGCCGCCAGCCGTGCCCGCGAGATTGGGCTGAGAATGGCGCTTGGCGCGTCGCGCACCGGAATCGCGCGCCTGATGCTGCTTCGAACGGCCACTCTGTTGGCCGCAGGGCTTGGCGCCGGCTCGTTGATAACGGCCCTCTTGCGCCGCGTTGTAGCAAGTGTCCTGGTGATTCAGTTTGAGCGCGACGGTCTGGTCATCACCGCGCTGATCGCATTGCTCGCGCTTGTAGGAGTCTTGGCTTCACTGGTGCCGATCAGCCACGCCGCCTCGGTCGATCCTGTACAGGCCTTGCGAACCGAATGAGGACCATTCAGCGCGAAAGGTTCTGTTCTGCCGCGCCAAGTACGTGCCCCGTCTTATGATCCACCAGGAAGATCACCAACCGAACCGGCCCGTCCGATTCGTCTTTCCGGGTGAAGTCTCCCCCGGAAAGCTTCAGTGCACGGCCATCCGCGGCGCTGCCGTTGAACTCTTTCATCACGCGCACCACCGCCACGTGATGCAGCGTACGTCCTTTGTTCTCGCCGCTTGAAACTTCCTGGTGCGTGGCATTGGCCGCAAGCGCGGCGATAAGCTTCGCACCAGCGGGCGCCCCCGCATGAATCGAAAACGTAGCCGAACCATGGTCCCACTTGGCATTCTCGATGGTCAGTGGCTGCTTCGCGGACTTTTCTGCGCTCTCGACGGCCGCCACAAGAGCCCGGCCGTTGGCGCCAACAAACTGCGTTGTGCCGTCGACCACCATCTGCGGCGTGTAACTCGATTCCAGCCCGAAGTGCCGAACATACGTCGCCTGGCGATCGGTCACGTCATCCAGCGAGAACGGATCGCGCCAGCCATCGTGGTTCCAGTAGGTAACGTGCTCACTCAGCACAATCGCTTGCACGCCGGCTATGGGCTGTTTGGCATCAAGCTGCCCAAGTAATTCATCGGCGGGTGGACAATCCGAACAGCCTTCCGAGGTGAACAACTCCACCAGAACCGGAACTCGCTCGGAAGTTGAGGTGGGGGAGGGCGATTGCCCCGCAAGCTGTTTTACCGATCCAAACACGAACGCCATAACCAGCGAAAGTTCGGCGAATCGCAATGCTCGAAAGGCGCGCGGGGAAGGCATACCAACCTTTGACTCACGATCATCGGTCCGGGTTACAGGAACAATCCAGCGAAATGGCATAAAGCGGTCTGCTAAGCGGCCGAGCCGGTGTACTTGGTGGACCGTCGAAGGTTGCCGTTAAATGATCGTGGGAGAAGCGCCCCCGAGAATCCAGTTATGCTGAACCCATGCCCGGCTTTCGTATTTTGCCGACAACTTGTCTGTTGCTCTTTTCCGTGTTGGTCGCAAATGCACAGCAACACGCCCCCGTGGAGTCCATGGTTTCGTTCACTCCGGCACTGGTTGAGGCGGGTTCGCCGGAACTGATTGTGATCAGCGCACCCGGCGCGACCAGTGTAGGAGGCGAGTGGCTTGGGCATAAGCTCGAATTCTTCGCGCGCGGACAGAAGTGGATTGCCCTCGCTGGGGTTGATGTCGAAGCAACGCCCGGCACCTCGACCGCACACCTCACAGCAAATACAAATAAGGGGCAGCTCGATCTAAGCCAGACTATTCAGATCCGCCCCGCGCACTATCGCACCGGAAGGCTCACGGTTCCCCCGAAGTTCGTCGAGCCCGGTCCAGACGAACAGAAGCAGATCGCTGCAGACTCAGCTCTGAAGGCAAAGATCTTCGCTGCGAGCGCGCCTGAACCCCTCTGGCACGGCAGCTTCCGCGCGCCGGTTCATTCCCCGCCGACTGACAGCTTCGGCACCCGCCGCATGTTCAATGGAAAGCTCGCCAGCATTCACAAGGGCATGGATTTTCGCGCTCCAATGGGAACCGTTGTGCGCGCCTCAAACAGTGGAGTAGTAGTGCTCGCGCAGCATCTCTACTACGAAGGCAACTGCGTCATCATCGATCACGGCATGGGAATCTACACGCTTTCCATGCACTTCAGCCGCATAGATGTACACGAGGGACAACACGTGGAAGCGGGCGACAAGCTGGGGTTAAGCGGAGCAACCGGCCGCGTCACCGGTCCCCATCTACATTGGGCGGTGCGCTGGCAGAATGCCTATCTCGATCCCGCAAAGCTATTACGGCTGAATCTAAGCGCGATTCACTAACGCGAAACCAGGTTTTCTTCTGTCTCCACAACAGAATCGTCGGCCGGCATCGATCGCACTTTTTCGCGGCGCAGTTCTTTGAACGCCCGATAGACAAACCACCCCATGTGCCACCCATCGATGTACTGAAACGGCGTCTCGCCCGTAGTGTAGTGTCCGCACGGCAGCACGCGCCTTTCGAAGTTCAGTCCGACACGTGTAAATGCTTCGACCACCTGCAGCGAATACTCCTTCGGGAAGGTCAGATCGTAGTTAGCATAGATCAGAAGCACCTTCTTGAGCGGACCATCCACCTCGGCGCTGCCCATGCGATCGTAGTAGCTCACCGGGCTGACGGCCGACCATAGTTCGCGCAGGCGCGGCTGTGTGAGTCCCGCCTCTTGCAGCGCTTGCCGGATGTGCCGCGTGCTCTGGCCGGCCCACACCACGTCCCCAAAAGCTGTCGATGCGTGATTGAACGCATTCACGCGGATCCGCTTGTCGTGAGCGCTGGCTAGAAACGCATAGCACGATCCGAGGCTCGTCCCCAGAACGCCGAACTGCTCGTAGCCCTGGTCCTCGAGCCAGTCGATGCAGCAGCGAATGTCGACCACAGCCTGGCGGCAGGCAGAAAGCGTGCGGCCGACGTTGGCGCTCACCGCATAGTCAGAGCGCTCCAGTTCAGCCGGACGGCGAATGTCATGATATGGCTTCGAAAGCCGAAGCGCAGAGATACCCATCCGATTGAAAATCCGGCACAGGGAATTGTGGCTGAAGCCATCGGCATTCCACTGCGGCATCACGACAATAGCCTGCTTCGGTCGGCTCGAGTCCTTGTGTAGCGACGCTGGAAACCAACGCGCGTTGACAAGATCGTTCTCGGGATAGGGAGTGCGTTCCGGCGAAGTGAAGCGCAGAAATTGTGCTTTTGCCGACTTGCCTTCAGCCGCAAGACGCTTGATCTCGGCATCCTGCGCCAGCGTCTCCGGTCTTACATTCGTTGGAAAAAGTTCGGGATATCGTTCTTCCAGCCGGAAATCGGTCGGCTTCTCATAGCCGAAAAAGACATCGCTGTGGCGGATGAGAAGCTGATTGATGTGAGCCATCGCCGCTTCGGCGGCAGCATCATCACTCTGAACGTCGGGTCCGGGAATCGCAGCGCCAAATCCGTGCGCCTCAAGAAACGGCTCAATCCACTCGAAGCCCCATTCCAGCGGGCGCACCACTCGATTTTCATCGCGCGTGGTCAGGCGGGTTTCCCAGTCGTACATCCAGCGCGCGTATTTTTCCCTGAACATGTGCTGGTTCGATTTTACCAGTGATTGCGACGGCGCCGGGACGCCTCCGCGATGAGCCAAATGATATCGATAATCGAAATGATTGCGATAATGCCCATAGAAATGACGCAATACAGGCACCACACTCCGATGACATCGCGCTCGATGTGCGCGAGGTAGAGGGAGTATCCCAATCCCGCAAGCGCCGCGAAAAGCAGCACGACCCGCTGGCGGGCGAGCGACAGCCACACCAGCGCCACATACCCGATGATGCCGATCAAAGCCACTGGTATGCCTGCCACCAGGGAGTAGGAACTGTGATTCACAATGCCGCAGTCCCACTTCTCATTGATCGAGCACGGCGCAGCACCGACCGTGTAATGGACCTGGAGGGCCAGACCGGAAACAATGGCCCCAGCCAATGCCAGGACCGCAAGAACGTATCGCATCGTGAATCTGATGCTATCGCAAAACCAGCCTTCCTGTATCGAGGGAACACCGGGGACTGTCCGGTGGGTAACGACCGGACCGCGATCGATGGATTTACCATGAACCCATGCATGAGCAAGCCGAGGGTGGCCGGCGGATCGCCTTTTTCGGCGGCAGTTTCGACCCTCCGCACCTCGGACACATCGGAATAGCCCGGGCTGCGCAGAAGGCGCTCGAGCTCGATACCGTACTCTTCGTACCGGTCGGCACCCAGCCCCTCAAACCCCTTGGCGCCACGGCCAGCTTTGAAGACCGCGTCACCATGACGGAGCTGGCCATCAACGGACTGCCCCAGTTTGCCATCTCGTTTGCCGATGCGCCGGATCCCAGTGGCGAACCCAACTACACCATCGATACACTCCACCGCCTGGGGGCACAGTTTCCCTCCTCGAAACTCTTCACCCTCATCGGCGCGGACTCGTTTCTCAGCCTTGCCCGCTGGTATCGCGGCGCCGAGATTCCCTTTGTGGCGCCGCTGATTGTGGCTTCGCGGCCCGGCCAGCGACTCGAAGATATGGCCGCGGTCCTGCCCGAGGGCCTGACCCTTCACGAAGATCCGCAGGCCGCCGAAGCGTCAGTCGATTCTTCGCTGCTTGTTTACACAATCCATGGTGAAGCAGCTCGTTCCGCGCCCTTCTATCTGCTGCCGGGGCTGGAAATTGAGATCAGCGCATCGGAAATCCGGCGGCAGGCGGGTACTGCCCTGGATCGCCTTTGCGCAGGGCATGAGCTGCTGCCGGCTGCAGTCTGTGACTACATCGAGGCCCATGGGCTCTACCGCTGAAGTCGCGGTTCACGTTTCCCACTGCCCAATCCCCAGTCCCGAGTCCCTCATCCTACCGCTTGCCGCACCCGAATCGACAGTCTACGATGATGGGGAGAGAAATTTCCATTTGCATGAGCACAACCCAGGCACACGAACAAACTCGCATCCTCGTTCAAGCCGCAGCCGCGGCCTGTGAAAGCAAAAAAGGCGAAGATACCCGGATTCTGGAGCTGGACCCGGCTGACTCCGGACTGTCCGACTTTTTCCTGATCACCTCCGCTACCAACGATCGCCAGTCGGTTGCCATTGCGGACGAGATCGAATACCGCCTGAAACACGATTTCAACGTGGTCCCCAATTCAGTCGAAGGCCGCAAACAAGGTGATTGGATCCTGCTCGATTACGTCGACTTCGTTGCGCATGTATTTCTCACCGAGCGCCGCGCCTTCTACGACATCGAGCGGCTCCGCAAATCGGCGCGTCCCCTCACTCCGGCCCAGTTCGACGCAGAACTCAAAGAGGCTCTGGCGGCCAAGACCCGTGCGGCGCGCGGAAAGGCGGCCAGTGCAGAGACAAAGAAGCGCGCGAAAAAGCCCGCTGCAAAGAAAATCGCCACGAAATCCGCGACTCGAAAGCCCTCCGCACCAAAGCCCGCGGCCAGGAAAACCACCAAAAAGAAATAAGTAAGAAAACAAAAAACAAAATGAAAGAGGCGTCCGCATCATGGACGCCCCTTTTGTTTCTGGCAGAATCCGCGTTGGCGACGTTCCGTAAGGCATCGCCACTGCATCTTGAAGTTGATTCGAAATCAAGTGGCCGACGAAAAGATCGGCCGCGGTTGTTCGCCGCGGCCGGATTAAATTTGCTATCGCGAGTTGTGCGCTCAGAACGCGATGTGAACTGAGAGCTCAGTGTTGCGATTGCCATCTTTGTAGGCTAGAACGTCGGTGTAGCTGGAGACGTCGTTCGCGCCATTCAGACTCAGATACGTATTTGCGTGGTTGAAGATGTTGATGAACTCACCCTTGAGCTGAACATCATAGCGCTCGTGCACTTTGAAGTCCTTCACAAGACCGAAGTTCCCGTGCCAGTTTCCTGGACCACGGAAGCTGTTGCGACCATCCATGCCGGGGGTAAGCGAGCAGCCCACTCCGTGGATACCTGAGCAGATCGGAACATCACTCCCCGCGATCGGCGTACCGGTGGGAGCCTCGTACCCCAACGCCGCGTTGTACCAGTCGCTGACGAGTGGGTTGACCTGGTTACTGTAGCTGGTTGTCGGGTTCCCGTCTAAGTCGTAATAGTCGGGCAGGTGAATGTACGAATACGTGTTGGCGCCCAGATCGGAGCTGAGATTCGTCATGCTGCCTTTTCTGGCATGGGGCGCTTTTTGCGCAAACGTTGCGCGCGGACACACGGTAATGGCGTAGTAGCAGTCAAACATGGTGAACGGAGCGCCTGTTTGCGCATCGAACGTACCCGCCACGGTCCAATTGTCAAACAGCGTCTTGGCTACGCCGGTCATGGTCTTGCCATACGGAATGGTCCAGACAATGGCCGCCGCAACGCGATGCTTCTGATCGAAGTCCGAATTGCCACGGTCAATCGCCTTGTTCCACGGATCCGTATAGCCCAGCACCAGGCCGCCGCCTGCTTCGTTGTTGCTGTCATTGAATGCTGAGCTGGTGTTGTCAATCGAATGCGCATACGTGTAGTCGGCCCTGAGATTCAAGCCAGTCCTGTACAGGTCTGCACTGCGCAGCTCACCGGTAATGCCATGGTAGTAGGAATCACCGTCAGCGCCGCGCCAGTTGATGTTGGAGTACTGATAGTTCGTGCGATTCGCCGCCGCGCTGATCAACTGTGGCGTCGCGCCGGATTCGTCCACGATCGGGTCGCCCTCGTAGATCGCTCCATCAAAAGAGCGATTGACATTGGCGATCGAATAATTGTGAATGCCGCGCGTACCAACGTAGGACACGCTGGCCGTAGCTGCGCTGAACTGGTGCTCGATGGAGACGCTCCAGTTGCTCGCGTACGCCGGCTTGATATTCGGATCAACCGCACGCAGAGTCACGTTGGGCAATGGCTTGAGACCCGTGCCGCCACCAAACTGCGCGAAGTTGTTCGACGTCACCGGGATAATGCTGCCGCCATTGTCGGCGCTGGTGAAAGCCACTACACCGTAATTCGGAGGATTCTGAATCACGTTGAACGTAACGTTGTTGAAGTTGCGCTCGTAGCTGATCCCGTAGCCCCCGCGGAGACTGGTCTTGCCGGTTCCGAAAGGATCGAAAGCAAATCCGACCTTGGGCGCGAACTGCTTGGTGTTCAGATTCCAGAGTCGTCCATTGGGTGCGCTATTCCGGGTGAGGATCTGGCCGTTGCGGATCTTATCCCACGGCGTGCTGCCGGTTCCCAGGAAGAAGTTCGCATCGTATCCAGGCTGTTGCGAGTGCTGCGGACCGTAGAGTTCCCAACGCACACCATAGTTTACGGTCAGCTTCGGACTTACCTTCCAGGCATCAGCAGCGTAGGCTGCGCCATCCTGGTAGCGATTCGAGCGCGAGAAATTCGGGGATGTTGCCGGAAGTTGTATCTCACACGACGACGTGTAGTTGTATTGGCCGGTAGCGCTCAGCTTGCAGGGATACGCTCCCTTCGGGTTGATGGCGACGTTCAGATAACCCATGCCGCCGGCAACGAAGTTTTGCATCGCTTTCTTGGTGCCTGTCTGCACCAGGGCGTCGATGGCATTTTCATACGCGCCGAACATCCGATTGTCCTTGATGTACAGGAAGTTCCCGCCCAAGGTCAGCTGATGCTTTCCCTTGGTCCACGCGAGGTCTTCGCCAATCTCGATGAAATTCTGCGGTCCGCCAAATGGAATCGCCTGGCCAGGTGCGGTAGCCAGATATCCCGGAAATGTCACGAAGCCGCCTCCAAGCGTCACCGGTGACCCTGAGTTCACATACAGTGTCGGGCTTACCGGCACGGTTCCCAGAGGCTGGCTTTGATTGAAGCGCGTACCCAGCAGCTTGGTCGCCGATGCCAGGTTCGGCGTAATCGCCTTGGTGAACGAGGCCTCGAGATTGTGATTGAATTGCGTAACGCCCGTGTCATAACCCGCATATGGGCTGGAGTTGTTGGTCCCTGGAGGATTGACCGTGCTTTGCTGGATGTAGCGGACGAACATTGAGCTCGTTTGATTGATCGTCCAGTCAGCGCGGTTAAAGCTGATCCACTGGTTTACTGGAACGCCGCCACCCGAATCGGCTGGCACCTGGTAGATCGACTGACCAAAAAGGTTGGTCGTCAGGATCGACGGGTGCGTGAGTGCCAGGGCGTTGATGTCGCTCCCAAAAGCGTTTTGAACCGGGGTCGAAGCACCGCTAAACAGCGAACCATTGATCGGATGAGCCAGTTTGCCGTACGTCGCAAAAAAGTCCTGCATGTTCGGCGCCGTCATGGCGATGAAATCCGCGGTTGGCACCGTGGAAATGATGTTCTGCGCGCTGCGGATGCGGGTCCACTCGGTGGACGAGAAGAAGAAAATCTTGTCCTTCTTGATCGGACCGCCAACCGAATATCCAAATTGATTGTGGGTATAACGGGGCTTCGCAGTAACGTCGGGGTTCAACGCATGAATGTAGTTATTTTGATACCCGTCTGACGCGAACGTCGAGATTCGGTTGAACTCGTAGACCGAACCATGCAAGCCGTTTGAGCCGGACTTCGTCGACACGTTCACTGCTCCCGATCCTCGGCCATACTCGGCGCCAGAGTTCGAGGTCACAATACGAATTTCCGATGTGGCATCGAGCGGCACCGTCTGGCCAATTCCAACCGCATAGAGGTCCGTGTTCTCAGCACCGTCCAGCAGGATGTCGACGGAGGTGGAGCGTGATCCGGAGATGTTGAAGCCCACGCCGCGCCCTGAGGGATCGTTGGGGTCAGCCGTCAAGTTGCCGGAGAAAGCCACCAGGTTATAGGGGTTGCGATCGAGAGTCGGCAAACTCTGGATCTGGTCGGTCTGGATCACTGCCGACATTTCGGGCTTCTCGAGATGTACGCCGGCAAAATCGTCGGCTGCGACAAGAATCTGGGTGCTTCCGCCTTCCACTGCCAGCTTCACGTTCACTGCATTCGTGGAGCCGACCGTTACCATCACGTTTTCCGACGCCGCGGCAAATCCCGGCGAGTTGAAACTCACCTTATATGTGGCGGGAAGCAGCTGCGTAACGGAATACTCTCCCTTGCTGTTAGTGACGGTTGCTCTAACCGCACCGGTGGCCACATTGGTCAACGTAACTTCAGCATTGGGAATAACTGCACCGGTTGCGTCAGTGACGACACCGGAACAGGAACCAAGGTCGGCTTGAGCCTGGGCCACAGGAGTACCGACGGTGGCAATGTACGCGACGAGACCCAGCAGACTCAGAGTCAAAGTAGCAGCGTGAAGCAACCGTAAATATCGCATTGAAGTCCTCTCAGATCGAACTCCGGATCGGAAGACTTCATGAAAGACGAGTTCCCGATCCGCATATCGTGCTCGGCGTGCCGGGTCTAGCTGGGGAGGGTTAGGTCCGTTCCGCGGTTTATGACAATAAAGACTGAAAACTGCAAATGAAAAAGGTCCGGCCTTCCCTCACGCGAGCAAAACGTGACGAAAACCATCCCAAGATAAACAGGGTTCTTAACCGGAGTTATTGCAAACAGTGTGCCAAACGTTCAACCTCATCTCACTTTGTGCTTTTGACTGCATTCTAAGGAGTTATTCCAATTGAATCAGTGATTTAGATCACACGCTAATATGGGAACCTGTAGGCACATCCCGCGTTGATTCACAAATCGTGATTTCTGCCGACAAAACCGCTTGCGCTGTGTGAAGGATCGTTGCGATATCTTCTTGACCATGCAGATTGTCCTCGCGCATATCGGCCCACGCCCTCCGGCCAGGGATCCGTTTGAGACGCTTACCTCGACATACCTGGAAAGGATTGCGGCACATGCGCGATGCAAGAGTGAGTCTTTTCGCGACGAAAGTTCGCTGTTTACATGGATCGATCGCCAGCAGCGCCGCACCCCGGCCCTCATCGTCCTCCTCGACAGTCGCGGGCGACAGTTGGCTTCGGGGGCATTCGCCGAGTGGCTCGCCCGGCAGCGGGATAACGGCGCGCAGTCGATCGTGTTCGCCATCGGACCAGCCGACGGATGGTCCGAGGACTCGCGCAAGCGAGCGACGATGCTGCTCTCGCTGGGCCCGATGACCCTGGCGCATACACTTGCTCGACTGGTCCTGGCAGAGCAGGTCTATCGCGCATTTACAATCCTCACAGGCCACCCGTATCACTCCGGCCACTAAAGCCGCTCATCGTTCGCAGCATGCTCCGCAGCAGCTCCGCGATAACTTTGAACTCAGAACTTTGAACTTTCATGACCTCCGAGCAACCATCCCGCCGCGGATTGATCCTGATCAACACCGGACCAGGCAAAGGCAAAACCACCGCCGCCATGGGCACGGCGTTGCGTGCCGTGGGCAACGGCATGCGCGTCCTGATGTTGCAGTTCCTCAAGGGCTCGTGGCACTACGGCGAGTTGGACTCAACCAAGGCCTTTGGCGACAACTTTGTCCTGAAACAGATGGGCCGCGGATTCGTGAAGGTCGGCGGAGCCGAAACCGATCCCGAAGATGTGCGCCTGGTTCAAGACGCATGGAACGAAGCGCGCGAAGCCATCCTCTCCGGCGAATGGGACATGGTCGTTCTCGACGAGATCAACTACGCGATCGGCTATGGCATGCTCGATCCAGCCGCAGTGGCCGAGACCCTTCGCGACAAGCCTGAAATGGTCCACGTGATTCTCACCGGTCGCAATGCCCATCCCCTGCTCGTGGAACTTGCCGACACCGTCACAGAGATGCGCGAAGTGAAACATGCCTACCAGAAAGGCATCTTGGCCCAGCGCGGCATCGAATACTGACCCCACCACACTGTCTTTCCACTTTTTCGCGCGTCCAACTGCAAGTTGATCCCTCTCCCTCGTTCCAAGGTCACTGCAGGAGGACACTCGTGCGAATCGACCGTTTCGTGTTTGCAGTCGTGTTTCTAACCTCATTTGCCCTGGCCCAGCAGCCCCCATCCAAAGTTGCCCCGGAAGGCTCGCCGTCAACCGGGCAGGAGGCTGTCGCCCTCACCATCTACAACCAGAGTTTCGCCGTCGCGCGCACATCTCTCGATCTCGATCTTCATCCCGGCCTGAACGAGATCACAACCTCAAGCGTGACCAGCATGCTCGAGCCCGACTCCGTGGTCCTGCGCGATTCGGCAACTAAGCTCCCCATCCAGGTTCTCGAGCAGAACTATGACGCGGCGGTCGTGAACCAGGAGTGGCTGCTTCAGAAATATGAGGGCAAAACGATCGACTTCCAGGTCGCGACGCCCCAAGGTACGCAGACGCTCCCGGGAAAGATCATCCGCGCCGGCTTCACTCGGCAAGGCACGTATGCACCGAACGGACAATACCTTACTCCCCAGCAGGCCCAGCCCCTGGTCGAAATCAATGGCCGCATGCAGTTCTCCTTGCCCGGCCTTCCCCTGTTTCCATCCGCAACCGATGGGTTGCTCTTGAAGCCCACCTTGCGCTGGCAGATCAACTCCGGCTCCGCTGCTCATGTCACCGCCGAGCTGGCATATATAACTGGCGGTCTCGATTGGGATGCAACCTACAACGTAATTGCCCCACAAAACGCCGATGTCACATCTGCTGAGAAAGTGGACCTCCTCGGCTGGGTCACGATTCATAATCAGGCCGGCACCGATTTTCCGCGGGCCCGCATCAAGCTGATGGCCGGCGATGTTGCCAAGCTCCGCCAGGCCGGCTATGGAGGACCGATGATGAAGTCAATGGACGCCGTCATGGTGGCAGGCGCCATCTCCTCTCCCGAAGTCACGCAGAAGGCTTTCGACGATTTCCATCTCTACGATCTCAATCGCACCGTCGCACTGCGCGACGGAGAAACCAAGCAGGTGCAATTCATCGATGCGGCAGCCGTATCCATGCGGCGCAGCTACCTCTACGACGGCCTCGGAATGCAGTTGCAGCCCATTTATGGCGGGAACGTCTTCAATAACCAGGGATACGGAGTTGGAAATGAGAACAAAAAAGTGCAGATCATCGAGGAGATCAAGAACTCCGAATCCAACCACCTCGGCATGCCGCTGCCCGCCGGCCGCGTCCGCCTCTATCGTCGCGACTCCGACGGACAGGTGGAATTCGTGGGAGAGAATCAGATCGGACACACACCGGCCGAAGAGACCATCAAGGTGCCAACCGGTAGCGCATTCGATTTGAAGGGCTCACGGCGCCAGACCGAGTTTCACGTTGATTACAACCGGCGCGAGATGGATGAGACCTTCGAAATCAAGGTGACCAACCAGAAGCAGCAGGAGGCGAACGTCTCCGTCATCGAGCACATGTATCGCTGCGACAATTGGAACCTCACCGCCAAGTCAGTCGACTTCAAAAAACTCGACAGCCACACGCTCGAGTTCCCTCTCCAGGTCCCGGCAAAAGGAGAGGCCGTCCTGACCTACACCGTCCATTACACGTGGTAGCCTTTGTCGCTCTGCCCGGCCCTGCTGGCCCCGTCCAAACAGCCGAATCTGTGACATTCGCGTCATCTGCTGACCACTGATCACTGCAACTCATCACTGCCTGAGTCATTTACAATGACTCTGGCCCTATGTCCTGGTTTAAACGCGAAAGCGGCGAGTTTGACGGCCCCGAATCCAACGGGGACGAGGAAAAGAGCGTCCGCACCGAAGGACTCTGGTCCAAATGCCCCGGCTGCCGCCAAACCATCTGGAAGGCTGATGTTGAGGTCAACCTGAATGTCTGCCCCAAGTGCCAGTACCACTTCAAGATTGGCGCCAGGCAGCGCCTCGATCTGTTGCTGGAGCCGGGTTATCAGCTGGTCGATACCGGCCTGCGCTCAACCGATCCACTCAACTTCCAGGATGTGAAGCCCTACAAGCAAAGGCTGCGTAAAGCCCAGGAAGAAACCGGGCTCGATGACGCAATCCTCAATGCTGTCGGCCAACTCGGACCACATGCCGTCATCGTCAGCGCCATGGAGTATTCCTTCATCGGCGGGTCGATGGGCGCGGTTGTAGGCGAAACCATCACCCGGGCCGTCGATCGCGCGCGCGCCGAAAAGAAGCCGCTGATCGTGGTTGCCGCTTCAGGCGGAGCCCGCATGATGGAAGGCGTCATCAGTCTCATGCAGATGGCGAAGATCTCCACCGCGCTGGCCCAGCTCGATGATGCCCGCGTTCCTTATATCTGCGTGCTCACCGATCCCACCACCGGAGGCGTGACCGCCAGCTTTGCCATGCTGGGCGATCTGAATATCGCCGAGCCCGGTGCCCTGATCGGCTTTGCCGGTCCACGCGTGATCGAACAGACCATCCGCCAGAAGCTGCCCGAGGGCTTCCAGCGTGCAGAGTTCCTGCTCGAAAAGGGATTCCTCGACGCCGTCGTCCATCGCCGCGACATCAAGGACTACCTGGTTCGCGCCCTCGACTTCATGAAGGTGCCGGAAGCCGCGAAAGCCGCCACGGCACAATAGCTCCCTTACTTCTTCCTTCACTCAACCCCCAGCCTGATTGCCAGACAAAACAAGAGGCGCCTTAGCGGCGCCTCTCATTGCTTTGCAGTTGCAAGTTCCTAGAACTGGAACTGAACCTTCAACTGCGTATTGCGATTGCTGCCGGAGCTGTAACGGTAGTCCATGAAGCCAAAGCCCGTATCATCGATGTCGGGGTCGGGCGTGTCGAGGAACTGCCGGTTGAGCGCGTTGTAATCGATGAGCGAGAGCGTCATGGTCAGGCGCTCTGTCAGCTTGGTCGTCTTTTGCAACGAGGCGTCAAAGTTGTTCCAGGACTTACCGCGAAGCGTGTTGCGGCCGACACTGGCATATGGATCGTGCGTGATATTCGCATTGGCCGTTGCCGAGTTGTGAATCCAATGAAAGTCTGAGGCCGAGCCGGCATTGCAGGTGAGCTCATTCGCCAGTCCTACAACACCGCAGATCGAGCCGTCATCATAGAAGCCGACAGCGTCAATTGGCGCCTTGGCGTTGCTCAGAATCGGACGTGACGTGTCTACACCCAGCTGCCAGTTCGAGAAAGCCTGGTCACCGTAGCTTTCCAGTGCCGGCCCGTCTCCCGTCGGATCGTACGGACCCAGGGTGGCATGTCCGCCGAAGAACCCGTACTGGAATGGAGTCAGCGGCTGCCCGGTGTTGAACGTCCAGATACTGTCCAGACGGTAGCCACCCAGCACGCGACCGAGGAACCCTGCACCTTGGTGATAGTTCGGAAGCACATAACTGAAGTTCGACGACGCGATGAACTTGTCAGAGTCACCGCTCACACCGCGTTCAGGCGTGTTCGGATTTAACGGGTTTTGCGCAAAGGTGATCGAGTTGCCACCGGCAAACGAGCTAAAGACCTCCGAAGTATTGTCGATGGTCTTGCTGTAAGTGAAGTTCGTGTTGGTGGTAAGGCCGTACCAGTTGCGCGTCGTGATCTTCGACTCAAAAGCATTGAAGATTGCGAAGGCGCCGTTGTTACGAACTCTCAGATTGGTGAGGTTGCAATCCAGGTGGCCGTATCCCACCTTGGTCGGGTCCGTGCAGAGCGTGGCTGGAACATCGCCCGGATAATTCTGCTGCAATACCAGAAGGTACGGATTACCATTCACCGACTGGAAATTGCCCACTTGGTGATTCCCGACATAATTGATTTCCGCAACAGCCTTCGCGCCGAACTGGTGCGAGAAGCCGAAAATCCAGGACTCAGTGTAGGGGTTGTGGAAGTTGGGCGACGTGGTCGTCTGGTTTCGTGAGCCGGGGTTGATTCCTGCACCCACCGGGATGTATGGCAGGTCAAGTGCCCGAACCGCCGCACCGGTAGCGCCGTTCGAAGGCAGACACTGAATGCTGGTTCCGCAGCCGCTAATGGATCCCAGGTTAACCACTGGGGCGGCTGTGGCAGAGTTCAGGAACATGTTGTAGAACGCAGGATCGAAGTTGATCGAGAAGCCTCCGCGAACCACAAGTTTCCTGTCGAAGGCGGGGTTGTAGGCAAAGCCCAGGCGCGGCTGGAACTGCTTCCAGTGCTGAGGTGCCGACGCCGCGGTGCGAACATAAAGCGGAAGTGACTGATCCCAGAATGCGGTGGCTGGGTTCGCCTCGCGTTTCACTGTTTCGTTATGGAGCAAATTGAGCGCCTGCCCGAAAAATTCCCAACGCACACCAAGGTTGAGAGTTAATGTCGGCCTGATCTTGTAATCATCCTGGAAATAGCCTGCTGCGTCCGGTTCTGTGAATTTGGTCGTGAAACCGTTGCCGTTGCCCAGCGTCAATCCGCCGCTCGTCGTTTTACCGGAAAGGAAGTTGCCGAAGTTGCTGAAGCTGAATGCTCCGTTGTAATCCGGCAGGAAGGGATTGGGCGAGTTCTGGTAATCCCACTCACCACCCATGAGGATGGTATGCTTGCCCTTGCTCCACGTCACGTTGTCCTGCACCTGGGTCACTTTTACGATGCGGCCCTGCGGGATGTTCGTCGCATAACCAAAGCCAAGATTAGATGGCGTTCCAGTCGCGTGGCTAATCGAGATGGTCGCCGTGCAATTCTCAGGAGCATTTGTGGTGCAATTCGGCTGCCCGCCGCTCTGGAAGAGAATCGAGGTCTGCTGGAACGAGTACCGAACCTGGTTCACAAGCGATGGAGAAATCGTGCGGCTCCAGTCGCCACCCACCGAATGCGCGGTGTCGGGCACGTTGTACCAGGACCCTGCCGTCACGCTGCCGCCGGCATTGAAGTACGGATCGTCCTGATAGAAATAGCGAAGGAACACGTGATCCTTGCCGGTCGGCTGGAAATCAAGGCGACCGAGAACCTCCTCATCGTTGAAGAAGGAGGGAACAGAACGGCCAATCTCAGCGAATTCAATATCCGCCGTGGTTCCCGATGCATCGGTCACCGAAAGCGTAACGGGCGTGCCCACTGGACGAGGATTCCCGGTCTTGATCGAGTAAGGTCCGTTGTTGACCAGCGCAGCCACGCCCGGGTCGCCGGGAAACTTTGCCTGTAGATCAGATAATCCAGTCGGGTCGGGGGTCAAGGTCGAAGGACCGCTGAGCGTCGTACCACCGCCGTTGCGATATCGGTCGAAGTATGCACTCCCGAAGAACCACATCCTGTCTTTGAAGTGAGGCACCGCGCCGCCAATGGTTCCTCCAAAGCGATTGTCGACATAACGCGGCAGGGTCGGCACAACGCAATCCGTCACGGCGGGATCCTGTCCCGGTTCGCAATAACCGAGGAACGGCGACTTCTGCCCTTGCGAAAACGACTCGCCCCAGTTCCCCTCGTAATATTCGAACGCTGAGCCGTGTAACGTATTCGTGCCCGCTTTGGTTAGATAATTCACCACCGAACCGGCATTCCGGCCATACTGCGCACTGAAATTGTTGGTGATGACTTCAATGCCCGAAAGCGCATCCTGATTCGAAAAGAACACCTGCGGACCAGCGACCGAGTTGTCGTTGTTCGATTGTCCGTCAATCTCGAAGTTATTCGAACGGCCGCGCTCCCCTTGAGAAGAGAAACCACCATAGGCGCCGTTATTGTTCGAGAAACTGTTGTCGTGCGTGATCGCAACCCCGGGGGTTAACAAAGCAACGGTATCGAATCCACCGCCAAAGGGCAGGTTCTCCAACGAGTCAGACTCCAGCGTAACGGCAATCTCCGACTGTTCCGTACTGAGCAGCGGCGCAACCGCGCTGGCCTCCACTGTTTCAACGCCCTGGCCGATTCTCATGGTCTCGGTTCCAAGCGCCAGTGAGCCAACGGTCACGTTCACCTGCTTCACTTCCAGATTGGAAAAACCGGGGGCAGCAATTGTGATCTTGTACACGCCAATCGGTAGCGCCAACACGCTGAAATCACCGTTCTGGCCGGAAGTTTGCGTGTAGGTGGCGCCGGTCGCGGTGTTGACCACTGCAATCTTGGCTCCGGCAATGACCGCTCCCTTGGGATCCACCACCGTTCCGGTGATGCCACCGGTCGTGATGCCTTGTCCGAGTGCCGCGTTGACCATACCCAATCCACAGAGCACCGCTATGCAGAGGGCAAGTAGCTTCAGCTTTGGCAGACTGTTCATTCTCATCGTTCCTCGAAAGTGAATTTGTGATACATGAATGCCTGCGTCAGCGCGTATTTGTGAACTCGATTGCCAGCCATCTTGCACGGGCAATTGCGCCGACTGCTTGGTATTTGCGTTCAGACCGCGTGTTGTCTTTTTGGATCAGCTTGTACAAAGAAAACAGGCCGAAACTTTGCCTGTATGGAGAAGTAGCTCAAGGGGCCGAAACTGAGCCGAAAAAGCTAAAAAGACAGGAAGACTGCGAGGGAGGAATTGCTATGAACTTGTCGCCCTTGACTGCAATTCACATGCCAATCATTGACAATCAGCCGAGATTAAATAAAGTGTTCAAAATAAAAGCGTTATTCGTCACTAAAGACAACTATACTAAGTATTTATAACTCATTTAATCCGCATTTCCGCATCCTTCTACTGAAAACGGAATATCCTCCAAGGATTGCGACTAAAACGTTCTTTTATAGCAATTTATATTTTATTTACAGGGTAAAAAAAGAGGGCGTTTGCACGCCCTCCTGTTCTGATAATTGTGACGAAACGGTCAGAAAGTGATCTTACCCGTGAACTGGACGATGCGAACCGAAGCGTCGCCGCCCAGGAAGGCGCCGTAGATCGAAGTCGGCGGACTCACTGTGCTCAGCGACTGACCAAAGACGCTCGAGGTCACGTTGGATTCCGGGTTCGCGAAATTCGGGTGGTTGAAGAGGTTGTACCCCGTCATCCCGAGTTTCAGGTTGGTTCCTTCATGGAAAATCGGAAAGCTCTTGGCCAGCGTCATGTCCGTATCGAAGTAACCCGGACCAGTGAACTGGTTCCGATCGTACGGAGCAAAAATCTGGCTCAGGTCGCCCGCCGCCGGAAATTGGCCGATGTTGAGGCAAGAAGTCCTCGCCGAGGACGATCCGCAGTGATGTGGAGTTCCCGCGGCGGGAACGGCCTGTGCAACTCCGTTGCCTCCCACGTTGTCGAAACCGAATTCTGACTGGGTCGGGGTAAAGGGCAGCCCTGTGTGCAGGAAGAGCACGCCGGAAAGCTCCCAACCACCCGTCAACAACTTGGGACCGCCAAAATGGGGAAGGTTGTAGAGGTAGTTCCCATTGAAGTAGTGGCGAATGTCGTAGTCCGCATTGCCGTAGTTGTGCGTCAGGTTGTTAGGATCGATCTGCGCTGTGATACTGCTGCCCGGGTTGAAAGGCAGGATGCCGCCGTTGGAGATCTCGTCCAACGAGTGGCTCCAGGTGTAGTTGAACTGCATGTTCAGGCTCTTGCCCTTGTGCAGAATCGAAGCCACGAGGCCATGGTAGTTGCTGACGGCGGTTGAGCGCACATCGGTCACGGACCCGAATGCCGCCGCCGGCGCGCTGTCAGGAAGCGCTCCGCTGCCGCCCGGGTCGTAAGCGTTCACCAGCGGGTTCTCCACCGGCTCGTGATAGCCGCGATTGCCAACATAGGAAACCTGGAAGGCATTGCCTCTGCCCAGCTCGTGCTGCACCTGAAGATTCCACTCCTCGTAGGTGGGATACTGCAGGTTCTGGGCAACGGTGGTGAAGTTCGGCGGAGCGAAGTTCGGATCCGCCGCCGTAATCGTGTTCGCGGTTCCACCCGAGGCGAAACCCTGCTGGAATGCAGCGTTAAGCTGGCTTGCCTGCGCCGCCGAGCTGTACGACTGAGATGGATCGGTTCCTCCAAAGAAGGTGGTGAACTGCGGCGCGAATGGAGGATTGGAGAGTTCGGTGTCGGCAATCGTTCCCGGGAAGACGTCGGTAAACATTCCAAAGCCACCGCGAATAACCGTCTTCATGTTTGGCGAGTAGGTGAATCCAAAACGCGGCTCTACAGAAATCCTCTGGAAATTGAGGAAGGCGTTCGAAAGTCCCGACTTGATCATCGTGTTATATGGCGTGTCGAGTGAGTTCGCTCCGTAGTTGTTCACGAAGCTGCTGAAGTCCGTTCCAAAGTTCGAAAGAACCTTCGCGCTGGAAGCCGGATTAGAGTTGCGCTCAACTCTAACGCCGAAGCTCAGCGTGACGTTATCGCGTGCCTTCCAGTCGTCCTGCGCATACATGCCCAGCGTATAGAGGCTGATCGGAACATGGGTCGCCAGCGGAAAGGCCTGAATCGCTTCGAGAGAGATGCCGGTCCCAAAGAGATTTGCATCGACCCCGACAGCTCCGTTGCAGGAATCCGCGCTGCCGCAGGTGATCACCAACGGGTTGCTCAAGAGCGTGCTGTCGTAATCCGTCACGTAGTCTTTCTTATAGAGCACCCCGAACTTCAGGGTGTGCTTCGCAAACGTGTAGCTGAAATCGTCCCCGAACTGGTCCTGGCTGGCGTTGCGCCCTTGGGGAAAGATGTAAGCATCCGCATTCAAATTGGTGAAGTACCCATCCAGATCACCAAAATTCAATGTCTCGGGCAACAGCGCGTTGGCCGCGGCCTCGTTCGGCGACTTGAAGATCGCGCTGTACCAGGAGCCAGTGAGCAGGAACTGGTTGACCGCTCGTTGGTTGAAAATATGCGTCCAGCTCAACTGGCCTTCGTAGTCCGGCTGGTCTGACTGAATGTTGAAAGCTGGCGTGAACGGATCCGTATAGGTGGGCTGAACGCCATGGTCATACTTGAAGTGCAGAAACACCTTGTCGTTGGCGCCGAAGATCTGGTCAATACGCGCATTGACCAGTTTTTCCGACAACCGGGTCTCCGGTGTCGTTGTGAGTTGCAATTGATCGTTCGAGATCGGTGTCGCAGCCGCGTGGTTCCGCACACCGTTATAGAGCCCAAAGGTGTTGTTGTAGAACGCGCACTCGCCTCCCGCCCCGTTGGCGAACAGCGAACTGCTCGCGTTGTCGCATGCGCCGTCATTTCCCACCACCCCCGCTTCATAAGTGGAAGAGGGAAGAAAGAGAACATCCACCGGTGCGGTCACAAACGATAACCCTTCATAGTTCGCGAAGAAGAACGTGTGGTCCCGCTTGATAGGCCCGCCCACCCCGGCTGCCCACTGGTTGGAGTTCGAAAAGGGCTTGGGGTTGCCGGCATTGAACCAGTTGTTCGCGTTCATCACTCGGCCGTTCCACCAGTAATTAGCGTTGCCGTGGAAGTTGTTTCCGCCGGAGCGGCTGATCGCGTTCACCTGGGCTCCGCCGAAGCTGCCGAACTGCGAACCGTAAGCATTGGTCACCACGTTCACTTCCTGCACGTCGTTCAACCCAAGCAGCAGGTTCGAGGGACCCGAATTGTTCAGGTTCAGGAACGGATCGTTGGTCTCCATGCCGTTCATCGTGAAGTTGTTCGAGGTGCCTGGCAAACCGAACACTGAAAAGTTGCCGTACCCCATTCCCGTGTTCATCACCACGCCGGGGGCGGTTTGCGCAACATAGGTGAGGTCGCCTCCGGGATTGGGAACACTCTGCAGTTGTTCGTATTCAAATCCCGTGCTGAGTTCAGCCGAATCCGGTTGCAGCAGCTGAGAACCGGCCGTCACCTCGACAGTTTCTGACGCCGATCCAAGTGTCAGCGAAATATTCTGCGTAGTGATCTGTCCTACTGCGACAACAACCGATGCTGTAGTCGCCTTGAATCCGCTGGCGCTGACCGTAATCATGTAGGCGCCCGGCTTCAGCAACGAGAACCGGTACAAACCGGTAGCAGAAGTTGTCGCGATTGAAATTGACCCCGTTTCCTTGCTGGTGGCTTTAACCTGCGCTCCTGTTACCGCCGCACCGTTCGGATCGAGTACGGTTCCACTGATGTCCCCGGAAACCAGGGATTGACCGAAGGCGGTCATCAAGCCTGACAGAAGCACGAGGCTAACCGTTAGGCCTATTCTCTTGCACATCTTCAATTGCATGTTGCTCCTCCAAATCCGCTAGGGAAGTCGGATTACTTTCGCTGATGTCTTTGCTCAAACGACCTTAGAGTCGCCCCAATGGCGACTGTCTTTCGCAGAGAGATTTGCAAGCGGGAGGGAAGAAACTAGTACACCGTTCAGATTCTTTATGCCCTTACCGTAAATAAAAACTAGGGAAACCAGGGACCACGGGGGAATATCCCTCGACACCAAACTGCAATCAAATTGCCAAAATCAGCAAAGATCGCCGTCCCCATATTTCTTAATAACTTAGCAACCAGAAATGCCCCTTTGGAGCAGCCAGATATCAGACTTCCTTGTAGCCATTTCTACAGAAAATAGTATTACCGTGGGTAGTTCTACAAAAACCAACTTTTTGGGCGAGGCTTTGATCCAGACGGCAAAAAACAAAAGAGGAAGGCGATGAATTTCGCCTTCCTCCCTTACCGCAGGTTGAATTGGTTTAAAACTCCAGCTTCAGACTGAACTCCATCGTGCGAGGTCCACCCTGATCGAACGTGCCATTACCCGACCCGCGCAGTGAACGGCCCGCGTACAGGTTGTCAATCGTGTTGGCGCTGTTGAGGTAGATGCTGGATGTTGTGTCCGTATTGGCATCGGCCAAACCGCCGAAACCGCCGTAATTGGCCATATTCGTTACGTTGTACACAGTCACCGTCGGCGTGAGCATCATGCCCTCACGCAGCCGGCCAAGGCGAAGCGGATAACGGAAACTCGCGTCCAGTGTGCGGGTCGCCGGATTCTTCAGTGGAGCTGTCGGAGCCTGGGCCAGAGCCTGCTTGACCGCACCCAGCGCGACCAGTTGCGAAGACGAGAACAGACCCGCGTTCACCAGCGCTTGCCCGGCCGGAGTCAACGTGCCTGCCTGCGTCGCATTGTAGTTATCGATCAACTTGCTCAGACCGCCGTTCTTGACCTGGTGCATGTAAGAGCCAGGAAGGGTGCCTGGGACAAGATCGCCTGCCGACCCGTCGCCATCGACGTCGGTCACGTAAATAGCCGCAACATCGCCCGATGACCCTTCACCCGTCACATCTGCCAGTGTCAGGGTGCTGGGAGGTGCCGAGAAGAAGTGGCCAACCAATGCGATCTGTGGGCCGTACTTCAACGTCATGCTTCCGGCCAGGCTCAGCATGTTGGTATGATCCTGGTCGTTCCGGCCGATGTAGCAATTCACGCAGTCATTGTTGTAGGCGCCATAACCACCAAACAGCTGGTTGCTGCCGCCCGAGGAATTGCCCACAATCCGTGAAAAATTGTAGGAGATCTGCGCATTGCTCTGCACAATACCGGGCAGCGGGTGGCCCTTCTGCTCCTGCATCACTACCTGCAGGGCATCATAGGCCGATTTACCCACGGGAAGAATGAAGCTTCCCTTGCCGACATTCGGATTGGCTCCGGCAAATGCAGCACCAATATCCGGGGTGAGACCGAAGGCTGTGGCCGCATCCCCACTCAGATAGGCATTGCCTGAGTCCAGTCCGTTGTTTGCGAAGTCACTGATCGTAGCGCCATTGGCAATCGCGTCGTCGATCGTCGTCGCCCCAAACGAGCTCAGCGTCGCAGCAATTGCGTTCTGCGCCGCAGTCATGTTCAGATACCGCGCCGCTCCAACGTGGTTGGTGTCAACCGACAACGGCACCTTGAAAGTTGCATTGTGAATGAAGTCTGCGCTGATCAGCACGCCCGATTTGATCTCGTACTGGACGCCGCCGTTCATCTGCAGTGAATACGGGCTGAGGTACGGTCCGCCATACGCACTGGAAGCCTGGAGACCATCGCCGGTGCCGATAAAGCTGCCATTAGGCTGGGGCATAGCCGACGCCGTCTTATATTTCTCGTCGAGCTTGGCCATCAGCGGGGTTGCATCTGCCAGCGACATCGAATAGATGCCCCCGGGGCCTTGCCAGGGAATGCAGCCAGGATCCGTCGTTGTAGTACCCACATTGCAAGGAGTGCCATCACTCAACACGCCATGCATGGCATTCACATATCCAGGCAGAGTAAGTGAGCTCTGCGTGTAATTGTTGACGCCATCGGTGAAGCCCGGGAATTCCGCCAGCGTGTTCTGCGCGCGGGCGTTGCCGCTGTTGTTGAAGAGGTTGTCCTCGTAGAAGATGCCCACACCGCCGCGAACCGCGAGTTTGTGCGCCCCGGGGCTGAAGACAAAACCTGCCTGCGGTCCGAAGTTTCCCCAAGGTTGATGAGTCGGCTTGCCCAACCCCAATCCAGGCCCGTAGAAGTCGAATAGCGGAACATCCGTGTGCGCGCTGTCGCAGCCCGGAAACTGCAGCGAGGGATCCACCTGGCCGCAAGTCGGAGTCGCCAGATCCTGGTTAGCACGGTCCGTATCAGCGCTCCAGCGGACTCCGGTCTGAATCGTCAGGTAGGGCTTTATCTTCCACGTGTCGCCCACATAGGCCGCCAGGCGCCAGCTGAATGCTCCACCGCCAGGTAGCCCAAAGGCCGGTCTTTCGCTGAAGCTTCCGTTACCGTTGCCGAATACATACTCTGCCGGCTTATAGCCATACAGAGGATCGCCCGGGCATTGGCCGGCGCTGTTGACCCCGCCAATTGGACTTGATGACTCGCACGCGGCCAGTAGGTGAACGGGGTTGGTCGAAACATCGGCCAGGAAAGTCGAAAAGAAGGCCGCAAAACCGCCTTCCAGAATGCGCGCGATCTCACCGCCGTACTTGATGCTGTGAGAACCCTTCGTCCAGGTTCCGTCATAGCGGAACTGCTTGCTGCTTTGATAGGTCTTCTGCGGGGCAAGCTCATTGCTCGACCCGGCATAGATCGCACCAATCATCTCGAAGGGAACACCGAGAACCGCTGACGGATTGTAAACGGAGTTGCCCAGCGCACCCGATCCGCCAAAAATGTTGTTGATGAACTTGATGTACCCGAAGCGAACCGAATGCGTAAAGCGTCCGGTCGTGAAATCCGCTCCGCCCACAAGCGCAGGAACGTTGTCCTGATTCTCGAACAGCGCATACGGGTTCTGACCCGACGTTCCGAAGGCCGCGTTGTTGCTGTAAGTCGCGCGCGCGAAGTAGTGCACCTGCCACGGGCCATTGAAATCCAGGCGGCCGATGCTGAACGTGTCTTTGAATGGATCCGGCACGCTCGGAAATGCCGAGTAGAGTGCGCCAAAATTCGGGTTGCTGTTACCCACCGGGCTGGAGTCGAACTGCTTGATTCGCTCGGCACCACCGAAGAAGAACAGCCGGTCGTGGACAATCGCGCCGCCCACATAACCGCCGTACTGGTTTCGCTGGAACGGAGACCCATCCCCCGACAGCCCGTTGATTCCTGAGAAGCCGGCGCGTGCATCCTGGAAGTTGCCAAACGCATTTCCATGAATGCGATTTGTGCCCGAGCGGGTCGACATCAGTACCTGGCCGGTCGAGGTCACTTCACCCGAGACGTCCTGGTTCGACCGGTTGAGCTGGAATTCTCCAATCGCGCCCTCGGGAACGTTATAGAGCGTGGTGCCCACGGTTTCGTCAGAGATGTCCTGACCGTCCACAAGAATGCGCGTCGAGCGGCCATTCTCGCCGTTCACGCCTAGCGCGGAATAGCCGGTCTTGGTCGGATCGAAGCTCTGACCAGACTGAAGGACGACTCCCGGTTGAATCTGGGCGACATCGAGAATGTTGCGGCCGTTAATCGGCAGCGTGTCGATCTGCGCACCGGTCACAACCCCCGCCACACCGGGCTGCTCCGTATCCAACTGAACCGAGCTCGCGTTCACTTCCACCGTGACACCAGTGCTGCCCAGCGTCAGCTTCACATTGCCGCCGGTCGCCGTTCCGGTCTTCACAGCTGTCTTCAACACCGTCCGCTGGAACCCTGCGGCAGAAACAGCAATCGTGTAGTTGCCCGGGATCAGCGGACCAATACTATAAAACCCCGCAGAATCCGACGTCATCGTGCGTGCAAAGCCCGTATCCGAATTTGAAATTGTGATTTGGGCGCCAGGCACCACCGCGCCGCTCGGATCCGTTACGGTTCCCTGAATTGATCCGCCATTCGTCGAAATGGCTTGCGCATTCACTCCGACCTCAAGTAGCGGCGTGAATCCTACGAGTACAAGCGCCGCTCCAAGTGCCAGCCGGACGCTACAGTACCGGAAAAATCGCATCGATAGTCCTCCTCGGGATTGTGAACAAAAATTCCAAATGCACTCTGCTCCGGCTGTTCCGATCTCATCTGGTCGTTTGTGGATTTTGAGGGGCGGGATTTAGGTCTTGATTAAATCGAGGCCCTCTGGGTCTAGCTCCAAATCAGATCAACCGGATTCAATGTCCTGTTCCTTAAAAAGTGCTCCAACAAGCCACGCCGCACGGTCAGATCTCTTTCGAACTAGGATCCGTTTGGGTGCAGTGAGGATTAGGGAAGTTGGAACTACAGGCCGTGTCAAAGCAATCCAGGTACCAAAGTGACGTAATGTATAAATTGGTAAAAGCGACCCATTCGTTTCAATGTCATCAATCACTTGCACCATCCTTCCGGTAATCCACGATTGTCACAAATCTCCATATTTTTGAATTTTTGAACGAAATTTTCAGAATTCAATAGAATATGGCGCCCCGTCCACTCCCCACTAGCCCTCAGTTTTCGCCAGACATCCCCTGGATTGGTCTTTTCCATGGCACAACGTAGACTGGTTGTTTTGAATTGCAGGTGGGGGTTCGCGAATGTCTCAGAAGCTTCCGATTCAGACCCGGGGATTCTTGGCTGAACTGTTTTGGCCTTGGCGCAGACAGCAATATTTTGGCTTCTTTAGAATCCTTAATCGATCCTTCGCCACCTGCCTGCTCCTGCTCGCATCGACCGCACTGTTGAGCCAGTCGCCCACCTTCCACTCCATTGCGCCCATTTCCTTCGATACAAGCGGACCGGTTATTCGCGCCCACGCCGAGACCGAAAAACCCTTCACCGTGGCAGGCGAGCAGGGCGTCGTGCTCGGCCAGCAGAACGGCACTTTCGAGGCCTGGGTCCTTCCCGTAAAGCTTCTCTCGCACATGACCATCGAGGCCGACATCGAGGGATACACCGTTCCGATCGATGTGAATCAGCAGGCAGCCCAGATCGAAGTGCGCCCCGATCGCACCGTCATCACCTACAGCCACATCGGCTTCACCGTCCGCCAGATCATGTTTTCCCCCAACAACTCCCCCTCCGGGACAGGCCCGATTGTGCTCTTTGAATTCGATTGCCTCCACCCTACCGAATTCATCCTTCGCTTCACCCCCGAGCTGCGCTGGATGTGGCCGGAGCGCAATGAAGGCGTCCCGGGCATCGAGTGGGTCGCAGGCCCTCATGCCGCCCCCACCCAGAAGGCCCCCGGTCCGGTCGGGTCAATCTCCGGCGAGCCGCTGCCCCATCACGGCTACTACGTCCTTCACGCCGACTATCCTGACCTGGCTGCCGCCATTGCGATGCCCGGCGCGGAACCCGGCATCCTCGCGCCTTACCAGGAGCGCCCCCAGGTTCACCCCGTCGAATTTCATCTCCACATCGATCCCAAACGCGATCACGGCCGTCTGTTCCCGCTCCTCATGGCGGCAGGAATGCGCAAGGAAGCAGCGACCAACCAGGCGCTGGGCGCGACCCTCGCACATCTGAACGAGTCGATCGCCGATCTCTACAAGTCGCACGATGAAGCCTACAAAAAGCTGCTGGCCAACTCGGTCTCCATCGAGACCCCCGACAAGAACCTGAACGAAGCCTTCCAGTGGGCAGTCGTCTCCATCGAGCAGCTCAAAGCCCATCCCGTCGACGCCAACTCCATCCCCACCGACAAAACCCCGGGTGCCCCCGGTCCCGACTCTGGGACCGCGAATAGCGAAACGGCCCTCGTCGCCGGCTACTACGCATCCGGTGACTCGGCCCGCCCCGGCTTTGGCTGGTTCTTCGGCCGCGACTCGCTCTACACCCTCTACGCGATCAACGGCTATGGCGACTTCGCCCTCTCCAAATCAGAGCTCGAGTTCCTGATCCGCCGCCAGCGCGAAGATGGCAAGATCATGCACGAGTACTCGCAAACCGCTGCGGCAATCGACTGGCGCGCCTTTCCTTATATGTATGCTGCGGCCGATTCCACCCCGCTGTTCCTCCTCGCCGTGGCCGACTATGTAAAGTCCAGCGGCGACGTCGGGTTTCTAACATCGCATCGCGATGCCATCGAAAAAGCCTGGGCCTTCGAAACCGATCCCGCCCACGACACGGACCACGACGGCATCTACGACAACTCGCAGGGAACTGGCTGGGTCGAGAGCTGGCCCGGCGGCATGCCCCACCAGCAAATCTACCTTGCGCTCCTCGATCAGCAAGCCTCATCAGCAGTGGCATACATAGAGTCTCTGCTCAAGGATTCTTCAAAAGAAGAGGCCGCGAAGAATCGCGCCGACACGCTGGCCAAGACCATCAACACCGAATATTGGGATCCCGACAAACATTGCTACGCCTTCAGCCGCAACATGGATGGCTCGCAGGATAAGACCAGCACCGTATATCCCGCGCTGGCTTGGTGGGACCCCGCGGGCGGCAAGTCGATCCTTGCGCAGCCCGAAGGTTGCCTTTCCCAATTCTCCGAAGCCGCCCTCAACACCGATTGGGGCCTCCGCGACGTTGCCAACACCGAACCCATCTACGACGGCATGAGCTACCACCAGGGATCGGTGTGGCCGCTCTTCACCGGCTGGGCCGCCCTCGCCGAATACCGCGGCAACCAGCCCCTGGCCGGCTATCAAATATTGATGGAGAATGCCAACCTCACCAAAGCCCAGGATCTCGGCGCGGTAACCGAACTCCTCTCCGGCGACTTCAACGTCCCCTTCGGCCGCAGCACCAGCCATCAACTCTGGTCGAGCGCGATGGTCATCACCCCCATCCTCCGCGGCCTCTTCGGCATCACCATCGATGCCCAATCCGAAACCATCACCGTCAACCCCCACCTGCCCGCAGGGTGGAACCACGCAGACGTACTTCACCTACCAGTTGAGGACGGTGACCTCAGCCTCACTTTCAACAAGCATGCAGATCACTGGGAGGTTTTCCTCGGAGGCTCATCCGTCACTGCATGGCACATTCGTACCGACAGTCCCGGGACCAATTCGAACACGCGGGTACCCGGGGTGCATGTGCCGATCCCGCCCGTGCAGTTGGACGAATCCGCCGAAATCCCGCAACTGGGATCTCGCACGGTGAACGCCCGGGTTATTCATGAAGCATGGAGAGCCAACAGCGCCACTTTCGTGTTCGAAGGACCGGCTGGGTCAAGGGCCTCCTACGACCTGCTGGGAATGGTCAGGTCGCCACAGTTGAAACTTGAATCGCCAGAAAACATGGGAAGAGATGCCTTCAGGTGGAATGATGATCTCGCCGTGTACGTGGTTCCTTGCAAGGCTCCCTGCGAGGCCACTGGGATGGACCTCCATTTCCCACCCGGCGAAGGTTGGAAGACCATCACCGTCACCCTGACCTGGTGAAGTATCCAGTTCCCGGAGGGAACGCCGGAATATAGCCCAGGGTGGAGTGCAGCGGAACCCTGGGTAGCCTCGAGAAGAACACCCCAGTCCCGTAGGGACGTCGGAACCGGCCCCGCATTCTCAACTTTCGGGGAAGCGCTCGCGGCCGGTGCGTCTGCACGTGGGCCTCTAATCCCTAGCCCCTATTTCTGCCCCACCGAGCTCTGAATAGCCTGCGCCAAATCATCCGGATGGAACCCGAACGGCCCCGGCTTGCTCTTGTACAACACCCGCCCGCCCTGGGCGATCAAATACAGTCGGTCCGGCCACCCCGTATACGCCGTCTCAACGCGGTTATCAAAACCATCCAGCAGGGCAGGGAAATGGATGCCCAACTTCCGCACGCACGCATTCGCCACGCCGGCGCGCTCGCTCTCATCCCGCGGACTGCGGAACACCACGCCCTCTTTCACGTTCGACTGCATCTGCCACACGTCCGTCGGGTGCGCTTCGAGAATGTAGACCGCGTAAAAATCTACCTTGCCCTTGTACTGCTCCGCGAGCTTGTTGAGGGCGGGAACCTCCCGCCGGAATGGCGGTCAGGTATAGCTCCCAAACACCAGCACCACGGGCCGCTCCACCCACAGTGAACCAAGATCAACCGGCGTCGTTTCGTTGAGATGCTTCACCGGCAAACCCGGAGCCATGTCGCCCACTTCCAGGTGCCCGTGCCTTGCCGATCCCCACAGCGTCTCGAACGGCAAAACGAAAAACGCCGGCATCGGCATGTGCGACATCACGCGCCCGAAAACTTCAGGAGGCTGCCGCATCGCCCACGCCACATATCCCAGCAATCCGATCCACAAGGCGAAGCAGACAGCCGCAACCCGTGCCGTCCAGCGGAGCCAGCGTTTCTTTTTCTCGGCCATTGCCTCTCCCTACTTCGTAAGCTTATTCGTCTCCAGGTAATTCTGCGCCGGTACACCAAATGCATCCGCAACGCGATTGAAAAATGCAAACATCGCCGTAATGTATACCGCCTCGGCAATCTGGGGTTCGGTCCAGCCCAGGTCGCGCAGCGTCTGCACATCTTCATGAGTGGTGCGGTACGCGGCTTCCGTCACCTTGGCAACATACGAGAGCAGGCCGTGTTCGGCCGCGCTCAATCCCGCGCCGTCAAGATCACCCTTCGCCAGCGCCTGCACCGTCTTCTCTTCGGCTCCCTGAACACGCAGGAAGTAGGCATGCGAGTCCAGTCAATACGGACAGCGATTCAAATACGACACCCAGCTAGCAATCGCTTCTTTGGTGCGCCGCGTCAGGTGTCCCTCGGAGAAGTGCACCGTATCCCCGAATCGCAGCACCTCGCGGAGAAAGTCCGGCCGATGGCTGAAGCACTTCAGAATCCCCGGCATCTGCGTGCGGTCCGATTTGGCGCGCCACTCGTCGTAAACCACAGCGACATCTCCGGTTGCGTCGCTGTCTTCGATAATGTTGATCTTGTTGGGTTCGTTCGGCATGATATCGGGAAAACGAATGGCAAGAGAATATCACGGCCAAAATCCACCCCGACATCCGCCGAAAGGTTGAGATCCTGAGAGTGACCTCATTACATAGGTGGGTTTGCGCGACCGCGCCAATCACCTGCTGCGGATAAACCTCTCTCGGGCACTTGTTTTGAAGCGGCACGGCTTCAGCCGTGCCGCGAAACGGCGCATGAAACTTGGGGCTTTTAGCCCCTGACGGACAACTTCGCAACCATCCAACTCAATCAGAGCACCACCCGGACATCGCCCTGCTTCCGCGTAATCCGCTCCCGGTCAAGCAACTCGAGCAGCGGAATCGCGTGCTTGCGCGTCAGTCCCGTCATCGCCTTGAATGAGGCCACGTCCAGCATCTTCCCGCGCTGCACCGCCAGCCGGGAAGCTAATTTCTTCACTGCTCCCGCATGCACAAACGTCTCATCGTCACCCATCCGGATCAGCACTTTCTCCCGGATCAGGAGCGTCACCACCCGCCGCATCTCTGACTCCGCAAGACCAAGTCGCAACCCCACCTCGCGCACCGACGATGGCGCAAGTCCCGCCGTTTGATAAGTTGCAATAACTGCGTGCGCCATCTTCGACTCTCGATTGTCAAAGCCCGCGACCGCGCCTGCCAGACTCGCCATCTCGCCGCGCAGCTGGATTTTCCGCTCGTCCACCAGCTTTTCGATCGCCGCTTCCAGAACCTCCGCGGGCGACTCAGTCTGGCTCTGCAGTTCCGATCGCTTCAGCCCAGGCGCCGCGTCCTTCAGCCGCGCGAGCACCTGCTGCACCACCTCCTGGAAACCTTCACGCGCGACCAGGAGTTCGCCCAGCCTCAGCAGCTCACCTGCGCTCTGCGCATCCTCTGCAAGTGCACGGACCGCAGCCAGATGTATTCCCATCTCACTGACCAGCGCGCTCATCCGGACTCCCGCCGATCCATTGCGGCGAACGCGCAGGATCAGTGACTGCGACAGCGATGCGTGCGCAAGGCTGTCGAGCCAAGCCTGGGCCGCCGCTCTCCGTTCGTGCGCGAGAGGATGCGTATCGAGCACCCGGCCGCCTCCTATCGTCCCGGCGGGAAGCGGCTGTCGTAACACGAACCGGTCGCCCGGGGCGAGCACCATCGGGCTCGAGAGCTTCAGGCGCGCCAACCTCGTCGTGCCTGCCTTAACCGCCTCGTTACCGTACAGCGAAACCGCCGCCATGGTTTCCGACGTGAAAGCGTGCAGATGCACTCGCGCGCGATGCTTCAACGGCGATGCCCCTTCCAGCAGCCTGATTTCAGCATCGAAGACCTCCACGGCGGAGAGTTCTCCGGGCACGACCAGCGTCTGCCCGCGCGAGATCTGGCCTGTCTCCACGCCCGCAAGATTGACCGCGACGCGTGTGCCGGCTTCGGCTGTTTCTTCCGATTCTCCATGGGTCTGCAGTCCGCGCACTCGCACCTTTCGCGCGCCGGGTTCAAGCGCCAACGTTTCCCCCACCCGCATCTCGCCGCTGAGAAGCGTGCCGGTGACGACAGTGCCGAAGCCTTTTTTCACGAAGGTGCGGTCAATCGGAAGGCGCATCGTGCGCGCGAATTCAGCATCGCGGGCGCGGACGGCAAGCCTGGTAAGTTCTGCTCGGACTGCTGCAAGTTCTGAGCCGGTGTGGGCGCTCGCCGCAACGATAGCATGCGCACCGGGATCGAGAAAGGTGTCTTTGAGAAATGCAGCTATCTGGTTGCGTATTTCGGCGAGCTGGGATTCTTTGACTAGCTCGGATTTGCTGATCACCGTAAATCCATCAGAAATGCCCAGCAACTCACAGATGGCCAGGTGCTCCCGTGTCTGCGGCATCACGCCTTCATCCGCTGCAATCACCAGCATGACGGCGGGAACACACCCAGCACCGGCCAGCATGTTGCGGATAAAAAGCGCGTGTCCCGGCACATCCACGAAACTGATGCGCAATAGCGAGCCGTCGGCGCCAGAAACATCCATTGCCGCGAACCCGAGATCGATCGTAATGCCGCGCCGCTTTTCTTCCGGAAGCCGGTCGGTGTCGACGCCGGTCAGCGCGCGAACCAGCGCGGTCTTTCCATGGTCGATGTGTCCGGCAGTTCCGATAACAATCGATTTGGTCGGCTTCATAGAGTGCTAGAGCCGTTCCAGAACGCGCGTGATCGCTTCGTCGAAACGCGGAGAAACCGTGCGCAAATCCAGAATCACCTTCTCGTCGTTGATGCGTCCGATGATGGGTGGCTCGGCTTGGCGGAGCGCTTTCAGCAGTTCCCCAGCACTCAACTCCGCATGCACCACCACAACTGCGTAGCTGGGGAGTTTCGCGTCAGGCGCGGTTCCGCCTCCCACCACGCTATCGACGCTCATGACCTCGGCGTGTATCCGGCCGGATTGCAGGATTCCAACAATGGCGCGGCACCGCTGCTCGATTTCACCTGCAGGTGTGCTGAGCATCTGCATCAGCGGAATAGTCTCGACCGATCCCGTCAAATACTCAAACAGCGTCGCCTCCAGCGCGGCGTAAGTAAGCTTGTCCACTCGAAATGCCCGCAGCAGCGGATTCTTCCGGATCCGCCCAATCAGGTCGCTTCTGCCAATAAGCAGCCCGCACTGCGGGCCGCCCAGCAGCTTGTCGCCGCTCGCCGCAACAAGATCGACTCCCTTTTCGATGGAGTTGCGCAGAGTGGGCTGGCCGTGGATGCCAAATCGCTCCAGTCCCCACACGAGCCCCGTACCCTGGTCCTCGAACAGCGGCACTCCAGCAGTTTGTGAGAGCGAAACAAGCTCATCAAGCGAAGGCCGCTCCGTGAAGCCCTCGATGCTGAAATTCGACTGGTGCACGCGTAACAGCAGCGAGGCCTGCTCCGAAATCGCATGCTCGTAATCGCTGATGCGAGTGCGATTGGTGGTTCCGACCTCCCTCAACACCGCACCCGATTTTTCAAGGATCTCGGGAATGCGGAATCCGCCCCCAATTTCGACCAGTTCCCCGCGCGAGACAACAACCTCGCGCTTCTCCGCCAGCGTATTGAGCGCCAGAAATGTGGCTGCAGCGCAGTTGTTCACCACCACGACACCGCGACGTTCGAAGTCCTCCTCCGGCACACCCACCACTCTGAGCACTAGGTCCTCGACGTGAACATCGCGCCGGCTGCGCTCACCGCTTTTGAGTTCCAGTTCGAGATTGCTGTAGTCCGATGCCACCTCAACGAGATGTGCAAGGGCTGTGTCGCCCAGCGGAGCACGCCCCAGGTTGGTGTGCAGCAGAACGCCGGAAGCATTGATAACGCGCCGCAGAGAATAACGCGGGCCCGATTGCAGCTGGCCATTGACCTGATCGACGAGTGAGTCGAGTTTCTCGTCCAGGCTCTCTCCCGAACACCCTCCAGCGGCAATCTCATCGCGAAGATGCCTGAGGGCCTGTCGAATCCCATGGACAACCCGTTCTCGCCCAAATCGCGCGATCAAAGGCTCGAGTGCGGGAGCAAGGATCAGCTCATTCACAGACGGAAGCTTGCGATATAGTTCGTCGCGCATCCCTTCCGATTCCTGCGATCCCTTTGTTGACATCCACGCCTCGTCTTGTCCCGGATATACGCGGAACGGCAATCCCACCCAGGTCACTTCAGGATAATCGCCGTACTCTCGTTGCGCTGCGCAACGACATTTCCGATTCTGGCCGCCGGCAACCCCGCCCCGCGAAGCGAACCCAGCAGCTCCGTAGCATCTGCGCCAGCCACCGAGATGAGCAATCCTCCCGATGTTTGCGGGTCGTACATCAGCTTGCGCAGTTCTTCTGAGATTTCGCTCCCTTCCGCATCGGCCACCATGCATTCCGCGAATTCGCGATTCGAAACCAAACCACCCGGTATCGCGCCGAGCCGAATCGCCTCCAGTGCCCCCGGAATCTGCGGAACAGCATCCGCCTCAATCACCAGCGTGACACCGCTACCGACTGCCATCTCGCGTCCATGGCCCATCAGGCCAAAGCCGGTTATGTCCGTCATGGCGTGCACGCCCTCACAACCCGTGGCAATCGCAGCCGCCGTGCTGTTCAGGGTCGTCATTGATCCGATCGCACTCTTGACCCATGACTCTTCCGCCTTGCCCTGTTTCAACGCCGTTGTAATCACGCCGGTTCCAATCGGCTTGGTGAGGATGAGTTCATCGCCGGCCTGCGCGCGTGCGTTGGTTCTCACTTGCGCCGGGTCGATCACACCCGTCACTGCGTAACCGAACTTCATCTCCTCGTCGCGCACCGAGTGGCCGCCGACCACGGTGCACCTTGCTTCCGTCATCTTGGCCAAGCCCCCGCGCATGATCTCTTCAAGGATGTCGAGATCGCCTTTAACCGGAAAACACACCAGCGCCAGCGCGCTCACCGGCTTGCCGCCCATCGCATATACGTCGCTCAGCGCATTGGCTGCCGCGATCTGGCCGAAAGTAAATGGATCATCCACCAGAGGCGTGAAGAAATCCACTGTCTGCACGAGCGCAAGGTCAGGCGCGATCCGATAGATCCCAGCATCATCCGAGGTTTCGAAGCCCACCAGCAGATTCGGATCGCTCTGCCCCGGAAGCTTAGACAACACCGAGCGCAAGGACCCCGGCGGAAGCTTGCTCGCGCACCCACCTGCTTTCACCTGCTGCGTAAGACGTACAGTTTGCTCGATCCCCAAGAGAAACGCCTTTCGATCTTAACGAAACGAAGCCTTGCACCGCTTGATGCCGGCGCGACGGCGTCAGCTTACCTGCTTTCACGCAAGGGGCGCATCCATCGTTTGGAGGAATTCAACCCGGCCGCCCCGGATGGGTGTGAGCATCCCCCGGCCGGCCGTTTAACACCTCGCTACTTGTGCTTGCGATACAGCCCGATCAGATGATTAGTCGAGCTGTCGTGCCCAGGTGCAGGATCGGTCTGGCCTTCGAGCTCTGGAATAATCCGCTGAGCCAGCGCTTTGCCTAGTTCCACGCCCCATTGGTCAAACGAATTAACCTGCCAGATCACACCCTGCGTGAACACGCAATGCTCATAGAGCGCCACCAGCTTACCCAGCACCGCGGGCGTCAGCTCTTTCGCAAGCAACGTATTCGACGGACGGTTGCCTTCAAACACGCGATGCGGCACAAGCCAGTCCGGAGTTCCTTCTGCTTTCACCTGCTCGGCCGTCTTGCCGAAGGCCAGCGCCTCAGTCTGCGCGAATACATTGGCAATAAGGATATCGTGATGCCGCCCCAGTGGATTAAGCGTGCGGTAAAACGCGATGAAGTCGCACGGGATAAGGCGCGTCCCCTGGTGAATGAGCTGGTAGAACGAGTGTTGTCCATTCGTGCCGGGCTCACCCCAGTAGATCGGCCCCGTGTTGTACGTAACCTGCCTTCCCGCCAGCGTCACATGCTTGCCGTTGCTCTCCATCGTCAGCTGTTGCAGATACGCCGGAAAGCGCTTCAGGTACTGCTCGTAGGGCAGAATCGCAATAGTCTGCGCGTCAAAGAAATCCGTGTACCACACCGAGAACAGGGCAAGCAGCACCGGTAGATTCTTCTCGTACGGAGCGGTGCGGAAATGCTCATCCATCTCGTGAAAGCCATCGAGCATAGCCGGGAAATTCTGCGGACCAATCGCCAGCATGGTCGAGAGCCCGATCGCCGAATCCATCGAATAGCGTCCGCCGACCCAATCCCAGAAGCCAAACATGTTGGCAGTGTCGATGCCGAATTTCGTGACCTCTGCAGCATTCGTTGACACCGCCACAAAGTGCTTCGCGATCGCCGATTCATCACCGCCAAGCTTCTCCAGCAGCCACGAACGAGCGGTGTGTGCGTTGGTCATGGTCTCGAGCGTCGTGAAAGTTTTCGACGAAACGATGAACAGCGTCTCGGCCGCGTCCAGGTCCTGCACGGCTTCCGCGAAATCGGTGCTGTCGACATTCGAGACAAATCGAAACGTCATGCTGCGGTCGCTATAGTGTTTCAGCGCCTCGTAAGCCATAACCGGCCCAAGATCGGACCCGCCAATACCGATGTTCACCACGTTGCGGATTCGCTTGCCGGTCTGACCCTTCCACTCACCACTGCGAACCCGATCAGAAAACGCCGACATGCGATCGAGAACTTCGTGTACCTTGGGCACTACATCTTCACCATCCACGACGATGGATTGGCTCTTCGGCGCGCGCAGAGCGACATGCAACACCGCACGCTTCTCGGTGATGTTGATCTTTTGCCCGGTGAACATCGCTTCCGTATGCTCGCGCAGCTTTGATTCCTCGGCCAGCGACAACAGGAGCTTCAGCGTCTCGTCCGTGATGCGGTTCTTCGAGTAATCGAGGAACAGGCCCGCGGCCTCCGCCGTCAGCTTCTCGCCGCGTTGCGGATCACTCGCAAAAAGGTCGCGCAGGTGCAGCTTTCCAACTTCGCGTGCATGCGCCTTCAACGCCGTCCAGGCTTTTAATCTAGTCAGCGAATTTACCTTGATCTTCTTTGTGCGGCTCTTCGTCGCCTTTTCCATACCAGTTCCTCCAATTCACAATCTCGCCCGGCAGGCCCTCGCGTTTCCTCGCTGTCCGCCTGCTGCAGGTTGCTGCACGAGGTCAGAGACGGCGGAAATTCACGAGACTGTTACACGTCTCAACGTCGACCCCAACTCCTCATTATCGTCACTTCGGCTCGTGGACCCTGTGGATGGAAGCCCAAAGCAGTCAGAAAACACAAACGCTCCCGGCCTTTCCCGTCTCCCGCGCTGCCGGTCTTGCGCTTGCCCGCTTTGCGCCTGTCCGTTTGGATAGATGAGCCCGAAGGGCAACAGGTTCCGCTTTTCCGATCCCGGACCAAAACAAAGCCTGGCCAACCTTTTGCCTAACACAATCTGCTCACCAGGAACAGCCCGTGAACGGACGTATTCCAGCACCCTCTTCCCATAGAACTTCGAGTGGTGTATGCTGTCTCTCGCATAGAAGTTCGAGTGGAGGAGTTGCCGGTGGAAAGGAAAGACCAGTCCGCGGGAGAGATGCTGAAAGGCACCCTCGACATGATGATCCTGCGAACCCTGGTTGCCGGGGACGCGCACGGTCACACCATTGCCAAAGTGATCGAACGTACCTCTGAGGAAGTCCTCGAAGTAGAACAGGGATCGCTTTATCCCGCCTTGCATCGATTGGAAGATCGAGGCTGGGTCTCTTCCTACTGGGGTGCAAGCGAAAACAATCGCAAGGCGAAATTCTACCGGCTCACCGCAGTCGGAAAGAAGCAGCTTTTCCGCGAAACAACTCGCTGGCGTCAAATGACCCGCGCAATCGGGCTGGTCATGGGTGAAAAAACCACAGGTTGACGGAGGCACTCGATGACTTGGCGCAGGTTCTTTCGCCGCAGGCGCGCGGACTCAGATCTACAGCAGGAATTCGCCGTCTATCTCGACGAAGAGATCGCAGAGAATAGAGCCCGCGGCATGTCGGCTGACGAAGCACAACGCCAGGCAAGAATAAAGCTCGGAAGCCCCCAGAGAGTCCGTGAGGAGCTTTGGCGGCAGAACTCGTTTGCCACGATCGACAATCTGGTTCGAGATTTGAAATACGCCGCCAGGGCTCTTGCTCGCTCGCCGGGATTTGCATTGACGGCAGTGCTGACGCTGGGATTAGGCTTGGGCGCTAACACCGCGATCTTCTCCCTCATCAACGGCCTGCTGCTGCGGCCGCTGCCCGTGCCGCACGCAGATCAGCTTGCCGTTTTCCACTATGTTCGTTCCGATGACAGCGATCCAAACTTTAGCTTCTGCGCTCCAATTTTCCGTGTCCTTGAAAAACGCCATGACGTTTTCCAGAACGTCGCCGCCTACTCAAACCGGACCCTCCAGGTGCGCAGCGGCTCAGGCAATGTGAGCGTCCCCGGAATCGTGGTCAGTGGTCAGTTCTTTACGGTGCTTCAGACGCCCGCCGTTTTGGGCCGGTATCTGACGCCCCAGGACGATCAGCCAGGCGGAACCCCAGCCGGCTTCGGAGTCGTGATCAGCGAGGGCTTCTGGCACACATGGTTCCACAGCACCCCGGATGTCGTTGGTCGGCGCCTTACCATCGCCAACGCCCCCTTCACTGTCGTCGGTGTCATGCCCCAGCGGTTCATCGGTGCCGATCCCACCGAACGGCCTGAGATCTATGCTCCGATGTGGTCCGAGCCGGTCATCGATGCTCCCTATAACAACATCGCCGGTGGTCACCACAACTGGTGGCTCCGGGTGATTGCCCGCCTCAATCCCCGCACCTCGCTGCAACAGGCAAATGCCGCGCTTCAAGCGACGACCAATCCCGTTCTGGACGACGCCATTTCCGATCAGGAATGGATCAAGAGCGCGCGAAAGAACCACTTCCAATTGATCGCGGCGCCGGGATCGAGCGGCTTCACTTATCTTCGCGAATTGTTTGTCAAACCCCTGGCAGCAGTCTTTTCGATGTGTGAAGTTATGTTGCTGCTGGCCTGCCTGAATCTGGCCAGCCTGCTCATGGCGCGTTCCGCAGCTCGAGAACGCGAGTTGGCTACGCGTCTGGCCATGGGAGCCACCCGGGGACGACTGATCCATCAGCTCATGGTCGAAAGTCTGCTGATCGCCGCAATGGGAACGGCTGCGGGAATGATCGCCACTCCCCTCGTCAGCCGTTTGCTGGCCACACTCATCCTCAGCAAGAGTCCCGGCGCAACGCTCGATACCGCGCTCGATTTGCGCGTCTCCGCATTTGTAGCTCTCACGGCGTTCATCGCAACTATGCTCATCGGACTGCTGCCGGCTCTCCGCGCCACTTCCAAGGGTTTGAGCGATCAGATCAAATCCGGTTCTCATACCATATCGTCGGGCGAACGGAGCCGGTCCTTGCCGCGCATCCTCATGGCGCTTGAAGTCGCCCTGGCCCTGATCCTGGTGGTTGGCGCTGGATTGTTGAGCTCCAGCCTCGTGCGGCTATATCGCACTGGTCTCGGCTTCAATCCCAAAGGGGTCGCGGCCTTGAGCTTGGACATGGGAAAGCAATCCCTGGATGGCGATCCACTTTTCCGCTGGTACCGCGGCTATGGTGACGCCTTGCTGCATCAGCCTGGAGTCAAAAGCGTGAGTTTTGCAGCCATTACGCCAATGGACGGGAGCGTGTGGACCCGCGATTATCACACCCCACTCAGTGGCGGTGATCGCGAAATCTACATGGACTCCATTGCGCCTGGTTTCTTTCAAACCATGGATATCCCCGTGCTCGCTGGCCGCGATTTCTTCTGGAATGACACCCTCTCGACCGGACGCAAGATCATCCTGAATCAGGCTGCGGCAAAGAAATTATTCCCCGGACGCAATGCAATCGGACAGCAGATAATCAGCGACAAAGATTCCTTCGAAGTAATCGCTGTCGTCGGCGACATCCACTATGCGTCCATCCGCAAAGAGGCGCCCGCCGGAGCCTACATCCCGATGTCCCAGGACTCGGGAAAGAAACCTTCCTATACAGCCGTCGTACGCATCGAGGGTTCAGCAGTGCCCTTGGCCACTGCCGCCCGTGAACTGGCCACGCAAATGGCGCCCGACATCCCTGCACCGGTGATGACCACCCTTAGTACCCAACTTGACGACTCCATCAGTTCTGAGCGCATGTTGGCCCTGCTAGCCGTCTTCTTCGCTGCCTCCGCACTCCTGGTCACGGCGATTGGACTCTACGGAACCCTGGCTTACGCAACCGCGCGCCGCACCAGCGAGATCGGGATCCGCCTCGCCTTGGGTGCAAAGCGGCGCCAAGTGGTCGCGCTCGTCTTCCGCAGAAACGCCGGGACTGCGGCATATGGTCTGCTTCTCGGCGTCCTTGTTGCGCTGTTCGCTACCCGCGCTTTGGCCACTTTCCTCTATGGCACCTCGGCGCGCGATCTATGGGTGTTGGCCGGTTCTGTGTCGTTGCTCGCAATCATTGCCAGCGCCGCGTCGATAATACCCGCGTTGCGGGCAGCGCGGATCCAGCCCACAATCGCCCTGCGCTCCGAATGATCTTTTACACAACCCGCGGAATGACGCTCCGGGGCGTGCCTCTCACCAACGGCTCTCTCTATAAAGCTGCATGAGTCAGCCGGTCAGTTAACCGGAAGTTAATGTGCTTCGTTGAAACTGGTTGGTCGGTCCTTTCGGGAGCGCGCTTTCCCTGAAGCCCCTTTGCGCTATGAGACCATCCGAATGTTTCTTATGTACTGCAATTTGCGCACTCGCATGCGGCACACTGCATGGCCAATCTTCAACACCCTGTCAGCGGCCTGCAATCGGAAGCGTCGTGGCCGAACCAGCCGATCTGCGCAGCGAGAACGGGGTTCTCGAAGCTCAGTTGACTGCCTACAGCGTGACCGCGACCAATGGGTCGACGCTCTATTGCTATATGGATAGTGCCGGTCACGAATCACCTAACCTTCGCGTGAAACCCGGCGATCTGGTGATTCTGCACCTGAAGAACGCACTAACCTCCCCTGACGGAGCGCCGGGGTCTCCTCCACCGGCCCATGCTCATGGAACATCAGATCGGCAAAATTGCGGTGGCGCGGTGATGAGTCCTCTCGCCGTGAACCTGCACTTCCATGGGCTGACCATTCCGCCGGTTTGTCATCAGGACGATGTGCTGAAGACTTCATTGATGCCCGGCGACCCGACCTTCGAGTACAGGTTTCGCATTCCCGACGACGAGCCGCCGGGACTCTACTGGTATCACCCGCACATTCACGGATATAGCAAGCAACAATTGCTTGGAGGCGCGTCGGGGGCCCTCATCGTCGAAGGGATCGAGCAAACCAAGAAAGTGTTAGCAGGATTGCCGGAGCGTGTTCTCATTGTGCGCGACCAGGACCTGCTCAACCCCAATGCGCCGCCTGCGAAGTCGGAACCAGTCGTGCCGAAATTTCTAGTCGACAAAGATGGCGACGCGGCAAACACGGGCACCGGTTTTGGCAAGCCGGCGAAAGACCTTTCCATCAACTATGTACCCGTCCCTTACCCTGACTACTTTCCCGCAACCATCCAGATGAAGCCAAAGGAGCGCCAGCTATGGCGCATGCTCAACGCCTGTGCGATCACGTATCTGAATATTGAGGTGCTCTATCAGAATTCACCGCAACTGTTGGGGGTGGTGGCGATGGATGGGGTGCCGTTAAGTCACGGTGATCCCACGGGCGAGTCTGTGAACTGGCAAAAGCACCTGGTAATTCCGCCCGGTGCTCGCGTCGAATTCATCGTCGACGGCCCAGCCGAGGATGAAAGCGGGCTGTTGGTCACGCGAACGGTCGATACCGGACCAGGCGGCGAGAACGATCCCAATCGCATGTTGTCCAAGATCGTCGCTTCGACCACCGCGCCCGAGCCGCAAGCCAGGCTAAGTGATGCTCCTGAACTTCCTCCTGCGAGCTCGACTGCATGGCTGGGCGACGTTAAGCCCGTGCGGGTGCGGCGATTGTACTTTTCAGAAAAGCTCGATGATCCCAACGATCCAACCAGCGCGGTCGAATTCTATCTGACTGAAGAAGGAAAAACACCGAAGATGTTCGACATGAATGCAGTCGAGCCCGACATCCTAGTGCAGCAAGGCACCGTGGAGGATTGGATCATCGAGAACCGGTCGGCCGAGTTACACGATTTTCACATTCATCAGTTACATTTCCTTCTGCTCGACTACCTGGGTCAGCCCATAAATGAGAACTTCTTGCGCGATACCGTGAACGTCCCTTATTTCAATGGACATGGTCTGACCTATCCAAGCGTCCGTCTCCGCATGGATTTTCGCGACCCGAACATCGTCGGCACGTTCGTATATCACTGCCACATTCTTGAGCATGAAGACAAAGGAATGATGGGGTCCATCCGCGTGATGCCGGCGCCAAAGCCAACGCTGGATTCGAGCAGTCTCTGCGGCAGAACTAGTGTTGGATGCTCAGGGACAGCTCCTGAGCAGCCTCACGTTCGATGAATTTTATTGAAATCATTCCGCCCCTTCTATCGACGCAAAGAAGGCAATCTACGTTCGAAGATTCACCTTCATTTCACCCAATCAGTGCTTGGGAGTAATCAACAAAACGTACGGTTTCCAAGTTGAGTCTCACAACTCGACTTGGAGGTTTAGATGACCGTGAAGTCCCTCGCGTCCGTGGCCATGCAAAGTGTCCGCACCGGGCTCGTTTATGTTTCCGTATTCCAGTTCGCAGTTGGCAACAGCTTCGCTGCCGGAGCCTCTCCGGCGCAGAATTCCTCACGCGACAACGACACTGCCACGCCGATCAAGCACGTGATCGTGATTGTGGGCGAAAACCGAAGCTTCGATCACGTCTTTGCAACTTATGTTCCCAAAAAGGGTGAGAGCGTGTGGAATCTCCTTTCAGAGGGGATCGTGAAGGCAGACGGAACGCCTGGTAAGAACTTCTCCAAGGCCGCGCAGCTAGCCGCCACCGACTCGGGTTCAGACGGATATCTCCTCGATCCGCCAAAGGACACGTTTGCCGGCTCTGTATTGCCTGCGCCTCTGGCCGGCGGCCCGACCGACTCCTTTGTGAAGAATGACAATCTGGCGCTGGCGAAGAAATCAGAGAACGGTCTCCCCGCCGATTACTACGGATATCTCGTCACCGGCGGAACCGGACTCACCTCCGCCACCCCGGATGCCCGCATCAAGAACGTGAGTGCATTGCCCGCCGGCCCGTTCCAGCTGACGAACGGCGACACTTTCACCTACAACTCCTATGCGGCGAGTCCGGTTCATCGCTTCTATCAGATGTGGCAACAGTTGAACTGCAGCGCGGCGAACGCAACCCAGGACAACCCGTCAGGTTGCAACGCGCAGCTGTTTCCATGGGTCGAAGTCACGGTGGGCGCCGGTGCCAACGGCATTAAACAGCCTGCCAACTTCAGTACCGATTACGTCGCCGGGGATGTGACGACAGGCGAAGGCTCCACATCAATGGGCTTTTACAACGTTCAGAACGGCGATGTTCCTTACTTCAAGCAGCTCGCCGACAAATATTCGATGAACGACAACTTCCATCAGTCTGTCAACGGCGGTACTGGCGCGAATCACATCATGTTTGGACATGCTGACATGATCTGGTTCAGCGATGGGAACGGACATCCCGCAGTTCCGCCACACAATCAGAACGTCGCGGCGGGAACCAAGAACGCGGGCGTCGTCGATGAAGTAGAGAACCCCAACGCGAGGAAAGGCACAAACAACTGGTACATGGAAGACGGCTACGGGAGCGGATCCTTCGGTTCTCCCTCCTCCGGTGGCGGCTCTTACAGCGATTGCTCTGATCCGAGCCAGCCCGGAGTCTCAACCATTCGCGATTACCTCAAATCGCTTGCTACGCCGATCAATCCGCGTTGTGAGAAAGATCGCTACTACCTCCTGAACAACTACAATCCGGGATACTTCGGCAATGGCAACAACGCCTATACTGACCCGAGCCCGAACAACACCGTCTTTACAATTCCACCCTCGACAGTGCGCAGCATCGGCGACGTGCTAATCTCCTCCAACATCTCCTGGAAGTATTACGGCGACCAGTGGAACAACTACGTCCCTGATCCCTACCAGCTCAACTATGGAGCCATTGGCAAGAACAGCGACGAGTACTGCAACATCTGCAATCCCTTCCAGTACGACACGTCCATCATGAAGGACGCGAAGGTCCGCAACGCACACATCCAGGACACGGCCAACCTCTACGACGACATCAAGTCCGGCAACCTTCCTGCTGTTTCAATTGTGAAGCCAAGCGGATTGGTGGACGGCCATCCTGCATCATCGAAGCTCGACCTGTTCGAGGGCTTCTCAAAGAAGGTCGTCGACGCCGTCAAAGCGAACCCAAAACTCTGGGCCGACACCGCCATCTTTATTACATTCGATGAAGGCGGCGGATACTATGACTCCGGTTATGTGCAGCCTGTCGACTATTTCGGCGATGGTACACGCATCCCGCTCATAGTCGTCTCGCAGTACTCCAAGGGCGGCCATATCTCTCATGAGTATTCAGACCACGTCTCAATCGTGAAGTTCGTCGAGAGGAACTGGGGACTCCCGACCATCACCCGCCGCAGCCGCGACAACTTCCCCAACCCGATTACCACCGCGGACAATCCCTACGTGCCGGTCAACAGCCCAGCGCTTGGTGATCTGTTCAGCCTGTTCAACTTCACCGACAGTGAGTAGCGAACGCCTATGCAGCAAAACGCCGGGGTGGATTCTTCCGCCCCGGCTTCTTCTTTTGGTTCGCTTATCCCGTCGCATTGACACGGAGTTCAGCAGTCATCGCCTTCATCCAGCCCCAGTTGGACTGCGCCGCCACCACCGTCTTTAAAAAGTATTTGAAGTTTCTGCCGATTCCATGACAGGTATTCCTCCCCGTTTGCGCCTTAAGGGGTGAAGGCAGTCGCAATCAAGACTCTTCACCGAAGGAGATACAGCCATGAAACGGATCGTTGGACTCGCGTTGCTTTCCCTGGCAACACTCGGCGTGACCATCGGAGCTCAGGCTCAAGAGCACGCCATCATCGTCAACGTGCCTTTTGAATTCGCGGTAGGCAACAAGGTCCTGCCGACCGGCACTTACACCGTAACCTCGCACTTGCCAAGCTACATCAAGGTCGAAAGCGCTGACCGGCGGCTGACCGCGGAGATCACAGCCACTCAGAGTCACCACGACGCAGGCGGCTCCAGCAAACTGGTATTCAACACATATGGGAACCGTTACTTCCTTCACCGCGTCCTTTGCGCAAATATCAGCTCCCTGAATGCTGATCTTCCCAACTCCAGCTCGGAGAAGAGGGCTCGCTCGCATGCAGAGGAAGCTCGCCTCGAACCGACCGAAACGGTTCTCCTGGCCTCAAAGTAACCGCAGCCCAACGCCTGAAAGGGATCCGGATCTCCGGGTCCCTTTGTCGTGAATGAACCAGTAATCATCCAGCCTGAAGTGATCTTGTCCAAAACACAGCGTCACGATAGTCTTGCATCACACTTCGCCGCCGTCATGCCGGAGGTGTTCCCGTGTTCATTCTCCGTGTACATACCTCAACACTTGTAGCCGTGTTTCTGTTCATCGTGCTTTCTCTCGCTGAATCAGTTTTCCCGGTTGCGCAAACATCATCTAGCCAACCGGCGAACTCCGTCACCAGCGAAACAGCCGAGCGCGTCCTGCGCATCCAGTGGCGAAGTCTCTTTGACGCTCACTCCTGGACAGAGTTGGATTCGCTCGCAAGTCGAGTGCGCAGTCAACGTCTCCGTTTTCAAGGCGGTGGTTGGCAGCTCCATGTGCTCTACACAATCCTGAGCACCACTAGCTCCAGGGAAGAAACCGATACAGCATGGGAAGCACAAATCGCCGCCCTGCAGGAGTGGATCCGCTACGCCCCCGCATCTCCTACGCCGCGTATAGCACTTGCGGATACGTATGCGAACTTTGCCTGGAAAGCCCGCGGCGGAGACTTCGCGGATACCGTCACGCCTGAGGGGTGGAGGTTGTTCGGAGACCGAATGCAAAAGGCTCTTGACGCACTCAAGGAAGCGGAGCAGATAAGCCGCGGCGATCCCGAGTGGTACAACGCCATGCTGGTAGCCACTACCGCGCACGACTGGAACAGAGCCGACGCCGATGCGCTGGTTGATGAGTCACTCACCAAGGAGCCGGGATACTACTATATTGCGCGCATCCAGGCAGACAATCTCTTGCCTAAGTGGTACGGCCAACCAGGCGACACAGAAACGTTTGTCGCGCACGTAGCCGATCGAATCGGCGGCGCGGAAGGCGATGCAACCTACTTCTTTGTTGCCGAATACATCCTGACTGCGGCAGAGAAGTGCATCCCATGTACGCCGCCAACCCTGTCGTGGGCGCGCATTCGTCGCGGTTACGCCGCCATAGAACATCTGTACGGTACAAACAATTTTGAGAAAAATGCATATGCCTTTCTCGCGGTACACGCTAACGATCGCGAAACCGCGCGCCAGGCATTCGAAATAATCGGCAATGACTGGAATCCAGACGTGTGGGAATCGAAGGCACGCTTCCAGAGCGGGCGCATGTTCCCCTATCTCAAGCCGGTTCCTCTTGCCCCCCCAAGAGGTTCGGGCACGACCCACTAAAGTTTCTTGCAGGAATCTGATCATGCCGCAATGAATCTGGTGAAACGCCGAAGCAGCAGGACGTAGAAGACGCTAGTGAGGAAGCCGATGAAGGATGCCATGAATACCGCACCACCATCTCCTTGCCAATTGATCCGGCCGTAGGCGAGGAGCGGCCATCCCAGGAAAAGACAGGGGCCGATGGCTGTCCCAATCACTAAGATGGCCCAGATGCGCCAGCCATCTGCGTTCTTGAAGAGTATGACGAAGGGCAGAGCTAAGACCCAACCAGGAATCGTGAAAAGCAGGTAAACCGGCAATAACTGAACGGCCGGCAATGCATGCTTCAGCCCATATCGGACTGCGAGCGGTACGATGCCCACGGTCGCGAAGATCACAAATGCAAGAAGCATGCAAAGGAACGCCAAGGCCATTCGCCGTGGAATCGTCATGCAATCCTTGCGTGCCAACGCACAACACCATTATGCAATTAAGAAAGGATTTTGTGATCTGGGCGTACTACCGCCGATGCAAAAGTTTCATTCCTGCCTAAGCATTCAATGAGTCTTTTGACACAATCATCATCAGCAGCAGCAGATCTGCTGGGCCTCAGATCCGCATCGGCATCAGCACATATCGCGACCGATATTCCGCGTCCGGATCCTCAGGGCGAATCTGTCCGGCGCTTTGCGAGTCTTTGAACTCCAGCCGTACCTCACCCTCATTTCCCAGTGCCTTCAGGAAGTCGATGATGTAGGTCGAATTGAAACCCACCACGATGGGCTCACCGGAATACGGCGTGTCGATCGTGTCTTCGCTCTCGCCGCTCTCGGTCGACTGCGAGCTGATCTTCAGTTCGTTCGATTCCAGCCGCAACCGGACGGCGCCCGAGCGCTCATCGGCAAACTGGGCAACGCGCTGAATTGCGCTCGACAGCTCGCTGGCGCGTACCACTGCAAATCTTGTGTTGTCGCGCGGCATCACTGCTTCGTAATTGGGGAACTGTCCCGACAGCCTCCGCGTGCTCAATGTGCGATGGCCGACCTTGAAGAACAGCGTGTGCTCATCATCGGCAAACTCCACCTTCTCCGCATCGCTGTTGGCCAGCAGCCCCTGCAGTTCCTGCAGCGCCTTGCGCGGAACAAGAACGCGCTTCTCGCCACTGATGCCCTCCATCGCCTCGCCGGGTTTTTCAACAAACGACAGCCGATGGCCGTCGGTGGCGACCATGGCAATCGACTCGGCCTTGAGAACCAGCAGCGCGCCGTTCAGGGTGTAGCGCGACTCCTCATTTGAAATCGCGAAGATGGTACGCGCGATCAGGGTCCGTAGCGCTAGGGCGGGAATCGCAATGGCGGCAACTGCCGGGAACTCCGGCACTTGGGGGTAGTTGGCGCGCGCCATGCCCACCATCTTGGTATTGGAGCGGCCGCTGCGGATCTGCACCCAATGGTTCTCCAGCAGCTTGATCGAAATGTCGCCGTCGGGCAGCAGCTTGATGTAGTCGTACAGTTTCCGCGCGGGAATGGTGCATGAGCCGGGCTTCTTCACCTTCACGGCCGCGCTGGTGCGGATGGCCTGGTCAAGATCCGTTGCCGTAATGTTCAGCCGGTCGCCGTCGGCCTCGATCAGGAAATTCGACAGGATGGGAATCGTTGTCTTGCGCTCAACCACGCTCTGCGTAGCGGTGAGTTCCTTCACCAGTTCCTGGCGGCTTACGCTAATCTCCATCGCTGCCCCCTGTGCTGCCGGCTTCTCAACTTCCGTGTCTACAATCGGCATCATCCACCCCGTCCGGGTTGCCTAGCGACCCCGCCCGGCGACCCGCCCTCATTTACTTCCACGCCCAGCCGCTCACGCCGCAGCGTCTTGGCCCAAGGCTACACTACACACGCATCCCCGCGAAACGCCTGCTGTTTCTTGCCTTTGATTGTATGCATCTTCACACATTTTGGTGCGTGGAAAACCGGTGCGATTCTCTGGAATCCCCGGGCGAATCTTGCCATGCGTTCCCATTCATCCGGTTGGCCGAGGGGCCAATCACCCCATTGCCACTGATGCCCGCGCCTCTTCTAGGGTTCTCGCCTGGTCACCCACAACCACTACCGTCAACACCGTGATGTCGTCTTCCTGTCCATATTTCCGCGCCTCTTCAGCGATCTCAGCCGCGGTTCGGGCGCTCACCGCCCGGGTTCGATCAAATCCGAACAGCACTCCATCCGCGTCCCTCGCCTCCAGCACCCCGTCAGACAGCAGAGTTAACCTGTCCCCGGTCCTCAATCTGAATCGACGCTCTTCATACGTTTCGCCTGCCAGAATCCCAAGTGGCAAATCGCACGGCACCGGCAACTCTGCGCCATTCCGATAAGGCGGCAGATGCCCGGCATTTGCAAACGTTACGTCTCCTTCGATCGTGATATAGGCGCAAAGGCATGTCACGAACCCGCCATTCTGCGTCCCTGTCAGTTGCTGATTCAATCTCATCAGCACCGCCGCCGGCCCCAATCCCTCAGCCGCCAATGCGCGAAGCGCCCCCAGCGCCAGGGTCCCGGTCATCGCTGCCTTCAGTCCCTTCCCGCTCACGTCCCCAATCACCACCAGTTGCCCGCCGTCGTCCTGCTCCAGCACCTGGTAGAAATCCCCACCTACCTCCAGAGCGGGAAAATACGCAGCCTCGATCGCAAATCCTTTCACCTCCGGCAACCTTGCAGGAACCAGCCGCTGCTGAATTTCGCGCGCAGCTTCCAGCTCGGCGGCAACGCGGGTCTGTTCGCGGCTGACCCGAGTGAAACGGAAGAACATCACAATGCCGATGGCAAGCACAAAAAGGAAATCGGCGAGATCTGAGATTTGGAGAGAGATCGGACCAACCGGAATCGGATTAGCCAGGAAATCCAGCTTCCCCCAGCCGGTAAAGATAGAAGCCGACCCGATACTGAACATGGCCGTACTGGCCGCCGGCAGCAGGCTGGGCACGATCAAAAGACCAGCTTCACGATTCCCCTTTTTGAACCAGAAGGCCAGCAGAACCGGCAACAGCAATGCCGCCGGAAAGATTACCAGCCCTTCGATTGAGATATATAAATTGCCGGGAACAAGCCCTGCGGGCACCAGGGGGTTCAATAGAGCGCAAACAAGAATAAGCGCCTCGTAGACACGCCACATTCTGTTCACAGGTTTCTCCGCGAAACTGAATGTGAACTCGATCTGCATCAGCGTGTACACGTAAATCAGCGGATCGGCGAGCATGTTGTTCCATGCCATCTGCAACAAGCCCGCGCTTGCACTGTAGAGAAGACCATTTGAGATTCCGAGCAGCGAGAGGAAAAGACCGAGCCATAGGTATTCGCGATGTCCATGCTGGCTTCGGAAGAGAGCAAAAGCCCCGATTCCCGCAAGAATGATCATGATGTTGATCGCGATCGATGGAATCAAGGTGTAGAGCCGCTCCCCCTCCAGGGTTTCGCGCTCGTTCTCGATTACGTCCGGGCTGCCAATCGACGCTGTAAGAAACAGCGGCAGATGCCAGATGGTGTACATCGCGGTCGCATGCGTCCGAAGGGCGATGGTCAGATCATTATCTTCAGTGCGCGGCGTAAAGATTTGCTCGGTAGGACGGCGTGCACCCAGGTACGGTCGAATCTCGGCGCCACTCTGCCGCAAACCATTGATGTACAGCTCATAGGTACCTTCGCCGCCAGCAACGAGGAAGTGGACAGGATCGTGGTTGCGCCCGAGTTTCACATGAATCCGGTACCATCTCCAGCCTGGTTCTGCGGCACCCAGATCGTCCAGTTCGACTGTTTGCCAACCGCTGTCGTCGAAGTCTGGCTTTGTCCAGCGAAGATCGTCGCCGTCCTGCACCAGCCAACCCTGATTCAGGGTCACGAGCCCGGATCGCCACCGTGTTGCATCCACCTGGGCACGCGCCGGCACGGCCTGCAGCAACGCCAGGATGCACGCCCCCGCCAACACTGAGAGCTGGATCCAGTTTCTGCGTAATTGAGCTCGAGGGTTCAACAAATGCCGGGCCATTCCTCCATGTAAGCGCGAAGGGAGTCCCAGTTTAACGGAGCCTTAACCAGACCAGCAACCAGCAATCTCCTTGAGTGCTGGCACAAGGCAGATCGGTCCGCGACGGTGATAAGGATTTTTTGTAATAAATAACTAAAAGAACTAGTAGTCTCCGTCGTTCACTTAGGAAAAGTGGAAAGAGTGCTCATCTTCTTTCCCACCCAACATTTCGCTACCCGCCAGGTTTTCTAAAACGTGGCTGTGTAATTCAGGGCATTTGGAAATCGCGTTCAAAGTACCCCAGGTCGGACCTGAATTCCCACCGTTCCCACAAGCGCCTCTACACCCCCTGTGAATCTCGAGTGCGTTTTGTGCAATGCGCGTCCCCACCCGCGTCAATCCAGTGGTTGGCAATGACACATACTCCACACTTGACCTGTCTTCCACACGCTTCACAGCTTCCCTAACTACGGAGGAAAACAAGCCCATCAATTTGATGCGATCATCGGATAGGTGCTCGGTATTTCCCAGAGGGCAGCGCATGACGAAGACCATCGCGACAGTCGCGCTTTTGATTTCCCCGATCGTTGTCTTTTCGCAAAAACCCAATACGGCTCCTTCGTTTGATGTAGCGACCATCAAGCCGGTTGATTCTGGTCCGAAATCAGGGCGCTACATCGTCATGCAGGGTCCGCATCGTTTCGTCGAGAAGGACTACACCCTCAAACTCCTCATCGCCGCTGCCTATAACTTGAATCCGAAAGCGGTTGCCGGCGGACCCTCATGGATGGAGTTGGAACACTACGATATTCTCGCTGTCACTCCCGGCGAGAAGCAGCCCAGCCACAACGACCAGATGGCGATGTTGCGTACCCTTCTCTCCGAGCGGTTCAAGCTGAGTTTCCATCGCGAACCAAGAGTCTTTCCAATCTACGTGCTCGAAGTCGCCAAGAGCGGCTCGAAACTGAAGGAAAGCACCGCTGCGCCGACCGAACAGCCGGCCCTGATCAGCACCGTGTATCCTCAGCGAATCTTGCTTCCCGCGCGCAATGCCTCAATGACCGACTTTGTTTCCGTCTTACAACGCGCCATCCTCGATCGCCCGGTGGTCGATAAGACCGGCCTGGGTGGGCGCTATGACTTCGACCTCGAATGGCCTCTGGATGAGTCTCAATTCGGAGGAGACGTGCCTCCTGCCGCATCCGATGCTCCGGAACCTGGATTCTTTACCGCTATCCAGCAACAACTAGGTCTGCGCCTTGAGGCGACGCGAGGTCCGGTTGAGGCCATCGTCGTGGACCACGCCGAACACCCTTCTGCGAACTAAGCTACGACGCCAGCTAAATAGTTGATCCGTATCGCTCCTGATGCCTGTCGGCCGATCCCTGATCCTCATTTCTCCCGATGCCTTCTATACTGACATTTCCATGTCCTACCAGTCGGCTATCGATCACCTTGCCGCCATGGCGCCCGAGCTGGCCACCCAAACCGGCCAGACCCGTCGCAAGTTTTCTCTCGAAGAGGTCGGCACCCTGCTGACCGCGCTCGGCAATCCCCAACGTTCCTTCCCCTCCGTGCTGATTGCCGGCACCAATGGCAAAGGCTCCACTGCCGCTACGCTCGCTTCCATCCTGATGGCGACCGGTCTTCGTACCGGGCTCTACACTTCGCCGCATCTCACCCGGCCCAACGAGCGCATCCGTATCGACGGCGTCGAGATCACCGATGCCGATTTTGCCGAGCGGTTCTTTCGCGTCCGCGCAGCCGGTCAAAAGCTTGTCGAAGAGGGCAAGCTCGCCCAGCTCCCGTCATACTTCGAGACGCTGACCGCAATGGCTTTCCTCTCTTTCTCTGAGCCCGCGATCGAGATCGCCGTTCTCGAGGTGGGCATGGGCGGCCGGTTAGACGCAACCAATATCGTTGATCCCCTGCTCTCCATCATCACCGACATCTCGCTCGATCACATGGAGTGGCTGGGTTCAACCATTGCCGACATAACCCGCGAGAAAGCCGGCATCCTGCGCAAAGGCGGAACCCTGATCACTCTGCCGCAGCATCCTGAAGCCAACCAGGTTCTCGGTGAAGTGGCCAGTTCGCTCTCCGTTCTCGGCGTAAGCGCGGTTCCCTACATGCCGGCAACTGAACTGGGTGGTCGCGGACTGGCTCCAGGACACGAAAGCTTGGCCAATGCTTCCTATTCCGTCGAAGTCCTTGGTCACCCAATCGAGATAGCTTCGCCGCTGAACGGAGCCCATCAACATCGCAATGTCGCCCTTGCCATTGCAGCTGCAGTGGAACTCGCCATCAGTCACGGATTTCCGATAACCTCAAAATCCCTCGCCAAAGGAATCCGCGATACGCGCTGGCCCGCGCGACTGGAGCGGCTGCGCCTGGATGATCCCGAGGATCACAAACCCACCGAGTGGATCCTTGACGTAGCGCACAATCCCGCTGGCGCCTGGGCCCTGCGCGCCGGCCTCCGCGACCTGTTGCCTAACCAGCAATTGAGCACCATGGTCTTCAGTTGCCTCCGCGATAAGCCGGTCCTCGAAATGGCGCATATCCTTTTTCCGCTCTTCGACCAGGTGATCTTCGCTCCTATTCACAGCGCACGGGCCACACCAATGCGCGATCTGCTCGCGGCCGCATTGTCCACCGGAACGCCTGCCTTTGCAGCGTCGTCGATCAGTCAGGCCCTCGATCTCGCACAGGATCACGCCAAGGCACGCCCCTCCAGCCCGGTTGTTGTCTCCGGCTCCGTATACCTGGTGGGTGACCTTCGTTCGCGCTTGATATCCCGCGGCGCACAGCCTCTTCCGAATCCGTCTGCCGAGCGGGTAGGCCAGCTTCCGTGATCCGTCGCCGTCCTCCTGATCCGCTGCCCCGTTTTTATCGCTGGCGCACCAACCTCCTTCAGGCCCCGCTGTTTTTCCTCTACACCGGCGTCTGTGGATCCCTCTCGCTGTTCGCCTCGCTATGGGATAAAAGCGGCCGGATTCAGCACCGAATTGCGCAAATCTGGGCTCGCGGATGCGTTCGCATCGCCGGCGCGCGTCTCACCGTTCGCGGCGCCGAAAACCTGCACAAGCATCCAGTGGCCGTTTACGCCGGAAACCACACGTCCTATATGGATACGCCGGTCATCTTTTCGACCCTGCCATTCCAGTTCCGGATCCTCGCCAAAAAGGAGTTGTGGACCATGCCCTTCATCGGCTGGTACCTCAATCGCTCTGGCCAGATCCCCGTTGACACCATCGGCGGCAACGCAACCATATCCAGCCTTGGCGGTGGGGTTCGTGCCCTTCGCGCCGGAATGCCCCTCTTCGTTTTCCCCGAGGGCGCGCGCACACCCGACGGAACCATCCAGCCCTTCCTCGCCGGAGCAGCTTTTCTCGCCATTCGCGCGCAGGTGCCGCTGGTTCCCATCGCTCTCAGCGGCGTCTATGATCTGCTGCCCATCCACACCCGCCATTTCTATCCCGGCGAAATCACCCTCACCGTCGGTGAGCCCATCTCCACCGCCGGCATGACCGTCCGCCAGACCGAAGAACTCAACGCGCGACTCCGTGAGTCGATCGCACAGCTTCGCGCCGCCTCCTTCGCGGCTGGTGACCCCCTCATCGATTCTCAATAAGCACTTGGAGATTTCATGCGTGCGCCCCGTCCTCGGGATATCTACTCCTCCTCAAAACCCGGGTCCCCCAGGCCCCTCGCTTGGGGACCTGGGAGACCAAGCTCATCCACGGGCGGTTCTGATGACCAAGCCGTTGTTCATCGAGTCCAACCCGCGGAGACCCCAGGCGACTACCCCCGGTTGCACAGCTCCTCAGTTCTCTGAAGGAGTACCATGCTCGCCATGAAGCGCTGCACGCCTTTCATCTTTATGTGTGCGTTCGCCCTTCCCCTCCTCAGCCAGAACGCCCCCCAGAATGCGGACCACAAGTCCCAATCGCCCCAACCCGGCGCATCGCCCCGGTTCGCGATTCAGCAGTCCCTCCCGTTCACGCCCCAGGCCGGCGGAACGAATCCGGCAGGCTGGTTCATCAATCCCGACGGTACAGTTCACGTTGATAACGCCGTCGTCCACGGCGGTCGCTGGTCGGTTCAATTCCATCGCGAGCTGGCCAGCAAGAATGGTTTCTCCGTCATCACTCGCAGTATCCCCATTGATTTCGCAGGAGGCGAGATCGAGCTTCACGGCTATCTGCGTACCCAAGATGTGACCGGCTACGCGGGCCTCTGGATGCGGGAAGATGGCGAGGGGCAGATGCTGAAGCTCGAAAACATGTCCAGCCAGCATGTCGACGGCACCCGCGACTGGATCGAGTACACCATTAGGCTTCCCATCGATGAAAACGCGCGAGAGCTACACTTCGGGGTTCTCCTCTCCGGCGCGGGCACCATGTGGGCCGACGACCTTCGCCTCCTCGTCGATGACAAACCCATCGCCGAAGCCAACCCGCAGCAACGCGTCTTAACTGTGCTCGACACCGATCACGAGTTCGACAAAGGCTCCAAACTCCAGCTCTCTTCGCTCACTCCCACCCAGATCGATAACCTCATCACCCTCGGCCGGGTATGGGGGTTTCTGAAGTACCACCATCCCGCCGTCGCCGCAGGCAAGCGCCAATGGGACTACGATCTCTTCCGCATCCTTCCCGCTATCCTGGCCGCCCCCGACGGGGCACATGCCAACGATGTGCTCGTGCACTGGATCGACAGCCTTGGAGAGGTCACGACCTGCCAGGCAGAGCAGTGTGCTCCCGTCCCAAAAAGCGACCTGAACCAGAAGCCCGACATCGACTGGATTCGTGACACCACAACGCTGGGTTCTGAGCTCAGCATCCGCTTGCAACGCATCTATCAGAACCGTCCGCGCACCAACCAGTTCTATGTGAGTCTTGCTCCCGGCATCGGAAATCCGCACTTCGATCATGAGCTGTCTTACTCAGCTGTGGCACTCCCCGATTCCGGCTTCCAGCTTCTCGCTCTCTTCCGCTGGTGGAACATCATGCAATACTGGGCGCCCTACCGCCTCGACGCCGGTCAGAACTGGCCCGCCGTCCTCGCCGAATTCATCCCCAAACTCGTCCTCGCGAATGACCGCACCGCCTACCAGCTCGCAATGTTCGAGCTGGTCGCCAAAGCCAACGACACCCACGCCAATCTTTGGAGTTCTCTCGATGCCCGTCCGCCGGTGGGCAAATGTTCCCTCCCCGTCGACCTTCGCTTCATTGACGGGCAGGCGGTCGTCACCGGGCTCGCTGGCAAAGATGCAGCCTCAGGGCTGCAGATGGGCGATATCCTCGATGCGATCGACGGCACCCAGGTCGCGAAGCTGACCGAGGAGTGGACTCCGTACTACGCCGACTCCAACGTCGCCGCCCGCCGCCGCGATATGGCCCGTACCCTCACTCAGGGCGACTGCAAGCCCGTCGATATCCAGCTTCACCGCAACGGCAAGCTCATCGATCTCCACGCCGATCGTCTGCCCCGCGATAACGCCTTCAAACCGGAATGGCACGATCTGCCCGGCGATACCTTCCAGCTTCTATCGCCCGACGTTGCCTACCTCAAGCTCTCCAGCATCAAGGCTGCCGACGTTCCCAAATACATTGAGGAAGCCGCCAAAACCAAGGGCCTCGTGGTCGACATTCGCAACTACCCATCAGAGTTCATGCCCTTCGTTCTCGGCGCTTACTTCGTAAGTACGAAGACCTCGTTCGCCACGTTCACGGCTGCAGATCTGGCCAATCCCGGCGCCTTTTCTTTCGGCGACGCAGTTGCAATCGATCCGGGATCGACCCACTACTCAGGCAAGGTGGTCATCCTGGTCGATGAAACCTCGCTGAGTCAGGCGGAATACACCACCATGGCCTTTCGTTGCGCCCCCAATGCCATCGTCGTGGGCAGCACCACCGCCGGCGCAGACGGCAATGTCTCGGCTATTCCACTCCCGGGCGGCCTCAGCACCATGGTCAGCGGCATCGGCGTCTTCTATCCCAACCACGCCCCCACCCAACGCATCGGCATCGTCCCCGACATTGAAGCGAAGCCAACCCTCGCCGGCATCAAGGCTGGCCGCGATGAAGTCCTGGAAACCGCGATCCGCCAGATCCTCGGCCCTCAAACTCCCCAGGCGACAATCGAAAAGATCGCTGGGCGCCCCCTGCCACGCTTTTGAGAGGTGCGAGAAAACTTCGAGCTGATAGAGAACCTGGGTGCCCCATGTCTCGTTATTGAGACGTGGGATTCTCACCCGACAGAGAATCTGGGTGCAGGCAAAAACTCAACCGCCGCAGGTCTTGTAACAGCGCACGACGTTTAGTCGTGCCATAAACATCGGAAATGAAGTGTGGGCTTTACCCCCTGCCCTCGCTCCGGCAGATGGCCACTCAAAAGATCTCCGGCTCACTCCGCAGAAGTATCCTGCTCTGCCCTGAGGCGGATTTCGATGGTCTTCAGAGCAACGGCCACTCCACCAAAAATAAGCGCAATACAGACCGCATCGGTCTCCCCGATGAATCTCTCGCCATGAGCGAATATTCTCAGCAAGTGCGTGCCGATCAAAAACACCAAGCCGCTGAAAGCCATCAGCACCGCCGTCGTACTGCACAGCAACAGCAGAGTATTTGGCGCGGATCTCGTCGATACGGTCATTGTGAGACCTCCCGGAGGATTGGAGTGCCTCTAAAGCTACATCCGTCGTCCTCGAGTCAGCCAGTTCCGATGGTAACGAGCGCGTTACGATTTCCTCTCCGATTGCGACCAAAGTCATCAGATATACCTTTTCCCAGTCCCCCAGTCCCCCAGTCCCCCAGTCCCCCAGTCCCTTAGTCCCTTAGTCCCTAGTCCCTAGTCCCTTAGTCCCATCCCCGCTGGTAATCTTCCTTCGAGGAAGACCTATGAACAAACGGCTCGTCGGCGCGCTCTTGTCTCTGCTTTCTTTTGTTTCACTGGGTTCCGCACAAACCGCACCCGCAAAACCTGCGCCCGACCCGTTTGCCCCGCTCTCCTTCCTCATCGGCACGTGGGACGCCAAAACGGTGAATAACCCTGCCGTGACCGCGAGCGGTGCCTACACCTTTCGCGCCGAACTCAACGGGCACATCCTCGCCCGCCACACCGAAGCGGCCGGCTGCAAAGGCCCGGAGGATTTCAATTGCCAACACGGCGACCTGCTCTACATCTACACCGATGGTCCCAGCCGGCCCCTGCGCGCGATCTATTTCGACAACGAAGGCCACGTCATCCATTACTCCGCGACCACCCCGACCCCAACCACCGCAGAATTTCTCTCCGATCCCGCCGGGCCGGGTCCGCAATTTCGTCTCACCTATGAATTGAAGGATGGCCTGATGTCCGGCAAATTCCAGATCCGCATCCCCGGCCAGCCCGACTGGAAATCCTACCTCGAGTGGACGGGCTCACGAAAATAACGAACAGTGCTCACGCGCTGCCCTGAGCCTATCGAAGGGCCTTGATCGGGAGACCTGGGATTGGATCTTAGGTTTGAAAGGGACCAAGGGTGCCCCAGAGCCTGCCCTGAGCCTATCGAAGGGTCTCGATTTTGAGACCCGGGTTCGATCATGGCCCGGATCGGCATCTCACGCTGCAGCCGTAGCCTTCTTCGTGCTTGCTTCGTTCAGCTTTTCAATCGACGTACGATCCAGCTTCACCCTTGCCGCCTCGGCCAGATCCTTTAGCTGCTCCTCATTCGTCGCGCTGGCAATCGGTGCCGTAATTCCCGGCTGCGCAATCAGCCATGCAAGTGCCACGCGCGCCGGCGTCGATCCATTCGCCTGCGCAACTTCTTCCAGCACTGCAATGACCCCCATTCCCCAGTCGTTGAGGTATTTCTGCACCGCGGCGCCCCGCGCAGCCTTCTCCGCATCCTGCTTGCTGTGGTACTTGCCGCTCAGGAACCCTGCCGCCAGCGAAAAATACGGAATCACCCCGAGCTGGTACTTCTCGACAACCGGCAGCAGGTCCGACTCGAATTGCTCGCGCTCCACCAGGTTGTAATGCGGCTGCAGTGAGACGTAGCTTGTGAGCCCATTGCCCCGGCTCGTCTCCAGCGCTTCCGCTAGCCGTTTTCCGCTGTAGTTTGACGCGCCGATGTAGCGCACCTTGCCCGCCTTCACCAGGTCGTCAAAAGCCTTCAACGTCTCTTCCAGCGGAGTCTCCTCATCGTCCTTGTGCGCCTGGTAGAGATCGATATAGTCGGTCTGCAGTCTTCGCAGCGAGGCCTCCACCGCCTGCCGGATGTAAGCGGGTTTCAGCCCTTTCCGGCCCTCGCCCATGTCCATTCCAACCTTTGTTGCGACGATGACATCCTTGCGCTTGCTGCTCTTCGCGAGCCAGTTGCCGATGATCGTCTCGGATTCGCCGCCCTGGTGCCCCGAAGCCCAGCGCGAATACACATCTGCCGTATCGATGAAATTCAATCCCAGATCCAGCGCTCGATCAAACTGCCGAAATGCGCCGGCTTCTGGCAAAGTCCATCCGTATACATTGCCGCCCAGGCAGACCACCGGAACTTCCGGTCCACTCGCACCCAGTCTCCGCTTCTCCATCTCCAATCCCTCCCCTCCTCAGATGCACTTCATCGTTCGCACGACGGTTTCATTTTCTGTTCAATGCGGCGACCTGCAGTTTGCTCGAACTTGCTCATTACTATTTGACTCGCACCCGAAGGAAAACCTGCACGCCAACCGGATCGGATCCGTAAACCGGCTTCAACTGATCGCCCACGCCATACGCTGTCACCTGTGCCCCAACGGCTGTTGCCAGATGCCGAATCAGGTTCACGTCCCGGTCATAGCCGAAGGTGTATGCCTGCACGTGTGTCAGCGGTTCTTCCTTGAACCTCGGAGGCAGCGGATGCTCGCCAACCAGCAGCTCATTGGAACGTCCCGCATTCTCCAGCCGGATCCAGGCATAGTTTCTTTCCTTGAACTGCAGTGCGGACTCCAATAGATAGCTGTTCTCCTTTGCCGAATCGGCCAATGACCGCGTTCTTCCCCACAGCGCTGTACTCGCCCAGTTTCCATGTGCAACCTTTCGGTTGTACATCACCGACGCCGTCATGCGTCCCTGGTCTTCCTCGGGGAACTGGGCCTCCGGGCTTGCAATTCGCGCATAGGAAAACTGCCCGCTCCAGTTCTGCCCCGGCTGAACCGTCATGCGCGTCGACCACGAATCAATCTTCCCTTGTTCGAATTTCCAGCGATGCTCATCCGGCTCGCGCCCGTGAAAACCGCTGCCCTCGATGCGGATCATTTTTTCTGTAACCCCAACAGTGATCACATCGTTCGAAATATGCGTCGAATCTTCCTGGTGATGCCCCAGTGTTCCCACCGGGTTTTCAATCGCCGATTCCCGGTGAGGATACGCTGCCGGTCCAATCGCCGGATCACCCTCCGGCGCAAGGTACAAGCTCAGCAGCCGATGCTCGCCAAGGTGCAAATCGTATAGGGCAGCGACCTCCATGAAAAAGTTATGCGGATGCTGACCATCGGCGATCGGCACCCCGTATGCCGTTTCGCCTTGCTGAAACAGCAGCGGATACCGTTCATCGGTCACCGTTGCGGGCTCGAGGCTGAACATTGCACGCAGCGTCAACTGGCCGGGCCCTAGTTCCCGTTCCGCCATCGGCATCAGCCAGTTCGTCGAGAAGACCTTGTCACCGCCTCGCGGGCTTGTCTGCTGCGTATCCACCAGAAACCCATTCGCATGGAACATCAGCATCCATTCGCCCTTCATCGTCATCAGCATTGGCGAGGGAGTCGAATTCGGTTCAGCGCTGGTACCCGATGAGCCGTGATGCTCGATCTCCGCGACAAAGCTCCGCGGATGCATCTGGCCCATCAATCGACCCATCCCGCCCTGCATCCCGGCCATTTGGGAGTGTCCCGCATGGTCTTCCGAAGGTGAGCTCTGCTGCCCGAACCCCCGGGCGCAAAATGCAAGCAACAGTAGACATATCGCCAACAGCCAACGCATTCCTCTTAGACTACTTTTCTGACCGCTGGGCCGCATCTAAATCGAGTATGAGGTCTTTCGCTCTCGTTCCGATAATCCTCCTTGCCATTGCTGGCTGCACAGCGCACGACCGCAGCCCCGACCAGATTCGCGAGCAGACGGCTCGAGCCACTTCCACCGCGGCTCGCGACGCCAAGGCGGTTGCTCAGGGTGTCGTTGAAGGTGTGAAGCAACAGCGCACCATCAACATCAACCGGTCATCGGCCGATGACCTCAAATCCCTGCCCGGCATTGATGATGCCACCGCCCACCGCATCGTTGAGCATCGCCCCTACACCGATTCCTACGATCTCGTGAAGCGTCGCATCATCTCGCACGACGAGTACAACCGCATCGCCGGCAAAATCGAAGCGCGATAGATGCCGGTCCGTAACAGCGAGCGTTAGGAGCCGCCGCACGCTGCGCTACACTCGTTCCAAGAATGAAGAGAATAGTTTTCCCCCGCGCGTTGATCGTTGCAATCGCCATCATTTGCTGCCGCGCCATTTCCGCACAGGCCCCGCACACCTTCACCGTTGCCAACGGTCAATTTCAGTTCGATGGACATCCTTACCAGATCCTCTCCGGCGAGATGCACTACCCGCGTGTACCGCGCGCCTACTGGCGCGATCGCTTCCGCAAAGCCCGCGCCATGGGCCTCAACACCATCACCACCTACGTGTTCTGGAACCTGCATGAACCACGACCCGGCGCGTACGATTTCGCCGGACAGAATGACGTCGCCGAATACATTCGCGAAGCCCAGCAGGAAGGCCTCAACGTCATCCTTCGTCCCGGTCCCTACGTCTGCGCCGAGTGGGACCTCGGTGGCTTTCCCTCCTGGCTCCTGAAGGACCGCTCGCTCACCCTCCGCTCCACTGATCCCAAATACATCGCCGCAGTGAACTCGTGGTTCACCCGCCTTGCCCGCGAGCTTTCCCCGCTCCTGCTGCATAACGGCGGCCCCATCATCGCCATCCAGGTTGAAAACGAATACGGCTCCTTCGGCAACGATCACGCCTATATGGAAGCGGTGAAGGCGGCCCTCCTGAAATCAGGCCTCGCCACTCCCGACACGTTGCTCTACACCGCGGATGGTCCCGAGCAGGTGCCCAATGGCTCCTTGCCCGAACTTCCGGTGGTCATCAACTTCGGTACCGGCGACGCCCGCCAGGGCTTTGCAGCATTAAAGAAGCTGCGACCCGAGGGCCCGTTCATGTCCGGCGAATACTGGGCAGGCTGGTTCGATCACTGGGGAGAACATCACCACACCACCGAGGTTGCCGCCAATGCCGCCGAGTATGAATGGATGCTGCGCCAGGGTTACTCCGTCAGCATGTACATGTTTCACGGTGGCACCAGCTTTGGATTCATGAACGGCGCCAACAGCAACGGCACCAACTACGAACCCGACACCACCAGCTACGACTACGACGCACCGCTCAACGAAAGCGGTCAGCCCACCGCAAAGTTCACGGCATTCCGAGAAGCCATCGAGCGCGTCACAGGCAAAACACCGCCGCCAATTCCGCCCTCAGCGCCGGCGCGCACATATCCCATTGCTTCACGCGTCGAATCGGCTTCGCTGTGGAAGAATCTTCCCTCGCCAGTAGAATCCGACCGGCTCCTCGCCATGGAAGATCTCGATCAGGCATACGGCTACATCCTCTATCGGACTCAACTGGAGGCGGTCAACGGCGGCGATCTCGCGATTGACGGCCTGCACGACTACGCGAAGATCTACATCGATCAAAAGCTCATCGGCACCCTCGACCGCCGGCTCGCGCAATCGCATCTCACGCTTCCCGCGATCACGGCTCCCGCCACGCTCGACATTCTCGTCGAAAACTCGGGTCGTGTGAACTTCACCAAGGTCATCCGCACCGAACGCAAGGGCATCACGGGTTCTGTAACCATTGCCGGCCAAGCGCCGCACCATTGGCAGATCTACTCGCTGCCCATGACAGATTTATCGACTGTGCGCTTCACCCCGCGCACTTGCGACGGCCCATGTTTCTACCGATTTTCGATGACAGTACCCGGCACCGGAACGCTGCCCGATACCTTCCTCAATACGCGCTCGCTCTCCAAGGGAGAAGCATTTCTCAATGGGCACCCTCTCGGCCGCTTCTGGTCTGTCGGCCCCGAGTTCACGCTATACACCCCTGGACCGTGGCTACATCCCGGAAAGAACGAAATAGGTATCTTTGATCTCCAGGGAACCGCGCAGGAGTCCCTCACCATGACCGACCATGCCGACTACGGTTCGCAGTAACCAGACTGGTCGAAGTTCAAACTGTCTCACCAACGGGGTTCACCTCAATCCCTGTCAATACCCACCCCTCCCGGAATCGGTCTCATCTCCCTCATTCCGTTCACAATACTTTTTCCCGGCGTTTTGCGAGTTATTTCTCTGAATTCTCTAAACTCGTAGTAGCAGCCAAAAAGACTTGATGGACGGTAACTGGCTGGGTGCCTCAGATCTCGCTTCTGAGACCTGGGATTGGATCTTAGGATTGAAAAGGAACCAAGGGTGCCCCATCCAATTCGCAGCTCCATCGCGAAATGGGTGGGAAAGCACAAATCCGGGTGCGGTGTCACTGACCGCAAAGTTCCCGTAGAAACGACCGAAATTAGCCTTGGGTGAAGCGAACCCCCGGGAAAGCAAATAACAACGACGCAAAGTCCCGGAGGGAAGTCCGAATCAGCCGTCTTCATGCTTTTTCAGTGGGTTACACTTCGCCGGACAGGACTACTTTGCTCGATTTTGGCTCCGCCCAAACCGCGTAAACCACACAACCCGTCATTAAGTCCTTATTTATGACGATTTTGAGACTTAAGTGCCCTGTTTTCAATCGTTTACGGCACCCCCATCGGAAGCTAAACTGCCTGGAATCTAGAATTTGCCTCAAAAACGCGGAAAAAAATAGACTCCTTACCCATGGCTGCACCGCTCCCGAATCGGAGAACGGCTACTATCTTGAAACCCTCAACCCGCAATTGAATACACTTGGAAATAACATGCCTGTTCGAATTGCCATTCCGGAACCAACCACGACCGATGCAGCCTACAATGCCCGTTCGCTGCCCCCTTACCTTTCAGCCCTGGAGTCAGCTGGAGCTGTGCCGCTCGTGATCCCAGCCCAGGAACGCCAGGACGAAGTGGCTCGAATGCTCACCGAGGCCCAAGGCATTTTGTTGCCCGGCAGCGGATTTGATGTCAATCCCGAGAGCTATGGCGAGGCCCGAAGCCCCGAATGTGGACCACAGGATCCCGGCCGCACTGCAATCGACGAACTCCTGCTTCAGGACGCCTTCAATCTGCACAAACCAATTCTCGCCATATGTCATGGTGCCCAGACTCTCAATGTCTGGCGAAATGGCTCGCTAATGCAGGATCTCGAGACTGTCCTCAAGACTCCGGTGAATCACCGCCCTGGCAGAGACGTGGTGAACGCCCACCCCATTCACATCGCTTCCGGCTCACGATTGGCTGCGATCGCACATGCGACCAGCAAAGAAATCGAGGGCATAGTAGTCGATTACTGCAATTCGAGCCATCATCAGGCGATTGCCCGAATCGGCGACAATCTTCGCGTTACTGCCGTTTCGCCACAAGACCAGGTCATCGAAGCCGTCGAACTCGATTCTCCCGATCATTTCGTTATGGGTGTGCAATGGCATCCTGAGCGGACCTTAACCGTGAGTCCCCTTTCGCTCGCGATCTTCGCGGCCTTTGTTCGAGCCGTCGAGGCCTGGCGCCCCCGCAATCTTGAAACCTCAGTAGCTCGCGCATGATGGACGAACTGGTTTCTCCCGGTTCAGAAGCCACGGACCTCAACGCTCTGCTGGCCGCGGCGGGACTGGATCCTGTCCAGAAGGCGACCAGGACAAAGTTCGATTCTTACTTGTCCCTCATGCAGCACTGGAACTCGCGCATAAATCTAACCGCAATCCGCGATGCGGAAAGCATCATGAGCCGGCACTTTGTCGAGTCGATCGCCTGCGCGCAGTTCCTGCCCACGGGTATCGACTCGCTACTTGATTTCGGCTCGGGTGCGGGGTTTCCGGGAATTCCGATCGCCCTGTGCCGCCCGGAGATCGTCGTCACCCTGGCCGAATCACAGTCAAAGAAGGCGGCATTTCTCCAGGAGGCGGTGCGAACATTGGAATTGACCTGCAAGATCTGGCCTCGCCGAGCCGAGGAACTCGGGCATCAATTCGACTGCGTGATACTCCGGGCCGTGGATCAGATGGAACGCGCAGTTGCCGCCGCCGCTGAACTTGTCAAACCCGGCAGGTGGTTGGCGATTCTGACGACCCAGGCGGATCTCCCCCGGATTCAGGCGCCTGCTGGCAGGGAGTTCCAGTGGTTGGAGCCGTTCCGGCTTTCCGGTTCGGACCAACGTCTGATTTGTGTAGCTTCCAAAGCCAGCCGCAGCGATTAGTTGCGAGCTCCTCACGGGCCAATTTCCACGGAAGGCCTTCACCTGGTGTTCCACGTGGAACATCGCCGTCAGCTCAGAGGTTTTTCCGTGTGTTCCACGTGGAACAATTCCCCCGCCTAAGACCCCAATTGTGAATCCCCCGCACGCCCTTGGCCAGAGTTTTCCACTGGGTTGCCCTCCCTGACTGCCATTTTTTTGAAAAACCATAAGTTCGTCGAAACACATGAAGAATAAGGACTTGAATAGCGCAATCCCACCGCCTCCAAAGTGCTTTCCACAACAGGTACAGTTTCTCCACAGATTCACTTCCGCACGCAATCCCTCCCTTCCTTTAACCTGAAATGCCATGGGAAAGATTCTCGGCGTTGTGAATCAAAAGGGTGGAGTCGGCAAAACGACGACCGCAATCAATCTTTCCGCCTGTCTGGCCCTCGAGGGACTCAAAATCCTGCTGGTCGACTGCGATCCCCAGGCAAATGCCTCGTCCGGTCTGGGAATTGTCCGCGACGATAACCGGCATTCCATCTATGACGTCCTTGTCGGCGAAGCCGATGCCCAACAGGTCATCCTTCCCAGTGGGGTCGATAACCTCTCGATCCTTCCAGGATCCAAAAACCTGACCGGCGCGAATATCGAACTTACAAACGCTGAAGATCGTGCCGTCCGGCTCCGCACCGCACTTTCCCCGGTGAAGGACCAATACGATCTCGTTATCCTCGATTGCCCCCCTGCGCTTGACCTCCTCACCCTGAATGTCCTGGTGGCCGCAGATTCCCTCATCGTTCCCATGCAGGCTGAGTATTTTGCCCTGGAAGGCATTACCGAGCTGCTCTCGACCCTCGAGCGTGTCCGCGGCGCCTTCAACCACAACGTCGAAATCGAAGGCGTCCTGCTCACCATGTACGACGACCGCACCAATCTCGCTCAACAGGTCCGCGACACCCTGCGCGAGCATTTTCGCGATCGCCTTTTCATCACCGTGATTCCCCGAAACATCCGGCTCGCCGAGGCCCCAAGCCATGGCAAACCGGTCGCAGTCTATGACTCGCGATCCCGCGGGACTGAAGCCTACTTCGAACTCGCCGGCGAATATCTAGCGCGCAATCGCATCGAGAGCCCTAAAAGCCTTGAACGAAAAGTTGCGGCTAACTCCAGACCCAAGGCCGAGGTCCGTTTCTGGCCATACTCGTGATCCATTCCTTGTTGAACTTTGTTTCCTTGTTTCTCTTTTCCGAACGTCCCCGGCGAATCTGCCGGGTTTGAGGATTTGATATGACGACCGCAACTCCCGATACCAAGCGCCGTGCCCTCGGCAAAGGCCTCGACTCCCTCCTGCCGCGCATCCACTCCAACGCGGCTCCCGCTCCGGTTCACGTCCCTCCGCCGACAGAAATTGAGGCCGGCAAGCCGCGCGAGATCCCCATCGACGAGATCGAGCGTAACCCCTTCCAGACGCGCATGAATATCGATGAGAGTGATCTGGCAGAACTCGCTGCTTCCATCACTGCCAACGGCGTCGTTCAACCAATCCTGGTCCGCCCGCTCGCATCCGGCAGGTTCCAACTCATCGCGGGCGAGCGCCGTTGGCGTGCCTCCAGGCTGGCCGGTAAGAAAACAGTGCCGGCTCTGCTTCGCCAGGTCTCGGATGAGCAAGCTCTGGAAATTACGATTGTCGAAAACCTCCAGCGCGCCGATCTGAACCCGATGGAACAGGCCCGCGCTTTTGAGCGACTCTCTCGCGAGTTCCACATGACCCAGGAACAAATCGCCACCCGCACCGGCAAGGATCGCGTTTCGGTCTCGAATTACATGCGGTTGTTAAGCATGCCTGAGAGCGTGCAGAAGTCTGTAGAAGCAGGCCAACTGACATTTGGTCACGCTAAGGTATTGCTAGGATTGAAGTTACATCCAGACTTTGAGAAGACAGCTCAACGTGTCGCGAATCTTTCGCTTTCCGTTCGCCAAACTGAATCCCTGGTCCAGGGGATGCTCTTCCCAGAGAAAAACCAGAAGGAGCCGAAGCCAGAGATACCGGTAGATCCCAACGTGAAGGAAGTCGAAGAGCAACTCCAGCGGGCGCTCGGCCTCAAGGTTCGTATCGAGGACAAAAATGGTCGAGGCCGGGTAATTATCGAGTACGCCGATATCGGAGACTTCGATGGCTTGCTCGAGCAACTCGCCGGCAAATAAATCCGGAAAGCTCACACCTTGCGTTGTCGGGACTTGATCGGTGGAAATCGATATGCAACGAATAGGTTGCGTATATAAGACGCCGTTCTATGGCGCACTCTGCGCTGGTTTTACATCGGTGCCATCGCGCCGGAATTCGTAATGCAGCATCCACGTACTTGCTGCCGGCTTTCCATTCCGCTGCGCTGGCTTGAATTTCCAGTTGCGTGCCGACTCAAGCGCAAGGCGCGCGAAGTAGGCACTGGGTCCCGGCGAAGTCAGTTCCGCATTCGACACCGAACCGGTCTCATTCACCGTCACGCGCACCACCACGGGTATCTTTCCATGAATCGTGTTGCTGGCTGCGCGCGGAACATCCGGCATGGCGCGGTCGATCACCTCTGCCGCACCTGTTCCCCCAGAGGGCAGTTGTTGCGGTGTTGCGTGCGATTCCGGTTCCGCGGGAGGTGCTTGCTGCGCGGTCTCGGTTTGCATTGGGGCGGAGTCGGTCTTGTGACTCCGCATCGCGAGCCCGATGATGATGGCGATCAGCAATATGAAACCCACGATCAGCGGAACCAGCGGAACCTTCGGCGGTGCGCTTGGTTCTGCCAGGTTGTGGGAACGTTCGGGAGCATGCGAAACCGGCGCGGTCCGGAACTGATTTGCAGGTCGAGATTTGCCGTCGAGAATCGCACGAATCTCGTCGAGCGTGCATCGGCGTGCGGGGTCGGCGTGCAGGCATTTGTCCACAATTTCGGAAAAGGGACTCGGCAGCGTGCCTGGTACGTCGGCTTCCGAATCGGTGGCGGCGTCCCAGATGGGGAGTTGCTGGGTCAGAGCTTCAACCAATGTGACGCCGAGCGACCAGACGTCGGCAGCCGGCGTTAGGGGCTCGGAGGCGATCTCCGGTGCATTGTGAAGGTCGTTGGAAAAGACCTCCTGCGCAGTCATGCCGGCGATGAGCAGCGCATCGGAGGAGAGCTTCACCTCGTTGTCGACCACCAGGATGTTGGAGGGCTTCAGGTGCCCGTGGATGTAACGGCTGCTGTGGACATAGGCGAGCGCGTCGAGGATAGGCCCGAGCATCTCCCGTGTCTCGTCCGCGGTGAGAGCCCGCTCCGGGATGATCTGCGCCAGCACCTCATCGGCGAGTTCGGTGACCACATAGACAATTTGCGCGCCGTCGATTGTGGCGTGGCTGGAGTGAAGGATCCGCACCAGGTGCGGGTGAGACAGGGCGGCGGTCCGGGTCCACGTCGCGAGCTGGTCTTCCGCCTGCGGTGAGGCGGCAATCAACTTAATGGCCGCTTTGCGGGGTTCGGAAGTTGAGGGAGAGCCGTCAGCGCCGTGAGGCAGGTCAGTGATTTCAGTAAGGAAGACGCCGGTTGAGCCAGATCCACCGAGCCAGGCGATGAGCGGGAATCTCCCGTCGATCTTCCGGCCTACCCAGTCGCCGCGAATCGACACCGCATTCATGGCGTTATCAGTTTAGCCGAGGATTCCGCTAAGACTCACAAGATCAATGTGGAAGGTATATATCGTGGGACGGTGAGTGACTCGAACCCGTGTCCCGCGAAGTCCCTTTACTCGACGGCTCCAATCTCCCCAATGACTGGAATTCTGCATACAGATACTCGGATCCTGGCGTGAATCCCGCACGGCCCGTCTAATTTGGAAGTCAAGGCCCTTCCGGTGGAAACCACCGCCAACCCGCTCAATCTAAAAGGCAAATTCGAATACGCTGTTTTGCAAGTTATTTACTGCGCAGCGCGCATAATAAGCCTGAGCTCGTCCGCCGCTCTCAGTTTTGCGAGGCTTCAGGTGACCACTCGCCCGGGATCAGCCCTGACAAACCCATCAAAATAGGAAATTCAGTTTCCTCCCGTTGACAATCGATAGTCGAATGTCTACCATCACCTCTCATCGAGGGTCGACTGTCTTCCATGACAAAAGAAGAAGAAAAACAACGCGCAAGTTTGCTCCAGGGCACGCTCGACATGCTGGTGCTGCGGACGCTTCTCTATGGTCCAGCCCACGGACACCAGATCGGAAAGCACATTCAGCGCACCACCAACGACTTCCTTCAGATGCAGCACGGATCACTCTATCCGGCTTTGCATCGCCTGGAGAGGCGGGGTTGGGTGGTCTCGAATTGGGAGACAGCCCCGGACCGCAATCGGGAATTCAAGTACTACCGCCTGACGGAAAAGGGCCGAAAGCAGCTTCTCGCGGAAGAGTCGCAGTGGAAGCAGATGACAGAAGCCGTGGCGCGCGTGATGTGGCCAACGGCCGAGGAGAGTTGAGGAGAAAGGGACCAGGGGGAACAAGCGACCAAGAGACCAGGTCTGGAGAGCTCCTATGCAATGGTGGCGAATCGGTAAGCGGCATGCTGATCTCGAGCGGGAGCTGCGCGCTGACCTCGAGCTGGAAGAAGAAGAACAGCGCGAGAAAGGCGTGCCGCAGGAAGATGCGCCTTACTCTGCCCGGCGCGCGTTCGGTAACAAGACTCTGATCCGGGAACAGACGCATGAGGCATGGGGGTGGGCGCCATTCGAGCGCCTTCTCGCGGACGTGCGATATGCGTTGCGCGTGCTTCTCAAGAGTCCAGGGTTCGCGCTGACGGCGAGTCTCACGCTGGCGCTCGGCATCGGGGCCAACGCGGCAATCTTCAGCCTGGTGAGCGCGATCATTCTGCGTCCCCTGCCTTACCCCAGTCCCAAAGAACTCGTGGGCCTCGGCCAGTGGAGAAATCAAAAGGGTGAAGGCTATGTGCAGACCGGCGTTTCGGCGCCGAACATCATCGATATTGCCGCGCAGCGGAACATTTTTCAGCAGGTTGGCTATTACCGCTTTTCGGGTTTCAATATCACCGAAGGCAGCCACCCGGAAAGCGTCGACGGAATCAAAGCCTCCCTCGATATGCTGCCACTCTTCGGTGTTCAGCCCCTCACAGGCCGTTTTTTCACGGCCGAAGAGGTGCAACCCGGCCATGACCAGGTAGCGATCCTCGGTCATCGCCTGTGGCAGACACGCTATGGCTCTGATCCGTCGATTCTGGGCAAGACCATCCGGCTCGACGAAAAGCCTTACACGATCATTGGCATAATGCCTGCGCGCTTCCGCTTTACGTGGGATCAGGAGATGGGCGTGTTCGTGCCGCTTGCCCTCACGCCCGAGGAACTCAGCGAGAAGGGACGTGCCACGTCGCGCGACCTGGAGACGCAGGCTCGGCTTCAGCAGAACGTGACCGTGAAACAAGCCCAGGCAGCGATGGACACTTTGGCCGCCAGCCTGGCAGCGGAGCATCCCGTCGCCAACAAGGGATGGGGATTCAAAGTCGAACCTCTGCATGCCGCGTACTACCGCCATATCGGCCAGCCCCTGCTGATCATGTCGGGAGCGGTCTTGTTTGTGTTGCTCATCGCGTGCGGCAATGTCGCCAACCTGCTCCTGGCTCGTGCCACTGTGAGAAGACGCGAGATCGCGATTCGGGCCGCGATTGGCGCTACACGTCGGCGGCTGATTACGCAGTTGCTCACCGAGAGCGTGGTCCTGGCAGCGATTGGCGGCGGACTCGGACTGCTGCTCGCTTATGTCGGAGACCGAATCCTGACCCTGCAGATGACGCACTACAGGCGCTACAGCGTTCCGAACGCAAGCGTGATCAATCTCGATTGGCGAGTCGTGCTGTTTGCTTTGGCTCTGACGATGCTGACCGGAATTATCTTCGGCCTCGCGCCCGCCTGGATTGCTTCGAGAACCGACCTCAACGAGTCACTGCGGGAGAGCGGCGCGAATTCGGCAGCTGAGTCCGGTCGCCAGCGTCTGCGCAATGGCCTGGTGGTTTCTGAAATAGCGCTGGCGCTCGTGCTGTTAACCGGTGCCGGACTGCTGGTGCGGACATTTATGGGCCTGATGAAGGTGGACCTGGGTATCGATCCGACCAACGTCGTAACGATGGAGATCGACCTTCCCCATTACAAGTATCCGGAGGTGGTGAATCAGACGCACTTCTACCGGCAATTGCTGCAGCGCGTGCAGAACCTTCCGGGAGTCAAGGCGGCGGGAATCGAACAGCCAGGCGCGAGAGTGTTCTTTCAGCCCGAAGGCCAACCGGTGATGATTCCAGGGCAGGAGCCGACCGCGGAACTCAATGTCGTTTCGCCGGATAATTTCGCTGCAATGGGAATCGGCCTGGTGACAGGACGAGGATTTACTCAAAACGACGTTGATGGAGCGACCCCGGTTGCGTTGATCAGCGAGACCGCGGCGCATCGATATTGGCCGAACGCGAATCCTATCGGCCGTCATCTCGCGGTTCTCGCCCGGGTCTACTCAGGCCAGAGCGCGGAGGCCGCCCAGCCGCTTGAGATTGTTGGAATCGTAAAGGACGTGCGAGGTTACGACCTATGGGAGCCGCGCGCCGACATCTACGTTCCCTTCGAACAGCATCCCATGGCGTGGGGTTATCTGTCCGTTCGAACTGCCGTTCCGCCAATGACGGTGCCATCGATTCGCGACGCGGTGTTGGCCATCGACAGCGAGCAGCCTGTCAACGACGTGATGTTGCTGTCGGACCAGATTGCGCAAAGCTACGGCACACTTCGTTTCCCCATGACGCTGGTATGGATCTTTGCATCACTGGCGCTCGCGCTGTCTGCAGTGGGAATCTTCGGCGTGATGTCGTACACGGTGAGCCGTCGCACCCATGAACTCGCGATTCGCATGGCGCTGGGCGCGGACCGTGCGATGGTGTTGCGGCAGATATTGCGCGAGGGCCTGGGGGTAACGCTCATCGGCGTTGTGATCGGCCTGGCGGCGGCGCTCGCTTTGAGTCGCATCATGGGGGACTACGTGTACGGCATCAAGGCGACCGACCCGCTTACGTACAGTGCGGCGACGCTCGTGCTGGTGATGGCGGCGATGGCGGCCTGCTACATCCCCGCCCGGCGTGCCGCCTCCGTGGATCCCATGCGGGCCTTGCGAAACGAATGACAGCTTCCAAAAAGCGCAACGCCTTCAGAGGAGGAGAGTGAAGATGCAGTGGTGGCGGATCGATAAGAGGCATGCAGACCTCGAACGTGAGTTGCAGTCCGACCTCGAAATCGAAGAAGAAGAGCAACGGGAACGCGGGATTCCATCGGAAGAGGCGCGCTATGCGGCGCGACGCGCTTTCGGCAACGCAACGCTAATTCGCGAGCAGACGCACGAGGCGTGGGGCTGGGAGACGCTGGAGCGATTGATCCAGGACATTCGCTATGCGATTCGTCACCTTGGAAGGTCGCCGGGATTCACCGTCATTGCCGTGCTTACGCTCGCGCTCGGAATTGGCGCAACGACCGCGATTTTCACGCTGGTTTATGACGTGATGCTCCGTCCACTGCCATTTGCGCAGCCTGACCGGCTGGTGGACCTTGAAGAAATCTCGGCGGAATGGAGCAATATCTATCCGACGCTGCCGGTGAGCGCGAATCACTTCGTGTTCTGGCAGAAACACAACCGCAGCTTCGATTCGATGTCCGTGATGCAGCAGGGGACGGCTCCGCTTGGAGTCGAAGGCCGCCCCATGCAGGTGGGTGTTCTTTATGCGACGCCGGGGATTTTCCCGGTGCTGCAAGTGCATCCGCAATTCGGCCGTCCGTTTACAGACAGCGAAGCGCGTCCGGGCAACGACCGTGTCGCGGTTCTGATGTACGATCTGTGGCGCACTCAATTTGGCGGTGATGCTGGAATTGTTGGCAAGACCATTCGGCTGAGCGGATTTCCCTACACGGTCATAGGCGTGATGCCACAGTCGTTCCACATGCCCGCGGTGCAGACGATCGCGACCATCGGAGAAACCACGCGGTCACTGCCCATCGGAGTTCTCGAACCGCTGGCCTTCTCGCAAGAGCGCCTCGCCGAAGAGATGGGCGATTTGAATTATTTCGGATTGGCGCGCCTGAAGCCGGGAGTCTCCGTCGCTGCGGCCACAGCCGATCTGGACGCGCTGCAGCACACGATCAGCGTCAATCTCCCGGCCGACGAGAAGGCGACTCTCTCGGTCGCTATAACGCCCTTCCAGCAGGAACTGGTAGGCAAGAACCGGAAACCGATGCTGGTTTTGCTTGTAGCCGTTGCCGGGTTGCTGGTGGTCGGTTGCGTAAATGTCACTAACCTGCTGCTGGCGCGCGCCGTGGGGCGCAGGCAGCAAATGGCTGTGGCTTCGGCACTGGGTGCGAGGCGTTCCGAGTTGGTGAGGATGGCGCTCCGCGAAACCGCAGTGCTGGCTATTGCCGGCGGCGGACTGGGAGTTCTGCTGGCATCGACGATTGTCCCCGCGATGCAGCGATATCTTCCCCCCGCGCTTGATTTTCGCGGGCCATTGCACCTGGATTGGGCTGGAGCGGGATGCGCGCTCCTGCTGGCCGTGCTCGCAACTTTACTGGCCGGAGCGGCTCCGGCTTTCATGGTGTCGAGCACTGCCCCGAACGAAGTGCTTCACGCCGAGTCGCGCCTGGCCAGCGAATCGCGAAGGAGTCGCCGCGCTCGCCGGGTTCTCGTGGGAATTGAAGTGGCGATCAGTGTCGGGCTTGTCCTCACCACGGGGTTGCTGGTCACAAGCCTCAGAAAGCTCATGAGCGTCGATCGCGGATTCACGGCAGAACAAACCATCACTGCGATGGTGAACTTGCCGCAGCAATCCTATAGCGATAACCAGAGTCGCGCCGCATTCTACCGCGAAGCGCTGGACCGATTGGATCGCTTGCCCGGAGTTGAGCATGCCGCGATCATCAGCGAACTCCCGTTGACGACGGGAGGCTGGAACGACATGGCCCGAGTGGCCGGCGACACGCGCCCGGTTACACAACTGCCGCTCGAAACCTTCCGCTGGGTAAGTCCAGACTACTTCGCGACCATCCATCTGCAGTTGACTTCGGGGGCGTTCTTCCGCGAGAACGATTGGGGCAAGAACCTGGCACTTGTCTCGGAAAAGACTGCGAAGACGCTGTGGCCGGGAAAAGTTCCCCTTGGGCAGCAATTCAGCCGGGGGAATCCCGCTACCGAGAAGCCGTTCACGGTCATCGGCGTTGTGGCGAATGCGCGAACCATCTCACTTTCCAAGCCGGATCCAATGATGATTTACGTCCCGTACTGGTATCGCACTGAGACGGTGGCTGGACTGGTGGTGCGAACCCGGCAGGTTCCCACCGAGATGGCGGATGCCATACGACAAAGCATCTGGGGTGTTGACCGCAACGTGCCCGTGCCATTGGTACGCGCCTTGGGCAGTGTGGTTGCCGACTCGGTCGCCAATCAGCGCTTTGAGATGGACCTGTTGCTCGTGTTTGCGGTCAGCGCGCTGTTTCTGGCCGGACTCGGCATCTACGGAGTGATCACCTATTCGGTCGTGCAGCGTCATCGCGAGATAGGGTTGCGCATCGCGCTGGGTGCTCAGCGTGCGAGTGTCTATCGCCTGGTTCTTCGCGATGGGATTCTTCCGGTTGCAGGCGGCGCCATCGCAGGTGTCGGGATCGCCTTCGCATTCGCGCGCCTGGTGCGTAGCCTTCTCTTCGAGGTCAGTCCATACGATCCAGTGGTGGCTATGGAAGCGGTGTCCGTGCTGATTGCGATAGGAATCACAGCCTGCCTGCTGCCCGCCCGGCGCGCTGCCGCTGTCGAACCTATGCAAGCCTTGAGGACGGAATAACCAACCATGCCGGAGCGGCCTGCGAATCACCGGCGAGGAACTGAGGAGAGCTGACATGAGATGGAAGCTGTTCGGGAAAAGAAATGCGGATCTGGAGCGCGAGCTGCGCTCTGATCTCGAAATCGAAGAAGAAGAACAGCGCGAGAAAGGTCTGTCAGCGGAAGAGGCGCGGTATGCTGCGCGGCGTGCATTCGGGAACACGACTTTGATCCGGGAGCAAGCGCATGAAGCCTGGGGATGGGTTCCCATGGAGCGGCTGTGGCAGGATCTTCGCTCCGCAGCGCGGCGGCTGCGGAGATCGCCCGGGTTTACCGGCACCACGGTTCTGATTGTTGCCATCGGTATCGGAGCCACGACTGCCATCTTCAGCCTCGTGGATGCGGTCCTGTTGCGGCCGCTGCCTTTCCCGGAACCTGATCGCCTGGTGTGGATCAGCCAGCAGGATCATTCCGTGCCGGGTACTGTTCCGGAGGCTCTCAGTTATCCTGACTACTTTGATTGGCGCGCTCAAAACCACACGCTCGAAGGGATTGCCTCCTACATAGGCGGCACCGCGACGATGGAGCTGAAAGGCGAGTCGCAGCGCCTGGACGTCGACACAGTCTCGGCCAACTTCTTCGACGTGCTGCGCGTTGCTCCGATTCTGGGGCGCGATTTTGCCTGGGACGAGGAAAGGCCCGGCAATCGCACCGTGATGCTGAGCTATTCGTTCTGGCAACAAGAGCTCGGTTCGGCGAACGACATTGTAGGCAGATCGATCCGGATGGACGGTTACAACTACACGGTCGCAGGCGTGATGCCGAGGGAATTCCGATTTCCTCTCGATAATCCGGCGCCAGTGTTATGGAAATCGCTGGCCGATGATGCCGATGGCAAGAACCCGGCAACGCAACAGCGCGGATTTGACGTTCTAGGCACGATTGGAAGGCTGCGGCCGGGCGTGACCGTGGCGCAGGCCAGGGCCGACCTCAGCGTTATCGCCGGCAATCTTTCTCGTCAGTATCCCGACAACAACAAGCAGTACAGTTCCGCACTTGTGGAGCCTGAGCTTGAGCACCTGACCGGCGATACCCGGCCTGCGTTCCGCCTGCTGTTTGGCGCGGTTTCCCTCGTTTTGCTGCTTGTCTGCGCCAATATTGCGGGTCTGCAACTCGCTCGCGGCTCACGGCGCAGCGCGGAGTTCGCATTGCGGACAGCCATTGGCGCGACCCGCGCCGTCATCATCCGGCAACTGCTCCTCGAGTCAATGCTTCTCTCTGTCTGCGGAGGCGCGGCGGGCATTGCGCTTGCTTACGGCTTGATTCGCGCGATGCTCAAGCTCGTGCCGGTCGAGATTCCGCGCATGCATGGCGCGGGCATCGACGCCAACGTGCTTCTGTTTGTCTTGGTCGCATCGTTGCTGACCGGACTTCTGTTCGGTATGTTTCCCGCCTGGCGCCTGTCACGTTCTGCGCCGGCTTCCGCGCTTCGCGAAGGATCAAGGAGCGTAGCGGGTGGCCGGGCGCAGCTTCGTCTTCACAATGGGCTGGTGGTCGCCCAAACCGCGATTGGCATGTTGCTCCTGATTGGCGCTGGGCTGCTGATGCGCAGTTTCGTGCAGATACTCCGTGTCGATCCCGGTTTTGATGCGAGGCACGTTCTCACCAGCCGGGTGGGAGTGCCCTTCGAACTCAAGCACGATCAGCACTACCTTTTCTATCAGCAACTGTTGGGACGCATTTCAGCAATTCCGGGGGTGCAATCGGCGTCAACAGGGTGGCCTTTGCCGATGAGCAGCAGCGCCGCAACGGTTTCATTCAACATCCAGGGTCGCCCGGTGGCCAAGGGAGACGAGCCCAGTGAGGCACTCGGCGTGGCAATGCCCGGATACTTCGAGACCATGCGCATCCCGCTCATCGCAGGCCGAAGCTTCGATGCGCGGGATGGGCTGACAGGGCCGCCAACCATCATCATCAGCCAGGCCTTCGCGAAAAAATACTTCCCTGGCGAGAATCCGATCGGGAAGCACATCCAGGTCCGGGTGGGAGATGACGTCTTCGAGCATCCCATTCGGGAGGTCGTGGGAGTGATTGCTGACATCAAGTCCAAGCGACTGACGGCCGATGCCAGTCCGCAATATTACCTGCCGTATGCACAAGCTGTGATCACGAATCCATACCTGGTGGTCCGAACCGACGGTGATCCATTGGCAATCCAAACGGCAATTCGCTCAGCGGTTCATGATCTTGACAAGAGCCTGCCGGTTTACCAGGTATCGACTATGGAAGATTACCTTTCCAACTCGGCAGCGCAGCCGCGCTTTCAGACGTTTTTACTTGCCTGCTTCGCGGGGATCGCATTGGTTCTCGCGGCTATCGGACTCTACGGATTGCTCTCCTACATGGTGGCACAGCGCACCCTCGAGATCGGTGTACGCATGGCGCTGGGTGCGCAGCGGGCAGACGTGCTCGGTATGATTGTCCGGCGCGGACTGATACTCGCTGTTGTTGGAGTAGGGCTGGGAATAGCTGCTTTCGCAATGCTCACGCGGTTGATCGCGGGAATGTTGTTCCAGGTGCATCCCACGGATCCACTTACGCTGGCAGCGACAGCGACACTGCTTCTGGCTGTGAGCTTTGTCGCAAGCAGCCTGCCGGCATATCGCGCAGCGCGTATGGATCCGATGAGGATCCTCCACGAGCAGTAGCCTGACGCGCACTCACAGCAGGTGTGTGGGAAGCCCGCGACACGCCCCCGGTGTTTTGCGACGCTGGAATTTGTAAAATCAGAGAAATGCCGTCATCGCTGCATATCGGGGTCGTGGGTTGTTCGGCAGAAGGCGCCTCGTTGTGCTATCGCACGATCTGCGCCAAGGGAGCGCAGGTGCTGGGGCCCCATGCGCATCCTGAGATCACGATGCACACTCATTCCCTGGCCTCGTACGTGGAATTCCTCGACCGCGGCGATTGGGAGGGTGTGGCTGGGCTGATGCTGGATTCGGCCCGAAAGCTGGAGCGGGCCGGAGCGGATTTCTTGATCTGCCCTGACAATACGATTCATCAGGCCATGGCGCTGGTGGAACCACGGTCGCCGCTGCCATGGCTGCATATTGCCGAGGTGGTAGCGAACGAGGCCGTCGAACGAGAATATAGCCGGGCGGGGTTACTCGGTACGCGATGGCTGGTGGAGAGCGAAGTATATCCGGAGAAGCTGAAGGCCCGAGGGATCGGCTTCGCGCGACCGACTGAGGAAGAGCGGAAAGAGATCAACCGCATCATTATGGATGAGCTGGTGTATGGCGTCTTCCGGCCGGAGTCAGTAACCTGCTACCAGCTCGTGATTCGGCGGATGAAGGACGAGGGGTGCGACGCCGTGGTGCTGGGGTGCACGGAGATACCGCTGATTATCAGCAATAAAAACTCGCCGTTGCCGGTGTTGGATTCGACGCGTCTGCTGGCGTGGGCAGCACTGCGGCGCGCGGTGGCAGGCGTCGGCCTGACCGCCTGAGGGTTCGAAAACAATTTCTCTCGGAAGCAACCAACCAATCCAGCGCGCGTAGTATCCAAGCTTCCCAGCGTTTCCCTGCCCAATTGCGGGTCAAGCCAGACGAGCCCGCCTGAAGCGGCCTGCGGTGAACCTGTGGGGGTCCCGTCGTGACATTCCGAATAGTGCATGTTCTCCTCGTGTGCTCCAGTGTGCTCGCAGCGGCATTCGGAAGCGGACAGCAAGCTGTTTCCCAGGTTGAAGCCCCCGGCGATGTGGCGGTGATGCCTGCTGCGACTGGACCGAATACCAGCGCAACAGGCGATTTTTACGTGGCCACGAACGGGAATGACAGTTGGCCTGGCACACTGGCCCAGCCATTTAAAACGCTAGACCGCGCTCGGGTCGCTGTCGAAGGACTGAAGACGCATGTAAGCGGGCGTACCCTTACAGTCCTGATTCGTGCCGGTACGTACTATCTTCCTTCGACGTGGACCTTCACGGCAGAAGACTCGGGCACATCGAGTACGCCAATTCTCTACGCCAACTATCCCGGCGAGAAGCCGCTGGTCAGCGGTGGTCGATTGTTGACGGGATGGAAGACGGGGCCCAACGGATCATGGGAACTGACGTTGCCATCGGGAGTTTACTTTACCCAGCTCTGGGTGAATGGGGTCCGTCGGTACAGACCACGGACCACGCCCAATGGATATCTCTATTTCGTGAATGAGTACAGTACGACGGGCAGCACAACGACCGCGAATGAGTTCTCATACAGAACTCCTCCGGCAGGTGGAGTGGTGTGGCCAATGGCGAACCTCGGCGATGTGGAACTGATCAACTTTGAGGCATGGGACGTACCGCACATGCGCATCAAGTCGGTGAATGCGTCGACGCAAATGATTGTGACCACCGCTTCGCTGACAAAGAACAGCTTCTTTACCGGATTTATCCCTGGGCATCATTTCCTCATTGAGAACGTGAAGGAGGCCCTGAAGGTGGCGGGACAGTTCTACGTCGACAGGCCCACCGGAATCATCACGTATTTGCCCAGGAGCGGCGAGACCATGACGAACACAACGATCGTGGCGCCGCGCCTCCAGAAGATTCTGACTGCGACCAATCTGAGCCACGTGACGTTTCAGGGATTGACGTTTGCGTACAGCGACTGGCAGGTTCCGGCCGGCGGATATTCCGGGGGACAGGCTGACAACGGTACTCCCGCAGCGATTACGATGACGAACTCTACCGGCATCGTCTTCGAGAGCGATAGCGTAGAGCACACAGGCGCGTACGGCATCGAGTTTCAAGGAACCGGCATTTCCGGCGGCGCGACACCTTACCTTGCGCAGTTTCGCGACGGCCTGGTAACCGATACCGGGGCGGGCGGCATTCGCGTGGGAGGGATTGGCGCCTGTTCGGGCTCCGGCGCACACACAGATCAGAATGTGCCGCAGCACGTCTACATCGGGAACAACCTTGTCACCGGCGGCGGCAGGGTGCTGGCAGTGGGTTTTGGCGTCCTGGTTGGAGATGCACACAACGTTCTGGTGGAGCACAACGAGATTTCAGACTTCTATAACACCGGGGTCGGCGTGGGATTTAACTGGGGATACGCCTGCAACTTCGCCCACGACGACGTGGTGCAGTACAACCTGATTCATGACCTCGGTCAGGGTGTCACAGAGGACATGGGGGGCGTGTACTTCCTCTCGGGCGTCAACTCCGGAAACAAGGTCCTGAACAACAAGATCTATAACATCGAGCAGACGCCCGGAACCTACGGCGCGTGGGGACTCTACGCCGATACCGGCGCGACAGGAGTGCTCTTCGAAAATAACCTGGTATATCGGACGACCGATGCGAGTCTCCACGTGAACTCGCAGGCCGGTTCGCCGCCCAGCCCCGTGCCGCCCCCCATTCAGTTTGTGAACAACATCCTTGCCTACGGTGCGATGGGCGCGATGGATCGCCACAACGATACCAACTTTCTCTCGATCGTTTACGAGCGGAATGTTTTTTATTACGACAAGGCATCGATTCAATATGGGTACTGGTATTGCGAAGGCAAACCGGTGTGCACGGGATACTTCCAATTCAACGACAATCTGTACTTCGACAAAAATGTCGCGGGCGGGGAGACCACAGACCCTTTCTTCAAGACGCCCTATTTCCCCTCGAACGGCGGCCAGCAGCCCCCGATCACGTGGCTGACGTTCAAGCAATGGCAGGCGCAGGGGGAAGATACGCAGTCGCTCTTCGAGAATCCGATGTTTGTGAATCCCACGCCTGGGACGGACAACTTCACGCTTGAGTCGAATTCTCCGGCATTCGGTATCGGATTTGTCGCGTTCAATCCGGCGCTCGCCGGGCGGCTTTCGAGTGCAACGCTCACTATGCCGCCAAACGCGCCCGGATATCCTCCGCTGTTGACGCCGATTGCGAATTTCTGATTTCAGACGCGGCAAGGGCCGGTCATCGACCGGCCCCGTATATTCCGCAACGCGTCCGCGCTACTTGGTCTTCTTGGCTTGTTTGGCGATGATCAGGTTCTGGATCTTGGCGTAGGTCGCGGCAGGAACGATTCCCTTGCTCTTCAGCTGCGTCTTGTTGGCATACGGACGGCCCGCGATGATCTTCTGCGAGTAGACGTCGCCGACGCCCGGAAGCGCCTTGAGCTGATCGGCGGTGGCGGAGTTGATATCGACCAGATCGCCCGCGGGGGCTGCGGTTGCAGATTTGCCGCTGGCTGCGGTTGCCGGTTTCGAAGAGCCGGACTGTGCGGAGGCAGCGGGCAGGATGGTCAGCAGAGAGCAGGCGGCTAAGCCGAGAATCACGGAAGTGAAACGACGGAAGCGCATGGAAGTCTCCTTTGAGGCTTTTTGCTGTACTGCAGATTCAAAGCCGGTCAGCGGAGAACCATGGTATCCGGTCGGATTCGCTCAATGGAAGGAATAAACGCAATCGGGGCGCTCGAAAGCGCCCCGGTCAGTAACTGCGAGTTCTTTTTGAAACTATTCGCTTGTCCGGCGTGGACCCTTGCGACGGTCGGCTTTTTCGGCGCGCCAGTCAGGAGCTCCAGAGCGGCGGTCGCGGGCGTTCGCACGGCGATCGTTGATTCGGGTCATGTCAGGAAGCACAACCATGGCCGGGCTGTTCGTTCCTTCGAGGCACATGATGTCCTCGTCCACATCGACATTGCAGGCCATGTTGCCCGTGGTGAGCAGCTTGTTGAGCACCGGAATCTTGACGCGCTGTGTCTCGATGAAGTCAACGCCATCGGCAGTCAGCGAGAAATCAGAGTTGTCAGCCCTCGTGATGTAACCCTTCTTGCTGAGATACCAGGTGGTGAAGTCCAGGTAATCACGCGGGAAGCCCATCCGCTTTTCAATTTCGGCCAGGCTGACCTGCGGCTCGTAGGGGTTGGAGCGCCGTTTGTAATAGAGCACAGCCAGCACCGCGAGGCGCCGATTCAGTTCGCCCTGAACCTGGTCCATGAAATCGACTGAGTCGGACAGCGGAGTTCGTACGGGAGCCTCAGTATCGTAGTCGCGGTCGTATTCTGAGCGGCGCTCAGGGTCCGCAAGAACGTCGTACGCCGTTTTCAGCAGAAAGAACTTTTCCGGGTCGCCGGTTTCGGGGTTGTCGGGATGAAAGCGCGCTGCAAGATACCGGTATACGCGGTGGATGGTTTCGTAGTCCGCGTGAGGACTGATTTGCAGAAACTCGTAATAATCCAGCGTCTTTGTCGCTTCAATCATGGGGGAGTTCCTCTTCTTCGTGCGTAATGCGGAGGGGTTCTGTAGCTGGAAGCGTAGCACTGCTGTTCGGGTCAACAGCAATCACCCAATTTGGTCAGCGGCGGACGACCGTAATCACTTTGTTGGTGACGAAAGGACTAAGTGGGGCGCGCGCTTGCGGGCTGTAAAGGATTCAACTGAATTAGGTTAATCGCAATGCAAACTATAGTGCACCGGCGGGAATCCCGATATGGGTTGCTCCGCATAAGGCATAGTAAGGAGTTGGAGAGTGGCTTGCCTGCACAGCTTGGATGGTTATTCGGTGGGCCGATATACTCAGCACCGAGGGCGCAGGTAGCTGCGCTCAATGGAGATGCCGCTTTTGTCCTTTACCCGCCGCGGATTTTTGAAGTCGCTGTCGAGAACCGCACTGGTTTTATCACTCCAAGATGTACTCAGACTGGCTCGCCCAGCCTTCAGCCAGCAATCCACTCAATCTACAAAGCCAAAAGGTGCTGCCCGCCAGTCGTATGAGGCGCAGATGCGCCCGGCGCCGAAGGGGCCGCCATCGCCAGTGATGGGGACGCCGCTGGGAGTGCAGTTTGTGGATGTGGCCAAAGAGGCCGGGCTGAATATCGAGACGATCTTTGGCGGCGAGCACCGCAACAAGTACCTGCTGGAGACCACTGGCTGCGGTGCGGCATTCTTCGATTACGACCAGGACGACTGGGTCGATATTTTTCTCGTGAACGGATGGCGGCTGGAAGGGTTTCCGAAAGGGAAGGAACCGGTTTGCCATCTCTTCAAGAACAATCGCGACGGAACCTTTACCGATGTCACGGTCAAGGCGGGCTTGGCACGGTCGGGTTGGGGACAGGCCTGTTGCGTGGGCGATTACAACAACGATGGCTGGAACGATCTGTTTGTCAGCTACTACGGCCAGAATGCGCTGTTCCGCAATAACGGCAACGGGACCTTTACGGATACAACGAAGCAGGCTGGCCTCCTGCAGGATAGGCTTCGCTGGAACTCGGGCTGCACGTTTCTCGACTACGACAAGGACGGGCATCTCGACCTGTTTGTTGGGAACTACATCGATCTCGATCTGAAGACAACGCCGCTGCCCGAGGACGCGAATTGCACGTATAAGGGAATCGTTGTGGCGTGCGGACCGCCAGGCCTCGAGGGCGGAAAGAACCTTCTCTATCGCAACAAGGGCGACGGCACCTTTGAAGATGTGAGCGAACGGGCCGGGATGTGGGGCACCCTGGGAACCTATGCGTTGAGTTGTGGCGCTGCCGATCTCGACAATACCGGCTGGCCGAACATCTACATCGCCAACGATTCAACTTCGGCCACGTATTACGCGAACCAGAAGGACGGCACGTTCAAGGACCAGGCCATCGAGGCGGGAGTGGCGTATTCCCCGGATGGGAAGCCGCAGGCCGGCATGGGCGTCTCGATCGGCGACTACAACCGGGACGGCCTGCTCGATATTGTGAAGACGAATTTCGCGGGCGACACCGATTCGTTGTATATGAATCTCGGTGACGGTTCCTTTGACGATCGCACCTATCAGGCAGGGCTGGGCATCAATACGCGGTTGCTGGGATGGGGAGTCAGCTTCATCGATATCGACAACGACGGCTGGCTCGACATTCTCGTCGCCAACGGTCACGTGTATCCCGAGGTGGATGGTACGCAGGTGGATGCCTCGTACGCCGAGCGGAAATATCTGTACCGCAATCTGCGCCAGGGACAATTTGAAGACGTGAGCATGATTGGCGGTGCCGGAATTACGACGGACGCGAAGGCTCGCGGGTTTGCCGTGGGCGACTACGACAACGATGGCGATCTGGATGCGGTGGTGAATTGTGTGAATGCCATTCCGCAACTGCTGCGTTGCGATCAGGCTCTTAGACGGAGCTGGGTAAAGATCCGGCTGGTGGGAAACAAGTCGAACAAGACGGGGATCGGCGCGCGAATCAAGGTGTTGGCGCAGACGGGAACGGGGCTCGTCGCGGGCAAGACGACGCCGATGCTGACGCAGATCGAGGATGTGAAGTCCTGCAACGGGTACTTTTCGGCGAGCGATCTGCGCATTCATTTCGGCCTTGGCGAGGCGAAGAAGATCGACCTGGTGCAGATCAACTGGCCTTCGGGCGCGGTGGACACTCTAAAGGATCTGGATGTGAACCGACTGTATGTAGTCGAGGAAGGCGGAAAGATCCTGAAGAACGAAGCGCTGGTGGCGGCAAAGAAGAAGGGCTGATTTTCCTGGTTGTGTTTGGCTTCACCCAAGTCGAAACATCCCCGCCCAACGCGTTGCAGAGCGCAGGTCTTTGCCTTTCTTTGCTATGGATTTAGAACAATCGAGGGGCCTTCTCGTGGTCCAGCAGCCAGCGTTTGCGCTCCATTCCCCCGCCATATCCGGTCAGTGAGCCATTGGCGCCGATGACGCGATGGCAAGGAAGCACGACCGCGATAGGATTGGCGCCATTAGCCGTCCCGACGGCGCGAACTGCGGCGGGATGTGCAATGCGTTTCGCCAGTGCTCCGTACGAGGTTGTCGCTCCGCACGGGATTTCACGTAATGCGCGCCAGACCTCTCGCTGGAATGGGGTGCCGCCAGTTTCAACGGGGATGCGGTCGATGGCATCGAGCTTGCCGGCGAAATAGTGGCAGATCGTTTCGGTCAGGCCATGCGGATTCCCTGCCGGTTGAAGCGTGAATCCAAGTCCGCCGCACTGAAGGCGCAGATAGCGCCGGACGATCTCCTCATCCTCTGCAAAGAGGGCGGTTCGAAGATTCCCCTCCGGATCGGCGGCGATAATCATGGTGCCGATGGGGCTCTTCAGGCGATCGATCAGAAAATTCGGTTTCTCTGGCACGACGTCGTGTAAACCTCCATGCCCGTCGGTCGAATTCTCTCATCTGATGCGCGACCAGCGCCTAGGGCTTCAACCGTACGGCGCTTCAATCCGTCTTAAGAACACGAGCAAAATCGAGAATGGCAGCCAAAACTGAGGGAGTGTCGGATCTGTCCCGTCATCTGTCGATCTGTGCGGCGGGTATCTGTTGCGTCGCCGCTCTGGTGGTTTGCGCATCGGAGGGGGGCGCACCGGCTCGCTCTGCGACCAAGGCGCGTGATCCGAATGCTGCCTGCGCGCAGTGTCATCACGAGATTTATGAGCGATACAGGCGGACTCCGATGGCGAACGCCAGCGGGACGGCGACGGCGGGGTTTATCGCCGGCGATTTTGTTCATTCGGCCTCTGGTGTGCATTACCGGGTGTTTGAAGAATCGGGGCACGCTTGGCTGAGCTATGAGCGCGACAGCGCGGCTCCGGATGCGTCACTGAGTGGCCGGCAGGAACTGCTCTACTTCGTCGGCTCTGGCAAACGTGGTCGCACCTATCTATTCGAGCAAGGCGGCTATTGGTTTGAAGCGCCGATCAACTGGTATGACAAGAAGCAAATCTGGGACATGGCGCCGAATTTTCAGGCCGTTCGTGAAGCGCCACTGACTCTTCCGGTCGACCCGGGATGCCTGCATTGCCATGCTTCGAATGTGGCGCGATCGCTTCCGGAAGCTCGGAATCTATACGCGAATGCGCCGTTTGCCGATGCAGGAATCACGTGTACCGCATGTCACGGCGACGGCGAAGCTCACATCGGATCGAACGGCAAGGTACATATGCTCGACATCGATGCATTGCAGGCGGTGCGGCGCGATTCTGTCTGTTTGAACTGCCATCTCGAAGGACAGACCGCTGTGGTGCGCAACGGGAAAGAGATGGCCGACTTCAGACCAGGAGAGGATCTCTTCGATTTCGCGGTCTACTTCGTCTACAAAAGTGAGAGTGGGTCGGGTGGCCGCGCAACCAGCCAGTGGGAGTCGCTCCTGAGAAGCGAATGCAAAAAGAAGTCGGGAGATCGACTCACCTGCACCACCTGCCATGATCCGCATTCGTCACCGGGTCCCGAGGAGAAGGTGAGTTTTTACCGACAGAAGTGCCTCCAATGCCATAACAGTACCGGGTTCGCGGAGAAGCACCATCGTGAGAATCCGGATTGCACCGCCTGTCACATGGCGCGACCGCCCTCAAACGATATCGCGCATGAGCAGGTGACGGATCACTGGATCAAGAGAGATATCAGCAACGAACGGTTGCCACTGGCAACAAGCGGAGACTTGGAGGCGGTAGGCGGCATTCCAGCGGACGATCGGGACCTTGGTCTTGGCTATGCGCAGATGGCGGAGCGCGGCAACCAGGCCGCGGGCGAACGCGCCATGAGGCTTCTAAAACAAGCCGAGAGCGCCGACAAGGATGCACGTAGTGATCATGAACTGCATACGCAACTGGGATTCCTTGAACAAATGAATAGGCAACCAGCCGTTGCGTCCGAGGAGTACCAGATGGCCCTGAAAGCCGATCCTTATGATGCAGTGGCGGCAGGCGATCTGGCATTGTTGAAGGCCGGCCAGCACCAGTATCCCGAAGCAGCCGCGCTCTGGAAGTCAGTCTTCGATCACGATCCCGCCGAGTTGGGGGCTGGAATGAACCTGGCGATCGTGGAGTGCGGGCTGGGAAATCGGGAGTCCGCCCTGGACACGCTCGACCGTCTGCTCACGTTTTCCCCTGACGACCGGAAGGCGAAGGTGTTACAGCGGGAAATCCGTTCGGGCAGCCGTCGGTGCGGAGCCCGCTGAGGTCGAATTCCACCCACGCATCCAAGCAGTCAACAGTATCAAACGGCTGGGTTTCGAGCGGAATCGAATGTTATGCCTAAAATGGCTCATTCGCGAAGGTATTCTCCCCCGGCCTGCCGCAAGGCCAGGATCCGCCGGGTGAAGCCACCGGGAAATTATTACAGGGTCGATGCCCGCATTCTGCTGGTGATCTGACAGGCCGAGCGAATATTGCCGAACTTACTGAATATCAATCGTTTGGTTGAGCTGGACGACATTCGAAATGTTGAGATCAGTGCATCGCTCCTATGGATCGCGATTGTTTCAAACGGATCCGATTGGCACGCCCGTTTGGGGCTCAATAATGCATTATCAAATCCGATGTCAGGGCCGCGGTTTGCCTGTTAACGAAATGTGACAATGGCGACGCTCGCGCAAAACCATCAGCTCTTCGGGAAAGCGGACAGGAGTCGGCGCGTCATCACTAAATCGCTTTATATACGCTATTTACTTTGCTGTTTGGATAGGGTGACAGAAGCAGTGATCCGGGAGTCCGCAGCATGTAAAGCTTTTCTCGCAATGACATGTCGATTTGGCCTCGATCCACAACGTTTTCACTGCTTTTCACGTTGACAGCGAGGTCCTGTTTTCAGTAAGGTTTCGATTTGCTCCGGAGTCTCTAAATTTATCGCTCTCTATCTGTGTTCGGGAGTGGCGGCACCGGGATTTGGGCGATCTTGCCATCGCGGCGGGTGAGCCTTGCAAGTCGACTAGGTGAAGTTGAAACGCCAGTCGGCAGAACCACATAAGTCAAGAGATCAGAACAAGCAACACTTTTCAGGAGACCGCATGAACAGATTTTTAAGAACAGCACTCGTGCTGGCGATTTTTGCCTGCGCGAGTTCACTCCTCATTGTGACGGCCAGTGCCCAGTCGGTTTACGGATCGATTTTCGGTACCGTGTCCGACAAGAGCGGGGCTGTCATACCGAACGCCACGATTACCGTGACGGACGTAGCTAAAGGCACCGTGGTGACCGTGACATCGAACGGTTCCGGCGACTATAGCGTCCCGCACCTTATTCCCGACTTATACGATCTGAAAGTTGTAGCCAAGGGTTTCAAGCCTTTCGAGACCAAGGGCATCACTGTGCAAGCCGATACGGCCCCCCGCATCGATCCAACGATGGACGTGGGTTCCGATACCGGAACAACCGTTACGGTCAGCGCCGATGCCGTGCCGCTATTGAAAACGGAAAAGGCTGATGTAGCCACGGTATTTGACCAGCAGCAGGTTTCGAGCCTGCCGGTTGGTGACCAGAACTTCACCAACCTCCAACTTCTTCTTCCGGGTGCCCAGCTTCTTGGCTGGAACCATGCTCCTGACGAGAATCCACAGGGATCAAGACAAATCCAGGTTGACGGTCAGGCGTTCGGCGGAACAGCTTTCGAACTGGATGGCACCGACAACCAGGACCCAATTCTCGGAATCATCGTCATCAACCCAGCGATGGATGCGGTGACGGAAACCAAAATCACTACTCAGAACTACGACGCCGAGCTCGGCAAGGCTGTTTCGGCGGTTGTTACTGCGCAGACTCGTTCCGGGTCGAATCAGTTCCACGGTAGCGCCTACGACTTCCGCACCGGTAACGCCAATCTCGCACGCGATCCGTACACCCAGCCCGCTGGGCACAACGCAATTCCTCCGGGCTTGAAGAATCGGTTCGGCGGATCGATCGGTGGTCGTGTCATCCGGGACAAGTTCTTCTTCTTTGGCAACTATGAAGCGCAGCGCCAGAAGGTCGGCACCTCAGCCGCCAACACGGTTCCAACCGCAAACCTGGTCAGCACCTGTCTCAGTGGCAACGGTTGCGATTTCAGTGAATATGCTGCCGCGCTTTCCAGCCAGCTCGGTGGAAAGCCGCTCCTGACCAACAATACGGGCAACTCTGCATACGACGCTTCGTTCGCAAACAACATAGTTCCGGATGCACTGGTTTCGCCTGCGGCCAAGAACATCTTGACGCTCCTGCAGCCATATTCTGCAGGCATCACCGGCATTGCGAACAACTACTCGGCTGGCGGTACCGGCCTGTTCAACAGCGATTCCTGGACCACGCGTGAGGACTACACCCTTAACGAAAAGATTCACACGTTTGTCCGGTTCTCTCGATTCACCGACACCCTCACCGGCAAGGTCATGTTCGGCGATATGGGTGGTCCGGGATTCGGTCTGGGCAACTACGGTGGCAATTCGAAGGGTGCCAACGACAGCGTTGCTGCCGGCATGGATATCGCCCTCAGCCCGAGGTTGCTGACCGACTTCCGTGTGGGTTACTACCGCTACAACGTAATCGACACCAAGTATGATCAGGGCGTCTCGTTTGCGGATACCCTGGGAATTCCGGGGATCAACAGCGGCCCCGGCATCATTGCCAGCTCCTTCACATCCGGCGCGCCCGGGTTTGAGGTCCGGTACCCCTTCGATCCGAACAACAACGAACAGTCGAAGTTTGGCGCCGGTCTTGATATCAACCGCTGCAACTGCCCGCTGACCGAAAAGGAAGACCAGGGTCAGATTGTCAACAACTGGACCTTCCTCAAGGGCAATCACACCCTCAAGGTGGGTGCTGACCTTCGCTATGGTCGCAACCTGCGCGTGCCCTCCGACACGGATCGTGCGGGCCTGATGCACTTTGCCACCGGTCCGACCTCGGCCAACGGCACCAACGGACTCGGCTGGGCGGGCTTTGTGATGGGTCTTCCAACCGATTTCGGCCGGTACGTCTCCGTTTCTACCAATGCGAAGGAATTCCAGAAGAGGACCTTCTTCTACGGTCAGGACACCTGGCGTATAAACAAGGATCTGAGTTTGAACCTTGGTCTTCGCTGGGAGCTCTACTTCCCAGAGGCAGTCAATGGGAAGGGTAATGGATCGCTCATGAATCTTTCTGATGGCTACATGCACGTTGCCGGCTTTGGCCAGGTTCCCACCGATATGGGGTGGACCATTCAGAAGATCAAGGGCCTCGATCCCCGCATCGGCTTGATGTACCAGATCGACGACAAAACAGTCATTCGCGCTGGCTATGGGCGTAGCTTCGATACCGGCGTGTTCGGGTCGATCTTCGGCCACGTCGTAACCCAGAACCTTCCGGTTCTGGCCAGCCAGACCATAAACGCCGCCGGCACCACCGGGCATGCCTTTGTGATGGATAGTGGTCCTCCGGCCTATGTCTTCCCGAGCGTTCCAAGCAATGGACTCTTGCCGGCACAGGGTTATGCTGTGAGTCCAAAGGCGCGTCCCAACCCTCTACACTTCCCGACCATCGACGCTTGGAACCTATCGGTTCAGCGCGCCATTACACCCACTCTGTCGCTTACGGTTGCTTACGTTGGCAACAAGGGGACGCACACGCTCGGCGACACCGACCAGAACAATACCGATCCCAATGAATCGGCGCTCTTCCTGCCGGGTAATTTCTCCCGCACCGGACAGACGCTGCACTGGGATCCGGCAGCGCCGAACATCAACGACACCACTAACCCAAGCGGGGTTGCTCCTGATGGTGGCGTATCCAACAACCGCCTCCTGAAGCGCTACTACGCGGGATCTCTCGCAGCTTGCCGGGATTCCAACTACATCTCAATCTCGGGTCTGCAAACAGCCGACGCCGTCAATGGAAACCCGGACAGCTCCCTGACCGCCGGTCAGTGCGGTTGGACGAACGGCATTGCCGATTACGGTGATGACGAAAACACTGAATTTGACGCACTCCAGATCACGGTCGCGAAAACCTACGCGAAGGGCCTCGCGATCAATGCCAACTATCAGTGGGCGAATGCCTTCGGCGACACCAACGGGTATTGGACCTGGAGTCACACCGTAACTCACCTGCGCGACAGCAACGTCCGCGCTCAACAGTTAACCTCCTACGGAAGCTACGATCTGCCCTTCGGCAAAGGCAAACAGTTTGCGCAGAACGCCAACACGATCGAGGATGAAATCATCGGCGGCTTCCAGCTGTCGTATGTGGTCAACTGGTCGAGTGGTTTGCCGTTCAGCGTAAGCTACTCCAACTTCGGCGGAAACCAGGACTGCAACCATGACACTGGCGGTTCAGCGGCACCGTGCCGCCCGAACACCAGCGGCAAATTGAAGACGCATCTCAGCAGTCCGATTTTTGGCTCGAATGGCGAGATTACACGAACATTCTGGACGCCCCAGTCAACTACGGGAGGAGTTTTCTCGTTTCCAGGGCTGGACGTTATCGGCAACGCTGGCGCAAACAACTACCGTGGACCGTCGTTCTTCAATACGGACCTTGCCATCACCAAGGCCTTCGCCATTCATGAGAAGGTCGCTCTCAAGTTCCGCATGGACGCATTCAACGGCTTCAACATCATTCAAGCCGCCAATCCCGGCAACGGAGATATCTTCGGTAACGGCAAGATTGATAGCGGCAGCGGCGCAGGTGGTCTTGGATTCGGTGGCATGGCTCCCGGCCCCGGCCCGCGTCAACTTGAATTCTCTCTTCACGCACAGTTCTAAGGCGCGAAGGAGTTTCATCAACCCAGAGGGGAGCTTCGGCTCCCCTCTTTCTTTCGCCTCACTGGCGCCACCTCCAGCCGTCCAATCAGCAACGAGCTCGGCGTTAAACTGAATTCATCAGGAACATCCATGTTTCGAATTTTGTCGATTGCAGTTCTTTTGGCGGCTTCGCATGCCGCAATGGCGGGACCTGCCCCGCAGCAAACCAGTGCCTCAGCGAATGCGCCCGGGCCGAGCCTTGCATCCGCACAGGAACTGGCGGGTAAAGGCCATCTGGAAGCAGCGATGGCGCAACTCGATCAATTGGCCGCGCAAAATCCCGAACCGCAGGGCGTGGAACGATTGCGGGGCCTGATCCTCTATCAGAAGGAGCAGTTCCCGCAGGCCATCGACGCATTTACGAAGGCTGCTGCGGAAGATCCGGATGACCATGAATCGATAGAGATGCACGGCGTGAGCTTGTTTCGCCAGGGGCACATCCAGGAGGCGATTCCGCTGCTTGAGAAGGCCCGAGTGGGCGTGCAGTCGGCGAACATCGATCCCGAGTACGTCCTGGCCCTTTGTTACGCGGATGTGCAGCGTTACGACGATTCTCGTCATGCTTTTGCGAAGCAATACGGGTTCGAGCCCGATTCCGCGGAGGCGTACCTGCTTGCGGGGCGTCAGTTTCTGCGCCGCGAGTTGCGCGACGAGGCCGGTGCTGAGGCCACAAAGGCACTTGAGCTGAATCCCTCGCTACCGCTGGCCCATGAGCTTTTGGGGGAAGTGGCCCTGTCACGAGCCGATTTGCAAACCGCCATTCGCGAGTTTGAAGCGGAACGTAAGATCAACCCGCTGAACCCAGATCTGTATGACCGGCTTGGCGATGCTTATCTGCGAGCGGGGCAGTACAGCGATGCACTGCAATCCTTGAATCGCGCTGTGCTGCTGGAGCCGCAGGCAACGGGCCCGTATATTTTGCTTGGTGAGGCACTTCTCCGGCTGAAGCAGCCAATTCAGGCGCTGCACTATCTCGATCATGCGGTCAGGATGGATCCTTCCAACTTCGTCACCCATAACCTCCTGGGGCAGGCCTACAAGGCAACTGGACAGCTTAACGAGGCCAATCGCGAATTCAAACTGGTGGTCGAGATTCAGCATCGGAACGATCCCAGGCCTGCGGGGAAGTAAATGATGCGGGACCGGCTACGAATTCATCCAGTGGGTTGCGCTCTAGCGGGCGTTGCGCTCGTGGCGGTTGCGCTTTCCGCAGCCGCGCAGACCGCCAAGAAGGGCGGCGAGGCGGATGCGATCAAGCGCGCCGATATTGCCTTTCACGCTGGATATGCGGCGCGGGAAGCCGGCAATCTCGAATTGGCAAGGAGCAAGTTTGCAGAAGTCGTTCGCCTGCAACCCAGCATCGCCGAAGGGCATGAAGCACTAGGGGCTGTGCTGGTAGAACTGGGCAAGCCGCTCGACGGCGCCAGGGAATTTGAAGCCGCGGCAAAGATCAAGCCCGGCGACGAAAACGTCGAATCAAATTTAGCTCTCGCGTATCACCAGGCGGGGGATGATGCGAAAGCGATTCCGCATTTTGCCTCCGCTCTTAGACTCACCGATCAGCCGGGACAACCGGCAGTCGAAGCGTCGTTTTACGATGCATACGGCCGTGCGCTTGCGGCCACGGGAAAGCCGGACCAGGCGGTTCTGCAATTTGTCGCCGAAGAGGCGATGACGGGTCCTAATTCGACCCTTGAAGACGCAATCGGCACCCTCGATGCCCAGCAGAGCAATTGGCAGGAGGCGCAGCAGCACTTCGAACGCGCCATATCGCTCGACGACGCGAATGTGCGCGCGCGGATTCATCTCGGTGTGCTCTATCGAACGCAGAAGGATGTGATCGATTCGCTCAATACCCTTTCGGCTGTGGCCGCCCTTGATCCGCCAAATGCCGAAGGCCTGATGGAGTATGGCCGGTCGCTGGCAGCTGCCGGAAAAGATGAAGATGCCGTGCAGCAATTTACGGCAGCATTGAAGGCAGATCCCCAAATGCCGCAGGTCCAGCTGGAAATTGGCATGGCGCTGCAGCGGCTCGGCCGGCAGCAGGACGCGATTCCGTGGTTTCAACAGGCCGTGGACCGCGAGCCGCACAACACGAACGCGCTTACGAACCTCGGCCTGGCTCTCACGCTGACAGGCAAGGGGAAGGACGCGGTCGACTATTTCAAGCGCGCACTGGCTGAAAACGCGAAGGATCCGGTGGTCTACAAGGATCTCGGTGTTTGCCATATTCAGCTCTCGGCATTCGACGAGGCCATTGACGACTTCAAAAAGGCGCTCGCTCTCGAACCGGACGATCCGCAGCTTCACTATGACCTGGGACTTGCCTACAAGTTCAAGGACCGTCCCGACGATGCGATTGCAGAACTGAGCAAGGCGGGAACGATGGACCCGAAGCTGCAGGATCCGCCGTACACGCTGGGCATTCTCTATATGCAACTTGGACGGCTGGATCAAGCGGTTGTCGAACTGAATAAGGCCGTGTCGCTACGTCCCGAGAATGGAGATGCATGGGCCATCCTGGGAAGCACCCTCAAGCAGGATTCGCGTTTGCCCGAAGCGGCCGATGCGCTGAAGAAGGCGATTCCATTGCTGCCGGGACAGCCGGGCCCCCGCGTAACGCTGGCGGGAGTGCTGGCGGAACAGGCGGGCAATCTAAGCACCGAAGCGGATGCCGCCGACGCCGCAGGCGACCATGCGAAGGCAGAGCACTTGCGCACCCAGATGAAGGAACTGCGCGGCGAGGCTGCCGACTATCGCAAGGAAGCAGCGGCACTTTCGCGCAACGCGGTCAGCCGGCAACGCGCGAGCTTCGCTCTCAATGCAGGCAATCAGCTGATGTTGCGGGGGCAGATCGCAGACGCCATTGCGCGCTACCAGGAGTCGGTTGCCGCCGATCCGACGTTTGCTGATGCCCATACGCAACTTGCGATTGCGTATGAGCGACTGGGGCGCGCTGACGAGGCGGCCGCAGAACACAGCAAAGCAGCTGAGCTCGAAAAAGCACAGTAGAGGCGAGGCCCCCGAGGAATCGGGGAGCGGTAATTTTTTTCGTTGTCTCCCGAATCGCCCCCAGCCTATAGTGCTCGCTATGCATGGATACGGCCGCCGCTCATTCCTCAAGCAGGCAGCAACACTCGCCGGAGCATTCTCAGCCAACAGCCTGTTTCAACAGGCGCACGCCGCGGAGTTTCTTGCCGCCGGGGCGAGAATCGCGCACCTCAGTCCTGCGCTTGCGGCACAGGATGAAGACTACTGGAGCGTGATTCAGCGTGCGTATTCGGTGAATCCGAACCTGATCAATCTGAACAATGGGGGAGTCTCGCCTGCGCCGATCGTAGTGCAGGAGGCCGTGGAGCGCTACAACCAGCTTTCGAACGAGGGGCCGTCGTATTACATGTGGCGGATTCTCGACCAGGGTCGCGAGCCCTTGCGCGAAAAGCTAGCCCAATTGGCAGGAACGAAACCTGAAGAGATTGCGATCGACCGCAACTCGACGGAGGCGCTTAACACGATCATCTACGGGCTCGACTTGAAGGCCGGCGATGAAGTGATCGGGACGAAGCAGGATTACCCGAACATGATCCAGGCGTACCGGCAAAGGGCCATGCGCGAGGGGATCGTCTACAAGCAAATCAGCTTTGACCTCCCCATTGAAGACGATGAGCAGATCGTGAAGCGTTATGAGCAGGCCATCACGCCGAGGACGAAACTGATACACGTGACGCACATGGTCAATTGGGTGGGCCAGACGATGCCCGTGGCGAAGATCGCGGACATGGCGCATGCGCATGGGATCGAGGTGGTGGCCGATGGCGCGCATTCGTTTGGGCTTATTGATTTCAAGGTTCCCGATCTGCATTGCGATTATTTTGGCACCAGCTTGCACAAGTTCCTGTCTGCGCCGATCGGGACCGGAATGATGTGGGTACGGCAGGACAAGATCGAGAAGCTGTGGCCGCTCACTTGTAACGACAAGCCGCACTCCAGCGACATTCGGAAATTTGAGACCCTGGGGACGCGCAGCTTCCCTCTGGAACAGGGGATCGGCGAAGCCATCAACTTCCATATGGGAATCGGGCCCAGGCGGAAGGAAGAGCGCATTCGCTATCTGAAGAACTACTGGGCTTCACGCGTGCAGGAAACGAAGAAGGTGAGGCTACACACCTCGCTCGATGCGAAGTACTCCTGTGCGATTTGTGGAGTGAGTATCGACGGCATGACACCGGCTGATTTGGAGAATGGGCTTTTCAACCAGTACAAGATCCATACGGTAGGCATTGTGTGGGAGAACATCAGCTGCGTGAGGGTTACGCCGCATGTCTATACGAGCCTTGCCGATCTCGACAAGCTAGTGCGTGCAATTCAGACGATCGCGGCGTGACGGCGGACGCATCCGTCCATATTAAAGAACAAACGACCCGGTATCTGATAGATGATACCAGGCCATTCGTTGAAACACGGGCTTGATCGCCACGTGGCAGGGAACTAGTCGCCGGCCTTTGATCCGACGGCAATCTCAACCGTGGGTTCTCCGAGATTGCTGTGGCGCCGGGCGTAGAGGAAATAAACAGCGAGGCCGATGACCATCCAGCTTCCGGCGGCAATTTTCGAGGTTGGATCGACGGAGATAATCATGGCCACGCAGAAGATGGCGCCAAGGATCGGGACCAGTGGGATCAGCGGTGCACGGAAGGGTCGAGGCTGATCGGGATTCTTTTTGCGCATGACCCAGACGCCGATGCAGACGAGTACGAATGCGAAGAGAGTGCCGAGATTGGTCATGTTGCCGGTGATGTCGCCGGGAAGGAAGCCGCCGAGCAGCGCAACGAAGACGTACAGGACTATGTTGCATTTGTAGGGCGTGCGGAACTTGGGATGAACTTCGGCGAACAGCTTGGGGAGCAGGCCATCCTTCGACATGGAGAAGAAGACGCGGCTCTGGCCGAGAAGCATCACCAGCATGACTGAAGAGAAGCCAGCCAGAATCGCTACCGAGACCAACATGGATAGCCACGAATAGCCCGGCATGTAGGTTTTTATCGCATAGGAGACCGACGCTTCCATGCCCTTGTTGGGGTCCATGAAGTCAAGCACGGGGGCGATTCCGGTGAGCACCCAGCTGAAGAGGATGTAGAGAAAGGTGCAGACGGCGAGGGATCCCAGGATGCCGATAGGCATGTTTTTGCCGGGGTTGATGGTCTCCTGTGCGGCGGTGGAGACGGCATCGAAGCCGATGAATGCGAAGAAGACAACGCCGGCACCACCGAGAATTCCGCCCCAACCGTGCTTAAACATGCCTGCGTGGGCTGCGTCCGCGGCAAGGACGAATGGTGCATGGTTGGCTGGATTGATGAAGTGCCAGCCGATGGCGATGATCATCAGGACAATCGTCACCTTGATTCCAACAATGACGGCGTTTACGGTAGCTGACTCCGATATGCCCTTGATCAAGAGCAACGTCATGATCAGGAGGATAAGGAGCGCCGGGGCATTCACGATGCCATGGATGCCGCCCGGTCCGGTTTGCAGCGGGGAGTGACGCCAGACCCAGGGGATGAGATTGGGAAATATGTTGTTGAAGTATTCGGTCCAGTAGATAGAGAGCGTGGCCGCGCCGAGGCCGTATTCCAAAATCAAAGCCCAACCGATGATCCAGGCGACGAGTTCGCCCATGGTGACGTACGCATAGGTGTAGGCGCTCCCGGCAATGGGGATCATGGCGGCGAATTCGGCATAGCAAAGACCGGCGAAGGCGCAGCCGATTGCGGCGATGACGAAGGAGAGCGTCACGCCAGGGCCGGCATTCTGGGCGGCAGCCGCGGGTGTCCGGGCAAAGAGGCCAGCGCCAATGATCGCGCCAATTCCCAAGGCAATCAGGCCAGGCCAGCCAAGTGTTCGCTTAAGGCCTCCTTTTTCATCGATCTGTGCGAGTAAGGTGGAAAGGGGCTTGGTGCGAAAGAGGCTCATTGTGGTGCAGAGTCTATCAGAACGATGATGAGGAATGGCAGTCCTAATTCAGGGCTGGAATGGATCTGGCCGCCGGTTCAACTGACCGCGCGGACCCTGCAGGACATTCGGAGAACGAACCCAGAAGGCAATGGGGGTCACTGATTCGCAAACATGTAGCTGTGCGATCCACAACGATGTGAACCTAGAATTGGTGTGTGCGCAAAGCCCTGCTTGTCATTGTGATTCTTGTCGTGATCGTGCCAATCGTGATTGTTGTGGCGCGTTCGGCTACACCTGTTGTTGACCTCACCAGCCAGATCAGCTCGATCGGTCAGGCAACGCCAATTGGCGTGCATGTCAGCGACCCGCGCGGTGTTCGCAGTGTTTCAGCCACCGTGGAGCAGAATGGTGCGAGCTACCCGGTCTGGCAGATGGCGCAGCCGTCGAAGGCCAGGGAGGCGACGTGGAACTTCACGGCGGGCGTGAAGACGACACCGCAGCTGAAGGATGGCAAGGCAAAGCTGATCGTGGAGGCCAGCTCGAATGATCTGTTGCACCGCACCGCTCGCGTTGAGCAGGAGGTGACTGTGGTGACGCGACCACCGACAGTCAGCGTGGATTCGGAACAGCATTACATCTATATCGGGATGGCCGATCTGGCCACGTTCGACGTGTCGGGCGCCTACACGGCCGCCGGAGTTCGGGTCGGTGACCAGGCGTATCGCGCATGGCCGATGCCAGGTGGCAAGCCAGGGCAGTTCTCGCTGTTTGCTTTCGCATGGAACATGCCGCAGACGACAATTCCGGTGGTGTTTGCCGCAAACGGCGCAGGCAACGACGTGACCAGCCCCATCACGGTTGTGTTCCCCAAGAAGGAGCAGCCTCACTACACGGTGCACCAACTCGAGGTGAGCGACCAATTCATGCAGAAGGTCGTCGGCGAACTCGATCCCAATGGCTCAGGCGACATCGTGGCGCGCTTTGTCCGGATCATCAACGAGATGCGAAAGTCGAACAACAAGACGCTGTCGGACCTGCGATTGAAGACGGCGGATCACTTTCTCTTCTCGCAGCCGTTTCAGCGGCAGCCTCACTCTCAGGCGGAGGCCACATTTGCCGATCTGCGCCACTACATCTATCACGGCAAAGAGATCGATCAGCAGGTGCATTTGGGCTATGACCTCGCGGTTACGCAGCATGTGGGCGTGCAAGCAGCGAACGACGGACGGGTTGTATGGGCCGCGCCGCTGGGTATCTATGGGAACTGCATCGTGGTAGACCACGGCTATGGGCTGCAGACAATCTACGGGCATTTGAGCCACATCGATGTGCACGAGGGCGATGAGGTGAAGCGAGGTCAGGTGATGGGGCAGAGCGGCATGACGGGCATGGCCGGAGGCGATCATATTCACTTTGCCATGCAGCTTGATGGCGTCCAGATCGACCCCAAGGAGTGGTGGGATCCGCACTGGATCCAGGACCACGTCGCGAGGCGGGTAGAGCTGCCAGGCTTCCATCCATAAACTGCTCTCAACTCCCGAAGCCTGGTGGTGTTTGTCATAGCAAGCGAAGCTTCTGGAATGTTATGCTTTCGCGCTGTGAAGTCGAGGCTGTTCGTTGCACTCGAAGCCGTTCTGCTTGTGTTGCTGAACGCGCGAGACGCTCCATCCTCGATGAACAAGCACATTTGGAAAAGCTCATGAGCCCATCGCAGGCAGAACAGATCGGAACAAAGACCACCACCCTTTTTCGCAAACCGGAGCGCAGTTTCTGGCAGGTCTGGAACATGAGCTTCGGCTTTCTCGGCATCCAGTTCGGCTGGGGCCTGCAGATGGCCAACATGAGCGCCATTTATGAGTATCTTGGGGCGCGCGCCGACCAGATTCCCATTCTGTGGCTGGCCGCGCCCTTGACAGGACTGATTATTCAGCCGCTCATCGGGCATGCGAGCGACCATACGTGGGGCCGGCTGGGGCGCCGCCGTCCGTATTTTCTTGCCGGCGCGATTCTCAGTTCCCTGATGCTGATTCTGATGCCAAATGCTTCGGCGCTCTGGATGGCCGCGGGGATGCTGTGGATCCTGGACGCCTCGATCAATGTAAGCATGGAGCCGTTCCGCGCATTTGTCGCCGATATCCTGCCCGAAGGGCAACGCACATCGGGTTTCGCGATGCAGAGCCTGTTCATCGGGCTGGGCGCATCGTTCTCGTCTGCGCTGCCATATATCCTCACGAACTTCTTTCATCTCCAGCAGAAGGTCGGAGACACACGGGCGGTGCCGACGGTCGTCCGCATTTCATTTTACGCGGGCGCCGCAGCGTTCCTTGGCGCGGTGCTTTGGACGATCCTAACGACGAAGGAATATCCGCCGCAGGATATCGAAGCATTTCGGCGGGCAAAGGCGGAAAAGACAGGCTTGTCAAACAACATACGCGAGATTCTGACCGCGATCGCAGAGATGCCGCCGACAATGCGGCGTCTTGGGCCGGTGCAACTCTGCACCTGGCTGGTGCTGTTCTGCATGTGGCTCTACTTTCCAGTCGCCGTGGCCCACAACGTGTTCGGCGCGACCGATACGAACTCGCCGTTATACCAGGCGGGAGTGGAGTGGGGCGGAAACTGCTTCGCCGTCTATTCAATTGTGTGCTTCGTTTTCTCTTTTGCGCTTCCCGTGATGGCGCGAAGACTTGGCCGCAAGCATACGCATTCGATTTGCCTGCTCATTGGAGCGCTGGGATTGATATCGGTGGTTGTGATCCACGATAAATGGCTCTTGCTCCTGACCATGGTGGCGGTTGGCATCGCCTGGGCGAGTACGCTATCGATGCCTTACGCGGTGCTGGCGGCTTCGATTCCGCCGGCGCGAACCGGTGTCTACATGGGGATCTTCAACTTCTTTATCGTGACGCCCGAAATTCTGGCGTCGCTGTTTTTCGGCTGGATCATGGTGCACTTGCTCAATAACAACAGGATCTACGCCATTATTGCGGGAGGCATATTCCTGTTGATTGCGGCTCTGCTGATGCAACGGGTAAACGATCCGCAGACGCTCAGCATTCAAGATGTGTAGCGCCTCCGGAATGGGCATCTATCCTTTACCAGTAGCGACAACCTGCGAGAGATGAGTGTGGAGCAGGCGTACACCGTCGGTCAGCGCTGCGGGACCGGGCTGGAGAATGAGCGAGGACGGAATCTCGTAAATTCTGCCCTGCTGGACTGCGGTGATTTGGTCGGCCTCGGGGCGCGAGGTGATCTCGTCGACCCTAACTTTCATGCCGCACCACGAAGCAAAAATCACGTCGGGCTTTCGCTCGACCACTGATTCCCATGAAACCACGCGGTCTTTTGCCTTGCGCTGTGTGCGAAGATCGGGAAGAATCGGATCGCCGCCGGCGATCTCAATGAGTTCTTCCACCCACTCAATACCGCTAATGATGGGGTCGTTCCACTCTTCGAAGAACACTCGTGGCCGCCAGGGAAAGCGTGAGGCCGCAGCGCGGATCGACTCGAGGCCAGCCGCATAGTCCGTGATCAGTTTCAGTCCTTCAGTGGGTTTGCCGAGGATTCTGGAAATCATCGCGATGGCGTCGAAGATCTCGGCGATGCTACGTTGATTGCAGTTCAGGACGGTGAGGCCACGCAGTGAAGCTTCACGCGTGATTTCCGCCTGTACGTCGGAGTAAGTAATGAGCAGATCCGGCTCGAACTGGGCGATGGCATTGAAGTTGGCGTCGCGGAACGTGGAAACGCGCGGTTTGCCGCGCACCTCCGCCGGGCGAGTCGAGAAGCCGGAGACTCCGACTATCCGGTCCTGTTCGCCGAGGAGATAGAAGAGCTCGACCACCTCGTCAGAGAGGCAGACAACCCGTTTCGGGAACGAAGAATGGTCGTTTGAGATCGCCGGATTCACTAGGTCCTCCCGCTACTGGACAGAATAGATTGCCACCCCATCCGACTCGAGCGAGAGCGACAACGAGTCATCCTGCACCCGAACCGGAGGGGCGGCTGCGGGGAACAATTGCTGGAAGTGAGTACAATTCGCGACTGCCGTATTGACTGTCGGAATGTTGATGCTCCGAAGGATTGATTCCTTGCTCACGATAATCAGAATGCGTTCTGAACCTCCGGTTGTGCTGCAGCCCGCCGCTAGATCCTTTCCGCGCACGTAGGCGATCGCCGTCGAATCGGCCATCAGGTCCTGCTGTCCCGATGTAAACGCTTCATGCGATTTGCGCAGATGAAGCAAGGAAGACACCCAGTTAAAAACGTCTTGTTCTTCGGCGGTGCGGTTTGAGGGTTTGAACGCGTCGTGGTTGCTGCCGCTGAAGCCGCCTGGGAAGTCGCGACGATTATCGGGATCCTCTCCGCCGCGCATGGCGATCTCATCGCCGGAGTAAATCTCCGGCATGCCGCGCATTGTGGTGAGAAGTGCGAACGCGAGCTTGAGGCGATCCGGGGTTGCGCCGGGTTCTGAAAGGAACCGTCGTGTATCGTGATTCCCGAAGAAGGGCACGAGGCGCTCGGGATGAGGATAGAGATGATCCGTCGCAAGCACCTTGGCCAACTCGGTCATCGGCTTGTCATGCAACAGAATGCCGCGCAATGTGAAGTAGGTTGGAAAGTCGAACGGCGTGTCGAGGCCGGTATCGATCCCTTCGTGGCTCCCACCGCCCGCAAAGAATGAGGTAATGGTCGGGTCATTGTTGAAGACCTCGCCAACGGTTGTCACGCTGGGATAGAGGCTATGGAGCTGCTGATGGAACCGGCTCCAGAACGCACGGCCAACATAGGGGAAGGTGTCGATTCGCAGCCCGTCGAGCCCAGTGCTCTCGATCCACCAGACTGCATTCTGAATCAAATACGTGGCGACCAGAGGATTTTCCTGATTCAGGTCCGGCATGCCATCTGTGAACCAGCCGTGAGTGATGTCGAGTGATTCGGCCGGCGCGGCGTGGGGATCAACCAGTTCTTCGAAATTCGACTGGACATGGGTGTGATGTTCGAACGTCCCATGAAACCAGTCAGGAGTGGGTGGATCGTGTACCCAGGGGTGCTCGACACCAATGTGATTGGGCACGATATCGAATACGATCTTCATGCCCCGATCGTGGAGATTATGGATGAGGTGCTGATAGTCGGCGAGCGACCCGAAATGCGAATCGACGGCGTAGAGATCGACGGCCGCATAGCCGTGGTAAGACTCCGGCATGTTTCCGTTGGAAAGGATCGGCGTCAGCCATAGCGTGGTGATGCCGAGCTGTTGCAGATAATCGAGGTGCTCGTCGATGCCGCGGAAGTCTCCGCCATGCCAACCGCGTGGTGCTTCGGGCGCGTATCCCGGCTGATCATTAGAGGGATCGCCGTCGGCGAAGCGATCGGTCATGATGAGGTACATCACGTCGGCTGCATTGAATCCCTGGTACCGGCCGCGCGCTAGTTCGCGGGATTTCAATTTGAATTCTGCGGAGGCCGATCCGGCAGCACTAGTAGCCGTGATACGCAGGTTCTGAGGGCGAGCAGTTTTCGTGATAAGCCAGAGGAATGCATAGTGGCCGTTTGTGGATGCCTGTGTTTTGAGGATCGAGACCCCTGCGCCTTGCACCGTGAAATGAGCGCCGGAAAGGTGCTCGCCGTAGATAAGGAGCATCGGATCAGGCAGGGCTGACCACCAGTTCGGCGGATCGATCTTGTTGATCACCGGCGAAGCGCCGGGCTCGGCAAATACATAAGAAGAAATCAACAGCAAGACAACAACGGCCCGCCGTACACACAATCCGCGTTGCATACGAGTTCCTTCCAACACCTGCGGGAAACGCAATGGTCGTCGAACCGGAGCGACCGTAACCCCGCCGGCTTCACTCGGCGGAATGCGGACGCTCCCCGCGCGTGACGACCGTTTCATTGCCCTTGCCCGGGCGATCTTCCGGTCGTCAGTGCTTGGACATCAAACGTCAATTTGTATTCTATCGATCTGGACGAATGAACAGTTTAGTGCTACTGGCGCCGGCGCGGCCAGGGTTGCTCAAATCGTTGGGATAGCGGCGATGCTGAGGCTAAAACGTATCTCCAAGTGATCAACGGGCTCTGCGAAATTGTGAAAGCCAATTTCTGATGGAGACGATTTCTGTCCTGGTTGAAGTTGTAGATCTGCCCTTGCGGGGGCTATATTTTGAGTGCGGTAGTTCTGTTCCCCCAACAACGGCCCTGAAACCTAACTGAAAGCTCCGCGAAACGACAAACGGGTCAATCGAGCCTCATCGAGGGTTCACCAGGAGGCGGCAATGTCCGATCCCAAGGAACCACAAACCTCATTTCCTGAGAAGTCATCAGAAACTCACCTTGTGGAGCGGCCTGGCAACGGCATTAGCCGCAGAGGCTTCCTGAAGGGCGCCGGATTCACAGCAGCCGGAACCGCAATGCTTGATGGAGTTCAGGCATTTGGCCATGAGGCGACCGGAAATGGGGGCGTCACTGAGTTCGGTCCCGGTCCCGTTCGGGTCCGGCTGAGTGTCAATCACAAGGAGCACGTGATCGAAATTGAACCGCGCATTACCCTGGCCGATGCCCTGCGCATTCATCTGGGAATGACCGGCACAAAGGTCATCTGCGATCGTGGTGCATGTTCCGGATGTACTGTCTGGCTCGACAAGATCCCCGTGAATAGTTGCATGGTCCTGGCGATGGATGCCATTGGCCACGAGGTCACGACGATAGAGGGAGTGGGCGCGGAGGGAGAGCCGCATCCACTTCAATCCGCATTTGTGAAGCATGACGCGATGCAATGCGGATTCTGCACTCCGGGTATGGTGATGAGCTGTGCGGCGCTGCTCGAGAAGAATCCTCATCCGTCAGAGCAAGACGTGCGCCACGCCATCTCTGGCAATCTGTGCCGGTGCGGAACGTACCCGAAGATTTTCGCCGCTACGCTTGAGGTCGCCGCGAACACGCGGAGGTCATAAGGGAGGACATCATGCCGACTCATAGGAATGAGGATGGACTGCTCCAGCAACCGGAAGCTGCGCCGGGCGGGACCGACAAGAAGCCGGTGTCCATGCCCGTGGGCGTCCCGGGCTTTACACTGCGCGATGAGCAACGCGAGGTGCCGGTTACCGAACCTCCAGTATGGCCGATCAACAAGGACCTGAAATATGTCGGAAAGTCGCATGAGCGGTTGGACGGTTATGCCAAAGTCTCCGGTCGTGCGCGTTACACATCCGACGTGCAACCTCCGGGAATGCTCTATGCAAAATTTGTGAATGCTGCGGTACCTCACGCGAAGGTTGTCTCCGTCGACACATCCGTGGCTGAGCGCCATCCGGGTGTCAAAGGAGTTCACGTGATCCAGCACGTGATGGGGAACGCCGTGCTCCGCGATTCGTCGCTTGAGCGAGTGAACTACCCGGTAGTGCGCTATGCAGGACAGCCGATTGCTGCGATAGCGGCGATCACGCCTTATGCAGCGGAAGAAGCAGCGGCGCTGGTGAAAGTGCAGTATGAGGCAATACCGTTCGTTGTGGACCTCGATAAAGCACGGGCTGCCAACGCAGCGTTGGTGTTTCCGGGACCGGCGGATCAGGAGGGAACAGCGGGCGGAGGTGGCGGTCCGCACAATGTAACGCAAACAGGCAATATCCATGGGCCGTCGATCCGCAAAGTTGCGGATTTTGAGCAGGGTCTGCGTGAGGCCGATGTAGTGGTCGAGGGTCGCTACGTGACGCAGGTGCAAACGCATTCCGCTCTGGAGACTCACGGTGTTGTTGCCGACTGGAAACCGGAGCTGCTGACAGTCTGGGCTTCGACACAGGGAACCGCGAGCGTGCGCGAGGAGTTGGCTGGCTACTTCAAGATTCCGATGACGCAGGTGCGCGTGATTACCGAGTACATGGGAGGTGGCTTCGGAGCGAAGTTCGGAGCTGGGAATCATGGCGTGGTGGCAGCTGCGCTGTCAAAGAAGACCGGCGCGCCCGTGCGACTGATGCTGGACCGCAAGGAGGAGCATCTGTCAGTGGGTAATCGCCCGAGCTCCGACCAGATGCTGCGGATTGGCGCCAAAAAAGATGGCACCATCACTGCTGTTCATCTTGTGAGTTATGGGAGCGCGGGGTGTGGAACGGGAGCAGGATGCGCAGGACCCGCTACGAACCTATACAAGTACGCCTCGCTGCACACCGAGGAGAACGACGTCTTTACGAATGCCGGCCCGGGTACCGCGATGCGAGCTCCGGGGCATCCGCAAGGAGCCTTCGCGCTGGAACAGACCATCGACGAGCTTGCCGTCAAACTCAGCTTGGAGCCTATTGATTTGCGCGACCGTATTGACGAACATCCGGTGCGCAAAGTGGAGCGCCAGATGGTGCGCGACAGCGCAATCTGGAAGTCGCGCCAGCAGGTCGCGGGCGCGGATCGCGGGCCGGTGAAACGTGGTGTGGGGCTTGCGCAGTCTGTCTGGTATCGATTTGTGAGCATGGAATCGGCAGCCGAGGTCCGCGTCCATAAAGATGGATCGATCGAAGTGCTCTCTGCCGTGCAGGACATCGGCTCCGGCATCAGGACCGTGATGGCGCAGATTCTTGCGGAGCAGTTTGGGGTTCCTCCGGAAAAGATTGCTGTCAGGGTCGGTGACACAAACTATCCGGTGGGTCCAAACTCCGGCGGCAGCGTGACGACGCTCTCGTTGACGCCTGCAGTTCGCGATGCTGCCTGGCAGGCGTCACAGAAATTTTTGGCGGAAATTGCTCCTGCATTTGGTACTACAGGCGGCGACCTGGAATTGATCGACGGAGACGTTCGCAGCAAATCAGGGAAGATGCCGCCCGTAGCTTTCAAACGCGCCGCGGCCAAAATGAAGACCGATCAGATCGCGGTCCAAGCTAAGCGCATTCCGGACTACGATCGCAGCAAATACCTCACGTATGGTGGTGTCGACGTGGCGGAGGTCGAGGTTGACACGGAAGTCGGCCGGGTTCACGTCAAACGCGTTCTATCAGTACACGACTGCGGACGCCCGATGAATCCTTCGCACGTGATCAGCCAGATCAACGGAGGCATTCTTCAGGGAATCTCTTACACGCTGTTTGAGAACCGACTGCTCGATCCGGAATACGGCCTGATGGTGAATCCCAATCTCGAACAATACAAGATCACCGGATCGCGCGAAACACCTGAGATTGAGGTGCAACTGGTGGAAGCGTACATTGGTCAGAGTTCTACGGATGCGTCGGGGATTGGTGAAGCCGCCGGCGTCGTTTCCATTGGCGCCGCAATCGGGAACGCGGTTTATAACGCTATTGGTGTGCGGATTCGCCGGATGCCGATGACGCCGGCTGTTGTTCTGGCTGCGTTGAATCAGCCCGGCGTGAAGGAAGGGAGATCGTTGGCATGAACAGTTTCTCTCTAGCGGATTGCACGACCGTCGATGCTGCGTTGTCTCAGTTGAAGGACGGTGCCGTGCTCAAAGCAGGCGGCGTCGACCTTCTCGGTCGCATGAAGAACGGAACAATCCAGCCCTCTAGATTAGTGAACATCCGCAACATTTCTTCACTGCGTGGGGTACGCGAAACAGAGGCCGGCCTGACTGTCGGCGCGCTTACCACGTTGGGCGAGATTAATGATCACCCACTGATTCGCGAGAAATATCAGATACTGGCTGATGCTTGCGGCCATGCGGCAACCCCGCACATTCGCAACATGGCTACGATTGGCGGGAACCTGCTGCAACCGGTTCAGTGTTGGTATTACCGCTCGGAGGAATTCCAATGTATTCGCAAAGGTAAGGATTTCTGTTTCGCATTCGGGGGACTTAACCAGTACCACGCCATCATGGACTACGGAACCTGCCCCGCTGTAGCTCCTTCTTCGGCTGCCGTGGCGCTGCTGGCCCTGAAGGCTTCTGTCGAATTGGAGTCCGCAAAGAAGGGCAAAAGGACCATCGCGGTGAAAGACTTCTATGCCCAGCCCGATGCGAACCCAACGAAGTTCAGCATCATTGAGCCCGACGAACTGCTCACCGTTGTGACGATCCCGAGGCCCGCGGCGGGCACGCGCTCCGCGTATCAGAAGTATGGAGAAAAGGGGAGTTTTGACTGGGCGATCGCCGATGCGGGGGTCGTGCTGGAAATGGACGGGAACGTCTGCCGCAGAGCAGTGGTAACCATGGGAGCAGCCTCTCCGGTTGTACGCCGCTCACCAGAAGCGGAGGCAATCCTCACTGGCAAGCCCATCAATGAAGAGACGGCACGTTTCGCGGGCAAGGCGGCCATGACTAACGTGCAGCCACTCGCGATGAATGGTTACAAGGTCGAACTTTTCCCGGTCGCCATCTATCGTACGATTTTGCTTGCAGCTGGACAGATGGATCGCGACCCGAGCGCGGTGGGCTAAAGGCAAATTCCTGAGTTGCTGTGACGTTTTGAGTGATGTGAAAAGTTGCAGATCCCTTCGCGGTGGGCGAAAAGCCAGTTCGTGGGGACCAAGGAAGGTCGAGTCGACGGTTTCGGATCACGCGACTTGTGGAATTGCGATAGGAGGTACACATGAGCACAACCGATGCAAAGACGTTGCCGTGCCAGTGCTTGCGAACCAAGAACCCCTACGGCACCTCTCCGCAGGATCCTGACACCTGGCTTCCTGGAGTACACACATCTTCGAGTTATTGGTGTCTACGGACAATGAGCCCGGCGGGACCTGACGAAAGCTATGTGCATCTCGCCCGTTGCGTGCCCGGACGGAAGTGTTACGAAAGCCCGGACGAATAGCTCTTAGGGAAGACTTGGAAGAATCTTGAATAGTTCGAGGATCTCTCAGTTAACTCTTCCCGCAGAGCTCAAGCCTCGTGCCTCTATTTCTAGCATGGCATTTGCATCGTGTTTACATGCCATTGATCTGCTTCACACGATTGCGGTAGCCGGTTGGTGAGCAGCATATCCTCCAGACGAGTGATGCTTCCTTCCCGTGGATGATCGGGCAGCAGCGGTGCCCCTCTTGCTATGAAATCTTAATCCTCTTCGGTCTGGGTGATCAGATAGCGCTCGTACCCGATCTCTTTGATCTGGTGGACCTGAGCTTCCAACCAGTCAACGTGGCCTTCTTCGTCCCGGAGCAGTTTCACAAAAAGGTCGCGCGAGCCATTGTCTCCATTCTCCACGCATACGCGGATCGACTCGTTGTAGGCCGCAACAGCGTCGTGCTCAAGGCTCAAATCCGACTCAATCATCTCTTTGACAGACTTGCCGATGGTGAGCGACATCGGTTCCATCTTCGGAATTCCGTCAAGGAAAAGGATGCGCTCCATCAGCAATTCTGCATGTTTCATCTCGTCGATGGATTGCTTCTTGATGTATTTGGAGTACTTTTTGTAGCCCCAGTTTTCGGACATTTCCGCATGCAGGAAGTATTGGTTGATCGCCGTCAATTCATCGCGGAGGGCCTGGTTCAGCTGATCAAGAACTTTCGCGTTCCCTTTCATGGAGCACATCCTTAAAGAGGAAAATCTCTGAAGGCCACCCCTGTGGTTGCTCCATAGGCTATCACCACCGATAGGCAAGGCGATTCCGTTTTCTTCGGTTTTGGAGTTTGGATCGCAACCGTACTGGCGAGGGCGAATTCGAGTAAGGCGGTTTGTTCAAGGCACCCACCTGCGCATCGCAGAACATATAATCAGGCGAAGAAGGAAGCCCTGAGCACTGCACCTCAAAAATGTGTCGACGATCTAACCGGTAGGCGCGGCAATCGGCTTAGTGTGGCTCAGCGCATCCTCGTTGGGTATTTACGCGAGAAGGGCTTAAAGCAGAGCGCAAAGCGAGATCGCGTTCTTGAAGTGTTCCTCGACACCCGCGACCACCTGAGCACTGAGGATCTCCATCGACTCGTCAAAAAGAGGGATCCGAGCATCGGATACACGACCGTCTATCGAACGCTCAAGCTGCTGACCCAGTGCGGACTGGCCTTCGAGGTCGATTTTCAAGATGGGGTGGTGCGCTATGAGCATAGCTTGAACCGCCGCACGCATCACCACATGGTGTGCACATCATGCGGTGATGCGCTTGAATTCTTCGCGTCGGAGTTGGAAAAAGTGCAGCGTCGAATCGGAAACGAATTTCACTTCCAGCCTTTACGCCACACTTTCCAGATACTTGGCACATGCGAGGCTTGCCTGAAAAAGAGTCGATCTTCAATCTAGAACGAGAACTTCGCGGCGATTTGTATTTGGCGCGGGGCGTCCGCGTTCACAATCCGGCCGAAGTTCGTGCTGTCCGGGTTTCCGCTTATTGCTTCGGGTCCGAAAAATTGCGCATGATTGAAGATGTTGAATGATTCCGCGCGGAGCAGCAACTGGCGCGATTCTCCCAGCGTGACCTTCTTCTCCAGTGCCACGTCGAAGTTGTCCATCCCGGGACCATAGAAGGAGCGTCGACGTGCGTTCCCGATTTGACCCAAGTCAGGCAAGGCGAACTGCGAGGTATCGAAAGCCGGTCGGCCGTTACGTGGATTCAGGTTGAGGCGGAGATCGCTGCCAAGATAGTTCGGTGTGTCTACTCCGTTGTTATTGATGCCGTTGGGCATGGAGCCGATCAGTGAGGTGTCGTCGTTGTCGTAGAGCGTCACCGGCATTCCGGTGGTCAATCGCGTAATGCCTGAGAGCGTCCACCCCTGCGACAGAGACCGCGGTCCCGGCAAGACCTTCTCGAGCGCAAGGGGCGCCACGTAGCTGAATTCAAGATTATGCCGAACGTCGAATGAAGAGATCGCTTTGTTGATGCCGGGCTCAATCGGATTCACTTCTTCGGAGAGGCTTGACGAGTTATCGATCGACTTGGCATAGGTGTATGCCCCAAGAAGCTCACCAGCGCGGCCGCGATGCTTCAGCGTAAGTTCCATCGCGCTGTAGTTGCTCCAGCCGATCGTTTTCTGAAATGTAATGCCGTCGAATTCGGGGCCGAACGGGCCGCGCACCTCGATGGTATCCCCGTTCCTTCGCGTGAACCGGCTCCCTTCGCTAAACGGACCGCAGGTAGGTGAGCCGGGCGCCACCTGGCTTGGATCATTAACACTGAGGCACCGCTCGGCACTTCCTGGGGAGGCCGGGGTCAGAACAAGCAGGTTATGCGCACGCGCTCCAACGTAGCCGAGGGTCAGGGTGATGTCTTGACCCAGTTGGCGCTCGATGGAAGCGTTGTAGCTTTCCGTATACGGAGAAGCGTTCCGGTAGTAGAAGGCTGGATCGCCCGTAATGGGTGAATACTTTGACCAGTCCACCGTGGTGTTGGGATGCTGCCGTGATGCGCCAACGCCTGAAATCAGCGAAGGGAAGGGCTGCCCGTTCGACTCGCCCGTACTGGCGGAAACAAACGGCTCGTCAAAGAGAGGATGTCCGACGGTGCTGTCAAAGTCGTATCCATACGGAGGGCATGCGCTCATGATTCCTGCCGACAGACCTTCGAACGCGGTGTAGAACATGCCATAACCCGCCCGAACGCGTGTCTCTCCCGGCCCGTCGAGTACGAAAGCGCGAACACAAGCCCTTCCCCGCCCACGCCTTCAAGAGTTCCCAACTCAGCTCCGGCTTTCCCGAAATGCTTCGTCACCAGCGTCACCTGCATCACTGCGCGCTGAAAGCAATGCCTCATCCCGAAGAATGCGGATATCAGCAGCACTATAAGTTGCCCTCACTTGGTCATCATTGCCAGAAACATTGCTGTTCCAGAGGGCGAACTCTTGCGTATGAGGTATGCAAACAATGCGAAACTGCCTCATTTCGATTTGACGTATCTTATATCCGGCACGAATAGCCTGAAGATGCAGCCAGATGTCATCCGCCTTTGGACAACAGGTCATAAACCACGCGCCCTCCCGCTTTAGTGCACGCTGAAGAGATGGCGGATAAATGGCTCCCGCCCCGCTCCCTGCGAAATGCCGAAAACTTGCCGTGGTTGAACGAGCGAACCCCCATTGGCTGTAATTGGCTAGCCCCGTATCATCTAACGATATGACTCTCGCCCTATAGCAATTAACGACCTCCGGGTGTTTTTTAAATTGCTCAACTAGGTTGTTAAGCCATTTGTAGGGATATAAAAGATCGTCGTCCGCAGTCACCAGAGGCAGTTCAAGGGCCTCCGACGACTCAACGTATGGATAGTACTTCTTGTGTGGCCCGAAGTTCTTACAAAACCTCATCTCCAAGCCGCGCTTTTCGAGCCTACGTAATCCCGCAGGTGGGTGCTGTTTCAGGCCCTCCTCATCAATCCAAAGGATCAAGCGTGACGGACGCACCTGTCCTCTGCCGATGGATTCGATGGCTAAATGGACGGTCTGCGCTCTTTGGCCAAAGCTTGTCAAGGAAACGACAGGACCATCCCGACTTGTGATCGAAGCCCGCCCAAAACGGTTCAGAACATGCAAAAACAGGAGTCGCGCGCGCAGGTCGGCGTACCGCGCCACGCAACGCAGGGCTCGTACGATTCGTCTCACGCGAGTTGTCCCTTGTTACACAAATTCGCCCTGAGTACCACCCTATGCAAAATCGCCCACGTCAAGACGCACAGAGCACCATCCGTCACCAGGCTAGCCCATGCCGCCCCAAGCCATCCAAAGTACGGAATCGCCCATAAGTTGATTCCCAGGTTCAGCGATGCAGCGGAAACCTGTGCGATCGTTCGGTATGTCTGAAGGCCGGCACCGGTCAACGCGTTGCCGATCATGATATGAACGCACCGAAACACCGGAATCAAACAAAGCCAACGAAGCGCAGTCACGCTTTCAGCAAACCCGGACCCTATGAGTCGAGGAATAAGGGGGGCGGCGAGAAACGTAGCAACCGCAACCAGTAAGCTCAACGGCAAGGCCCTTTTCAGCAAGCGGTATGACAGCACGGAAGCATCCCCGATGCCAGCTCGGCCGTGCTGGAAGAGCCGCGGTAAAGCGGCTTCTCTGATCGAATAGATGGGAATGGTTGCCATATCCGCAATCCGATAGGCCATTGAATAAATACCATTGGCTGCATTCATCCCAAAGTGGCTGAGCATGGTCTTGTCCACATCGTTATAGACCGACACGGTTGACGATGCAAAGGAATAACCGAGGCCTTCCACCCCCCGCCTCAGAAACAATCGCGGAACGAAATGCGGCCTACCGAATGACCCGGTCACCGTGGTCACAGCTATTGCCGCAGCCACTGCCGACACCGCCGTCGACATGGCGGCCCACTGCCAGGCCGTCGCATGGTGGAGTTTCCAGAGCATCCCACTAACGGCGAGAACCCGCATGAGATTCGTAAGAAGGTTCAGCGTCGCCGTGACCCGCATCATTTGGAAGCACTGAAAGACTCGCCCCGTCTGCTCTGTCAATGTCGCGAAGACGCAGTTGGAGATTCCCGCCAGAAAGACGAGGGAGGCACTGCGCGCGTTCAAGAGATGCGGCGCCAAACAGCAAAGCACCGCAATCAGGATTGCACCCGTGACCGCCGTCGAGACCAGGACATTGCCCCAATAGACAGGGAATGTTTTCCGATCTTCGGAGACATATCGCAGTAGTAGCGTCCCCGACCCCAGCGAACTGTACTGAGCGACAAGCCCCGTGTAGGCGAATGCGCCAATAAACACGCCGTATTCAGCCGCACCTAACAATCGCGCCAAGACTATGAAGCATGCTGCTTGCAAAACCGCACCGGTTCCCTGGCCGACGAACATCCATCCCGCATTCCGGGCAACGAGGCTTTTGGTGACACGAGTCCACTCGGCATGTTCGAATTTCACGACAGTATCTCTCCCGGCCTGCTCCTGACATCCTCCGATAGACCAACAACCGCCAGGATGAACAACAGCCATGGAAGGTAGGAAGGAATCATAAAAGTGACCTCTGTAGCGTTAACGACTATCGTGAGAAAGACAAGTCCTACATACCACTCAGTGTATTTTGCCCGATCGACGCCAAGGCATCGACGGGAGTATCTAAGCGCCCGACAGATCAATGCGATGACCAGACCTAAGCCGACTACGCCCACTTCTAGCACGACGGATAAGTATCCGCTGTGCGCGTATTCTGGCATGAAATGCATCAATGCGAAAAGGGCCACAATTGCATTTGCTCCCTCGCTCTGAGCTCCGGCAAAGAACGCGCGATATCCAAAACCAAACATCGGGTGCTTTTGTATAGAGATCATCAATACTGACCAAATCTCTCGTCGCCCAGTCAACGAAGGGTCACGATTAAATACAGCCATGACCTCCTGGAAATTGATGAGACAGAGTGCGAGAATGCTAATCGTAAGCGGAACGATGAACACGAGCATTGCTTGGGCACTCTTGCACCCGAACTTATTAATAATCGATACAGTACCCGCGTAAAGCACATAGAGTAGAAGGGCTATCCATGCAGTCCTAGACTCAGATAATGCGACCAAAGACACTATGGCCAGCACGTATACGACCCTGAACAACTTCGCCGCGGCCGCCTTCCCCGAATAATGCAACGCCGGCGTTAAGAGAAATACACACATCCGGCCGAAATGGTTCTTTGAGAAACAGATCCCTTGCCACGCCCTTCCATGCATGCTGTCCAGCCCAGTCGACGGATGAGCAATCGCAGCGACTGAACACAGAGCGCCGAATACGACGCCTAGTAGCATCATTATCTCCATCTGCTGTTCGATGGAATATCTTGCCTTTATGGCGTACACAAAACCAACTGATATGACAAGAAACACAGCATCCTTAGCAGTAGTAAGCGGGTCTTGCGACCATGCCGTCGATAAGGCTGCAAGAGCGCACACCATTGTAATGAGTACCTGCTCTCTGAAACGGATACACACCGGGCGGATATACCGCAACACCACCGCACCCATCACAAGGTATGCACCAGCGAGGAAGATCTTGTCCATCATGGCCCCCACTGGACTTGGGGATGTAGTTAGATAAGAAGGGCCTACCGCACGGTCCTGAGAAGAGACCAGAGATGCTCCTGAGAGCATTAAGAATGTCGGCATCAAGCCCCATGTAAAAACTAATGAATAACTTGGAGTGCGCCTATCGCAAACGTTCATCGATTGTCCCCGCATTCTGCGCTTTCTGATCTGATAACCAAGTCATGCCATGCCCTCCGCGACCTAGGATCGAGCGGCGACTAACATAAAGGCGGCAAACCCCGTCATCGTTGGTGAAGTCTCGAGAATGCATTCCCGCGCCAAACGGTATGAACTTAAACCGGCACGGCGGCCCGTGCGTCAGCCAAGGCGACGGCAGAACAATAGCCGTCGTATTAACCAATTAATCCGCGTGTATTGTCTATTCACTTGACCTGCTATGCTGCGCGCAATCTTTGAGCGACGGATGGCTGGGGCGAGAAAGAACCATTTTATCGCTGATATTACCTGAGGAAAGGTCAAGTGACTCCGCATATTACATCGTTTAAGTAGATGACAAAATACAGGAATCCTGTTTCTGATCTCTCCAATTCTACGCATGCACACATCTGTTATGAAGCCTGAATATGATCGAGAGGTGAATAGATTTAGAGACGCGTCGGCCCATTGTAGCGATGCCGTCCAGTTTGTTGACCTGGAGACGCGGTGATCAGCGGTTAGGTTGGCGATTGCTAGCGGTTTGTCGACCACAACCATCTTGCGGTCAGGATTAGACATTGTGCGCAGAAGCCAATCCCAGTCCTGGTGAATTGGCAGATCAGGGCAAAACGGAGTCGCAAGAAATATATCTTTATGTGCGAAGTAACAGTCGATTACGGGGAGATGAATGAAAGAAGAACGGAAGACTCGATCAGTACAGAACATATACTCGCTAATATCCTCGTGGAGACGGGGTGCCCTAACGCAAACAAGGGTGTCTCTTTCTTCACGTCTCAGATAATTGCAAACAACTATGCAGTCGACCGAACCATGTTCGAGATACGCGGCATATTGTGCATTAATCTTCTCGGGCAGCCACTCATCATCGTCATCAAGAAGTGCAACTAGGTCTCCACAAGCCTCGCGAATGCCGATGTTCCGGGCCTCACTACCACCTACGTTTGTATTAAGCTCAACGACTCGTATCCGCGGATTATTGATCAGGCTTAGATGTTCGGCGGTCACGGGGTCGTAGCCGTCAATCACCACAACGACCTCCATATTAGGATAGGTCTGATGTAATGCGCTGCGCACCGCCCGGCACACCAGGTCGGGCCGGTTGCGCGTGGGAATTACGGCGCTGACCAGCGGCAGATTATGCCCCGCGTCCATCAGACTCTTCTCCCCGCGAGTTGCTGGTGAACAAGCGTCTCTAGGAATTGAAAGTTACCCAGCATGTACCGTCTCCACAATCGGCGCGGCTCCCGCAATAAGCGGTGCAACCACTCCAGGCCCAGTCGCTGTACGTGGAGCGGCGGACGCTCAAAAAAGCCGGCGAGTACATCGAATGCTGCCCCATTGCCCATAACCACTCGAACCGGCAAGTCAGCCGCGTGCTCGTCGATCCAGTACTCCTGGTTCGGAACCCCGAGGCATACAAACAGGAAGTCGGGCTTGGCATCGCTTATACGCTTCTTGATCTCACTCACAACATCAGGATCGAACTCCTTGCCCATCGGGGGCCGATCCACGCCCGCGATCTTCAATTCCGGGAATCGCTTCATCAGGAATGTGGCCGCGCCCTGTGCCGCACCAGGCATTCCGCCGAGCAAGTACACGCTCCGGCCTGTCTCCAATGCCAAGCCGCACAGTTCGACCATCAAGTCGATCCCCGTCACGCGGCAAGGCAATCTGACGCCGAAAATACGAGCAGCCAGCACCAGCGATATCCCGTCCGCCACATTCAGGTCGTTCTTGGCAAGAAGGTTTGCAAAGCGAAGTTCCTTCTCCGCTGAGTTCACGAAATGCGCGTTCACGCCGGAGATCATGAATTTGTGACCTGCGCCAGAGGCAAGTTGCCGGGAAACGCGATCAATAGCCTGCTGCATTGTGACGGCATCGATCGGAACCCATCCGATGTGCACGCGTTCGACTTCTTCCACGCGGATTCTCCTTTCCTCTTTCTGACCTCGCCCGTAATCGCATGAGACACTAAGTCGTCCGTGCTCTTTACCGTGGAAGCCCCCTCAGCACGATCCAGGACTTGATTAACCCGCCGAACCATTCAGCGATGATTCTCGAGCCCGGAAACAGAACTCGGAGTTCTTTGGAGGTCATCAGGCGGACGCTCTCGACGATCCTTTGGGCTTCCAAGTCCGTACTGCATGGACCCAGCCAGCCGCATCGCACCTTTCGAAGGAGAGCTACTCGACACGAGACAGGCATCCATTGCCAACCGGGAATACAGAAATGCGGCTCGATTGGAAACCAGAAGTTAGGGGTTTGGACCCAGAGCGAACTGGCCACGCGCATCATCTCCGCAGCCATGCGCTTCTGGCTTTCGAGGCATCCTAGGTGCTCGATGACCGAATTGCTAAAGGCGATATCGAACGACAGTTCAGCAAATTGGCTAAGATCCGTCGCGTCTCCAATAAGAGGTGTGATGTTCGCGTGCTGCCGGGTCTGCTGGAAAAGGTTTATGAGGGTGATGGATACATCCGCGCGCCCGGCCCAGCCTGCCTGTTCCCAAAATAAGTTGGTGCCTCCGACATCAAGTACTCGCAGCGGCCGCGGCGATGCCTCGGTCAAAGCATTGAAAACCCGAAACCTTTTCCTGCGCAAACAATTAGCGAACGAGTCTTTAGGCCTGCTGTCGGCCAACCTGGTCATAAAGGACATATGCTCCCCCTGAAAGCGGCTTCTGAATCGAGTGGATTCCAGAACCCGCCGATTTGCAGATAAGTAAGTGCTCGCTTGCCATAATAGATATGGAGGCCGAACGCGAAGACAATTGCTATCCTGTCCGGTGGGGGCTGTGGCCGGGGATTGTGCATATACCCCACCCCTCTCCGACAGGTAAGTTGTAAGTGGTTATTTCAGAATCTGTATACCGCCGCGGATCCAACCGAGGCAGCGATTCCGCTGGCCTGCATTCCGAAGTTGCGGAGATAGCTGAACGGAATGTAGATGATGTCATCCGCCTGGAGGGGCAAGTCGGCTTGCTTGCCTTTCTGCATTGCGCTAAGCGGAAGGAGCGACTCGGTATACGCATTTCCGCTCTTGTGAATGAGCTTTGCCCTGGAGGGTACCGCCGAATGATTTGTCCCTCCAGCTCGCGCGATCAGTTGAAGCACGGTCAGCTGCGCATCGTTGTTCGTCATGGTGTAGCCGCCGGGCCGGGCCACGTCCCCTAACACGTACACAATCCCAGCCCTGGGTACAAGGATCGAATCCCCTGGGTTCACCTGCACAGTCGAATCAAGCGCCTCGTTTGGCTTGTTCGAAACGAAATAGGGTACCTGCTGTTTTGTGCCGCGCCGCTCAATCAGCACCTTGCGATCGGCCACATCGCTGAGTCCGCCGGCCAGGCTCAGAACATCGAGCACCGAGCGAGGCGTGTTAATGGCGTAGGCCCCAGGAGCTTTCACTTCACCGAGCACGGAGACCTTTTGAGTAGCATATTCAGCGATCGACACGGATACGTGCGGGTGAAGGAGGAAGTGACCATCCAGCAGAACAGACTCGATTTTCCGGGCAGCTGCTTCCGGAGTCTGGGAGGCGACCGGTACGCCTCCTCCCACGATCAGCGGAATGGTACCGGCATCGGTCACCCGAATGGATTGATCCAATTCCGGCGTATCGAACACCTTCACTTGAACCAGATCCCCCGGGCCGATCAACAGAGTTTCCTTCTGCTGGGCAGTACTATTGCATGCAATAAGCGCCGCGAAGGCGGAAGTGAGCAAGAGGTTATTGAAGCGCATTACGCCACCTTCTCCTTATATGCGTAGGTTTTGTCGTGGTATCCGTAATACCCGTAATACGACTTGTCACCGATAGCCAGCCCGTTGAGCACCAGGCCAACGAAGTGCTTGCCGTCGCGTCGAAGCATTCTGTAGCTGCGCGCGACCTGAGGTTTCTCGGTGAGGCCCGAAAAGGCCAGCAAAACGGTGATGTCGACCAGGGTGTTGAGAGTTACGGTATCGGTCACGGGAAGGACCGGCGCACTGTCCAGAACGATGAAGTCATATTCTGATTTCCAGCGCTCGATGCAGTGTTGCATGGCTGAGGAACCCAGCAATTCAGAAGGGTTGGGCGTCTTCGAACCTGCCACAAGTACATACAGGTTCGGAACGCTCTCGACTGCCTGGATCTCAGGCGCGTCGCACTGCCCGGCGAGCAGGTCGCTGAGTCCAGTGCTGTGATGAAGCCGGAAACTGCGTCGCAAAGTTCCACGGCGAAGGTCGGTGTCTACGATCAGTGTCTTCTTGTTCGTCTGGGCCAGGGAGATGGCGAGGTTGATCGATGTCGTCGATTTTCCCTCAGATGCCAGGGAACTCGTGACCAGGATCACCTTGGGAGGAGCTTCACTCTGGGAAAGGAGAATTCCGGTCCGCATGGCTCGAAGGGCCTCGACGTATGGCGAATGTGGATCGTCCAAAATGAGAGCGCGACCCGCAGTCTTGGAGACTTTTGGAAGCAAGCCCAGCACGGATTCACCGAGCTCCGACTCAAGATCGGAAACCGTGTTGATTTTGTTGTCGAGCGCATCCATCATCAACGCACCGGTGACACCAAGGAAGAGACCGCCGCAAAGTGCTATCAAAAGGTAAAGCGGCACGTTGGGCTTGACCGGCTTTGCCGGAACCCGGCCTGGATCCACCACGGTGATGTTCGAGGAGTGCAGTCCAGCAAGAACGCCCGCCTCATTGAGCCTCTTGAGCAGGTCGTCATAAAGCGCGCGGCTCTGTTCTGCTTCCGTCCGTGCAATCGCATAATCGATGGCTTTGTTATTCAGGACATCTGCCTCTCGCTTTGTCTTCTCGTATTGGTCACGAGTACTGGCGGCAGTTTGGACAGCGACAACGTAATCGCTCTTGGCTCTCAACTTGATGCGACCGATCTCCTGTTGGATCGCTTTCTGGATTCCTGCAAGATTGCCACGCATCTCGATAAGTCTGGGATAGGCCGTGCCGAACTTCGCTTCCGCCTGCTGCAGGGCGGCCTGCTGCGTGGCTTCCTGCTGGCGTAAATTCTGCAGCAGGGACAGGGAGCTGCTCCCGGCCTGAGCAGTCGTCCCAACCGAATTGCCAGCCAGTCCTGAAAGCATTTCAGCGTCGCGAGATTCTGCCGCGTGCGCGATCGCGCCCTTGAGAATCTGGTTCTGCTCGGCCGCGCTCAGAGCAGCGGTTGCTTGTTGAAGCCGGTCCAGCACGCCGGAGTAGGCCATCTCTCGCCCCTGCGCGTCGGCGGCGCCGAGACTATAGACACCGGACTGACGCTCGAGATTCACCACCTTCGCCTGTAATTCTTCGCTGTTCCTACGGAGGTCGCCCATCTGGTCGCCCAACCACTTCGAGGCTTCACGGGTCGCGTCGAAACGGGTCTGGAAGGAATAGTCAGTGAGTTCCTTTGCCAGTGTGTTCACGACCGCCGCGGCCAGTTTAGGATCGGGATTGGTATAGGAAATCTCAATTAGACGGGTGCCACTGATCGGTTTCACGGTCAGGTTTCTCGCGAAAACCTTCAGAGCGCGTTGGCGACGAACCGGAGAGTCGTCCAGCGTTGCGCCGGCTACATCCTCCACACCACGAGGAGAGAAGAAACTGATTCCTGCATCGATCGGACTCCAGCGGTTCTGGAAGTCCAGGGTGCCCTCCAGATTCAGAGCCTTGATTGTTTGAATGGCCAGAGTGTCGGACTGAAGTATATTTGCCTGGGTTTGCAGATCGATGTTTGCGCTGAGAGAATCGCTTGCGCCGCCCGCCGCACTGCTCATGAGACTGTCAAGCCCCATTGCGTCCGCCGACTCTTTCTGCATCTGAACACGGCCAGTAGCCTCATATCGCCGAGTGCACACGGCACAATATATCGAAGCAAGCGTGATCAGCGAGATCAACGCGCCGAGCAGGATGCTCCGTCGGCGTTGCAAGATATTGAGCAGATCCCGGAGAGTCAATTCTTTAGCTTGTGAATCCAAACGAATCCTCACTTTTGCCATGCTCCGCGGGCAGATCACATGGCTGGTTGTGAATGGGGAAGTTCCGTTAAACGCCCGTCCCGCGAAGGACGACGTCGACTGTCCTCAGGAGAATCTTGAAGTCGAGTAGGAGACTCCAGTTCTTCACGTAGGCCATGTCGAGGGCGATGTACCTGGTGAACGAGCTGTCCTGTCGGGCCTGCACCTGCCACAGGCCCGTTAGCCCGGGCATGACAGCCAGGCGATGCAGGTACTCGGGGTTGTATTTGGCCACCTCCTGCGCCAGTGGAGGCCGAGGTCCCACCAAACTCATCTCGCCACGGAGGACGTTAATGAGTTGCGGAACTTCGTCAACACTGTACTTGCGCAGTAAGCGTCCGACAGGCGTGATGCGCGGATCATTCTTAAGTTTGAAGAGAATCCCATCTCTCTCGTTGAGTTTCTCGAGGTCCTTCTGCAAAGCCTCGGCATTCAGGACCATGGTCCGGAATTTCAGACATTTGAAGGGCCTTCCCCAGCGACCGATTCGCTCAGAAAGGTAGAAAGCCGGACCGTCACTGTCCAGCCGGATAATGAGCGCGATCAAAAGCATGGGGATGGCCGCCATGAACAAACCGGTCGAGGAAGCGACGATATCGATGATGCGTTTGATGAACTGCGCAACCGGACGCGAGTTGGCGGAGTAGAGAGGCGAAACCGGGAAGATGCCGAGGAAGCTTGTCGAAGCGCTGGTGACGATCTCGGAGTAGTATCCCGAAATTGCAAGAACATCGATGCCTAGTTCGCGAGCCTGCCCCACGAGACCCAGCGTCTGGTCATAGGCGTAGAACTCGGTTATGACAAGAACGTCGACAAAGTAGCGTCTCTTGAGCGCTTCCAGGTCGGCGATGTCACCGACGATCGTGTTCGGAGTGACCTCCGGACTGAGCCTGCATCCCGGGAATTCTGCAAATCCAACCACGTTGTATTCAAGTCGCGGGTTGTGGCGAAGGTGCTGGCTTAGTGCGTAACTCAACTGATTTGTGCCAACGATCACAACGTTTCGCGCGTCGGCAACGCGCTTTGCGCCGGGCTGGTGTATATGGTGGACCAAGCCGCGATGGATGCAGAGGCCAACCGCAGAGCTGATGGTGAGAAATACCAGAATCTCGCGCGACAGATCCACGACGTGTGCCATGAACATTAGTCCGCTCAAGACGAGACCGGCGTTCAAGCAAGACTGCACGAGCATTCGCAATTCGTGAGCAAGCTCAAGGGATTTGTCTGAAAAGAGCCTGTATCCGTGAGCGATCCAGATGTAGGTGCAGATGAAAAGAAGCAGGCAGTAGACACCGGCCTGTGAATCCCAGTTCCCAAGTACCGGATCCAAAGCATAATCCACGCTCTTCAGGAGAGTCAGCCGGGTGGTCCCTGCCACGCTAAAGGCGAGCAAAATGATCAGGGCATCGATCAGCATGGAAACGATGACGCTTCCGGGCATGGAACTGGCGCGTACAGCATCCGGCGCACCAGCAGGAGTTGGGGTGAGGTCTTTCATGGCGATCTAATCAGGTGTTAGGCAGGAATGGTTTCGATGCACTCAGCCGGAACGTCGACACAAACGCTTCTTGCAATTGTCTGGATGGAAATCATGACCCGTGCCTTCCCTCTCTCGTAGGTCACGACACCCTCGAGGCCAGTGAGGGGACCCGATGTAATTCGGGCACGGTCTCCAATAGCTATTTGAGAACAGGGCTCGAAATCGGCAAGGCCGCAGAACTTCTGAAAACGCTGGATCTCAGCATCCTCAATTGGCGTTGCCGTATCCCCCGGGCCGACAAACGTAACCGCTCCCTTGGATGAGAGGGCCTCAAAGCGCTTTCGCGGCGCGACGTGAACAAAAACGTAGTTCGGGAATAGTGGAAGGGCGAGGCGCGGTTTACGGTTATTCGACCAGTTCCGCTCTGACTGATAAAGCGGAAGGAACGATTCAATTCCTTTTTCGTTCAATCTCTGGGCAACGCTCTTCTCGTGATGCGAGCGAGTGTATAGAGCAAACCATTTTAACGATGCTGTTGAATCAATCCCGATCCGTTCGTTCCCCAACATCCCTTTCTCTCCCCGCTTCCAGAACTCTCGACCAAAGCTTCGCCCTTGCCAATGTATTTTCCAGTGGCTAGTAAAGATCGACACCGAATCTCCTTCTCGCGCCGCGAGCCTCTGAGAGTGCCGAGACTTCGATGCGCCTTTGAGAGGTGATTTTCTGTCGTCACTTTTTATATCGGAAATCGAGATGGGTGGCCGGGAATAGAGCGGGAAATCGATGGCCGCGGGTTAGATTTGGAACCCGATTCGTTCCTGGACCAGAATGGGAATTTAGAGAATTGTCTTACTCTTTTCCTGGCTCTTCAGGAGCATTGACGAACTGGATTTGACGGTTTATTTCCCGATGCAGAAGGTGCTGAAGATCAGGTTGAGGATGTCGTCGGGGGTGGTTTGGCCGGTGAGGGAGTCAAGGGCCCAGAGGGCGCGGTAGAGATCGAGCAGGATCATCTCGTGGGGGATGCGGGACTGGTTGGCGCTGGCCGCGTCGTGGAGGGATGACTGCGCCGTGGTGACTGCGCGTTGCTGGCGAAGGTTGGTGAGCATTCCGGGTTCGGCAGATGCGCCGCCGGTGGCAAGGGCAAGGATCTGTTCGCGGAGAGTGCGGATGCCGTCGCCGGTAAGGGCGGATGTTGGGATTGCGGAAAGGCCAGCGTCTAAGGCTGCGGAGAGGTCGCTGTGCAGAACGGATCGGGCCTGACCGTTGTTGGCGAGATCGCTCTTATTGATGGCGACCAGCGCGGGGCGGCCGTGGACGGCGGCGAGGACATTTCGTTCCTCCTGGTTCAGCGGCTGCGTGGCATCGAGCACGACCAGCACGATAGCGGCATCGGCGAGTGCCTGGCGGCTGCGATCGATTCCGAGCTGCTCTATTTCTTCCAGCGTGTCGCGAAGACCCGCAGTGTCGACCAATTCCAGAGGGATTCCGTCGAGCGAGATACGCTCGGTGACCAGGTCTCGGGTGGTCCCCGGAGTTGCGGTGACGATGGCACGGTCGCGCTCGACGAGGTAGTTGAAGAGTGAGCTCTTTCCGGCATTGGGGCGACCGACGATGGCGAGAGTGAGGCCATCGTGAACGATGCGGCCGCGGGCAAAAGAGGCTTCGAGAGCCGCGAGCGGCGGGGTAAGCTCGGTGATGCGGCGGGCGATTTCGTGCTGCGGGGCGACATCAACATCGTCTTCGGCGAAGTCGATGCCGGCTTCGAGCAGCGCGATCAGCTCAACCAGGGACTGCTTGACGGGGGCGATGCGATTGCTGAGTGCTCCGCCCATCTGGCTGGCGGCCTGGCGTGCCTGGGTCAGGGTTTGTGCTTCGATCAGGTCGCGGACTGCTTCGGCCTGGGTGAGATCGATCTTGCCAGCGAGGAAGGCGCGCTGGGTGAACTCGCCTGGTTCGGCGAGCCGGGCGCCGAGTGCCAATGCCTGGCGAAGCAGCAGATCAAGAATCACGGGCGAACCATGCGCCGCGATTTCGACCAGATCATCGCCGGTGTAGGAGTTAGGCGCGACGAAGAAGGTGACGACTGCTTCATCAATTCGCTCGCTGGTTGCGCTCTGTGGGTCGAGGACGTCGGCGAGGCTGGCTCGTGCGTGCTTCCATGTGATGGAGCCGGGCTCGGTTTCCAGCGGCTGGCGAAGACGGACGAGTTGAGCGGCGATCGAAGCAGATTCCGGACCACTGAGACGGACGATGCCGATGCCACCGCGGCCGGGTGGGGTGGAGACTGCAGCGATGGTGTCGACGATGGCTGCTGCCGGCACGGGTTCGTTCGTATGGGTGGCCATGTTCGCCTTCCATTGTAGGGAAGGGCTGCCGGCAAGCCGGGCCGCCTTCCATTTGGCAAAGAGGTGGAATGGGGGGCACGCTCCTGCTCTGATTCTGGAGCTGCTCCCGTGTGCAATTAAAAAAATCTCGGTATTGAGGTAAAATCCTCATTCGATGCGACTTAGCTTCGAATGGAGGTCGTGTAAATCATTGAAAACAAGCAACTTAAATCTCAAAATCGTCAAAACTAAAGACTTAGCGACGGATTGCGATGTGATGCACCATTTCTGGGGCAGAATTGTCTCAGATTGTGGCCCGCGAGCCCCGCAAAAAAGCAACGGGCCTCGGGCCGCTCGGAGTGGTTTTTCAATGCCCTTTTGCCCTTTTTGCTGCTGATACAAGTATAGAGATTTCGGAGAAACTACTTGCAAACCTGGTAGAGAAAATATCCTCCACGGAATCAGGGAGATGGCCTGGGTTTTGGATGGCTGGGGACTTGACAAGTTTTGAGGAGGAGGAACGGCTGACGCAGGGGTTGAAAGCCCTCACCATTTTCTTGGGAGTTTATGGTCTGGCTAAAGCCATGCCCTTGTTACAAGGCTCCAGAGTGAACCACGTCGCTCGATCCATTTGAGATTGAAAGCCTGTTCGTTGGGGAGCCCGATTTGGGCACCCAGTTACTATGGCTAATTCTGCTGCTCGAGCTGGCGGACATAGCGGAGACAAATGAGGAGAGGAATGACGCCGATGATGCCGAAGCTGCAGTCGATGAGGCGCCAATAGGGCGGAATTCCGCGGATCGGGCCGGCAATCAGGGCCAGGGGCAGGACGCCGAGGCAGGCGAACACGCCGAAAACGAGCACCCACTTGTTTCGTACAGGATCGCGTAATGGGCCGATGAAAGCGATGGCAATGACCAGGTGGGCGAAGGCCAGCCAGTCGGTGCCATAAGCCATGAAGGGGTAGTCGCGGTTGGTGTTGACGATTCCCTGGTGAACGCGACGCAGCCATGTATTCAGAACGGGTTCGCCGCCTGCTGGAGCCACCGCGGCGACGTGGAAGACGCGGTTGAGGAGATCGGTTTCGCGCTCCAGGGGGAAGGCGGTGAGTCCGCTGAGTACCAGGCCTAAGATGAAGAGGCCGAGCCAGATGCGTGTCTTCTGGAGGACGGATTGCAGATGGCCCGGTTCAGAGCGGCTTGGCGATACCACAATCATGCCTCGATCACCCTTCCCACTCATCGCGATGCGATGAATGGGGCACAGGTTCTGGGGGTACAGGGCATCCTTTACTTTTTGGCTTTTTCGAAGCGGTTGTTGACTTCGGCCCAATTGACCACGTTCCACCATGCGGCAAGGTAGTCGGGACGTTTGTTCTGGTATTTGAGGTAGTAGGCGTGTTCCCAGACGTCGTTGCCGAGGATGGGATGAAGACCCTGGCTCAGCGGAGAATCCTGATTTGCCGTGGTGATGACCTTCAGCTTCCCGCCCTGGATTACCAGCCAACCCCACCCGGAGCCGAACTGTTTCGCCGTGGTCTCGTTGAAAGTCTTTTTCAGCGACTCAAAGTCCCCAAAATCCTTTTTGATCTGGTCGGCGATTGCGCCGGTGGGTGTTCCGCCGATGCCTGAGGTATTTGCAGGCCCCATAACGTTCCAGAACATGGTGTGGTTGGAATGGCCGCCGCCGTTGTTGCGCACGGTGGTGCGAATGTCCTCCGGAACGGCGTTGAGATCGCTGATGAGGTCATCCACAGATTTCGCGGCCAGATTGGGATGATTGGCCAGCGCGGCATTTACGTTGGTGATATAGGTTTGGTGGTGCTTGTCATGGTGCAGATGCATTGTTTCCGCATCGATGAAAGGCTCGAGTGCGGCGTAGTCATAAGGGAGCGGCGCAAGTTCGTATGCCATCGGGGAAATCTCCTCATTCTGGATTGTACTGTTCTAACGAAGGGCAAAAGCACAGGTGTTGAGCAGCGCAAACGGCGAGTTGACCACAGCAAATCCTGTCGAATGAAACCGTGCATTCACATCCGCGCGCATCGCCTTGTGGTTGGATGGATGCGGGAAACCCCGGACAAGGTTCGAAGTAATTCGGGGCGTGGAAATGGAAAATGGAAACCTTCAGCCTTGCCGTCACATCCCTAAGAAGTGCTGGACTCTGAGGAATTGAGCTTCCCTACCCGTAGAATCGGTGTGAACGCATGAACGATCGACCGTCGTACCGCTGGCTTGACCAGCAAGGCGAAGCCTTTGGCGCCCCAGGCCTGCTGGCTCGCTGGACCTCCAGTGTGAAAGATGCAGTTGGAACCGCCTACTCGGCATCCAGCCGGGTCTGGTTCACGTGTTCTCACGGCATCCTGAACGAGATCTACCACCCGACGATCGACAGCGCGCAGGTGCGCGACATGGAGTTCCTGATCTCGGACGGAGAGACATTTACGCACGAGGAGAAACGGGACCTTGTGTCCACTTTTGAATACATCCACCCGGAGGCGCTGGGAGCTCGTTACATCAACCGCGATCCCGGCGGCCGTTACACACTGACCAAGGAGATCATCTGCGACCCTCACCACAGTGTGATCCTGCAGCGCGTGCGGCTGGAGGGCCACGAAGACCTGATTCCGCGACTGAGGGTGTATGCACTGCTGGCGCCGCATCTGGATGGAGGTGGAGGCGGCAACTCAGGCCGCGCGGTGGATATCGCCGGCCATAAGATGCTGCTGGCGTGGAAGAACCAGTGGTCGCTGGCCATGGGTGCAAGCTGTGGTTTCAACAGTGTCAGTTGTGGCTTTGTCGGCTTCAGTGACGGCTGGCATGACTTGCGCAACAAGTACACGATGGACTGGGAATTCGGGTCGGCAACGAATGGAAATATTGCGCTATTTGGCGAGCTGAATATGGGAGCGGCGGGGGATGACGGTGCGCGCGAGTTCGTGCTGGCCATCGGCCTGGGTGAAGGCAATCACACGGCTCTGCAGAAGACGATGAGTGCGCTGGCTGCGCCCTTCGACCAGCATCGGGAGCGCTTTATCAGTCAATGGCACCGCGTCGCCAATCCCGAGTGGCTCGGAGCCAAGAGCTGCGACGGCGGCAAACTGATGCGTGCCAGCCACAACGTCGTGCTGGCCCACGAAGACAAGACATTTTCCGGCGCATTTGTAGCTTCGGCCTCCATTCCGTGGGGACAGGCTCACGGTGACGACGATCTTGGCGGGTATCACCTGGTCTGGACCCGCGACATGGTGCAGACTGCGACGGCGATGCTGGCCTGTGGACGAGCTGAAACCGCACGCCGCGCCCTGGTCTACCTGGCTTGCACGCAGAAACCCGATGGCGGGTTCGCGCAGAATTTCTGGGTTGATGGACGCCCATACTGGTCAGGCGTGCAACTGGACGAGGTGGCGTTCCCAATTATTCTGGCGTGGCGATTGTGGAAAGCCGACGCCCTTGGCAATATGGATATTTTTCCGTTCGTGGAGCGGGCCGCCGGCTTCCTGGTACAACATGCACCCATAACCCACCAGGAGCGCTGGGAAGAGAACGCGGGTTATTCCCCTTCCACGCTGGCGGCCGGGATCAGTTGCCTGCTTTGTGCGGCCGAGATGGCGCGGGCTCGGGATTCGACGGAGATGGCGGTATTCCTTGAGGAATTCGCCGACTGGATTGAGCGTCACCTGGAAGACTGGACGGTCACGAACAATGGCGTCCTTCTCTCCGAGGTCAAGCGGCATTACATGCGCATCCGTCCGCCTGAGAAGGGCGAGGCTTTTGCCTGCGAGAGCTGCGGCGACGAGATCATTCACATTAATAACCGGCCTCCCGGCGAACGCACCGAATTTGAGGCACGCGAGATCATCGATGGAGGCTTTCTGGAACTGGTGCGATACGGGGTTCGTCGCGCCGATGATCCGCTCATGATCGATTCGCTCAAGGTGGTCGACGCGCTGCTGAAAACCGATCTTCCGCAGGGACCGGGGTGGCATCGCTACAACTGGGACGGCTACGGCCAACGCCCCGATGGCGGGCCATTTCAGGGATGGGGCAAAGGGCGCGTGTGGCCGCTCTTCACAGGCGAGCGCGCGCATTACGAGTTGGCAGCCGGAAACGATCCCGCAGCTTTGATCGCCACCTATGAGCGTTTCGCGACGCTTGGCCAGATGATGCCGGAGCAGGTGTGGGATGAAGAAGACATTCCGGAACGCGGCATGAGAATGGGACAACCCGCAGGTTCCGCTGTACCTCTGGTGTGGGCGCATGCCGAGTACCTGAAGCTGCTGCGTTCCGCCGTGGATGGGAAGGTCTTCGATCGAATTGACTGCGTTTACGACCGCTACTGCACGCCCGAGGGCAGAAAGCAGCGCCGCGCGAACCTGGAGATTTATAGCAGGCGCAGGCCTATTCAGAAGATTTTCGCCGGCGGCACTCTGCGCATTCTCGAGGACGCACAATTTGAAGTAGTGTGGTCCGCCGACAACTGGGAGACCACGCAATCAACGGTTAGCCGGAGCCTGGGCAGCGCGGGATACAGCGCAGACCTTTCCACTGCTCCAAGCCAGGCGAGCGGTGGTCTATCATGGACTCTTCACTGGCCGGAGCAGAATCGCTGGCTCGGTTACAACGTGGAAATAGCTATCGAAAACCGCAACTAGCCGCGTTTCTGCAGCAACTTTCGAAAGGAATCGGAACGGAGTTTTATGGCAACGCTTGCAGATCTATCTATCGACCAGCTGTCTATTGATACATTGCGTCTTCTCGCAGTCGACGAAGTTGAAAAGGCCAAGAGCGGCCATCCGGGAGCGCCGCTTGGTTGCGCGCCGATTGCGTATCTGCTGTTCCACAAGATCATGAAGCACAATCCGGCGAATTCGAAGTGGGCAGATCGCGACCGATTTGTGCTGTCGAATGGGCATGCTTCCGCGCTGCTTTATGCGACCTTGTTCCTGGCCGGCTACAAGGTGACGATCGAGGATCTTAAGGGGTTTCGCCAGTGGCACTCGCGGACTCCCGGACATCCCGAACTCGGCGATACGGACGGGGTTGAAGCGACAACGGGGCCGCTGGGGCAGGGACTGGCGATGGCGGTCGGCATGGCGATCGCGGAGAAGCACCTGGCTGCTGTCTACAACAAGCCGGGATATGAGATTGTGAATCACCATACCTATGTGCTGTGCGGCGATGGCGACATGATGGAAGGGGTGTCGCACGAAGCCTGCGCCATGGCGGGCACGATGCATCTGGGTAAGCTGATCGTGCTGTACGACGACAACCTGATCTCGCTGGATGGACCGACGGAGTGGAGCTACTCCGATGACGTGCTGGAACGCTTCGAGGCTTATCACTGGCACGTGCAGCGGGTGGCCGATGGCAACGATCTGGATGCCATTGAAGCTGCGATTGAAGCAGCGAAGGCGGAGACAACGAGGCCGTCGCTGATCGCGGTTCGCACGGTGATCGGGTACGGCAGTCCCCATGCCGGCACCAACAAGGTGCACGGCGAAGCGCTGGGTGCTGCCGATGCCGCAGCAACCAAGAAATTCTTTGGATTCCCCGAAGACCAGAGCTTCTATGTGCCCGAAGATGCATTGAAGAACTGGCGCAAAGCGATGGATCGCGGAGCGACTGCCGAAGCCGAATGGAAGCAGGTCTTTTCGCGTTATGCTTCGGAGTTTCGCGACCTGGCTGTGGAGTTTGACCGGACGCAGAAGGGAATTCGCAGGAAGGGTTGGGAAAAGGCGATCCCGAGTTTTCCGCCGGACAAAAAGCAGGCGACGCGGAATGCGGGTGGCGCGGTAATGAACGCGGTTGCCGAGAGCGTGCCGGAACTGTTTGGCGGCGCTGCCGACCTTACCTCTTCTACGAAGACCATCTTCAAGCCGGGCACGCACTTTCTGGATGATCCGGCGGGCCGCAACGTTTTCTTCGGGGTGCGTGAATTCGGAATGTGCGCGGCGGTGAATGGCATGGCGGTGCATGGTGGGCTGGTGCCGTTCGGTTCGACGTTCTTTACGTTTTCCGATTACGCCAAGCCGGCGATACGCTTAGCCGCGCTGATGAAGGCGCATTCGCTATTCGTGTTTACGCACGATTCGATTGGCCTGGGCGAAGATGGTCCGACTCACCAGCCTATCGAACAACTAATGATGCTGCGTGCGATCCCGGGACTTACCGACTTCCGTCCCGCGGATGCGAACGAAACCGCGGCGTGCTGGCGTCTCGCGCTCGACCGCACTACGCCGAGCTTTTTTGCACTCACGCGGCAGGATCTGCCGGTGATCGATCCGGCAAAGCACGATGTGTATGGGGGTGCCAGCAAGGGCGCATACATCCTTGAGGATGTTGCCAATCCTCAGGTCGTTCTGATTGGCACGGGATCGGAAGTCTGGCCGGCGGTCGACGCCGCGAAGCTGCTGGCAAATGAGGGAATCGCGGCCCGCGTGGTCAGCTTCCCGAGCTGGAAGATCTTTGAAGAGCAGTCGGCGGAGTACAAGGCAAGCGTGTTGCCCGCGGGTGTTCCAAAGTTAGCTGTGGAAGCGGGTGCGACGCTTGGCTGGTGGAAATACGTCGGGCTGGATGGCGGAGTGGTTGGCGTCGATCGATTTGGCGCGTCGGCGCCGGGGCCAAAGGTGATGGCTGAGTATGGATTCACGGCCGAAAACGTGGCTGCTCGCGCGAAGGCGTTGGTGAAGAGATAGGGACGAAGGGACTAGGGGACCGGGGACTAGGGACTAAGGGACTAGGGACTAAGGGAGTACAAAACGGAATACATCGCGAATCGGCGTTGGTGAGCTTTTGTTTGTTGTTGCCTATTCCCTACTTGTTATTCGCTGTAATTGAGGAGTGGCATGAAGCTGGTTATTGCATCTGATCACGCGGGGTTCGAGCTCAAGGAACAGGTCCGCGCCTATTTGACGAAAGCGGGGCACGAGATTCTCGATCTGGGCGCGTTCCGGGTCGAGCCGCAGGACGACTATCCCGATTTCGCGGAGCGGGTTGGAGAGGCGATCAACGCAGGTGAAGCGCCGCGAGGCATCCTGATCTGCGGTTCGGGCGTGGGCGTGAGTGTTGCGGCAAACAAGATTCCGGGCATTCGCGCCGGGATGTGTCATGACACGTATTCGGCGCACCAGGGTGTGGAGCATGATGATATGAATGTGCTGGTCCTGGGCGCACGCATCGTGGGTACAGCGTTGGCCTATGAACTGGTCGACGCGTTTATCCGGGCAAATTTCATCTCGAGCGAAGCGCGGTTTACCCGCCGGTTCAAGAAAGTTCTCGCCATCGAGGCGAAATATCAGTGTGCTGAAAAGTAGTCGATGCCGGGGGTTGCGGAGAAATGACGAAGAACGCGCCAGACTCGGAGGCCTCGGTTTCGAAAGGCGATAAAAAGCAGAGGCTGAATCCCAGGGCTTTTTTGAAGGACTTGCGGCCCGGCTAAAGCCGTGCCCTTGTTACAAAACTCTTGATCCATTTGCGTTTTCTGAAGTATGTAGAGTCCGCCACAGTCATTCGCATTCCTTACGGCACGACTGAACCGAAGTTCAAACTGCTTCACTGACCATTCATCACCGAGCACTTTTTGTAAGAGACGCCGATGTTCCCCTTCGACGCAATCCTGTTTGATATTGGCGGAGTCCTGCTGACCAATGGCTGGGACCATCGCGAACGTGCCGCTGTGGTCGAGCAGTTTCATCTCAATGGCGCCGAACTAGAGGCGCATCACATGAAGGCATATGAACCATGGGAGCGCGGCGAGATCACCTTGAATGAATACCTGGATGCAGTTGTCTTTTATGAGCCGCGAGCCTTTTCACGCGAGGAATTTTTCGCGGCCATGTGCGCGCAGTCGAAGCAGTTGCCTGATGGGGGGATATGTATCCTCAAAGAACTCGCGGCATCAGATAAATGCATGATCGGCTCGCTTAATAATGAGGCTCTTGAAACGCAGGAATTCCGAGTCGAGAAATTCGAGCTGCGGCGATATCTGAAGTTCACTTTTGCTTCGTGCTATATGGGCCTCCGCAAGCCGGACCCGAATATTTATCGGCACGCGCTGGGCATCCTCGGCAAGTCTCCGGAGTGTTCCTTGTTTATTGACGACCGGTTGGAGAATGTGGCGGCCGCGGCAGCCGTGGGAATGAAAGCCCTCCGTTTCACTGGAGCGGATGCATTGCGTCGCGACCTGGAGAATCTTCAAGTTCTGTAACGAGTTAGGAAGGGAGAGCAACATGCAACTGGGATTGATTGGTCTGGGCAAGATGGGTGGCAATATGGCTGAGCGCCTGCGTCTCGGCGGCCACCAGGTCATCGGCTTCGATTTCAATGCCGAGGCCGTAGCCAAGCTCACCGCCTCGGGTAACGTTGGCGTGTCGACGCTGGAGGATATGGCGAAGAAGTTTACGGGGCGCAAGGCGATCTGGATCATGGTGCCGCAGGGCAAACCTGTGGACGACACGATTGCCAAGCTCGAGCCGCTGCTGAACAAGGGCGATATTCTCATCGACGGCGGTAACTCGAATTACAAGGACTCGCAGCGCCACTACAGGGAAGTCACCGCGAAGGGATTTCAGTTTGTCGATGTGGGAACGTCCGGCGGCGTTTGGGGTTTGAAAGAGGGTTACAGCATGATGGTCGGCGGCGACAAGGATGCTGTCGACTATCTGCGACCGATCCTGGAGACGCTGGCACCGGGAAAGGAACTGGGCTGGGGTCACGTGGGCCCCGCGGGTTCTGGCCACTTCGTGAAGATGGTGCACAACGGCATCGAGTACGGGATGATGCAGGCGTATGCCGAGGGCTTTACGATCCTGGAGAAGAAAGAGGAGTTTCACCTCGACCTGGCGCAGATATCGCAGATATGGCGCTTCGGCAGCGTAGTGCGCAGCTGGCTGCTCGATCTGACGGCGGATGCGCTCAGCAAGAACCCGAAGCTCGATGGCCTCGAAGCCTATGTCGCCGACTCCGGTGAGGGCCGCTGGACGGTCTTCGAAGCTATCGATCTGAACGTGTCCGCGCCTGTGATTACGGAGTCGTTGATCCGCCGTATCCGCTCGCGCGAAGAGAACAACTTCACCGACCGTATGCTGGCCATTATGCGCAACGAATTCGGCGGGCACGCGGTGAAGAAAGACTAGTTCTGAGTTCAAAGTTCAGAGTTGTCGTGCAACCTTGAACTGCGAACTTTGAACTACGAACTGTAAACTCTAACGACCGGAGGTCGTGTTTATGGCAACAGCTACGGTTCAGATGAAGGTTCGTCCCGAGGATCTCTCGCAGGTACCGAAGGCCGGCGAGCGCATTCCAAATCCCGGCATCATGGTCATCTTTGGCGCTTCGGGCGATTTGACCAAGAGGAAGCTGCTGCCTTCGCTGTTTCATCTGGAACAGGACGCCTTGCTGCCGAAGAACTTCGCCATTGTTGGGGTGGCTCGCCGGCCCTTGGGCGACGAGTTTGCCAAGGACATGCGCGAAGGCATTATTGAGTTCGGAAACGCGAAGGCGGATGATCCGCGGCTGGAAGAATTCGTCAACAAGATCAGCTATTACCCGCTCAGCTTTGACGATGCCTCGCATTACGAAGGCCTGAAGAAGGAACTGGATCGCATTGCACAGGAGAAGAACATCGGTCCGGATCGGCTGTTTTATCTGGCCACCGCGCCGGAATACTTTGCTGCGATTATCGAGAATCTCGGCGCACAGGGGATGGCGCAGCCCGAGAATGGTCGCACGGGCGTGGTGATCGAGAAGCCATTCGGCCACGATCTCGAATCCGCCGAGGAACTCAACCACCAGGTTAACGCTGTGTTCCATGAGAACCAGGTGTTCCGCATCGACCACTATCTGGGTAAGGAGACGGTGCAGAACATCCTGGTATTTCGTTTTGGCAACGGCATCTTCGAGCCGATCTGGAACCGCAATTTCATCGACCACGTGCAGATCACGGTGGCCGAAACATTAGGCGTTGAAGGCCGCGGGCCGTTTTACGAGAAAGCCGGTGCGCTGCGCGACGTGGTGCAGAACCATGTAATGGAACTGCTGAGCTTCGTTACGATGGAGCCGCCACCGAGCTTCGACGCGGACAGCGTGCGCCGCGAAAAGGTAAAGGTGTGGCGTTCGATTCCCAGCATTCCAATTACAAATGCGGTGCGCGGCCAGTATGGGCCGGGCGTTGTGGAAGGCAAGAAAGTTGTAGGCTATCGGGACGAGGATCGGGTGAATCCTGAGTCCGGAACCGAGACTTATGCCGCGGTCCGTCTCGAAATCGAGAATTGGCGCTGGGCGGGCGTGCCGTTCTATGTTCGTGCGGGCAAGCGGATGAAGAAGCGCGCCACCGAAATCAGTATTCAATTCAAGCAGCCGCCGCTGCTCATTTTTAATCGCATGCAGTCGAGCGGGCCGTGCACGGAGATTCAGCCCAACCTGCTGACCATCCGCATTCAGCCCAACGAGGGTATCGCGTTGCGCTTTGGCGCCAAGGTGCCGAATACGCCGAACATGTCGGTCTGCCCGGTGAATATGGACTTTGACTACGCAGCGGCTTTTGGGACATCGAGCGCGACCGGCTACGAGCGGCTGCTGCTGGATGCGATGCTGGGCGATCAAACGCTGTTCGCACATCGCGATGGCGTGGTGACCACATGGGCGCTGTACACGCCGATTCTGGAAGCGTGGGCGGCCAAGAACCCCGAGGTATTCCCGAACTACTTTGCGGGAACCTGGGGTCCGGACTGTGCCGATCGCCTGCTGGAGCGCGATGGGCATGTCTGGCGGAATAACATCGGCTAGACCTTTATTCTCAATCACTCGGATCGAGACCCCCGGTATGGCTTGCCCTGCCGGGGTATTTCGTGCTGCGACTAGTGGCCTGCCCGTACGCCTTTCGTGCTACTGGAGTTGTCGCTCGTTTACGGTACATTCATCCCAATACACACATCCCCATTTCGTTCAGATTTGTCAGGCTTTTCTTGTGTCAGGTTGAGCAGGCTATGAGAGATCTATCTGAATTTTCGGCCGAACCCGCGATCCGCGCTTCACTCAAGGCGAGGCGCAAATCGCGTACGACGCTATCGCGCCGCGCGACCCTGTGCTTTGCCGCGATGGGGGCCGTGGTTATCTGTGGCGTGCATGCGGCGGTGGCCGGTGCAAACACGATCCCGGCCTCGGGGATGGGTTACCTCTGCATAGCGCTGGTTTTCCTGGGTTGTTCCATTGCTTTCTGGACGCGTGCCCGGGCCGCGGAAGGCTCACTGTTTATCCGCTGGTCAATGGTTTCGGCAGCGGCACTGGCGGCATCGATCGGATATTTCCCGTCGTTCACCCAGGCAGTTTTTGATACTCCTCCCGCAAGGCAATTGCAGACGGCCTGCTTCAACGCCAGCGAGGCGCTTTACATGCTCGCGGTTGTCTTTTTCTTCGCGGGGGTGTCGCGGTACATCGTCATTGTCGATGCGCTGCAGGCGCTGCTTTTCGTCGTACTGCGGTTCAACCTGATGTATTCGCCAGTTACGCGCGATCACTTCACAACCAATCACCTGCTAGTGGGGCAGGTCATGGCATTGTGCCTGTTCCTGGTAACCCTAGTTGGCTGCTTTGGTGCGGCGTCGAATGTGGAACTGCGGTTTCTGCGCACGCTCGCGTGCTTTTTTGGATTCCGGCTCGTCGCCTACTTCCTGGCGAACCAGGTGTCGTACTCGTGGATGCACTATGAAAACTGCAGCCTGTGGGATGTTCCGGGCCAGGTGCTACTTGCGGGTTTCGCAGTGTATCTGATCTACACGAGGGACAATGCGGAGGATTTTTCGGTCAGTTCTCCGTGTCCGAGCATGTCGGTGCGTAATTTGATGCCGTCGTTCCTCGCCCTGGTCAACTTGATGCTGGCCTTGTTTCTGCTGCCGATTTCGTTCCCTATGGCGGCCGGCGCGATCATGATTTCGGTGATCTGCTACGTGGCGCGGACTGCGCTCTTTCAGGCCGAGGCTGAACAGCAGAAGGCACGCCTCGAGAGCCGCAACGAGCATCTTGAGGAACTCGCGGTTCAGGATCCACTGACGGGGATCGGCAATCGCCGATCGCTCGCCAATGTTTACGGCAAGCTGCAGAGTGCGGGTGGCGGAGAACAACTTTCGATCCTGCTGATGGACATCGACTACTTCAAACAGGCCAACGACCGCCATGGTCACCTGCACGGCGACCAGGTGCTGGTGACATTGGCAAGGAAGCTGGATCGGCTTGCCGTTGCGGTAAAAGGAAGCCATTGCGCGCGCTTCGGCGGAGACGAATTCGCACTGTTGCTGGTTGGGATTTCGCCTGAGAATGCAGCGGCGCTGGCAGAGGAGTTGCGAGCCAGGTTCAGCGCACGGGCGGTAGCACCGGACGGGCAGGCGGTCAGCTTAAGCATCGGCATTGCCTCGCTGAAAACGGCAAACGACCTACCGCTGGAAACGTTGATTGACTGGGCCGACAAGGCTCTCTATCGCGCGAAGATGCTGGGGCGGAACCGCGTCGAAGTAGAGCGATCGCATGCGGACGGGACTCGTCGCGAAATTGCCATGGCTCTGCCGTAAAAAACGTGGTCTGTGGCTGGAAGGCAAGCGCCGCGTCCTGAACAGGGCGATCACCGCAGAAGCCAACGAGTTAATGAATTCAGCAAACCATGTGTAGTCATAGGTTTGTGATCCGAGGGTCCTTCTTTCGTGTCAGCTCTTCGATCCCAAAGAGGGATTCGACAGATCAATTTATTGGATTACATTTTGAATATCGCGACTTCGCGCCGGTGCACCCATGCGGCGGCGCTTTATATGTAACTTCAGTCTTGCGGATCTGAAGCGCGAGATCTGCCACGAGGAATGGATCGATATGCTGAGTTGCACAGGAACCATCACGCTTAACGGAATCACGGATCGGGAACTCATTCAGATACTCGAGAGCAAAATCAAGAATGAGGGTAAATTCAATTTCAATCCTCAGCTTTTGCAGCTGAGCCAGGGGCGAACCAGCCAGGAGACCTCGTATAACAACGCGATCTTCACATGGCTCAATGAAGAGGGATTGAAAGCGATTCACGAGATTACGGGTCTGTTGCTGAGCGGGCAAGGCAAACAAGAAGCGGCACGCCCTGCAGTGGCGGCTTAAGGATCGAAAAGCGACGGAAAGGAAAATGGCCGGAATCCGGGGGGATTCCGGCCAATCTTTTTTGCGGAGTTATGGGCAACCGGTGAATTGCAGGTTGGAGGAAATGGCCACGCTGGTGAACGGTCCAGCCCCGGTCAATGCGAGTGGGGGATTGGAGTTCACGTCAAGCGCCGAGCAGGCGCCGGTGGTGATGCCATCGACCGCGTAACTTGCGAGGGGCGCCGATTGGGCCAGGGTTGCACCGCCCGACGACCATGCACCGATGAAGGCGCCTCCCGATGGAACGGGCAGCGAGTAGTTGATGCAATCAGATCCGGCAGGACACGCAACCGGTGGGTTGCCTATCGGTCCGGCTCCGGTAGTGACTACCTGCGAGACGTCGTAGTTGGGCGACGCAGCGGGCTGTTGCGGGATAGTGTAGATGCTTGAGCTCACCGTAGCCAGCGCCGTGAGCGACACATCTATCGAGGTGGGCGCAGCGGGCGAGGCATTGTTGGCCGATGTCACGAGGCCGGTGAGATTGGCGAACGAGCTTGCCGCCGTGAGGGCTGGTGGATTCAGCATCACATTGCCGGTGGTTTCTCCGACGGAAACCCCGGTGACGATTGAGGGCGAGTAGAGAGCGCCATCGGTGGTGCGCACGCCGGAGATCACCACGTCGTAGGTTCCGGCGGCCAGCGGACAGAAGACGAAGGTGCCGTCGGCGTTGGCCATGGTCGATTGCACAACGCGATCGACGCCATCCGTGTCCTTCTGCTCAACCGCAACCCACACCATGCCCGCGACAGCCTTGGTTGTGGACGCGTCGAGCACGGTGCCGTTGATGGATGCCGAGACTGTGCTTACCTCGCCCGCGTGCAGGACGGGCTTGAGGCGGTACTGACCGTTGCCCTCGTGGACGATCGATTGGCAGGTCTGGAAATCGATGTCGAGGTCGGTGGTTTCTCCGGGCTTGAGGGTCAGGCCTCCGCCAGCGATCTGACTGGCGGGGATCTTGATGCCGGTCTGCGCTTCGCTGGAGAGGTTGAGGGTATGGAAGGAGGAGTTGCTGGAGAGCTGGACGCAGTTGGCGGAGCCGTTGCCGCAGGCGTTGCTGGAGATGCTGGTGCTGTCGCTGGCGAGGATGATGCGAATCTGCTGGTAGGTGCCGGCCGCGAGCTGCTGGGCATCCCCGAGGGATGCGAGAAAGCATTGATTGTTGGCGAGGCCGAGCAGGTCAACCTGCTTCGGTGCGTTCTTCAGGCTGGGGGTCAGATCGACCCAGCCGCCATCCCCATCTCCGGCCGAGGAACTCATGTTTGCCGTAACGTCGGTGATGGTGACGTAGACGTGCGAGAAGGGACCATTGGGCGTGGCGCAGGTAGCGGGATCGCTGACCATGACGCTCAGCGTGGCGGTGCCGGAGGCGGAGAGTTTTCCGGTCATGCTGCTGCTGCATGCCGCGACAAAGAATGCTGCCACCAATAGGAGACACGCTACAAGAACTACCGAAAGCGGACGCAATGAAACGGCTTTGCGTTGTTCCATCGTTGTTTTCCTCCAGAAAGTTCTCTCAAACGCACGAAAGAACCAAGGCGGGTAAGGCGTTCAGTCCCGGGGAGGTTAAAGAGAAACAGTGAAGCGGAAATGAGAATACGGAAAGGATTAAAGCAGGTTTGACGGTCGTTTGGCTGCGAATGGAGGGGCAAGCGCCGTCAAGAAATTGGACGAAAGTACCACGGCGCGAGTCACCTTCGAGTCAGAAATGGATATCTGAAATTCAGTTGTCGAGGTTACCTCGCCGCTGGAAGGGAGTCAGAAGCTGCGACCGCAATTCGTTCATTCAGAGGGTCAAAGAGCTGGCCGGAAAGGCGGCTGTACTCATCCTGGGCACTACCTGTTGCATCGGTGGGCTCGATTGCTATTCCCTGACGATCTTGACGAAAACGCCATCGGGCAATTCGCCATTGAGCAGATGCACAACCCCATCTTTGACGTAGCCTTCGAGGATTTGCTTTGGCGGACGGGGCGGCTGCTTGGGGTCGGTTTTTGCCGATCCTCCAGCGGTGGAAGCATCTGGCGCGCGGCCCATTCCCTTGTCCATGGCTTCGTTGGCGAGACGGTCGGCCTCCTGGTTACCGCCGCGGAGGGTGTGGCGGATCTCGAACCGTTCCAGTTCGCGGGAGAGGCGGCGGGCTTCTTCCCAGAGCGGACGAAGGACCGGGCTGGCCACCTTGTACTGTCCTTTGAGTTGCTTCACCATCAACTCGGAGTCGGAAACCACGCGAAGCTGGCGGATGCCATTCTGCCGGGCCCAGCTGAGAACAGAGAGAAGGCCCTTGTATTCGGCGAAATTGTTGGTCTGGCGGCCGAGGAACTCGCTTAAGCGGGCGACTACCTGCCCTTTTGGGTCTTCGATGACGGCGCCGTAGCCAGACGGTCCGGGATTGCCGCGCGATCCGCCATCACAGTGGGCGGTGAACCAGCCGGAGGCGGCGTGAGATCCAGCCTCATTTTCCGGGAACAGGGATTCATTCATCTGCTTTGAGTGTAAATTCCCGTGCTGACGGAAGAATCCTGGAGAGTAGACATCTCGCCGAATTCGCGGAGTCATCTGAGAACTAACAGAGAATTGCGTCACCTTCCCAACCCTTCATTCCAGCTTCTTGGTTCTCAATTCTGTGACGCAGGTATCTCCATGGCTCCTCTCTTCAGCGCGAAAGGACTCGCCGCCACTTTTCTGTCTGCCTCCCTCGTAGTTCTAACCGCTTCCGCACAAGGCCGTTTTGCTCAAGCGCCGGTGTATGCGCTCGGTGGCACGATCTTCAGCGCCATCACCACGGATGTGAACCATGACGGACGCACGGACATGGTGGCGCTGGTGTCTCCGGTGACTGGCGGAACAAGCGCGGCGATCACCGTAACGATGGCGACTTCTACGGGAGCGTACACATCGCCGACGGTGATCAGCATGCTGCCGGCGAACACGACGGGGTATGTGGGCGCGGGAGACTTCAATCATGACGGCAATGTGGATTTAGCGGCGGCTCTGAGCACCGGCAAGCTGGAGGTGTTTCTGGGCAACGGCGATGGTACGTTCCAGGCGCCGCGGACCATCTCGTTCAGCGGAACCGTGGTGGGCCTGCTGGCCGGGAAGTTTGTGGGAAGCGCGAACTCGGACATTGCATTGATGATGGGTCCGAACAGTTTCAGCAGCAGCGCGGTAGAGCTGTTTGCGAGCAACGGTAACGGCACGTTTGCGGCGCCGAAGGTGACGAACGTCAACTTTGTGCCCTTTGCGTCGGTGCTGGGCGATGTGAACAAAGATGGGAAGCTCGATCTGGTGTTGTGCGATCGGTCGGTCTCATATCAGACGCTGCTGGGCAGGGGAGACGGAACGTTCCAAGCACTGCCGAGTCAAAATCTGGCTGGGACTGGCGGGTTTGGGGCGCTGGCGATTGCCGATTACAACGGCGATGGCAAGCCCGATCTGATTCTGGCGAACGAAGGCGACTGGACGCATTACAGCTCTGGAGAGATTCCCTCGCTGCTGGTTCTGACGGGATTCGGGGACGGCACGTTCAATAACACCGGGATTGTGGATGACTCCGGCAACAGCGGATGGGGGCTGACGCAGGGCGATTTCAACGGGGATGGGAAAGCAGACCTGGTGGTTTACAACGGGCTCAGCTCCACGGTAGCGATGAAGCTGATGAGCCCGGGCGGGCGGCTGGTGTTTCCTGAGATTGCGTCGTACGCGGTTGCGGGCGATATCCAGAGGTTTGTCGCGTTGCTGAACGGCGATGCGAACGGAGATGGAAAACGGGATTTGCTGGTGGTAATGCAGAACGGCGTGCAGGTGCTGGAGGGCGTCAGCGGCGGATATCTGAGCGCTCCGAATGCGGGCGAAGTGGCGACCTTCTCGCTCGATCTGAAGTCTTCGAACTTCGATCCGGCCGCAGGCACCCCGTCCGATTTGATGATTCGGGGGCTGGATGTCTCGGTGCACGGCGATCTGCAAACAGAGACGCTGTACACGGCGCTTGGGTCATCCGCGGCCCCGCTGTTGCGGAATGTGACCGGACATTTCACGGACGAGTCGGGCGCACCGCTGGGGCCATTGGGGATCGGCGATTTTGATCACAACTCGGCGGAAGATCTGCTGATCGCACAAGGTGTGTTTCTGAACAGCGGGAATAGCTCGTTTACGGGGCCAGGTCCGGCTGTGGCGAACATTGGGAATTCGCTGCATACGATGGCGGATCGCGACACCGTGGTTGGCGATTTGAACAAAGATGGCTTTGCGGACCTGGTGACGGTGGGGCAGACGGAGCTTACGGTGACGCTGGGCAAGGGCGATGGAACGTTCAAGCCGGCGGTCAACTACAGCCTGGGCGGCACGGACGGGAATGCGGTGGTGGTGCGGGATATCAACGGGGACGGCAAGCTGGATGCGATCACGGCAAATTACGGGAGCTCGAGCGTGAGCATATTTCTCGGCAAAGGAGACGGGACGTTCCAGGCCGCGAAGGAGTACACGGTTACGTCCCATCCGGTGGATATAGCGATCGGTGACTTCAATGGAGACGGGAAGCTGGATATCGCGGCGGCCAGCGCCACGAAGATCACTATCCTGCTGAACAACGGGGCGGGCGGATTCACCACTGGAACCACGTTCACGGCGGGGACGTCTGTGGAAGGAATCGGAGCGGCGTCTCTGCGAGGGAACGGCCTGGCCGACCTGATGGTGGTGGACAGCACGGAGAGGTCGTTGCGGCTGTTTTACAACAGCGGCGGTGCAAAGTTCGGATCGGCAGTGGTGTTTCCACTGGGGGATATGCCGACGTCGCTGGTGGTGAGCGACATCAATGGGGACGGCGCGATGGATGTTGCAGTGGCTATGAGCAATTCGTCAGCGATTCCATTGTTTCTCAACCATGGCGGGACCGGCTTGGAGGAGAGCATGGGGCCTCTTTCGGCTTCCTCCTTCGCAATCAGCCTGAAGGTAACGGCGGGGGTCAAGGGGGATCCCACGCCGACGGGGACGGTCACTTTCCGGGACGGGACGAAGGTGCTGGCTACGGCGGCGCTGAGCGGCGGGACCGCCAAGATTACGGCGACGCTAAGCAAGGGGACGCACGTAATTGCCGCCGCTTACAACGGCAGTTCGTTCTTCAATCCGCACTCCGGAATCTCGGTTTCCTGGACGGTGCAATAGCCAAGCCGGGTGGGAACCGGGGTGGAACCGCCCGCATCGTGGGCAAATTTTTGGGCAAAAGAGGCTGCTTGCACTGCCACAGGCGGCCTCTTCTGTTTTCGGGGGGTTTTCGGGTCAGGCCGGGTAGCGGAGGAGGGCCGGATCAGCCCATGACCATCGTCACCCTCGGGACGCCTTCGGAGGCAAACGGTGCTCACAAACGAGCCTTTTGAGCGTCTACAAAGATGCCGAGACATCTACCACCGGAGAGAGCGATTTCGATGGCAACAGATGCAGTGAGCTACCCCTCTTCGCCGACCGCGGTTGCCGGCGCTTTCGCATGGCCTGCCAAAAGGAGGATACAATCTTCCGCAGGTATGGCTTCCAGGGCAATGGACGGACCGGATCGGGCTCAGGAGCGTCTGCAGGCGCGGGCTCCGGAAATGGAATTGATCCGCGAAGCGCAGGCTGGGTCACGTGCGGCATTCGATGCGCTGGTCAGGCAGTATGAGCAGCAGGTGCTGCGCCTGGCGCTGCATCTGACGGGTTCAGAGCACGATGCGGAAGATATCTACCAGGAGGCGTTCCTCAAGGCGTTCCGGTATATCGGAAATTTCCGCTTTGAGTGCTCGTTCTACACCTGGATTTACCGGATCGTCACGAATCTCTGTCTGGACCAATTGCGCCGCCGCAAGACGCGTCGCGAGGATCAGGCAGTAGTGATCGATCAGTCGGGAGATGAGATCGATGTGCTGGCGTCGGTTTCGGACAATCGTTCGTTTTCGAATCCCAGCAAGGAACTCGATCGCAAGGTGCTGGGTGAGCGCATTCAGGCCGCGCTGAGCAAACTAACGCCACGAGAGCGCATGGTTTTTGAGTTGAAGCATTACCAGGGTCTCCGCCTGCGCACCATTGGGGAGATGTTGAATACGACGGAAGAAACCGCCAAGAATACGCTCTTCAGGGCGACAAAAAAGTTGAGGACTCAACTGGCGGGCTTGCGTTAGATCGAGCCCTTTACGGGCGGCGGTCGATTTGGGCCGGATTTGTACTACTGCAGCACGAGGCTGGAAGGACGTAACGAAATGAACTGTGAACTTGCCCACGAGCGCATTGTGCTGGCAGTCTACGGCGAGCTGCCCGACGAGCAAATACATGAGCTGGAGCGGCACCTGGCTACGTGCACGGAGTGCGGCCAGGAGCGCGAGCAACTGCTTGCCCTGAAGACGCTGGCCACTGCCTACCCGGTGATTGAACCGGATCCTAATTTTGTAGCCCGTTCGCGTATCCGCCTGGAAGAGGCGCTGGATGCGGTGCCGCCCAAGCGCTGGTATGAGCGTTTTGGCCAGCGGGTGCTGAGCAACTTCTCGAACCTGCAGGCGGCGCCGGTAGCGGCCCTGCTGCTGCTGATTGTCGGCGGAGGCGCGGGGACGCTGGGTGGGTATGAATACGCCCAGGCGCGTGCTGCCCACGTGGCGATCCGGGTGCCGGCACAGACTGCGGCGAAGGTCGAGCCGCAGGTTGCACCGACAGCTCCGGCCGAGGTGGCGAGCATTTCCAGCGTGGTCCGGCAGCCGAACAGCGAGATGGTTGAGGTGACCTACAACCAGGTTGTACCGCAACATATCGAGGGCTCGCTGGATGATCCGGCGATCCGGCAACTGCTGATGCTGGCCTCAGAAAACTCTGCCTCTCAGGGCGTGCGCGACGACTCAGTGGGATTGCTGGCCGCGGAGTGCCGGGCGGGTCATGCCTGCCAGGGCGAGGGCATTCGCGACGCGCTGATGGTGGCACTGCGCTATGACAAGAGCGAGGCAGTCCGGGAAAAGGCGTTGAAAGGGTTAGAGCCCTATGTGGCCGAAGACATGCGGGTTCGCGACGCGGTGCTGGAGGCGCTGCTGAACGACAGCGATCCACGAATCCGCACCGCGGCCATCAGCGAACTGGAGCCCGTAGAGGCAGATACCAGCGTCCGGCAGGTGTTGTTTACGGTTGCAAATTCGGACCATAATCCCCATATCCGCACGGTGTCTCGTGAGGCTCTAAGCCGGGCGCCGGAGATTCAATAACCACCCTTACCTTCAGGCAACCGCACCGTCCATAGAAGAGTGCGGACCTGGATGAAGGAAACGAGGAAAGTACCATGAAACGCTTTATGAGGCCTTACATCCAAATCGGAGTCGCACTGCTGGGAGCCGCAATCACACTCGCGCCGGCGAGGATGCACGCGCAGGCGGCACGAGTCACACAGATCATCGAAGAGCCCAATCCATTCTTGTTGCACTCCGGAACGCCCGGATACCTGGGTGTTCTTGTGGGTGATGTCGACAACGATTCTGCAAACAAGCTGAAGCTGAAGGATACGCGTGGAGCGGTGATCACGCTGATCGATCACGATGCGCCCGCCGGGCAGGTTGGTCTTCGCGTAAATGACGTACTGCTCGAGGTGAACGGCCAGGCAGTGGAAACGGCCGAAGCCTTTGGCCGGATGATGCGCGAGATTCCTCCGGGCCGGAAGATCACACTGGTGATCAGCCGCGAGGGCGCAACGCAGACACTCACGGTTCAGCTGGCCGATCGGAAGAAGCTGGATACCGATATCTGGAACAAGCTGAACAGCGGCGGCGATGCCAGTTCGCCGGTGGAGGGACTGGGAATACTCGGTACTGGCTCGGGTGGGGATGCCCCACTTCCGGGCGGATTCCATATGCCGTTTGTGGGCAGCAGCACGTTGAAGGTGGGCGCCGTGGTGGAACCGTTGACCTCGCAGATGGCGGATTACCTGGGCGTGGGGAATGGCCTGATGGTCAAGCAGGTTGCGCGCAAGAGCGAGGCGGGGGCCGCAGGGATCAAGGCTTTTGACGTGATCCTCAAGGTGGGCGCGGAGAACGTGTCCACGGTCTCGGATTGGGACCGCGCAATGCGGGCGAATCAAGGCAAGTCGGTTTCGCTCACGGTGCTTCGCGACAAAAAGCAGGTGACGCTTACGCTCCAGGTGGATTCGAAAAAGAAGAGCGAGATCGAATTTCATCAGTTCCTTCCGGACGGCCCCAGCCCGTTGATGGCGTTCGCCGATCCGGAGGGGATGCACGATCTGATGGGTCTCCTCGACATGAATGAGTCCGACGCGCAGTCGATGCGCAACCAGGAAGAGGCACTGCTGGATCAGCTGCAGCAATGGAAGGACGAGGCAGGCAAGAATCATTTCGGCATCTCGCAGGAGCAGGCAGATCAACTGCGCGAGCAAGCCGAACAGTTTCGCGACGCATTCAAAGATCAGCACTTCGGCATCGACCAGAAGCAGATGGATCAACTGAAACAGCAGATGCAGCAGTTCCAGAAGGATTTCAAGCCGTTTCAGTTTGACCAGAAGCAGATGGACGAATGGAACAAGCAGATGAAGGAGTTCGGCAACAATTTCAAGCCGCAAAGCTTCAACCTCGACCCGAACAACTTCCAGATCTGGATCCCGGAGAAGAAGGTTCCCAGCTTCAATGAAAAGCAGCGTGAACAGATGAAGGAGCAGATGGATCGGCTCCGGCGTCAGCTCGAGGAGATGCAGGAGCTGGGCTTCGATCACCTCGTTTAGTTGTTCAAAAGATATATTCGAAGTTCTTATCGCCCGCCGCTAAAGCTCAAGATTCGAATTGCGCCAACCGAGACAGATTTGGTGTGAGTCCGAAATGCTTTGATCCCCAGTCGCGCAAATGGCCTGCATCAACGGAAGGCGAGAGCGGGATTTGCTTCGATGCGCGCGAGCTCCGCGGGATCGGCCGGCACGAAGGCCGCATTCATCGACATGGCGTTATCTGGCAGGTGATTCTGCGCTACTTCGGTGGTTCGAGGATGCAGGCTGGCGTGGAGCGCGCGATCTCCCACTCTTCTTCATTCATGTCGGCGGACACATCGGCAAACAGCGGGGTGCTCAGGTAGCGTTCGCCTGTATCGGGCAACATGCAGAGGATCGTGGAACCCTTCGGGGCTTGCGCGGCGATTTGAAGCGCGCCGGAGAATGTTCCACCGGAGGTGATGCCGACGAAGATCCCTTCTTTCTTGGCCAGCTCCTTGCTGCAGCGCATTGCGTCGGCGTTGGCGATGCGAACGATCTGGCTGATGACTTTCGAGGTGACGGCATCGCCGGTCAGCTTGGGAATGAAGTCGGGGCTCCAGCCCTGAATCGGATGCGGTTTCCAGCTGGGATGCGCGACCTTCGCCGAGCCATCCTCGTTGCGCTCCTGCTCGATTCCGCTTGAGAGCAGCGGCGCATCATCGGGCTCGCAGACTACGATCTTGGTGCCTGGGCGCTCCTTCGCCAAGACGCGAGCTACTCCCTTCAGCGTGCCGCCGGTGCCGAATCCAGTGACCCAGTAGTCGAGGCGGTCGCCGGCGAAGTCGCGCAGAATTTCCTGGGCCGTGGTGCGCGAGTGCATGTCGGCGTTGGCCTCGTTTTCAAACTGACGGGTGTAGTACCATCCATGCTTTTGCGCCAGCTCTTCGGTCTTTTTCACCATGCCGACGGCACGCGCCGCGGCCGGCGTAATGATCACCTTCGCGCCGAGGAAACGCATCAGCTTGCGTCGTTCGATGCTGAAGGTCTCGGCCATGATGATCACCAGCGGATAGCCTTTTGCGGCGCACACCATGGCGAGGCCGATGCCGGTGTTGCCACTGGTCGCCTCGACTACGGTCTGTCCCGGTTTCAGCTTGCCGGTGCGTTCTGCCTCTTCGATCACGCCCAGTGCGAGCCGGTCCTTCACCGACCCCAGCGGGTTGAACGCCTCCACTTTTACGTAGAGGTTGACATCAGCGGGCGCCAGCCGATTGATCCTGACCACCGGGGTATTGCCAACGGTTTCCGTGATGCTCGCGAACTTGGTCATTCGTTGACCTCCGAATGGAGGCAATTGTACAGGTGCAAGTTATGGCCGTTGTCAACAGATTCTGCGATTCGCTGGCGTTTGGCGCGGGGTGTCAGGGAACGCGAATAGGCATGAAAGGGACGAGCAGGCGACAATCCGACCACACCGAGATCAAGCCCACACGCAGCAACCGCTTAGACGTTTGTCGCGGCGGTGCTCGTGCGCTCGCCTCCGGTAGAATGGTGCCAGATCGACAGGGTGTTCGACTTCCCTAGAAAACGACATGCGAAACAGAGGGCACGCAAGTGTCCTGGGCCACGGGTACCGTGTGCTGGCGGCAATTGTTTTTATTGTTGCCACCTGCGCCACGGATATCCATGCGCAGACGATTGCCACCCAGGAAGAAGCGGATATCGCTATCTTTGTCGCGCCCGACGCGCAACGCGCCGAGGCGGCCCTGAAGCAATTGCAGGCAGGCTGGGATTTCGGCGTACTTTGCAGGGAAGAGTCGGTCGATCCCACTGGAGAAAACGGCGGGTACCTGGGAAGACTCAAGCCCGCCGAGTTGCGGCCTGAATTGCGAAACGCGCTGGCGGGATTGCGCGTGGGGGAGTACTCGCACATCGTCCCCCTCTCATCCGGCTATGCGATTCTCACAATTCTGCCGCGTGCACCGGTAGCGGAACACGTGGATGGCAGCCGCATTCGGGCGATGACCCATACCGGCGAAGTGCGTCCGGGAATCGACATTGGCGGGTATATGGAGAGCCTGGCGGCATTTAAAGCGGAAGATAAGCCGGAGGGCTGGAACCGCGATCTCAACCAGGTGTGCAGTATTCGCAGGCAGGCGAACGCGAAGGCCATTGCGGGGCTGGAGCAATTGTTCGCTGCCCCCGACGCGAAACAGATGGAGATCGAGCATCCGTTGAACGTGCTCCGCGACCATGTGGCGCTTAGTCAGCTTTACGCATACATGGGCAATCTGCGGGGAGCGACGGTACAGTACCAGGCTGGGCTGGATCTGGCGAAGCAAAGCGTACCGGACGCAATACCGCACTTTGAAGAGGGGCTAGGCGTGCAGTATCTCCATCTCTCTGAGATGGAGAACGGGATCTATCACGACAATGGTGAGCAGGATATCTTTCCACCCCTCGACCCGAAGGCGCACTTCACCCGGGAGGATGATTCGCAGCAGGCTGTCAACCATCTGGAGGCCTATCTTGGCACGAACCCCGAAGATTACCAAGCACGGTGGTTGCTCAACCTTGCCTACGCTACGTTGGGAAGGTACCCGGACGGTGTGCCAAAGAAGTATCTGATTCCGCCGGCGGTATTTCAATCGGCGGAGAATGTTGGGCGTTTCAAGGACATTGCGCCGGCGGTGGGACTGAAGGCGTTTATGGACGCAGGCGGAGTGGTCGTGGACGATTTCGAAAACAACGGTCTGCTCGATGTCTTTGTTTCAAGCCAAGATGAGTGCGACCATCTCTACTACTTTCATAACAACGGAGACGGAACGTTCAGCGATCGCAGCGAACAAGCCGGGGTGATGGACCAGCTTGGCGGCCTGAACATTGTCAAAGGTGATTACAACAACGACGGCTGCATCGATCTTCTGGTTCTGCGCGGCGGCTGGGAGTATGCGGTGAGAAAGTCCCTGCTGCGGAACAACTGCAATGGTACTTTCACAGACGTGACGGAACAGAGCGGACTGAACGACAGAATTACCAGCAGCCAGTCGGCGGTTTGGGCGGACATCGATAACGATGGCTATCTGGATCTCTTCGTTGCCAACGAGGGGTCAGCAGTGCAGCTCTATCACAACCGTGGGGATGGTACGTTCGAAGATATCGCAAAACAAGCCGGGGTGGACAAGGTTGCCCTCAGCAAGGCCGTGACGGCGGCAGACTACGACAACGACGGTTATGTCGATTTCTATGTTTCGAACTTCAGCGGTCCAAACTTTCTCTACCACAACAATGGCAACAACACCTTCACTGAGATCGGGGAGCAGGCGGGAGTGCGCGAGCCGATCTTCAGCTTTGCCGCGTGGTTTTTCGACTACGACAACGATGGATGGCCCGATTTGTTCGTCGAGTCCTATTTCAGCTCAATCGACGAGTGCGTGCGCAACGCGATGGGGCTGCCCACGCGAATTGAAACTTTGAAGCTCTACCGCAATCTTCACAATGGCGCGTTCGAAGATGTGACGGCAAAGGTGGGTCTGGACAAGATATTCCTGCCCATGGGGGCTGGTTTCGGCGATGTGGATAACGATGGATACCTCGACTTGTATCTAGGGATGGGGACCCCTTCGCTGGGATCGATGATGCCGCACGTTTTGTTGCGCAACGACCAAGGCAAGAAGTTTGTTGACATTACGCAGTCTTCGGGAACAGGCGAACTGCACAAGGGACACGGCATCGCCTTTGCTGATCTGCGCCGCAACGGCGACGAAGACATCATCGCTGAGGTTGGCGGAGCGATTCCGTCTGACCGGCACACGGTGCGACTTTTCCAGAATCCCGGCAACCGCAACGACTGGATCAACGTGAAGCTGGTGGGTGTAAAGACAAATCGCTCCGCGGTGGGCGCGAAGATCGAGGTTCAGACGGAGGACAGCCACGGAGCGCTGCGGTCGATTTCGCGCACAGTGGGAGAAAAATCTTCGTTTGGTGACAATCCCCTTGAGCAGCATATCGGCCTAGGGCCCGATGTGCGGAGGGTTACGATCAATACCTGGTGGCCGGCGACTAACACGCGGCAGCATTTCTCGAGCGTAGGGAAGAACAGGTTCATCGAGATCAAGGAATTTGCAAAGCAGCCAACGCATCTTGATCGCACGCCGGTCACGATGGGTGATACCGCAAAGCCAGCGCATTCAGTGGGAGCTGCACCATGAAGCGTATTGCAAAGTTGATTCTGTTCGTATGGGCATGCTTTCCGGGCGCGCAAGCAAAGGCTATTGCGCAGCACAACGTGGAGGGTGTGGTGGTTCGCGTTGATCCGTCGCATCACTCGATCGACGTCTCCTGTGCTGCAATTCCGGGCTATATGGATGCGATGGAAATGACATTCACGGCCCGCCCGCCCTCGGTGCTTAGCTGGCTGAAGCCGGGCGTCTCTATCCGTTTTCAAATGGTGAACGCAGACGGAAAACTCTACGCCGATGGAATTCAGGCGATCGCGAACTTCGAGCCGGAACCAGCCGAAGCCGGCGGGTTATCGTCGATTGATCGGGTAATGCACGCGCAGACCGCGGAAGAGGTACGCTCCGGCGAACTTCGTGTTGGCGAACTTGTTCCCGATTTTGCGCTGCTGGATCAGGCGCGGAACACAATTCGGCTGTCGGCCTTGCGCGGCCGTGTTGTGGCTCTCACGTTTGGTTATTCCCGTTGCCCTTATCCGCAATACTGTCTCCGGCTTTCAAATAATCTGGGCCAGTTGGAGAAGCGATTCCACGCGCGTATGGAGCGCGACCTGGTCCTGCTGACGATTGCCATCGATCCGGATCACGACCAGGGAGACGTGCTAAGCACGTACGCCGCGTCATTTAAAGCGAATCCTGAGACCTGGCATTTCCTCACCGGAACCGTGGCGCAGATCAGAGAGGTGGGAGCCGGATTCGGTCTGCGTTTCTGGACGGGCGATGGTTTGATCACGCATACGCTGCACACTGTGGTGATCGACCGGCAGGGGCGGCTCGCAGCCAATCTCGAAGGGAACGCCTTCACACCGGGCCAGTTGGGAGATGTGGTGGAAAGCGTAATGAACAACAACTGAAGGTAGTCGGCCCTCAGTTTGCGATTCGAAGAAGGTGTCACCTTCGGCGTGAGCAACCAACTGGAGGCCGCGACGTAGACCGGCCTGGTGAACTGATGCATCATCGCCAATGTGCTCGTCTAAGGTGGCACTGGAACGACCACACTTTCGGATGGGGTGGAGTCGCCGTCTATGCGGAAGATGCGATCCTGATCTAGCCTGCAACTTTTGGAATTGCCCTATTCAATGGGTGTTTGGGCATGGAATGAGTTCTTTGACAGCAAGATTCGGGAATCCAATCGAAAGAGTGCTCCAGTAGAATTTTTGCTGAGGTCGCACATGCCGCAAACCGAGGCCGTCGCAAACCGCACATCTCCCCTGGCCATCTCGTCCGATGAATTTCGAAGCGCCGGTCATCAGCTGGTAGATCGTGTTGCCGATTTTCTGGATTCCCTTCCCACGCGTCCAGTCACAACGGGCGAATCGCCTTCTGCGATTCGAGCCACGATGGATGCCGGGCGTTCGATGCCCCGCGAAGGCGCGGCTCCAGCGGAGTTGCTGGATCGTGCCGCCAATCTGCTGTTTGATCACTCGCTGTTCAACGCGCATCCGCGTTTCTGGGGCTACGTTACTTCCTCGGCAGCTCCGATCGGCACGCTGGGCGATTTGCTGGCATCGGCGGTGAACGCCAACTGCGGCGCATGGCTGCTGTCGCCGATGGCAAGCGAGATCGAAGCGCAGACGGTGCGCTGGATTGCGGAGATGCTGGGTTATCCCACCGACTGCGGCGGGCTTTTCGTCAGCGGCGGCAACATGGCCAACATTGTGTGCTTTCTGGCCGCGCGCGCAGCCAAAGGTGGAGCGGAGATTCGCATCAAAGGAATGGGGGGGACGCGTCTTCGCGCCTACTGCTCCTCGGAGACGCATACGTGGATACAGAAGGCGGCTGATATTTCGGGCCTTGGTACGGAGGCAATTCGCTGGGTGGCTGCTGACCCGGAATTCCGAATCGACATGGAAGCGCTGCGGACCCGAATTCGCGAAGACATTGATGCGGGCGACAAGCCGTTTCTCGTGGTTGGCAACGCCGGCACTGTCAGCACGGGAGCTGTTGATTCGCTGAAGGAACTCGCGGCTCTCTGCCGGGAGTTCGATTTGTGGCTGCATGTGGATGGCGCGTACGGTGCTCCGGCCGCTGTCGCTCCCGAGTCTGCAGCTTTGTTTGCGGGGCTGGGTGAGGCAGATTCGATTGCAGTCGATCCGCACAAGTGGCTTTATGCGCCTCTCGAAGCCGGATGCGTGCTGGTGCGCGATATTTCGAAGTTGCGTGAGGCGTTTGCTTATCATCCGCCTTACTACCATTTTGGCGTAGAAGCTATTAATTACTTCGATCTCGGTCCGCAGAATTCACGGGGATTCCGGGCGCTTAAGGTGTGGCTTTCGCTGCAGCAGGTGGGGCGCGGCGGTTACGAGCAAATGATTTCCGAAGACATTCGGCTGTCGCGAGCAATGTTCGAGCGGGTTGCGGAGAATCCGGAACTGGAAGCGCTGACCCAGGGACTCAGCATTGCGACATTCCGCTATGTTCCGGCGGCTCTGGACCGAACCGACGACAAGGTCGCGAAGTATCTCGACGATCTGAACCGCGAGGTGCTAACGCGCCTGCAGCAGGGTGGCGAGGCGTACCTGTCGAATGCGGTTATTGACGGCAAGTATGCGCTGCGCGCCTGCATCGTTAATTTCCGCACTACGGTTCAGGACGTAGAGGCATTGTTGCCGCTGGTGGTGCGGCTTGGCAAGGAGGCGGATGCGGAAATCAGGCCTGCAAGTCTTCGGTGATCGTAAGAGATCTGCTGTCAAACGTTGCACGAGTTGTATACACTCATGCAAAGATCCGACAGGAGCAATCCCGTGACCGCAAACCTTCGCATTCTTGTCGTTGCCGGGCTCGTTGCAGGCGCAGTTCTCGGTATGGTGGGGTCCGTGGTGAGCGCGGCCGACGTACGCGCGGTCTGCTGGGCCATTGACGCAGTGGGGGTCATCATTGCCACCACGATCATGGCACTCACGTTTGCGCGCGCCGGAAGGCTGGAGGTGGCAGCGGGCTTTCTGATCTATGCGATCGGCGAGAGCGTGATGCTGGGCGGTACGGCCATGTCGCTTGAGGCCAGTGTGCCCGCTTTCGCGGCAGGCACCGCGCTCTGGTCAGCCGGGCTCACGCTTATCAGCGTGCCTCGCGTCTTCGCCATATGGGCGCGTCTCGTGGGACTTCTGAGCGCAGTCCTGTTCGGGATTGTCTCGCTCACGATTTTCCGCGGGGTGGCATTGACGCCGATCGCGCATCCGTTGCCGTTCTTTGCGTATCCGTTCCTGGTGCTTACCTTTATTGGATGGATCTGGGCGATTGTGAGTCGTGGCGCGGAATTCGGCGTTGATCCGCGCACTGCTACGAAGGCCGGCGACACGCTCGCGGTGCGGTAGGGCCGATTTATCTGTCGGTGCGCTAGTAGGCTGCGTGCTGCTTGCGCGGCGCTTTATTTGACGCCCTTATCGGGATTCCAGACGCCCTGCAGTTTACGCACGTAGAGGATCTGGCCGACGTGGTAGGCGTTGTGCGCTCCGACGTGCGCGACGAGCGAGGCATGGGCCGCGAGCTTGGCGTCGTCAGCTGATTCGACGGCCTTGTCCCAGTCAGTCAGTACCTGGTTCAGTTTCTTCACCAGGTCATTCCATTGGTCGGCGGAGAAGTTGTCGAAGGTCTCGTTGTTGTTGCCATCGAAGGCCGGGTTCTTTACGCCGTTGAAATCGTTCAGGGCCCGCTGATCCCAGTACCAGATGTGGTAGGCGAGCTGCCCGACGGAATGATTGCCTTTGCCGGGGTTCCACATGGCTTGCTGCGCGGTGAGGCCATCGACGGCGATGCTCACAGGAACGTACCAGTCCTCCTGATCGTGCGATGTGCGGAGTTGCTCGAGCAAGACGCCGCGGAGCGTGGTCGGCGGCTTTTTGGAGTCGGTTTGGGCGGACAAGGGAAGGGCGAGCAGCAGGAGGAGAGCAAATTTCTTCATGGTGTGACCTCAGGAAAACGCAGTTCCGGAAGTATACCGCTCGTCTCGGGGCTGAGCATCCGGCCAACGCTGTTCTGCGACCGTTTGAGAACGTCGGTGCGCAGACATCGTGCCTCACGAAAAAATGAGCGCCGGAAGAACCGGCGCTCGAGGTCCGCGGAATTGGCGCACAGCAACCGCGGAAGCTTTTTATTCAGGCTTCGCAGCCGACCCGGTGTTCGGACGACATGGTCATGGCGCCGTGCCGTGCGCCAAGGCGCCTCGAGATCGACCGGCCGAGGAGGCGCTTGCCGCGGAATACGCGCGACTTCATGGTGGCTACGCTCAGGTTCAGAGAGCTGGCCGCTGCGAGCTGCGGGCGTTCATCGAGGACACACATCTCGATGGCGCGCCGACAGACATGGCCAAGCTTGCCGAGCTCGTCACGCAGGATGTTCTCCATCTCTTTGGCCTGCCAGGTTTCTTCGGGATTCCTGCCGGGATCGGGAAGGTCGATCTCGACGACTTCGTTGTCCTGTTTGGAGAGGTATTCGATCGAGACGAAGACGCGATTGCGGCGACTGCGCAGGTGTTCGTATGCCGTGTTCTGCACGATCGCTCCCAGCCAGCTGGACATCTGCGACTCACCGCGGAATTTAGCGAGAGCTTTGAAGGCTTTCAGAAACGCTTCCTGCAGGATGTCTTCGGCATCTTCGTTCGATTGGGTCATGCGGCGCGCCATGCGCAGCAACTGCGGACGACGGCGTTCGGCAGTTTCGAGGAATTCTTCAATTCTGCCCTCTGCCATCGGTACATCTGTATTTACTTCCATTGCACTCAAGGCAATTGACATAAGCACCCGCTCCCATTCGGGTGAGGCATTCAAAGTTCATTTGGTGAAGTGAATAGCCGGAGGGCAGATGCACGTGGCCGAAAGGCTAACCCGTGAAACTGCCGCTTACGCCAGGGAAGGATTGGCGCTGGGAGGAGCCCGGAAGGGGATTAACGAGGAGAATAGAAAGGCTTCACGCGCTGGCGCTGGTTTGTCGAGCACTAGCTCGGGCGTGCGACGCGCGACCCGCAGAGCGGCGGTGGTGACGAGCACCAGAGCGAGCAGCTTGGCGGGGCGAACCTGTTGTTGGGGGACGATGGCGATAGAGTCGTTGCGATGATCGACCCAGGCACGGGTCAACGAAGCCCTGGTGACTTCAGGGTGCTGCTGATATTGCGAGAGCTTGTAGCCGTAAATGAAACCGGCGTAGACAATCGCCAGGGCAAGGAGGGTGAGGACCTGTGGCCGGAAAAACTGCCGCATCGCAACGCCCAGTTCGGAAGCGCGATTGACCATCCGACTTCGCCGCTCAACCAGTGGGTTGGGCTTAAGGGCTTTCGTGATGGGGAATCCAACGTGCACGCTATCCTTGGCTCCTCGAGCAATGCAGCAAGCGTTTCACAAGTATAGACTCGGGCGCGCTGTGATTTGTCGCAAAATTCCTGATCGGTGATCAGGTCAGTGGTCAGTGATCAGTGTCAGTGGTCAGCGCTTGGATCCCTCATCTCCTTTGGCTTGCAGGGAAGCATATCGCCAAATGGTTCTCATTATTGTGGTTAGCTATAGATGTAGCTAGTACAGGGATCAGGGATGGGTCAGACGTTGACGGCTTGTTCGGCGCCGCGGAATAGGGTGCGGAGGGCGCGCCAGACCCAGCGGATGAGGAAGAAGATGACCAGGGAGAGGGCGAGCGCGATGCCTCCGCCGATGTAGGGATGGCGGGTGGCTAGCCAGGTGAGGGAGATGGCGAGGACGTCTTCGCCGAGGGAGAGGCCGATGTTCGATAGCGGTTCGGGCGAGGGAGTGACGAAGGCGCGCGCAGCGGTTTTGCCTCCGTGAGCGGCGAAGGCGATGAGGCCGCCGAGAAGCGTGGCCAGAAGCTGCTCCCGGGGTGAAAGCGTGGCGGTGGCGCGCCAGGCGATGAGGGCGGCGACGGGGACGCGGATGAAAGTGTGGAGTGCGTTCCAGACGAGGTCGAAAGCGGGAACTTTGTCGGCGAAAAACTCGACGGCGAACAGCGCGGCGCTGGCCCCGATGATCCACCAACTGGCGAGCAGGTGGAGCGCGTCGGGCAGGACAAGGAGATTGGTGTGGGCGAGCAGGCCCAGGGTGGCGACGGTGGCGTAGACGTTGAGGCCCGCGGCGAAGGACACGGCAACGACGAGTGCAACGAGTTCCTGGCCGGGGATGGGGAGTTTCACGGAGAACAGTATAGGACGAAGAGCAGGAAGTAGGGACTAAGGGACTAGGGAATAGGGATCGGGGGAAATGGGGGCTACATCCTATCTGCGATGGCGTGCATCTGGTTGGCGATGGAGTTGAACCGGAACATCACCGTATCTGCTGCTGAGGACTTTGCGACGATTGAGCCGAAGATTCTGTACTTTGGAACGCCGGTTGCAATTGTCAGCTCGATCAACCCAGACGGAAGCGCGAATCTTGCGCCGATTTCGTCATTCTGGGCGCTGGGGTGGACGCTGGTGCTGGGTCTGCTGAGGGACACGAAGACACTGGCCAATCTCGAGGAACGCGCCGACTGCGTGGTGAATATACCTTCTCCGGAGCTGTGGACGCGGGTGGAGAAGCTGGCTCCGCTGACCGGACTCGATCCGGTGCCGGAGGAGAAGGCGGCGAAGTTTCGTTATGAGCCCGACAAGTTTGCCGCGGCAGGGCTGACGCCGCTGGAGAGCGAGTGCGTTGCGGCGCCGCGTGTGCTGGAGTGTCCAGCGCAACTGGAGGCGCGGGTGAACAAGATTCATTCTCTGGTGGGCGAGCGGCGGCTGGGACAGTTGACGGGCGGCGCGGCGGTGGAGGTGGCGGTGGTTCGGGTGCATGTACGGCGTGATTTTCTGATGAAGGAGAACTACGTCGATCCCGCGCACTGGCAGCCTTTGATTTATAACTTTCGCCACTATCACGGGCTCAGTGGGGAGCTGGGGAAGACATTCCGGGCCGAGGTTTGAAACGGTTGAGGGCCAGGGATCACTATCCAGCACCTCAGAAAAGAGAAAATGGAATGCGATGGCGGTTGGTCGTGGAGTAAAAGCCACGGCCGCCGCCGATTTTTTGGGGGGGACTATATGCCCCACCTTGGTCGGTCGTGAACGGAGCATCCTTCTCATCGAAGCATCCCTCCCAGGTCTCAGGAGCGAGACCTGGGGCACCCCATGTATTGGTGATTGAAGCAGACTTATTGGATTGCGGGGAGTTGCTGGGAAATGGTGGTGGCGGCGGCGCTGCAGACGGGATGACCCCAGCCGGAGGCGCTGACTCCGATGGCGAAGCCGGACGGGTTTGTGATGTCGTAGACGATGTTGTCGGGCCGGGTGGTGTCAGGGCCTACGCCGGCGGGGACGTGGTCGAGCTTGAGGGTATTGCGGGTGCGCCAGGCGATATTGTGGTCGGCGCACGAGGAGTCGCCGCTGACGCCGATGGCTCCGATGAGCACGCCCTGGGCGTTGTAGAGCGCGAGACCGCCGCCAAAGACGTTGACGCCGCCGATGCGTCCGCCCACCATGGGATCGTGCGCGGTGCCGTAGTTTTCGGGATCGCCGCGATAGGCGATTGACACGTCGACGGGATTGCTGGCCTGCAGGCCAAAGAGCGAGCCTCCGGGCTGAACGGCGCTGTAGAGGTCGGCCGTGGAGAGCGCCAGTTTCGGCAGGCTGAAGGCGTTTGCAGTGTTGGCTTTCTGCGCGGAAATGGCGCGGCTGCCCGGCCACTGGCTGCCACGGTCGGCACCCGTGAAAGCCACGGCGCAAACCACTCCATCGCGATTGACCACTGTTCCCCACATATCGAGGTTGAATCCGCCGTTGGATGCGGCGCGCGCGGCGGCGAGGGCCGCCTTGAGCTGGCTGTGGGAGGGCAGGAGCTTGCATGCTGAAGACGAGTCCACATCCTTGTTGTCAGGCTGCGCGAAGGAGGGGATGGCGACGGCGAGCAGGGCGATTAGGATTGCGCAGGTGACGAATTTGATCTGCCGGATGGGGGTGGTGGGATTGGTGCGGTGGGTGAGTTGGAACATGGGGATCGAACCTCCGTACGCTTAAGGAAGCGAACGCTGCGTGGCGATGCCGGCAGCCTTCCGAAAGTCCCCCAAAACTAGCACGGCAAAATAGAGGTCGCAATTGGGAAATGATGAAATTTCGAGCAGGGAATTACCGTGATCGGTTTCGACCCGCTCTGCGCCGGACCTACTGATCGCAACCGCGATGGATGGGGCGCACGCCCTCGACCCTTTGAAGAGTAAATGGGTTGAAATCGATGAGCGGACCACTTTGCCGGAACTAAGCCTGGCTTCTGAAGTCGAGTGTTCCTATGTAGTCGAGGCTCTTGCCGCGGTTGCCCTCGATGATTGCAGCCATGGATTCGGCGACTGCCTTGTCGGGTGCGTAATAGCGAAAGGTGACGAGGCCCTCGGCGAAGATGCAGGTGATGTCGACGCGGGTATTGACGATGCGATCGACTTTTCGGACCAAAACCAGTTCTGGGTAGCTCTTAAAGGAAGCGGCTCGCGTATCGAACGCACCTGCTCCGCCCTGGGGTGGCCACCCAGCCAAATCCAACACACGCATCACGATTCTCCTAGATCGAGGGTACGCTCATTGGGGGTGGGGTGCGGGGTTATCGCGAAATGGGGGGAGTCAAACGTAATGGCTCGGGAGGGTCAGAGGCCGGAATTGGGACAACCGCCATTTTGGTAATTGGAATGAAGCATTTGGGGAGAATCTGAGCGGGGGCGTGTTGACATCGCGGTATCCGATCCTTGAAGCAGACTGCGCTTCAAGGATGGGGGGCCACTGTGGGATTTAGCTGGTGAGAATCGCAAAAAAGAAGGGTGGGCGACTAGCCCGGCAGCCCTGGCAGACCCACTCATAGCGATGAGGCCGCGATGAATGGGGCACACTCAAGCACTCAGGGTTTGTGGGTGGGCCACCTGCCGCAACTCTGCCGGGATATCTCTGTTCCAGGGAAAGGGCCGATTGAGGTCAGAGGTTTCCCAGGTGCCCAAATGCAAGGCACCTGGGAAACCCAGCTTTGTGGTGATTGACCACCCGCCCACCCAGGGTGGTGGAGATTGAAGTTGTGTGGGCTCTCTTCTTGTTATGTTTCAATAGAAAAGATGGGTACTCCTCGGAGGGCGACGGTTAGGGGACGCATGATTGCGGCTCGGCGGAAGGCGCGCGAGTACGCCATGGTCGCCAAGGCTTTGGCGTCTACGTCGCATCCTGTTCTGGCGCAGATAGTTCCGATGCGGTTCTGTAATCTGTCGTGCGCCTATTGCAATGAGTACGACAAGGTTTCGAAGCCGGTCCCGCTGGAGGAGATGTACCGGCGGATCGATCACCTGGGGCGGCTGGGGACGGCGATGATCGGGATCTCGGGCGGCGAGCCGCTGACGCATCCCGAGCTGGATGAGATTATCCAGCGGATGCGCCGGACGGGCGCGATTGCGGGGATGATCACGAACGGGTACCTCTTGAATGTTGACAGGATCGAGCGGCTGAACCGGGCCGGTCTCGATCACATGCAGATCAGCATCGATAACGTCGATCCGGACGAGATTTCGAAGAAGAGCCTGAAGGTTCTGGACAAGAAGCTGCAGATGCTGGCCGACCATGCCGAGTTTCACGTGAACATCAACTCGGTGGTGGGCGGGGGATTCAAGGATCCAAACGACGCGCTGGTGATTGGGAAGCGAGCGCTGGAGCTGGGATTCGAGTCGACGATCGGGATTATTCATGATGGGAGTGGCCAGCTGAAGCCGCTGCGGGATGAGGATGCGCGGGTCTACTTCGAGATGACGAACCGGAAGAAGACCAACTATGCGCAGTTCGACAAGTTTCAGGAAGCGATTGCGCAGGGCCGGCCGAATGACTGGCGGTGCCGGGCGGGGTCGCGGTACCTGTATATCTGCGAGGACGGGCTGGTGCATTACTGCTCGCAGCAGAGAGGGTATCCGGGCGTGCCGATTGCGGAGTATACGACCGAGGATGTGAAGCGGGAGTTTTTGACGGCGAAGAGCTGTGCACCGAATTGCACGATCGGATGCGTGCACCGGATCAGCTATATCGACCACTGGCGGGCTCCGCAGAAGGATGTGGTTTCGCCGGGGGGCGGGGAGCTGGTGAATATACAGGGGACGTAGGGACAGTGATCAGTGGTCAGTGATTAGAAAGGGGCTTCGGCCCCTTTTGTTTTTGGCGGTCAAGATTAAAGCAGGTCCTTCGCTGCGTTCAGGATGACACTTTCTGTCTGTTGGGCAGAAGAAGCAGATCCTTCGCTTACCACCCCCGAGCTGAAGAGAACGCTCGGGGCCCCGTGCGTTCAGGATGACACCCTCCCGTGATGGGGCCGTTTGGACTCAGGATGACACGCCCTTGATTTGATCGATGGGGGCGGCGCGGTCAGGAGGTCATGATGCGCTGCGCTTTTGCGGGTGCGGGGTGAGAGAGCGGGGCCTCGCATCTCTCGCGGAGGCCGTTGCCTTCGAGGGCGAGGTAGTTCCAGGTGAGGTCGCGGTAGATGCGCGCCAGGAGAGCGCCAAGCAGTCCGGTATAGGAGAGGGTGAGGACGACGCGGCTGTGCGCCTTGACGGGAACGATCTGGTGGCGGCCGATGATTTTGACGCCGCAGGTGTGGGTGGCCCAGGTGAAGTTGTAGCTGCGTTGATCGAGCGAGGTGACGCACCAGACGGCAGACATGAGGCGTGGCTGCCAGATGCGGGTGCGGCTGCCGAGGGTGAGCGGCCCGATGTCCATGCGCTGGACTTTGGTGACGGAGGTGGTCCACTCGGGCCAGTGTTCCACGTCCAGCAGAACGGGCCAGATGCGGGCGGGGGAAACTCGAATTTCGACGGCGTAACGAAAATCGAACATGAGATGGGAGGCGGCTGTAGAGCTGTTGATTATTTATGCGCGGTTGTTTTCGCGGAGGCGGAACGGGTATCAGCGAGTGCCTGATCGATTAGTTGAAAGAGCTTGGTACGGTCAATGACTTCGATGAAGGGAGCGCCCTTGGAGTTAGAAGTGACAACCCAGATGGTGGGCGTGTGCTCGATGCCGATGCGCTGGCCGAGGGCGTAGTCGGCTTTGACCTCGGCGGCGAACTTGCCTTGCGGATCGATGGCAAAGGGGAGCGCGATGTTGTGGCTTTTGGCCCAGTTTTCAGTGAACTGGCGGAGTCCGTCGAGGCCGACGATGGAGGGCTGGCTGGCGAAGACGGCGTCGCGATAGTCATCGCCCAGCTTCTTGCTTTTGGTGTCGAGCCAGCGGGCATTGACGGCGGACTGGAAGCTCCAGGGATGGAATGGGAGCGGGAAATCGTGGCGCAGCCAGGGGATGTTGTATTTGGCTGCAGCCTCTTTGAGCAGGGGATTGGCGTTGGCGCAGTCGGGGCACTCCATGTCTTCGAACTCGACGATCGCCACGCGTGCTCCAGCGGGCGGTCTGAGGGCGGAGGGGTCGTGCACGTTGGTTGTCGGGGGTGCTCCAAACTGGGCGCGTGCAGCGGGCGTGAGCGCGAGAAGCGCTGCAACGGCGGCGGCGAGTAGGCTGGCGCGGAGGGGGAAGCGGGTTGCCGAGTCGGAATTGCTGAACATGGATCTTGGATGACTCCGTTGTCTTCATTGTAACGGCTGATTGGCGGGAAAGTTGCGAGGGGTAGGATGACACTTCCGGTTGGGGCGGGGTTCTTGCTTTCCCACCCATGCTTCGCATGGATGGGGCACCCAGAAATAGCTTGCGGGTCGAAGAAAACCAGATCCTTCGCTTACCACCCTCAAGCTTAAGAAACAGTTTGGGGCCCCGATCGCTTAGGATGACACTTCTGGTTGGGCTGGGTTCTTGCTTTCCCATGCTTCGCATCGAAAGGGAACCCAGAAATAGCTTGCATGTCGAAGGATAGAAAAGCAGGTGCTTCGCTTAGGGGCGCGGGGTTTCGTCGGTGTGGTTGTGGTCAGCGCGGCGCTGGGACATCCACTTGCGCCATTTGTGATCGGCCACAAGGGAGAGGGCGAAGACGAGAAGGACGACGATGGCGAGGGCGAGACGCATAAGGGCGGGGAACAGGGGCTAGGGACTAGGGACTAGGAAAAGCAAAAGCAAGAGCAAGAGCAAGAGCAAGAGCAAGAGCAAGAGCAGCTAACGGGCTGCTGACTCAGTGAGCGTGTCTCAGTGGCGAGGATAGCTTGCGGAGGGCGTTGGCTGCCAGCTTAAAGAGCCAAAGGATAAGGGTGAGGAAGATTGCGGTGCAGACGAATCCGGCGAGGAAGAGGACTGCGGAATCGAGCCGGCCATGTTCGCGCAGGTAGATGCTGCGATCACTGGCCACGATGCCGGGAAGATGGAATACATACCACTGAAGGGCGACGGCGGGGTATTGGCTGGCAGTGGAGATGGGGCGGGGATCGGCGGGATAGCCGACGACGAAGAAGTTGATGAGCTCGAGGGGGATTGCGGCGATTAAGGCCGGCTTCAGGGGTGAGAGCATCGACAACCTCCCTTGGAGAGCGGATGGGGCGAGTGTGGCAAAGGTTGGCTGGGGAGCAGTGCGAAAATCATTGGTTCTAGGGTTCGGGAAATCCTATCCAAGGTCTCAGAGCGAGACCTCCACCCCACGAACCAGGACCTGTTCGTGGGGACCCCGGACCTGGGGGCACCCAGGGTTTTGGCGGTGTTTGGATTAGCGGCCGACTACTATGATTTCGAAGCTGCCGGGGATCACGGGGGGACGAGGGCGCGGATTCTCGGCGGTGGCGGCGGGGCGAGGGCCGAAGTCAGCGGTGACCAGGTAGATGCGGTCGGTGGAAGGATCGTAGGACATGGTGCGTGCGCCGCGTTTGGTGGGAAGCGTCTCAATGGTTTTGTAGTTGGAGGCATCGACCACCGAGAGCACACCCTCGCCGCAGGAGGCAAAGGCTAGCTTGTGGGTGGCGCTCCAACCGGCGGCGTCGGGGCCATCGCCGATTTCGGGATTGGCGAGGAGCTTTCCGGATGAGGCGTCGATCGCGCTCATCTTCTTGCCGTCGCAGACGGGGAAGAGGCGATTGCCGGTGGCATCGAAGGCGAGGCCAGAGGGCGAGTCGCAGCCGGAGGGCCAGGTTGCGGTGACCTGGTGGGAGCGGGCATCGATCTTGATGACCGCGCTCTTGTCTTCAATGTTGTTGTAGACGTTCCCCTTGCCATCGGACACCGCGAACTCGGGCTTGCCGGGGACGGGGATGGTGGCGACAACCTTCTGCGATGCGGCGTCGATGACGGTGATGTCGTGACTGCGTCCATTGAACGCCCAGACGGTGTTGGTGGCGGGCTCGTAGATGATGCAGTCGGGGTTGGTGCCGGCGGGAATGGTGGCGAGGGTGGAGAAGTTGGAGCGATCGAAGACGACCACCGCGTTGCCGCCGCCGTCGGAGATGTAACCGACTTTGCCATCGGGATTCAACGCTACGCCGTGGGTGCCATGCAGGCCGGTGATGGTGCCGAGGAGTTTGCCGGAGGTGGAGTCGACGGCATCGACGTGGTCACCGCGGGTGATGTAGATGCGATGCGCGGGGGAGTCGACGAGGAGATAATCCCAGCCGCCGGTGTCGGCCAGTTTCCACTGGTCCAGGACTTTGTATGGCGAGTCTGAGCCTGACTGCGCGTGAGCAGAGACGGCGACGGCGAAGAAAAGCAGGGCGGCTGTGAACGAGCAGCGAGCCAACAGTCGGGCAGTGGATTGGAAGGTCATCTTGATCTCCGTTTCGGGGCAAGGCGAAGCGAGGTGTCGCCGGCGAAAGGATTGTTGCACCAGGGGATTAAGGAATGCTGAAGGCGGAATCAAGACGGAAACTGAAAATGAAAAGGCAGCGGCTGGTCGGCCGCTGCCTTTCAGGGTGATGCGGGGAGCTTAGTGGACGGTGATCTGAAGCGTGTTGGAGGCATTGGCTCCGGGGTTGGTGGCGACCAGGGAGGCCGTTCCGGTGTTGGCAATGTCGCTGGCCGGAATCGCGATGGTGACGTGAGATGCGTCGACGATGGTGGTGGTGCGGTAGTTTCCGTTCCATGTGACGGCGACGCCGGGCTGGAAGTTGGAGCCGGTGAGGGTGAGCATGGTGTTGCCGGAACCATGAGCCAGCGTGGAGGACGAACTCGAGGTGAGAGCAGCCGCCGTTCCAGTCGTGTTCAACTCTTGCGGGGTCACGAAGGGTCCGCGGAGAAGAATGACCGTGGTTACATTCTGATTCGTGGCGTAGTTCGGGATCGACACGAGGAGCGCGAGGCCATCCTGACCCCAGCGCAGCATGGTCCAGTTGGATGAGACACCGGTCAAGGATTGCGGCATGGAGAGGATGGCTTCCGGAAGATAGGTTGTGAGGTCGTAGCGCGTGAGGCCGTAGGCCGAGGTTCCGGCCAGATTTTCAAGCATCAGGAATTCCTTCTTGAGGGAAGGATCGGGCACGATGCCAGCGCCGACTCCATTGCTGCCCGACTGATAGAAATCGAGGAGCGGAAGAGCCGCGATTTGCGAGGGAGGAGTTGTTTTCGGGTTAATGATTCCGCCTCCAGCTCCATAAACGAGCCCACCCGCGAGCTGGAACGATCCGGAAAAGCCGCCGATTCCATTGAGGGTAGTGCCGTCAATCAGTGTGAGGCCGTTGGAATCGACCGAGTAACGATAGAACTCGGCGCCGGAAGTCTGGCTGTCGTATGCATAGACGTGGGTTGGGTCAGCGAAGACGGGGTTGACGCCGCTATAGATGCCAGAGAGATTGGTGCGGAAGGAGCCGGTGCTGCCGGAGATGTCAAATATGCCGAAGTTGCCCCAGCTGTTGTTCATTCCGAGGGCGACGGTGGAGTCCGTCCCCGGCATTGCCGTCAGCCATGTCGCCAAGACCGGTGAGGTGCTTCCAAATTGGGTAAGGCTCAGAGGGATGGTTGTCTTGAGGCTATCCTGCTGCAGATCGAACTGTGCCAGGCTGTTGGCTCCGGCAAGCCCAATGTAGAGGTAGTTGCCGTCAGAAGTTTCAGCCATGACGGTCGGGTTGCTTCCAACCAGCACTGGCGTTCCGGATGTTCCGGTGACCGGATCCAAGGTGACGACCGAATTGCCCGTGATACCGACTGCGGTACCGGGAATGGTGGCATAGAGGAGTTGGGAATAAGGGTCAAACAGAAGCCCGTTTGCCTGGAGGTTGACCATACTGTAGATGGTGAGGGGAACAACCTGCGAGGCCCCGCCGCCCGGGGAGAGGTTGGTAACGGTGACAGGCGCCCAACCATAGTTGGCGATGTTTGCAGCGGGGACTGTGGCGGTGAGTTCGGTCGCGCTCACGAAAGCGGTGGCGAGTGCCGTGGAGCCGAGGTTGACGGTGGAGCCCTGGCTGAATCCGGCGCCGGTGACGGTCAGGGTGAAGTCGGACGATCCGGCCTGGACGAAGTTGGGGGCGATTCCAGACAGGACGGGCATAGCCGCATAGAAGTTGCCGCTGACCGTTGTGCTCGAGGTGGCCTGGTTGTTAGTTGTGGTTGGATCCACCGTGGTGCTTGAGACGTTCGCGGTTCCGGCGATTGTGGCTGCAGTGGTGGGAGTAGCACTGACCGTGACGGTGACGCTGGCGCCATTGGCCAAGGTACCGAGGTCGCAAGTGAATGCACTTCCGGAACCGCAGGATCCCTGGGTTGCGGTGATGCTGTTGATGATCAGAGTGGAATCAAGACTCATGGCCAGCGCTGCGCCAGTAGCCTGGTTGGGACCGTGGTTGGTGATCTTGGCGACCCAGGAAGCGGTGGTGCCGGTTGCGGCGGTCGAAGGCGCAGTCAACGTAACACCGAGATCAGCGGGCGTGGAAGTGAGATCGGCCACGAGCGGCGTTTGGAAGATGTAGATCTGATTCAGCGAGGTGAAGGCGCTGGCGTTTGCACTGAGCGCAAGGCCATTCTGTCCCCAGCGAACGATCTTGCTGAAGCTGGTCGGATAGCCCTGGGTACCGAGAGCATTTACGGAGATGCTTGCGGCGCTGTTGAATGTTGACTCATCGAACGCGAGCACCTGGGCGCTCGAAGAGAAATTCGTCGCTGCAATGAAAGCGCGGCCGAGCGTCGAATCGGATACGACTGGCCCGGTGGCAGCGGCGGTTGTTGAGCTGAAAAAGGTTCCGAGGAGCGTTCCCGTACCGGCGTCGAATACCTGGCCACTGGAGAGATAGAGCCTGCCGTTGTCATATTGCAGATTAGAGGTGTTGGCGTAGACCCCGGTGGTGGTGGCGAGAGTTGTCGATGACGCAATGCCGGTAGCATCAACCGTCAATTGCACGATGGAGCTGCCAGTAGCGGTATAGAGGACAGAGGACGATGAACCGAAACTCAACGGCCCAGCCCCAGATGTGTAGCCATTGGTGCGGGCAACACCCGAGTCGTAGATCGTGACGCCGAATCCTCCATAGGGACTGGACTGGCTGGTAACGGCTACGGAGTTTGGCGAGCCAGGAACGGCGGCGAGATATTGCGCGGTGAAGGGCGGGTTATAGATCCCGGGTCCGCCGCCGAGCGGGAACTGATTTACGACGGTTCCATTGGTCAGATTGACCTGGGCGACGGCGGCGGCGCCATCGAGACCGACAAAGATCTGAGTGCCATCACTTGAGAGCGCCAGCTTGTTGGGCCTGCTGCCGACCCAGATGGTTCGCATGATATTGCCGGTGACCGGGTCAATGCCGACAACCGAATTGCCTCCACTGCCGAGGGCAATGGCCGGGACGGAGGCATATAACAGGCCATCCTTCGCGTTGTAGACGATGTCGTTGTTGGCGATCGAGATGAAGGTGGTGTAGAGCTGGGCACCTGAGGTTCCACCACCGGGCGCAGGAGTGGATACGGTGATGTTGTAGTTGCCGGGCAGTGCGACGCTAGAAGCTGGGATGGTTGAGGTCAGCGCCGTGGAGTTGTTGTAGGTGCTGGGAATGGCGACGCCGTTGAGGGCCACGGTGGTTTGCGCGGTGAAGCCGGTTCCATTGAGAGTGATGCTGGTTGCGGTGTTCACGGATCCGCCGGATGGATAAATCGAGGTGAGCGTGGGGGCCGGTGGATTGGTAATGGCAACTGCAACCGCATTCGACGTGGAGGGGGTGGCAGTGGGCGTGATTACGGTTATGTTGGCTGATCCAGCGGTGGCCAAGTCGGCTGCGGGTACCACCGCATACAGATATGGGCTGTAGTAATAGAAGTACGTGGTGTTGAGAGCAATGCCATTCCACTGCACGACCGAGCTCTGAGTAAATCCAGTTCCATTCACCGTAATGGAGGAATCGGGACTACCGGCGAGGAAAGAATTTGGAGTGACCGTCGTGATGACCGGAGTCTGCGAGGGAGGCGCGACAGTGAGCGAGGCCGATGGAGAGGTTCCGCCGCCGGGAGTGGGATTGGTCACCGTAACGGTGAAGGTTCCCTGGGTGGCTTGATCGGCGACGGTTGCGACGAAGGTAAGGGTGGTGGGATTGCCGTAGGTCGTATTGCGGGCGACGCTGTTGACATTGACGACTGAAGCCGCAACGAAGGTGTTGCCGGTCACGGTGATGGTTGCCGGAGAGGTTGCCCCGGCGGGGAGCTGAGAGGGATTGAGCTGAATAGGACCCAGGGAGGGATTGTTGACGGGGAGATTCATGTCGGTTGAGGATCCGCCGCCGGGGGTTGAGTTGACGGCCGTCAATGCCAGCGATCCCGCGGCGGTTACATCGGAACTGTTCAGGGTCACATTGACCTGGGTCGCGCTGATGTAAGAAGTCGATCGCGCAGAGCCGTTTACGTTGACGATGGTGGTGGGGACAAACCCGGTGCCGGTCAAAGTGACGACGGGGGACGTTGCACCAACCAATTGCGTGGACGGCGTCAACGAGGAGATGGCGGGGGCGGGATTATCGACCTCAAGGCTGGCGGGGGTGCTGGTGACGGATCCATTGGACACAACGACTGCCAGGTTTCCGCCGCTGGTCAACTGCGTTGTGGGAACGGTTGCGGTGAGCTGGGTGGCGCTGGAGTAGGTGGTGGCCTCAGCAGAACCGCCGACCGAAACAGTGCTGGTACTTACGAAACCGGAACCGGAGACAGTGAGGGTGATGGCGCTGGCCCCGGCCGATACTTTGACGGGATTCAGCGAGGTAATGACGGGAGTGCTGTTGTTGTTGCCGCCTCCGCCGGAGCCGTTGCCGGATCCGGAACCTCCACTGCCGCCGCATCCGACGATGAGTTGAGTTGCTGTAAACGCTAGAACCAAAGCAAAAAAACCAACAAAAGAATGCAATCTAGAAAGCCCAGTCGTGCGCACCCAGGTATCCCGTCCTTCCGATACAGAACAGTTCAGATTTAAGGGGAAATGCCTCAAACACGATACACGTTTTTTAGCTTTTGCAAAGTGACCTTGAGGTGGGATCGCGCGTTTTTTTCAATCCTTTGTTGCGGCGTTGGCGGCGTATTTCAGCGAGTTTCGCGTGGTAAGCTCAAACGCAGCGCAGAAGGGCGCATCCGGTCCGCGGGAAGGACAGAAGTCCACCTTTCTGTAACAATTCGGGTTACGAACTGACTTTCAGCCCACACACATGCGGACCTGGGCGCACGAGAGGAAGTTCGTTATGCCGGTACGCCGTCTTCCCGCCAACCCCGACCTTAACCACCTCAAATATCAAGCCAAGGATCTGCTAAAGGGACATGCTGCCGAGGATCGCGGTGTGGCACAGCGGATCCGCGAATTTCATCCACGGTTCAAGACGTCGACGGAAGTGGAGATTTTTGGGGCTGAACTTCGCTTGAGTGATGGCCAACTCACGATCGCGCGAGAATACGGATTTCGAAGCTGGGCGCGATTGAAGGAGCATGTGGAGTCACCCTCTCTCGCAGAGCGGTTGAATCTGCCGTACCAGGAGCGGATCGAAGACCCGGTGTTTCGGCGCGCTGTCGATCAGCTGGATGCAGGAGATACTGCGGGGCTGCGCGAGCTTTTGAGGCGAAATCCAAATCTGGTACGCCAACGTATCGAATTCGAGGGAGGAAATTACTTTCGCACGCCGACGCTGCTGGAGTTCATTGCGGAAAACCCGGTGCGACACGGTTCGCTGCCGAGGAACATTGTGGAAGTGGCTACGGTGATTCTGGATGCCGGGCCGAGTCGCGAATCGCTGAGCGAGGCATTGGGACTGGTTACGACGGGGCGCGTGGCCCGTGAATGTGGCGTGCAGGTGGCACTGATCGAACTGCTTTGCGATCGCGGAGCGGATCCGGACGGGGCTTTGCAGGCTGCCGCAGTGCACGGTGAGTTTGAAGCCGCCAACGCTTTGTTGCGACGCGGAGTCGGCATGAGTCTGCCGGTTGCCGCTGCTCTCGGGCGGCGGGAGGATTTTCTCAGATTGCTTCCAGAAGCAGGTGATGAGGATCGGCAAAGAGCTCTCGGGCTGGCCTGCCAGTTTGGGAAGGCGGAAATCGTGCTATCGCTGCTGGATACGGGTGTGGATCCGAATGGCTATAACTTGCCGGGAATGCATTCTCATTCCACTCCGCTACACCAGGCTGCATTGGGCGGCCATGAGCACGTAGTCCGGTTGCTTGTCGAGCGCGGTGCGGAGACGAAGGCAAGAGATCTGCTGTGGAATGGCACTCCGGCGGATTGGGCACGGCATGAAGGCCATAAGGAGGTCGAGGCATATCTGCGGGAACGGGAGACTGGCGGGGAGGGTAAACAATCTTCGGGGAGTGAGCGGATTTGATGCAGGGGACCCGGCGCAGGTCAGCGGACCTGGTTGCAGAGATCAGCGGATCTGGCTGCAGGTCAGCGAACCTGGTGGAGCCAGTTGGCGAACAGGGTTTCTTCGCCGCTCTTGCTCATGCCGGGAATGGAGAAGTGGTATTTTTTGCCGGAGAGCAGGCGGACACCGTTATCGTCGACGGCGCCTATCTCGCTGAGCGCGATTTGAACGCTGCCTTGTGGATCGTCGGAGCAGTTGAACACGAGTCCGCCGGAGTTCAAGGTGAGCTGGCCTGAGCAGCTTCCCCCGAAGACCTTGTCGTGTTTGGCGCGGTAGATGAGGGGAGAGATGGGCGGCTTGGCGGGAACGACAGGTGCGAGAGGAGCATTGGGGGCGATGGGAGCCGGTGAGACCGCTCCCGCCATGGTTTGGGCGGGGAGTGGAATGTTGGTCGTTGCCGGCTGGTTTGGCTGCACGGACGGCACCGACACAGGATATGTAGTGGGCATCGGGGGCGGCGGCGCCTGGAATGTCTTGCCTGGCGCCGGCTTGGGCTTCGATCCATCGGCAACAAGCATGGATCGAATGCCGGCGGAGGCTCCGATGGCTGGGGCTTTCCGGAATGAGCGTGTCGGGCGCACCCCATACCAGACAATCGCACCCGCCACGGGAAGAACGAGCAGGATCGGCAGAGCCAGAAGTGCCCATTGTTTTCCGCGCGGCGAACGTAGGAATGAGACGCCGGCAGAACTGGCGAAGCGCCGCCAAGATGGGGTCGGCGGCGGGCTCGTGGGCCGGTCGATCTGTGGGTCGAAACTGCTGCCCAGATCGCTCATGGCAGATTCCTTTCGGGGAGGGCGGAATCCTGGCGGAAGATCATGTTGGTTCCGTTTCATTATCGCGCCTCGACGCGAGGGATGTCGCCCCGAGCGCCAAGAACCGTTGTCGTTCCTTACGGGTTTCGATGCAGGATGGGTGCTGGTCGTTTTGGTGTGGCGACTGCCGGGTTGCTGTGCAGGGGCGCCGTGTCCGGATTCGGACAGGATTTCGCGATTGCGGACGGGGGTGGAAATCGCTGGAGCTGCGAACCAGGTAAATTTCGTGAAGGTGTGCTGCTTTCCATGTTTCGAAGTGGAATGAAACGTGCTGTCATTCTCCAGAGGTGCGGAGAAATGGTGAAGGGTAGTGGAGTGGTGAAGAAGGGCATCGCTCCGGGCCAAAAGCCCGTCGTCGTCGAGATTGGCGGTCAGCGAAGAACAAACCACAGGGGCTAAAGCCCGCCTTTCTTTTCGGCAACTATTGGCCCCACTAAAGTCGTGCCCTTATTACAGAGCTTCTGCAAACGCGAATTTTTCCGCAGTCTTTGAAGCTGAGCTCCGTCCGGTGTCCCACCTCGATTCGGCACGGTTTGACGTGCTGCCTTTTCAAAGCACGCCCGATTGTGGGGTTTACCAGTTTCAGCGAGTGGTGAAGCAGGGCCTTTCAAAAAAACTCTTCTTGAATTCAGCCTGTATTGGAAATCATGTGCACTGGAGGCAGGGAATGGGATCGTTGGGTCGCGATCTGCGTTATGCGTTACGCCAGTTGCGGAAGACGCCGGCGTTCACGTTTGTGGTGATTGTGATGCTGGCGCTGGGAATCGGCGCGAATACGGCGATTTTCAGTGTGATGAATTCGATTCTTCTACAGTTGTTGCCGGTGGCGCGGCCGCAAGGGCTTTACTACGTGCAAATGGCCAACGGAGAGGGGCAGGCACCCGGAGCGGGAAACACGGGTGACTCGAACACTTCCGTTTCCGAGGTGGTGTTCGAAGCCTTGCGCCAGCGCACGGATGTGTTCGAAGACCTGATTGGATACGTGCCGTTGAGTTTTACCGGCAGCGTTCCCGTGCGTCACACGGAGCTGCCCGAGGAGGCGGAAGGGGAAGAGGTGAGCGGGAACTTCTTCTCGGGGCTGAGTGCCCGGCTCGCCCTGGGGCGGGGATTCTCGTACAACGACGAAAAGAATCACGCCGCAATTGTGGTGATCAGCTACGACTACTGGACGCGGAGCTTCGGGCGCGATCCGAACGTGGTTGGTCAAACGATCCATGTGAGAGGGGTTCCGCTGACGATAGTGGGAGTGACGGCGAGGGGGTTCAAGGGGATCGAGCCGGCGACTTCCACGGACTTCTGGATTCCGCTGCAAAACCGGCCTGAATTGAATGCCTGGGGAACGCCTGCGGAAGACAGCACACTCTACGGCTCGCCGAAGTGGTGGAGCATGCGACTGATGGCGCGGCTGAGGCCGGGTGTGTCGCCCATGCAGGCGCAGCAGGCTTTGACGGGGACCTTTGCAGGTGTAGTGAAGCAGACAATTGGGAACTTCGATGAGAAGCAGTGGAAACCGCTGCTCGACTTTGTGCCGGCGCGAGGCATTGCGGGGTATAACACGCAGGCCCGCACTCCGGTGTTGATCCTGATGGGGCTGGTGGCGCTGGTGCTGCTGATTGCATGCAGCAACGTGGTGATGATGGTGCAGGCCCGCAACAGCGCACGGGAACATGAGTTCAGTTTGCGGATGGCGATCGGCGCCGACCGGGCCAGCATCTTCAGGCAACTGCTTTCCGAGAGCCTGTTGCTGGTTGCGGCGGGTGCGGGGCTGGGTTGGATGTTTGCCGCTTCTGCGACGCGGCTGCTGGCGGATTGGTCAGGGATCGAGACGGGGCTGAGTCCAGATCGCACGGTGCTGATGTTTACCCTGGCGATTTCGGCGGTTGCGGCGCTGGCATTTGGTTTGTTTCCCCTTTGGAGTGCTTCGAGGGTTCCGGCGGCGACGGCGCTGCGTTCGTCGGCAACCGCAACGGCTTCCCGCGGCCGGCTGATGGCGACCCGGATTACGCTCTCGGGGCAAATTGCTGTTTCGCTGGTGCTGCTGGTTTCAGCGGGATTGCTGCTGCGAACGCTGCGCAACTATGCGACGCAGAATCTAGGCATGGAGGCGCAGCAGCTGCTGGTATTTGGAATAACTCCGCAGGGTGGCGTCGAGGGTCACGCCTTCTATCGTCAGCTTACGGATCGGATCAGGCAGTTGCCGGCGATTGAGGCGGTCTCGATTGCGGGAAACCGACCGGGGTCGGGATGGTCAGACAACAACGATCTGATGCTGGATGGGGTAGAGAAGCAGGGCGCGTCGCTGCGCTCGAATAACGTAGGTGCGAATTTCTTCCAAACCATCGGTGTGCCTATTCTCGCGGGCCGGGACATCGCGGAGTCGGACACGCAGAAGACGCCATTGGTTGCGGTGGTCAACGAAACATTCGTAAAGAGATTTCTGGAGCACACAAACCCTGTCGGCCATCAGCTTGGGCCAGCGAATTATCGACACACCATCGTTGGCGTGGTTCGCGACAGCAAGTACACGGGAGTGGATGAGGACCCCATGCCGATGGCGTTCTATGCTGCGATGCAATCGAAGTCACTGGCGACTATGCATGTGGAGATCCGGACGCGAGGCAGCGCCTTGGCAAGGCTGCCGGAGCTGCGCAAGACGGTTTCGCAGATGTATCCGAATGTGCCGCTTGAGCAGCCGTTGACACAGGCAGCACAGTTTGAGAAGTCGTATGCGCAGCAGCGGATGTTTGCGGCGCTGGGCGGATTCTTCGGTGTCCTGGCGGCGCTGCTGGTGGCGACGGGACTTTATGGTGCGCACTCGTTCCGCGTGAGCCGGCGGAGCACCGAGATTGGGGTGCGGATGGCGCTGGGTGCAACGCGCGGGAAGGTACTGGCGATGTTCCTGCGCGAGAGCCTATGGGTTCTGCTGATGGGCCTGGCGGCGGGGATTCCGTTGACGATGTTTGCCATCCGGCCGTTAAAGTCGATGCTTTACCAGATGTCGCCGTTCGATGTGACGAGCTTTGTGGTGGCCATTGCAGCGATCAGCGTGGTATCGGCGGGAGCGGTGTGGTTGCCGGCGCGGCGCGCAGCGAGTATCGATCCGATGAGGGCGCTGCGGACGGAGTAGGGCGAGGAACTTCTGTTTTTGCGAAAATGCTGCGGGTGTCTGGCGAGAAAGAGATGACGCCGCCGTCCTGAGAGAGGAATTCGGGGAGGGCGGCGTCAATTTGCAGCCAGGAAATGGACCTAGGAACTGAAGTAGCTGTTAGGGACCAGACGGGAGACGGTGAAACTGGTAGCGACCGATTTGAAAATCTGGTTGAGGGTGAGGTTCGGATTGGAAGCCGAGGTGCACTGGCCCTTGTTTTGCGAGGCAGAGGCGTCAGAGTAGAAAGTTGCGGGCGAAGAGGCCATCTGCTGCAGGGCGGAGCATGGCGAGAGGCCGGACTTCGGTCCGGACTTGTCGGTCGAGCAGCCAGAGCTTGCCGCACCGTAGGCGATGGAGTACACCGTTGTGCCCTCGAAAGTGGCAAACTTCGCTGCGTCGATCGCTTGTTGGCACTGATTGGATGTTGAAGGATAGGACACGGCGAGGGCCGGGGATCCTGTTCCCGCAGCCTGCACGGTGCCGCTCACGTTGATCTTTCCGCTGTTCGCATCCCCGTCACTGAGGATGATGAGTGCATTCTGAGAGCCAGGATTGTTCGCCTGGGCCGCGACCAGAGATGACTCGGCGGCATAGATCGCGCCGGCATAGTATGTTCCGTCGCCGCCCGGAGTCTGGAGACCGGAGCAGCTTTTGCTATTGTTCGCACCGGCTGCGACGCCGAGGGCAGAGGACGTATTGACAGATCCGTTCACCTTTCCGGTGGAACTGAAATTTGAGAGATAAGACGTGATCTGGTAGGTGGGGCTGGTGCCGCTGGGCGCCGACCAAGCTGCGCCACGAACCGGCGTGTAGTACGAGGGAATTTTCGGGTTGCTGGTGGGGCAACCGGTATCGTTGGCGGCATTATCCGCCTCAATGTTCGGGAACGTGAACAGGCTGACCTGGTCGAAAGCGGCTCCGCCAGCGCAGTTCGAGCCCGAGCCTGAGGGAGTGCACGGCGAAAGCGATTGCAGCAGGGACTGCACACCTTGCAGAGCGCAATAGATGCGGGAGTTGCCACAGTTCGCATCGTTGTCCTGCTGACCCATTGAAGCCGTAGTGTCAATGACAACGGCGACGTTGTACTGCGAATTGGTTGCACCACGTGCGGCCGCGGTGGCAACTGCCGAGAGCGACACCGACTTTGCCGAATTCAACCCAAAGACTGACAGAGCACGAATGAAGTAAGTGGGAATTACAACGGACTGCTGCACCTGTACGACGTTGTCGCCTGTGGGCGAACCCGAGCACGGAATTCCCAGGTTGGTCACGGACGTCGAGCAGTTGAGGTTGACCGTGATGTTCGGGCTGGGAAGATTCGAGTTCACATTTATGGCCCCTGCGACGGAACTGTAGTTCGAAGCAGCGGCCTTTACGGACGTGGATGAAGAGGTGGACTGGGACAACTCGTAAGCAGCGGACATGGCAGCCGCGTCAGTGGAAGCCTGCAGTTCGCGGTAGCAGACATAGGCGTGACCGAGATCGAGCGTAATGCCGGCTGCCCCGAGAAACAGCACCATCATGAAGACCATCCAGGGAAGGGCCTGACCGCTCTGATCGTCGATCGCATGCTGGATCAAGTTCTGAAGGCGGTTCATTGAACGACCTCCGTGATCTGAGTTGCCAGATTGAAGGAACTGAGACCCTTGCCGTAGACGGAGACACTGGTGGGATATGTGGCTGTGATCTGCGCGGAACCTCCCGCAATCATGTTTGTGGTGCCAGAACAGCTGGTGACCCCACTGCCGACGGAGACGCCGTTCAGCGTATAGCTGATGGTCAGGTTGGACTGCGCGAGCCCGGGTGCAGCGGCGTAAAGGGCGGAGGTGGTTGTCTTGCAAGGGTCGGTGTCTCCCCGCTCAGCAGCGAGCACGCGTCCGGCGTTGCTGACTGCCTCGGCGAGCTGCAGCTTCTGGTACAAGGCGACCGAGAAGGAGAAGATTCCGGTCATAAGCAGGAGGATCAACGGGAGAGTGACGGCCATCTCGACGAGCGCTCCGCCCTGCACGTCTGACTGGAATGCGATACAAATCCGCTTCAAGCGACGGTTTCCGCTGATTGCGGCTTTTTCGGAAGTCAATGGCTGATTCAGGCTGAACCGGCGAGCGGTTCTTGAGTTGAAAATAATTTCGAAGGTCTTCATATCAGGGCCCCCTTTTTTTCCAACTGGTAGGGAAAGTTCAAACATCGAATACCAGTGGATATTTCGCGCTGACCAAGTACTTCGTATGCCACCTTTCTAAAACTCCGGACGAAACGCCGCAATAACACGCATGTCGCCGCGAATGAGCCGTATGTACTCAGTGGGGGGAGTTACCCGCTGGGAGTGGGAGCTGTCAGAAGGCGCAGCCGCGATGGGTTTGCTGCAGAACCGAGCGAGCGCAGGGGTGTCTCAGAACCCCTGAAGGATTAGAGAATCTCCGCTGCCCTAGCGGGTTTTCGCGTTATCGGGAGGATGGCTCGCGGGGCGAGCTGACAAGATATTGTTCTACCCGTTTGGTAATACCACCGATGATATTACCGCGCGTGCATTTTCTTGATCTGCGCGAGGAAGGTGCACGATTGCGGTGGTTCCTTTTTCCAGTTGGCTTGAGAGGGTGATCGCGCCTCCGGCTTTTTCGACAGCGGATTTGACGATGGCGAGGCCGAGGCCGGAGCCGCCGGTAGTTCGCGCGCGTGAGGGGTCGCCGCGGAAAAAACGTTCAAAGACGTGAGGCAATGTCTCGGGATCAATTCCCTCACCACGATCGTGGACCGAAAACTCAACCGATCCGTTTTGCGCTTTGATGCAGAGTTCGATTTGCGAGTGCGGCGGGCTGTGTTGAATCGCGTTCATGAGCAGGTTGGTGACGACGAGGGTGCAATCCTCGGTACTGAGCGGGACCATGCAGGAGGCTTTGAGCAGTTGGCATACGGCAACATCGACCTGACGAACGGCGGAGAAGGTTTCGAGGTCGGCGACGACTCCGCAGACACATTGGTTGAGATCACAGGAGACTGATCCGCCCGGGTTAGCGCCGCTTTCGATGCGAGCGAGGGTGAGCATGCGAGCGACGAGGTCTTCAATGCGTTCGGTGTCGGCAAGGGCGCGTTCGTTGCCCGCCTGGTACTCCTCTGGGGAGCGCTGCCGCATGCCCACGAGCTGAAGGGAGGATTTGACGACGGCGACGGCGGTTTTGAGTTCGTGGGCGGCATCGGAGATGAAGGTCCGCTGCTGGTTGAAGGAGCGCTCGAGTCGGTGCAGGACGTTTTCGAGAGCCTGAGTGAGGGGAGCGAGCTCGGTAGTTTCGCGTGCCGAGTCGGGTGGGGTGAAGTCCCACTGCTCGGCGGAGACACGGCCGGCCATGGCAGCGAGCTGGCGGAGGGGTTCGAGTCCGTGGTGGAGGACCCAGGCGATCAGGGGGCCGGTGATGAGGATCAGGAGCAACATTCCGGCGGCGTAGAACTCGACCGCTCCGTAGATGGCCTGCCAGACGCGTTCTGTTGGCGCGCCATAAAGAATCGTGACGAAACGCAAGTGGCCACCGCCGGGTTCACCGGGATCGACGATGCGGGTTCCGCGCATGAAGAGAAGGCGGTAGTTGCGATCGCGGATATCGATGCGGAAGAGTCCGTTGTGGTCGGGAACCCGTGTGGAGGCGCTGCCCAGCCAGTTGGGTGAGCGGCCGAGGAGATGGCCGCGGCCGTCCCAGACCTCGTAGATGTCTTCGGGGGGGACGTGGAGGTCGGCGAGATCGAGCATGACGTTGTCGCCGGTGTCTTCAGCGTCCTGCACGGCGCCGAGTACGGAATCGGCGCGGCCGCGCAGCATGACGTCGAAGGAGCGGAAGTGGGAGTGGCGCTCGTAGCCCCACGCGACCAGCATGACGAGGGCGGAGGAGACAAGCTCGACCAGCAGAACCGCCGCGATAAGGCGAAAGGCGATGCTGGAACGGCGAAGACCGGTGGGGCGGGTCATGGCCTGGGCTCGGGCTGGGGCTCGGGGGAGAGGCGATAACCGCGTCCGCGCAGGGTTTCGATCACGGGTTCGGCGTCGGGTACGGCCGCATCGAGTTTTTTGCGGAGGTTGGAGACGTGGGCCTCGATGACGTTGGAGTGGTGCTCCCAGTTGTAGTCGTAGAGGTGCTCGAGCAGTTCCTGCTTGCTGACGACCTTGCGGGGATGGTGCAGGAGGTATTCGAGGATGTGGTACTCGGTGGGCGAGAGATCGACGAGGACGCTGTCGCGATGGACGGTTTGTTCGAGGGTGTTGAGGGTGACGCCGAGGGTGTTGAGGGTAGGATGTGCCGCACCCTTGCCGCGGCGGATGAGGGCCTTGGCGCGGGCAAGGAGCTCGCCGAGGTCGAAGGGCTTGGCAAGATAGTCGTCGGCGCCGGAGTTGAGGAGCTGGATGATCGTCCCTTTACCTTCTTTGGCAGTGAGGATGAGGACGGGGGTGGGATCTCTGCGGGCACGCATGCGGCGCAGCAGAGTCTCGCCATCGAGTTTGGGAAGCATGAGGTCGAGGATGACGAGGTCGTAGCAGAGGTTGCGGGCAGCGGCGTCGCCGGCCTCGCCGTCGGCGGCCCAGTCTACCGCAAAGCCGGGGCCATCGCGGAGGGCGGCGGCAAGATTGTCGGCCAGACGGACTTCGTCTTCGACGAGCAGAACGCGCATGGTGCGGAGTTCTCCAGTGATGATTATTGTCGCAAGAAGATTAAAGCAGACTGAAGCACATGCGATGGGGACAGCCTTTCGGCGAGTGTTTTCGATGTCGGTTTGCAATGGTTTGCAGGGGGATGCATTAGTCTTAACGTTGCGTCCCATCTCTATCCACGGACCTGACACGTGCGCATCGTCCTCTCAAACATTGGCACCTATGGCGATACCAATCCGCTGATTGCGGTGGCGCTGGAACTGAAGCGGCGCGGGCATACGGCGGTGATGGCTGTGCCGGAGGTTTACCGGTCGAAGATTGCGCCGCTGGGGCTGGAGTTTCGCGCGATCCGGCCGGACATCGATCCCACCAATAACGTGCTGGTGGAGATGGTGTACGACATCAAGCACGGCACCGAGCACGGGCTGCGGGATTTTCTTTTTCCATCGCTGCGCCAGACGTATGACGACATGATGGATGCGGTGACGAAGCCGGCGCGCGCGGACCTGATGCTGCTGGGCGAGCTGAACTATGCGGGTCCGATTGTGGCCGAGATGACGGGGATCAAGTGGGCGAGCTATGTGCTGGCGCCGCTGTCGTTTTTTTCGGCGTTTGATCCGCCGGTGCTGCCGCCGTATCCAAGATTGGCGAAGGCAGACAAGAAGGTGCCGGGGTTCGGGCGAGTGATCAAGCGGGTGGCGCGTTTTGCGAGCCGCAAGTGGCCGGAACCGATTTATGCGCTGCGCAAGGAACTGGGACTGCCGCGCGGCGAGAATCCGCTGTTTGATGCGAAGCACTCGCCGGACCTGGTGCTGGCGCTGTTTTCGCGCGTGCTGGGCGTGGAGCAGAAGGATTGGCCGCCGAATACGCTGATCGCGGGCTTTGCGTATTACGATGCCGATGCGGGCAATGCGAAGTTGCCAATCCACCTGCAGAACTTTATGGCGGGGGGCGAGGCGCCAGTGGTGTTTACGCTGGGTTCGGCGGCGGTGCTGGCGGCAGGAGATTTCTACGAAGTGTCAGCCAAGGCGGCGATGGAGTTGGGAGTGCGAGCGGTGTTGCTGATTGGTACCGATCCGCGCAACAAGCCGGCGACCAGGTTGCCCGATACGATTTGCGTGGCGGAGTACGCGCCGTATTCGGCGTTGTTTTCGAGCGCGAAGGTGGTGGTGCATCAAGGCGGCGTGGGTACGACTGCGCAGTGTCTGCGGGCGGGCAAGCCGATGCTGATTATGCCGTATTCGCACGACCAGCCGGACAATGCGCGGCGCATGAAGCGCCTTGGAGTGGCAAAGGTGATCCAGAAGGCGAACTATACGCCAAGCAAGGTTACGCGCAAATTACGGGAGATGCTGGATGAGCCGAACCTGGCGCGGAAGGCGGCTGCGATTGCGGAGCAGCTGCGTGGCGAAGATGGCGTAAAGACGGCTTGCGACGCGTTGGAAACGTTGTACGCGAAGACGCGGCCGGTGACGAAAGAAGGAGCTCGGCCGGCATCATGACGAAAGCGAAGGACACGGCACCGGCGCGTCCGGAGTTGGTTCCTGCCACACCGGAGCAAGAGCCGGTGCTCGCCAATATGCTGGAGTTGTATGCACACGACTTCAGCGAATTTCACGCGATAGAACTTGGTCCGGATGGAAGGTTCGGTTATCCAAACCTGCCGCTCTACTGGCGCGAACGAGGGCGGTATCCCTTCCTGGTGAAAATGGAAGGCAAGCTCGCCGGTTTTGTTCTGGTGAAAAGAGGGTCGCAAATGTCAGAGAGCGATGCGATCTGGGACATGGCGGAGTTTTTCGTGATTCGCGGATATCGCAGGCGCGGGATCGGAACGATGATCGCACACGAGGTGTGGAGACGGTTTCCGGGATTGTGGGAGGTTCGCGTGATGCAGTCGAATCACGCGGCGCGCGCGTTCTGGGAACTCGCGATTGCGCGGTTTGGCGTGAATCCGCGGCACTTTGTGCAGGGCGCAGAAAGCGGCGAGCTGTGGGATGTTTTCTCGTTTCAGTCGCGGCTTGTGGAGAGACGCAAGTAGTACGCGAGGGCAAGGTGATGCGGCGAAGGCAGCTGGGTGGCGGGCGGCCAGACTGGTATGGGGGTTTTGTTTGCACGACGATTGCCTGTTCGTTGCTGATGACTACGCGCTGTGCCGAGACCCAGGCCTCGCGGCCAGAGCAAATTGTTACGGCTGAAATTCAGAAACTCGTGCCGGAGCATTCGACCATCACCCAACAGATGGCAGTAGATTTCGGAAACGGGATCGAGCCTGGAGCGATGGCGGTGGTTTACATGCTGCCGCCAGTGTATGCGGATCGGTACAACGTGGGTCTGCGCATTCTGCGCCATGGAGGGATGTCGGGCTGGGCCGTTGACTACGAGGAGACCGGCGACATCGATCCGGGTGGGGACGAGTGGACGCTACAGAAGGTCAAGGCCAGGGGCGGGCAGGAGGGGCTGGTGGTCGTCTACTATCACTCCGGCGCGGGAACCACGACCGACTGGAAACTGATTGCGGAAGTTCGGGGCAAGTTGGTCGCGCTCGATCCGAGGCCGATTCGGGCCAAGGTCCTGAAAGAGCGGCACTCGATGTTCGAGGGCTATAACGGCGTTAAGGCAGACGGCGACGTCGTTACGGAAACGATCGCGGGTTACTCCGAACACCAGGCACGCTGCTGCCCTGACAAGCCTGAGATCGCGATGCGGGTTCGATTCACGGGTACGGCGATCAAGCTGGATGAGGTGCACGAGTTGCCGGATACGGGCGCCAGATAAGCACATTTCTTTTCGTCAATCTCTTCTTCACGGCATGGAAAGTCTCACGGATTGTTGGAGATGTGCCTTCCGACGAGGGTGGAGTTGCGGGCAACTTCACTGGGCGGAAGCGGCATCGGAAATGAATTGCATGCGTGCCGAGAATTTTGGGGCGCAGGAGGTAAATCGATGGATTTTAAACGGATAGCTTATAAGTCATGCCTTATGTCGGCGGTTGCGGTGCTGGCAGGCGCAGTGGCAGTGGCACAGATGCCGCCGTCGGGTCAGCAGCAGCCGGGCGCAGGACAGCAAGCGCCTCAGCAGCCAACCGCCCAGCCGGGCCAGCCAGGCCAAGGTCCCGGGGCGTATCCGGGAGCAGCGCCAACCTCGCAGGATTTCGCTGCAAAGGCCTTTATCTCACATGGCCTTGAGGGCGACCAGTCTGAGGTGCAGATGGGACAACTGGCGCAGCAGAAGTCGCAGAGTAACGATGTGAAGCAGCTGGCGCAGAAGCTGGTGAATGATCACACGCAGATGGATGAGAAGTGGTTCAAGCCATTGGCTAAGCAACTAGGTGTGTCGGAGCCCAAGGGGCCATCGAAGAAAGACAAGAAGATGGCAGAGAAGATGCAGGCCTTATCGGGAAACGACTTCGACACGCAATACCTGACGATGATGCTGAAAGATCACCAGAAGGACTTGAAGGAATTCCAGGACGAGGCAAATTCCGCGCAGGATCCGAGTGTGAAGCAGGTGGCTCAGCAAGGAGCGAACCTGATTTCGCAGCATTTGCAGCTAGTTGAACAGGTAGCGAAGAATCACAACATTAATACAGGTGAGAGCGCGAAATCATCGAGTATGTAGCGGCGGAACTTCGCGCCGGGAGAGTGCGCAGGGCATGGCGGGTCAGCAGCCTGTTCCCGCCTTGGCTAGCGCGTCTTTCAGGCCTTTGAAGCTGATGCGGGTTGATTGTTCGGGCGTGCCACCGCCGCGCCAATGAGTTTCAAGGCTCACGGCGTAGCGGTAGCCGTCGCGCTGAAGAGCGGCAAGCTGGCCGGCCCAATCGACAACGCCATTGCCCACGGCGGCCCATTCCCATTTGTTATCCGGCTTGCGGATCACGCTTTTGGCGTGGCAATGGCCGATGCGCTTTTTGGGAAGCATGTTGTAGCCGCGCGGAAACGGCTCGCTGTTGGGGAAGGTGGCGGCGTTGCCTGGATCCCAGTTGAGCATGAAGTTTTTCTCGGGGACGGCGCGCAGGGTTTCGGCGGCCTCTTCGGCGGCGGCCGTATTGCAGGACATTTCGTTTTCAAGCAGCAGGACAAGATTGTTGCGGGCGCACTTGCGCGCGGCATCGCGAAGCTTTTCGTTGATGGCGGCGCGGTAGGGCTTGACATCGTCGAGCCGCCAGAAATCGAAGCAGCGGATGCGATCGGTGGAGAAGGTTTTGGCGAGGGCGATGCAGCGCTCGAGCACCTCATCCTGCTTTTTGAAGTTGTCATTCGCACCGAACTGATCGCGGCGTTCGCTTTGCTTCGAGACGGGCGCGCCGGGCCAGTCGGTTTTGAAGAGGGGGCTGGCGATGTCGGTGACGCGCAGGTTGTATCTGGCGAGGATGGCGCGGGCGCGTTCGAGGTCGGCATCGGGCATCTCGGTCACGTTCTTGCCCCACATGCTGCGCAGTTCAATCCATTGCAGGCCGAAGTCGTGCGCGACAACGGAGCAGACGTGTTCGAAGTCCGGCGAGATCTCGTCGTTGATGACGGCGACGCGGAAGGGACAGGCAGCGCGGGCGGCACGAGCGAATGCAGCAAAGGATACGGCCGCGGCGGAAGTGGAGAGAAATGTGCGGCGCGAGATGGCCATGTGGGCTCCTGGAAGCTGAGGGAGAATTTGAGGTGCGCTCACGAACACACTCATCTTACGATGCGTGATTGCCGGGTCTCAAAAGGGGAGATATTTCACCGATAAACAGCAATCATCTTGCTTTCCCACCCATCGGTCGAAGAACGACCGATGGATGGGGCACCCAGGGTCGAGCGGCACCGCGGAGACCTTCCAGGCTTCTGGTACGAGGGAGTGCGGACACATCTATTTCTTACGTTTATAGTCGCCGGATTTGCCGCCGCTTTTGGATTCGAGCTGGAGATTGCGGATGACGATGGATTTGTCGAGGGCCTTGGTCATGTCGTAGACGGTGAGGGCGGCGACTGAGGCGGCGGTGAGGGCTTCCATCTCGACGCCGGTTTGTCCGGTGGTGGCGGCGGTGGCGAGAATGCGGACGCCGCCGTCAACGATGTCGGCCTGCACATCGAGATGCGTGAGCGGAAGCGGATGGCACATGGGGATAAGCTCGGAGGTGCGCTTGGCGGCCTGGATTCCAGCGAAGCGCGCGACTTCGAGGGGATTGCCCTTGGGGTTCTGCGGTAATGCTGCAAGGACGGCGGGCGAGAGCTGGACAAACGCCGATGCGGTTGCGGTGCGGCGGGTGGATTGCTTCGCGCTGACGTCGACCATGCGGGCCTGGCCTGCGGCGTCGTAGTGGGAGAGACTTTGCGGAGATTTCGATTGTCTACTCATTCAGCGCGCCATCTGCAGGCTCGGCTTTCCCAGGTCTGTGTTGTCCTTCAATGTAGCAGGATGCGGACGGTTGAGCCGGCGCTGAGTGAGGCTGTGTCTTCGGGGATGACGAGGAAGCAGTTGGATTGCGCGAAGGCGGTGAGGTCTCCGGATCCATGCCACGGGATGGTGGCGACCTGCGGCCGTTCGTTGACGGATGGATTGAAGGTGCAGAGCGCGGGGAGGAAGCGGCTAAGGCCGGGTTTGGCTTTGCGATCGGTATCGTGGGCGAGTTGGGCGAGGACGAAGCGGGGGTGGGTTTCGCGGCTGCAGGCGAGTGCGGCGAGGATTGGGGCTGCGAAGAGCAGGAAGGTGGCGGCGGAGGAGATGGGGTTTCCGGGGAGGCCGAAGAAGGGGGCGACCTCAGGGGCTGAAGCCCCTTCCTTTTGGGCTTGGTTGCTGTACGGGCTAAAGCCCGTACCCTCCATGCCTGTCATGCTAAAGCCCGTACCCTCCATGCCTGTCACGTTAAAGCCCTTACCCTCCATGCCTGAGCCTTTCGCGGTTGGCGATTCCCCGCTTCTCGGGATTTCACCGAAGACGAGAGGTTTGCCGGGTTGGATTTTGACGCCGGTGAAGTGGAATTGCGCGCCGAGGCGGGCCAGGGCGGGTTCGACAAGATCGTACTTGCCTGCGGAGACGCCGCCGGAGATGAGAAGCATGTCGGCTTGGAGTGCCTGGGTGAGTGCGGCATCGAGGGCTTCGGCGGTATCGGCGGCGGTGGGCAGGATGAGAGGTTCTCCGCCGGCGCGGGCGACGAGCGCGGCAAGCATGGGGGCGTTGGAGTTGCGGATTTTGCCGGGGCCGGGAGTGGCATCGATGGGGACGAGTTCATCGCCGGTGGTAAGGATGGCGACACGGGGGCGGGCGAAGACTTCGAGGGTCGCGTATCCGCAAGAGGCGGCGAGGGCGATTTGCGCGGGGCCGAGAGAGATGCCGGGAGCGAGTTGTTCGTCGCCGCGGCGGGCCTGTGCGCCTTTGGCAACGATGTTGTCGCCGGCTGAGATGGTGCGGGAAGGAAGGAGTCGGATGGAATTGCCGGTGTTTTCTACGTGCTCGAGCATGATGACGCAGTCGGCGCCTTCGGGGACTGGTGCGCCGGTCATGATTTCCCATGCGGTGGATGGAGGCAGCGGGCCGGCTGGAGCTTGGCCGGCGTGGGTGGATCCGGCTAACGGAAGCACAATGTGCGCGGAGGCTTCGGCGGCGCGGCAGGCGTAGCCATCGCGAGTGGAGCGCGGGAAGGGGGGCTGGTCGTCGTCGGCGAGGAGGGGGGCGGCGAGGATGCGTCCGGTGGCGTTGGTGAGGTCGATGCGTTCGATGCGGGGATGATATTGATGCGCGATAGTGTGGGCGCGTTCCGCGACGATGGATGCGGCCTGTTCGTAGCCCGGGAGATCGGAGCTCATGCAGGAATTGTATGGGAGTTCGCAGTTCGCGGTTCGAAGTCAGTTTTCAGTTGTCAGTTCGGCTCTGATTCTTGTTAATGTTCGAGCATGACTCGCTTAGTCAAACCGACAAATGGAAGCGACGCATGAGACGCAATTGCCTTTTGTTTTGGGAATCGAAAGGCGAGCAACCGCAGATCCTTCGCTTACCAACCCCGAGCTGAAGAGAACGCTCGGGGTGCCGTGTGCTCAGGATGACACTTCGCGTTTGGCGGGGTTCTTGCTTTCCCACCCATGCTTCGCATGGATGGGGCACACAGAGCTGTGCTCGTCAAAGGGATCCCGGAAGCAACCGCAGATCCTTTGCTTACCACCCCCAAACTTAAGAAAACGTTTGGGGCCCCGTGCGCTCAGGATGACACCCTTCCGTGATGGAGCCGTTTGGACTCAGGATGACACTTGCCTCAAATTTGCCCTCTCCGAGTGACGATCTCGTGATCGATCATGGGATGGTCCTCAGGCTATCTATCTCTTCACCACGCTCAGGGTGATGGTGGATGGGTATTGGGCGGAGTGGTGGACCGCGTTGTGGGCGACGAGGGGTTTGGATTCGCTGATGTTGTCGCCTCCGGTATTGAGATTGCGATCAAAGTGCGGGAAGTTGCTGCTGCTGACTTCGATGCGCAGTTGGTGGCCGGGCGCGATAAAGAGGCTGGTCTGCATGGGCTGAAAGGAGACCTTGTAAACCTTGTCTTTCTCCATGAAGACGGGCGGCTTGTCGTAGCCTTCGCGATAGCGGGCGCGCTGAATGTTTTCATCGATGTTCCAGGCGGTGCCGTCGGGGAGCACTTCGATCATCTTGACGGTGAAGTCGGTGTCTTTTGCGTCGCTCGATACGTAAAGCGTGACTTCGACGGGGCCGGTGATTTCCATGCCATCGGCGAGCGGGCCGGTGGAGTAGACGAGAACGTCGTCGCGCGCTTCATTGGGACGTTGATCGGTTACGCCAGGCTTGAAGTCGGAGCCCATGCAGCAGAAGTTGCCGCCGCGGGTGGGAACGGGATTCATGGGGTCGTATGTGAATTTGTCGGCAGCATCTTTTGGTGACGCGGCGCTGGTTAGCGTGCCGTCGCCGGCCAGCGAATTGGCGTGGCCGCTCGATGAAAGAAAGAAGGTGACGGGCTTCGCTTCTTTTGGAGGCCACACGTCGGTGGACTGCCACTTGTTGAGTCCCATCGTGTAGTACTGGATTTTTGGAGTCTTCTGAAGGACGCCGTTGTCTTCGCCCTTGAGGAAGTGATCGAACCAGCTCCACGTGAGTGCATCGTAATCGAGGCGGGCATCACCCATGTCGCGATCGCCGACCATGGTGTGCTCGGCGGCGCGCTTGTAGCTGCAGTGCGGAACTGGAGCGATGATGGCGTATTGTTCGCTGGCAACTTCAGGACTGGCGGTGCTGCGGACGAAACTGTAGGCGGCGAGGTTGGGCGCGACGCTGACGTCGTACCAGGTCATGAACCAGAGTCCGGGCACGTTGATGTGCTGCGAGTCATTCCAGAGGCCGCCTTTGTACCACGCGGGATCGTTGGGGGTGCGCATGACGAGGCCGGGCTCACCGCTGGGGCTTTTGTCGGCGAAGATGCCGTGCGGCGCGCCGACGGCGGCGAGTATGTCTTTCACGGGAAGATGCTGGAGCGCTTTGGGCCAGTCGACCTGCGGAGGATGCGCGCCGAGATCCCACCATTTTGCGGCCGCGACGAGAGCCTGTTGCGAGGTGCCGGGAGGGAAGTTGGGTTTGGCTTCGTTGGTTTGCAAGCCGGCGTCGTAGAGCCAGGTGGTGAAGAGCATCTGGACGGCGCCGCCGCGGAACCAGTTGCCCTGCTCGTAGTAATGACCGACACGGCCGACTCCGGCGCCGTAGCTTTCAGGGATGATGGTGGTGAGCGCCTTGTTGCCGCGCGAGGCGACGTTGAGTTGCCACTCTGCGGTGGAGGAGCAACCGATGAGTCCGACTTTGCCGCTGGACCATGGCTGCGCCGACATCCAGTCGAATTCGTCGTCGGAGTCGGTGAGGGGCGTGCCGAGGATGTCGTAGTCGCCTTCGGAAAAATAACGGCCGCGCTCGTTCATCTCGATGTACGCATAGCCGCGCTTGACGGCGTCTAACTGCGCAGACATATCGTGTGGCGCACCAAGCCCGATGTCCCAGTAATTGAAGTCATAGGGCGTGCGGACGAAGATGACGGGATATTTTTTCGATTCGTCTTTGGGACGGTAGATGTCGGCCTGCATGCGCTTGCCATCGCGCATGGGGATCATGACTTTGCGTTCGATGATGGCGACGGACTCGAGCTCCTGCTCGACGGTGTTGCGATGCGCGATGAGGGCGGTGTCTGGTTGCGAGCGGCCCTGCGCCATCGCGGCGGGAAAAGAAGTGACGAAAGCAACACAACCAACTACAAACGCCAACGTCCATCTGGGAAGCATGTTGACCTCGTGGAATGGGGTGGGGAAAACCCGTGGACCAATATACAGGAACAGGGACTAGGGAATAGGGAATAGGGACTTGGGAACGTTGATCCGGAATACATGTGAGGCGCATCTAAATTGAATCGATGTTGAGGATCGGGTGTTTGCTGATACTCGCGTGTTCGGTGGCTGCGCTGGGGCAGGAGGAGAACAGCGCGGGGGCGAAGGTCTATGCCAGGCGCTGCGCGGGTTGCCATGAGAGCGGCGCCGTGCGTGTGCCTGGTCGCACGCAACTTAGAAGCCTGACGAGCACGGCGATTCTGAATATTCTGAATGGCGGCGTGATGAAACGGCAGGCGGCGAGCATGACGCCTGTCGACCGCGACACGGTATCGCGCTGGCTGGGACGAAAGACGAGCGTGCCGGTGGACGCGGGCAAGCTGGCCAATGCATGTCCGGCGAATGGGGAGGGCGCTTTCCGCAATGTGCTGGCTTCGTGGACGTCGTGGGGTGGGGGAATTACCAATCAGCGTTTCCAGGCAGGTGGCGCGGCGGGACTGACAGCGAGTGCGGTGGGGGATCTGCGCCTGAAGTGGGCCTTCGCGGTTCCCGATGCGACCTCGATGCGAGCGCAGCCGGCGGTTTATGCGGGCCGAGTGATCTTCGGCGGCGGCACGATGCTGTATTCGCTGGATGCAGACAGCGGGTGCACCTACTGGGCGACGGAGCTTGCAGTGGGGGTGCGGAGTGGAATTTCGATTGGGGCCGCTGACGGAAGGGAGATGGTGTTTTTTGGCGATCATGCGGGCGGAGTGCAGGCGGTGGATCTCGCAAGCGGCAAGCCAGTGTGGCAGATGCGTGCCGATGAACACCCGGCGGCGATCGTGACGGGAACGCCGGTCTACTACAACGAGAAGCTGTATGTGCCGGTGGCCTCGTTTGAGGAGGCGTCTGCGGTTGCGCCGGGATACGTGTGCTGCACGTTTCGCGGGAGCGTGCTGGCGCTGGATGCGGCAACGGGGAATGTGCTGTGGAAGACATACACGGTGGACGAGCAGGATCAATCGATGCACCGGAACAATCGGGGCGCGCGAACGAAAGGGCCATCGGGCGTGGGAGTGTGGTCGGCTCCGACTATCGACGAGGAGCAGGGACTGTTGTATGTCACCACGGGTGACAACTACTCCGATCCAGCGACGGACAAGAGCGATGGCGTGATTGCGCTGTCAATGGAAACGGGAGCGATTGCGTGGTGGAAACAGTTTCGCCGGGATGACGCATTCAACAACGCGTGCATGGATGCAGATAACAAGAACTGTCCCGATGCCGGAGGACCTGATTTTGATTTTGGCTCATCGGCAATACTGCTGAATCTGCGCGGTGGACGGCGGATGCTGCTCCTAGTGCAGAAGTCGGGCGCGGTGTATGCGGTTGATCCTGAGAAGCAGGGCGACTTGATGTGGCAGGCGCAGATCGGCAAAGGCGGCGTGCTGGGCGGGATCGAGTGGGGCGCGGCGGCAGACGGAGGACGGTTGTATGCGGCGCTCTCCGATGAGGCGTTTCTGGCTTCGGGGCGGGAGAACGATCTCGATCCAAACGTGGGCGGGGGAATGTACGCGCTGGCGCTGGAGGATGGCGAGCAGGCGTGGGTGAGTCCCGGAATTCCATGCGACGGGCATCGACCGTGCAGTCCCGCACAGCAGGCAGCGGTGACGGTGATTCCGGGAGTGGTGTTCTCGGGTGCTATGGATGGGCATCTGCGGGCGTATGGGACAGATGATGGCGAGATTCTGTGGGACTACGATTCGGGTCACGATTACGTTGCGGTGAATGGAGTGGCGGGCAGGGGCGGGTCGCTGAGCGTTGCGGGGCCGGTGATTGCGGGCGGCATGGTGTTTGCGATTTCGGGATACGACCAGGCGGGCGCTGCACCGGGAAACATGTTGCTGGCATTTTCGAGAAATGGCAGATGAGCGAAGCGCGGAATTTCTGGACCCGGAGTTTGGCGACTATTTTTGTGCAATCGTCACAGCGCTGAGCGGAATTTCGAGCGTGCCCACTTTGCTTGAGGAACTGTCGTATACTCCGGTGCGCAGGTAGATGTCGCCTGGGGGCGCATCGATCTCGAGACGAAAGGCGATGCCGGCTTTTTGCTCCGCAGCCCACTTTTCCGGCTTGACCAGAAGGGTGATGGTGTTGCTTTCCCAGTTGATCGGCTTGCCGTCCTGGCTGAAGACCATGAGCAACACTTGAAGGGATTTGCGTCTCGAGCCGTCCGCCTCTGGCAATAGGAACAAGCTGCCGGGTAACAGTCGGAAACCTATGCTATATCGCGTGAGCTTTCCGCTCAGTTCTGCATTCTGTCCGGCGCGCGGTGTCCCAGCGCCAGGTTGGGTGACAGCGAGAACGACATTCAGGTGGTAGGGAATCTCGCTGACGTTCGGCATGCCACGGCCCATCAGACCAAGGAACGGATCTTTGGCAGGCGCGGCTTCGGATTTTGCGATCTCCTTCCGGGTCAGTTCAAAGTAACGTTGTCGATAGAAGAGCTTGTAATCACCAGAAGAAACTTTTACTTCGATCTTGCGTTCCCGGCCCTCCTCTTTGTTGTCGCTGGGAATATAAGCGAGCCGGTAGTAGAGCGAACCGTGATCGGCGGCATCCGCGATCTCCTGATTGATATTGTTCTCGTGATACGCCTTTCCACCCGTTTCTTCCGCCCAGCCTTCAGCGTTTTCGAATCGAGCGGAGCTTGCGGAGATTGCGCCACCACTTTGAAACCCGCCTGTATCCACGTCAACGCCGTTCGCGTCGATGGGGTATACAGACACCTCCGCCTCGGCGAGCTTCTCTCTCGCTCTCTGATACCAGTCGAAGTACACACCACTTTTGAATTGATGCGGAAAAGTGCCGGCAAGCCAGAACAGGTTCTTTCTCCCGGGAATGCCCGCGAGGTAGTGCGCCAGGGCCTCGAGAGCGCTCATCGTCGTAAAGAAATTGCCGTATTCGTAGATAATTCCGGGGCCATGACTTAAGAAATGCTGCAGGGCATCCGCGCTTTCGCCGAGCCGATCATCGCGAGCTTGGTTCGCTTCTTGCTTCCATGCACCAATTGATGTGATCAGCTCCTGCTGCTCGGCCCGCTGCTGGGCGTCTGATGAAGGTGGCGCTGAATGCGAACGCTTTGCGGTGAATTTCGCGATGGCCGCGCGCAGTGCCGATGAATCCTGGTTGAAACCCCAAATCAAATGAAATCTTTCATTGTCGAGCGTGAAGACAGCAATACGCATATTGGGCGGCAATGATGCGAGGTATTTGACCATCTGCACCTGGGCAAACATTCGCTCTGTGGAGCGTGTGTTCAGCGCATCGAGCAGCAACACATTTGTGACGTCATTCGGGGGCGCCGGAGGAACGTTGGTGAAGGTGTCGGGCGGTAGCGCTGCCGGCAGAGCGACTGCGGTCTCTTTGGCTGCAAAATTTGGCTCGAAGAAGGTAACGGTCTGGGGCTTGCCGTTCTCGAAAATCTGAAAGTCCTGCTTGCGCAAATTGGGGACGGCTCGGCCGTTCTTGTCCATCACGACCACGTCCTCGACAACTGTGCGCGCATAGACGGAGAGCAGCGTGGACGGGGATTTCGCGGGGGAATCTTGTGCCAAAAGCGATTTGAGAACGGCGGACAGGACGAAGGCGCACAAGAGAAACCGGGAACGAAAGATGGTCTTCGATGGAACGCGCGCTGATGCTGAAAGATGGCTCACTCGTGCTTCACCTCGAAGGGAGAGCGGCGAGAGTCCGCATAGCGCAAAGCGGCGGACTCAGGGAAAGAGAATACTAGCGCATCTGGCGACGGAAAGTCGGCGGCGGAAATGCGAAGGGCGCGCCCGGAAAACGGGAGCGCCCCTGCGGATCGCAGTGAGAGGCGACTATTTCTTGGTTGCCTTGTAGGTGGAGCTGATCTTCTGGCCGGCGGAATCGAGGATGCCCTTGACGTCGGTGGAATAGGGACCGTTGGGATCGAGCTGCAGATACTTCTCGTAGGCTTCGGCGCAACCGGGAGGAAGAATAATGCGCTGCGCCTTCGTTTTGGGGTCGGGCGCGGACATTGTGGCTTTGCCGATGAGGGCCTGGCCCTTGAGATAGTACGGCAATGGATCGTTCGGATTGGCCTGGATGGCCTTGTCGGCTGCTGCACCCTGCGCATCGGTATTGTTGGTCTGGGAGAAAATGACGGCTTCGTTTTTGTAGTAGAAGCCGGCCTTGGTGGGGTCAGTCTTCACGGCCGCATCGTACGCTGTGTTGGCTTCGTCAACCTTGTTGGTGCGAGCGTAGATTTCGCCCAGGCCCGCGTTGGCCAGGCCCTGGATCTCCGGGCGCGGCTTTTTCGAAGCGTTATCGAGATCGATTGCCTTCTTGAACGCAGTCTCGGCCTCGTCATACTTCTTCAGCCCGAGCTGTCCCTGACCGAGGTAGGCCCACAGGACCGACTCGGTTGGGCGGAGCCCAGTATCTTTGGTCATGAGGGTGACGATGTCGGTGTACTTCTGAGTTTTGATTTCGTTTTCTTTGCTGGCGACGTCGGTTTTCGATGCCGAGGCTCCGAGCTGCTGAGTGGCGGCGGCGCGAGCCTGGTCGGCGTCGTGGATGTCGGTCTGTGCAGTCTTGAGGTCGGCATTGAGCACCTTGATGACCTGGTTGGCTTTCAACGCGTCAGCATTGTGCTTCTTCATCTCTTCGAGCTGCTTCTGAGTGTCTGCGGGAAGCGTCTTGATGTATTCTTCGCGCGACATATCGTCGTCGGCCGCGGTGTCCTGACCGACAACGATCTTGATGTTTTCGAACTTGTCGGCTTCCTTGTCCTTGGCCATTCCCTCGGTGCGATAGACGAGGGTGTAGGTTCCCGGAGGCGCGGAGCCGGAGTAGTCACCATTGGCGTCGATGGTGAACGATGCAACTTCCTTGGTTCCCTGGTTCAGGCTCATGGTGCCGCCGGATTGGGGTGCGCCCGTGGGATTGGTAACGTGGCCGTGAATCTTGCCAGTGGGCGCAACATTGGCAGGCGCGGGAGTCTGGGCAAGCGCAGGCAGCACGGCGAGGGCCAGCAGTCCAATCCAGAGCGAAATCGTGCGTTTCATGTTTTTCTCCTTCAGAGCCTGAGCGAGCAGAGTTGCCCGCGCGGTCGATCGAAAACTCGTGTTGTATGTGTCACACATCAATGAATCTAATCCACTACAAATATTAGATGCATTTATGGCGGTGGGCCTGTCGACGCGAGGAAGAAGGGTGCGAGACGCGCCGGAACCAATCCATAACCGATCAAGATGCCACGGAGAGCAGTCGCTTTTCCGGGCACGACCCAAGTTAAATCCAACGGATACTTCAGCACAAGACCGCAAGTCTGGCGGGGCGGCCGCAAGGACAGAAATCCTGCGATTTCCGATGGTAGTTTGGGCGGGCGGGTCGTGTTTGTGGTCTGCATCACAGCCTACAATTACTGCATGGCGACGACGATTCGACCGGCGATGGCCGAGGATGTGCCGCAGATTCTTGAGTTTATTCGCGCTTTGGCCAAGTACGAACGGGAACCCGATGCGGTGATGGCAACCGAGGCCGACCTGTTGCGGGACGGATTCGGGCCGAACCCCTACTTCTGGTGCCTGATTGCCGAGCACGAGGGCAAGCCGGCCGGATTTGCGCTGTGTTTTTACAGCTATTCGACGTGGCTGGGGAAGCCGGGAGTGTACCTCGAAGACCTGTTTGTGCTGCCGGAGTTCCGGGGGCTGGGGATCGGAAAGGCTTTGCTGCAACGGGTGGCTGCGGTGGCCGTGGAGAGGGACTTTCCGCGCCTGGGCTGGGAGGTGCTGGACTGGAATACGCCGGCTATCGAGTTCTACAGCGCGATGGGGGCGGAATTTCTGGATACGTGGCGGAATGTTCGGGTGACGGGCGAGGCGCTGAAGCGATTGGCGGCGGGTGCAGAGGATGTTGGCCTCTCACCTATTTCACAAAGAGCTGCGAAATGGATGGGGCACACGAGCGATCTCGAGAAGCCGGCGCGGTGAAGATCAGGGTGATTGGCGGGGGCCTGGCGGGTCCGGAGGCTGCACTGACTGCGGCGCGCCTGGGATGCGGCGTGGATCTCTACGAGATGCGCGCGATGGTGGATGGAAAACCTCGGCTGACCCCAGCGCACCAGACGATTGAATTTGGGGAATTGGTGTGTTCGAACTCGCTGAAGAGTGAATCGCCGAACACGGCGCCGTGGCTGCTGAAGCAGGAGATGCGGCACTGCGGTTCGGCGCTGTTGCGGATTGCGGATGAGACAGCGGTTCCGGCGGGGCATGCGCTGGCGGTGGATCGCGTGGAGTTTTCGCGGCGCATTGCAGAGGCGATTGCGAAGGAGCCGGGGATTCGCGTGATTCGCGAAGAGGTGACTTCGCTGGATGAGGGAGAGTACGCGCTCACGATTGTGGCGACGGGGCCGCTGACGTCGGGCGGGCTGAGCAAGGAGATTCAGCGGATCACGGGATCGGAGCACCTGTCGTTTTATGACTCGATTTCGCCGATCGTGGATGCGGAGTCGATCGACCTGGATCGAGTCTACTTTGCAGCGCGTTATGACAAAGGGACGGCGGATTACATCAACTGCCCGATGAACCGCGAGGAGTACGACCGCTTTTTCGATGCGCTGGTTGCGGGGGAGGCGGCGGAATCGAAGGAGTGGGAGAAATGTGAATATTTCGAGGGCTGCCTGCCGATTGAGGAGTTGGCGAGACGCGGGCGGGATACGTTGCGTTACGGGCCGATGAAGCCGAAGGGATTGCGCGATCCGCGAACGGGGCGGGAGCCATGGGCAGTGGTGCAACTGCGCAAGGAGAATCTGCGCGCGGACAGCTACAATCTGGTGGGATTTCAGAATCACCTGAAATGGGGCGAACAGGCGCGGGTGCTGCGGCTGATCCCGGGACTCGAGAATGCGAAGTTCCTGCGCTATGGACAGATCCATCGCAATACGTATATCTGCGCTCCGGCGCTGCTGGATGAGTTGCTGCGGCTGAGACCTGATTCGCGAATTCTGTTTGCGGGGCAAATTTCGGGCGTGGAGGGATATACGGAATCGATCGCTACGGGGATGCTGGCCGCAGTGTATGCGGCGAAGCTCGCGCAGGGAGAACTGCCAGCGGCAGTGCCACGGGGGACGGCGCTGGGTTCGCTGGTGCACTACATTACGCACGCGTATGCGAAGGACTTTCAACCGGCGAACATCACGTTCGATTTGCTGGAGCCGCTGGAAGAGGAGGTGCGACGGAAGATCCGCGATAAGAAGGAGCGGCACCGGATGCAGTGTGAGCGGGCGCTGGCGCAGTTTGATGCGTGGTGGGCAGCGGAGCAGGCGGAGGTCGAACGATAGGTTTTCAACGAAGCGGATTTGCCTTCAAACGGAGTCAGTTTCCGCGGGCTAAAGCCGGCTAGGAGAGTCGAAAGGAAGGCCCCGAACGGCACGACTAAAGTTGTGCCCTGACGCTTCTTGGTCTCCAATGAGTTTTTCGGGACGCCTGTAAAGCTCACACTGACGCGTTGCCCGGTCGGTAGGGGGATGGTGTCTAAGGTTTTAAGGGGATCTGTGAAGGGAAGAATGGAGCCGACGATCGGACTTGAACCGATGACCTGCTGATTACGAATCAGCTGCTCTACCAACTGAGCTACGTCGGCACACACGTATGGGGTCGCAATGTGTGTCTCTTTCACGATTGTATCGTTGCGCTGGTATTCGGTAAAGGCGGGGTGGGAGGCAGCCAATCGAGGAGCGGAGGCGTCTTCAGTAAGTCAGGGGTTGGTTGGCAAAAGAGAGGGAGCAGGGAGTAACAGACGTGGCAGGGGTGGGTTTTCAGGCGGGAGAGGAGCCATTGAATCAATGATGAACATTACCCTTCAGCTCTCATTCAGAATCGCGCTCGTGTGGGCGGCAGGGTTTCTGATTGCGGTGGCTGTGCAAGCCCTTTTGCCCGACCAGGCGGGCATCAATCTTACGGGCAAGCAGAATGTGCTCTTCATTCCATTCAGCCGCATGGGGTTCTGGACCTGCGTGCTCGCAGCTCTCATCGTGACAGCGCTGGTGGTGGGTCGCGCCATGCTGGCGGATATCGGGTGGAATACGTTTCGTTGATTGAGGGGCGTGATTGGTTTGTGGTTTCCCACCCATGCTGCGCAATGGATGGGGCACACAAGCGGGGAGCGGCTATACTGCTGCCCATGCAAACGGACCCGATGGAAGAGTGGCGCAGGCTGACGACGCTTTATAGCGAGATGGGCGATGTGGAGATTCGCGAGCTTACGGGACAGATTCAGGATTTGACTCCGACGGCTCAGCAGGTTTTGGGCGTCGAGATGAAGAAGCGCGGGATGGACGAGTCTGGTTCGAAAGAAATTGAACCGCCTGTCGCTCGGCCCGCTGATTCAGATGCGAGGGTTCACTGGGAGCCTGCGAGTTACACCTACGTTTTCAGCAAGCTTCCTGATGAGAACGACAGTCCGCACGAGTACAGCTGGAAGACCGAGCTCCGCCTGTGCGATTCGCCGGAAGAGGCATGGCAAGTCGGAGAGTTGCTGAGGAGAGCGGGAATCGATAGCTGGATCCAGGGCCCGAGCAATCGGGCAGGGCTGGATGGATCGCGGGTGCTGGTGGCGGCCGATCAGCTTGAAGCGGCGAGGGCTGTGGCCGCTCAACCCATCCCGCAGGACATCATCGATGCGTCGAAAGAACTCAACGATGTGACGGCATACGAGAACCCCGTCTGCCCCAAATGCCGCGCTGCCGATCCTACGCTGGAATCCGTTGAACCTTCGAACAACTGGCTGTGCGAGTCGTGCGGGTACGCGTGGTCCGATCCAGTGACGAATGATGCTGGGGACGCGAAGAGCAGCGCATGATTCGAGCGAAAGCTATTACCTGGCGCTGGCGGACTCGTTTTTTCGTTGCGCGGTCCATTGGCCGTCGGCACGGCCATCGACGCGAATTCGACCCTTCGCAGAGGTGTCATCGATCCAGCCGTCCATGAATGCAGTGGTGGGCCCAGGCGCGCCGTCGCTCATGCCTTCGGGCCAATCAAACGGGAACGACAGCTCCACGTATCCATCGCGCCATGTCCCGGTAACAGCAACCGTCTTGCCCGGCTCAATGGTTCCCACGGTTCCGGTCAACTTATTCCCATCGCGAGTGAGCGAGAGCGATGTCTCAAGCCCGATGGCATCGGTTCCGATCTTCACCTCCCACGTACCGCTCGCATCCGATCCATTTTTGAGTGGGACGGTGGCCGCTGGGGTGATCTTCAGATTGGAGAAGTAGGACTCCTCTCTCGCGTATCCCCACAAGCCGATCGCGCCGTGTAGATTTTTGCCCTTCAGGCCATCGACCACCAGGCTTGGTTTGGTTGCGCCGTTCAGGTACACGCGGGCGACTCTTCCCGCCACTTCGATCTTGAGGTGTGTCCAGGTCTCGGGCGCGATTTCTGCGTAGCTCTCATATACGAAGGGCCATTCGCGACGCAGCTTGTACCAGCCGAAGCCAGGTTCGGCGCAATACTGTAGCGCGTGATTGCGCATCGACTGGTTCTCTGACAGCGCATTCTTCGGGCGCAGATAGAAGAGCTCGTACTCCGATCCGTCCGGCTTGGCACGAAATGCGATTCCGGTGAATCCGGGCATGCGGGCTCCGGGAGGCGTCAAGGTCTTCACAGCGAGATCCAACTCGATGGTGCCATCCTGGAAGTCGGTTCCAGGCAAGAGAGCGAAGCCAGCATCATCGCCCTGGGTCACAGTTGTCATGCGGATCGCCGGCTTTCCCTGGTAGGTTACAGATTCAAATTTCACGTTGTGGGGCACAAGTCCCGTTGCGTCCTTCAACGGAAAACTCTGAACGTCTGAAGCAGCCCAGCACAGACTTGTGATGGATACGGCTGACACGGCCAGACACACACCGATTCGCTTCAACATCGGTTGACCCTCCGGCGCGATTCAAATTCACTTTGCGGTCGCGCATCAAGCGAGTTGAGCCTTGCACAGACGTCTCGGGGGGTGAAGAAAAATGTCATTGAAGGGGTGTGAGCGGTGACGGATGGGGATGGAATGAATGGTGCAGGTGTTGTACGGGCCGAGATCTGCCCATCGCTTCAACGATGAGCGGAAGTTAAGCAAAACGCGTCTAGAAAACGGAAAGAGCCGCCCGGCAACAGGGCAGCTCCTTCCTCAGGGAGAATAGTTCCAACGGAGGCAAAACCATCAGAACTTTCTGGCTGCATAGTAGGTGCGGGGGGCCGGAGTGTCAAGAATAAATCCGGCGCGATTTAAATAGCTTGAATGTCAATAAGATGCAGGTAGTTGGTTTTGCAGAAAGGGCTCGAAATGTTCGCTTGATATTCGCCTTTTAAACTCCGATTAGTGTCGAGTTTTTTGGGTGTTTTCTTGGGTTTACGTGCCTTTTTCCACAGCCAAAACAGTGCCGTTAACGCTTCGGATGCTGCCAGTGATTCTTCTCACGCGGAAGTATCAGTCCTCGAGATGCAGGCGGATGAACTCGACGTCGTACACGGAGGAGACGGGTCTGCCGCGCGAAAGGCGGTAGAGGGCGCGCCCGCCGCCGAGGAAGAACCCGAGCAGGATGGCAGCGCTGGACCCGACGATTACCAGGGAGGCGATTCCCATGAGGAAGCGACTGGTCTTCGAGACCTCCGATTCTCCCGGCTGCGGAATCTGGATCAAGTCGGGTGAATAGTGGACCTGGGCGAGCAGTTTGTGGCTCTCGTCGGGGATGGCGTCGCCGCTGATCAGCGCGACAATGGGGCCGCTGCGCGCGACTTCAAGGGAGGCCTGGTCAGAATCCTGAAGTGGCTGAGGAAACTGCGGTTGCGCCTTGTTTCCGGCCTTGATGTATTCGCGAATGGCTTTTTCCTGAGCGTCGGCCATCTGCGGCGTTGGATAGTCGATGAGGGTGAGGGTTGCGGGGCCGGAGGACAGGGAATAATTCGCGGTCACGGTCTCGGCATCGCGATCGAATCCGATCAGTTGCGCTGGAAGTACACCACCCGATCCGGCATATCCGGCCGGACCCTGCGCAAAGTGCGTGGTCTGCTTATCGAGGGCACCCTGCGGCAGCACGGAGAGGATCGGAGGAGGGAGCGAGCGGTTCCCCTGGGGGGTGGGGAGGTCTCTGGCGAGATCCCGCAACTCTCCGGCAGACATGGGGCCTATTTGGGAAAAGGTCGCCTCAACGACGGTATTGCCCTTCCAGAAGAGGACGAGGTTTTTGTTCGAGGTTGCGCCGGTGCCGATGTCGGCTTTGGGCCAGTTGTTCTGACGGTAGAACGAGTAGGCGCCGTAGGCCCCGCTGACGTCGTCGAAGGTGAGTGCCTTGATGGTCAGGGTTTCGTCGCTACGCTTGTAATCAGCAGTTTGGCCGCCGGTGCAGTCGTACTCTTTCAAAACTGCTGCGTTTGCATTGTCGAGGTCAGCAGCATTGGCGATGGACTTTGGCTTCTGCTGAGCGACCCAGCCTGCAAAGGCATCGGGGAGGAGAGGTTTTTGCTTGATGGGAGCGGGAGATCCGGTTGGTGACGGGGATTTGGCGGTGGGTACCGGAGCAGAGGGTGATCCGGTTGTCACCATGATTGGGGCGGCCTTTTGCTTTGGCGGCGGTTGTTGCGCTATCGCGCAGAGTGCGCCCGCAAACGAAGACGCCACTACCACTGCACTTGCAAACCGCTGCATCCGATAAGCTCCCAGTCTCAGGCTATCACTCGCATTGGCGAGCACTCCGCCCAGGCACTTTGCGGCGGTCCACACTTGATTGGACACCGCGCGGGGTGGAAATGTTCGTTCATGGGCTGGGAAGACGCCATGCCTATGAGGCGTCAGGAGTAGGGCGCAGCGGGTTGGCAGCGCATCCCGATCTCGAGATGCAGCATCGAACCGAGCCAGACGGAGGGAAACACACGATGTTCCGCTTGTCGCTTTATGTATTGGGAATTTCTGCGTTTGTCGCCGCATGGGCCGCTTATCGGAATCAGCTGAAAGCCAGGCCAATGCCGGTTGGAAAGGCAGCAACCATGCTGCAGAAGGCCTGGGCCGATAATCACACGGAAGCGTGAAGACTGGCCGTCGATTTCGGAAAGCGGTTTTCAAGGATCAGAGCGGCATCGGCGACGATTCGGCAATCCAAGTATCGCGCAGGGGCTAAAGCGCTCACGTATGTTGAGGCGTTTGTGGCACGAGTAAACTCGTGCCCTTGTTACAAAATAGACCGCAATTTAGACTCTCTCCGCAGCCTGGGAACGCTGTTAGCGTTCAACGCCAGACCTTCGTCGCAGGCTATTCGCTTATCAGCTTGCCGGAGAGGGCGGGAACATGACGTTCTCCAGCGCCTGGTAGCGTCCACCGTAGAACAGGAGCGCGTATTCGCGAAGGCCGGTGCTCAAGGGTCCGCCGAGGCTGATGCCGACGACTGCGGCAAATGCAAAGGCGAGACAACCAATGAAGACTTCGATTGCGATCCCCGCGACGTTGGCGGAACCGCTGGAAGTGGCGAATGCCGAGTGGACGGCATACTCGGCGGCGGCAACTGCTCCTACCGAGACTAAAGACGGAATGATGAGAAGGATGCCCAGGCCCACAACGGCCACGATGGGTGCGATCAAACGAAGGATGGAGTAAACGAAGAACTGTTTCTTCTCGTTTTTGATGCGCATCCGTACTTCGTGCCATGCCTGGCCTGCGGTTGCGTCGTCGATTGCATAGTGGGGCAGCATCCAGTCACGAAGAATGATGTCGGTCATCAACCCTGCGATCGCGATTAGGGCGAGGAGTGGAATCAACGGCAGAATGAGGGAAATTAGCAGCGCCCAATTCGGGCCGCCGTTATCGTGTATTCCTTGGTAGAAACGCCAGAACCCGGCCACGAAGGGCAAGGCGATCAGGGCGACGATGATGAGAAAGCAAATGCCGACACCGATGTTCATCAGGAAGAAGCGTTTCGCCTGGGGGCGATAGAGCTCCCATCCCGGACGGATTTCGCGCACGTTGTGGGTCAGGCAGTGGAAGTAGGCGAAGCGCAGGCGCGTGACCAGATACACGATGAAGAGCGTGATGACGATCGCCAGGGCGACTGCAAAAATCGCGCTCACGATCACTTCGGGGGAGAAGTGGGAGATAAGGTAGTCCGGCCTGGAGTTGGCGACGTGGCGACCCCTGTTCCCAGAGGAACGGATGTTGGAACCGAGCCCCTCAGTGATGGCGGCGACGAGGCACAACTTGAGGAACGTGCCCCACCGGAATGGCGGAGCGAAGAGGAACTGCCGCGTGCGGTAGATGGCGGGAAAGATGGTGTCTGCAGCGGAGAGGACTGGCATATTCGACCCTTCTGGGGAAGGCCCAATGTATCACGGGATACGCAGCTTTCGATGGCGAAGTTCCATTGACCAGGGCAGAGCGCTGAACAGGAAAACCGGCCCACAAGTGGCCGGTTTTCATTGGGATGGTGGAGAAGGTCAGGCCTTGGGAATGACGAGGAGGGTGATGGACTGGGCCGGGAACGTAGTGGAGAGGGAGCTTGCCGTGCTGCCGCCGGAGGGAGCAGTCAGGGCCGCGTTGGGTTGAGCCACGATGGCTTTCAGGTTGGCGTTGCTGTAGAGGAAGGCTTGCGCGGGGCCTGACGCGCTGAAGTTGTCGAGCGTGAGGGTGGTGGTGAAGTCGCCGTAGGTTTTGTTGATCACGATGATGGTCAGCGTGTCGTCTTTGCTGCGCAGCGCGCCGTAGATGGAGAGCTTGTCCTGATTGGCGCTGGTGGAGGTGAGGGCATCCTCTCCGAAGGCTGCTCCCGCGCCGTCGTAGTTGCGGAAGATTTCGAACGCCATCAGACCTGGAAGTTGCGAGGTGGGATCGGGTGCTCCCCAGAGGGTGCCGATGTCGAGGCCTTCGCGTCCGAAGAGGCCGAGGATGTCGGCCTGCGCGAGCGCTCCGCTGATGTGTTCCTGGCCGCCCCAGTTGTATTCCGTAATCGCGAGCCTGGTGCCGGGATAATCATCGGCGACCCACTGCTTCATCATGCGGATGACCTGGGGAGCTTGCAGCGGCGTGTTGCAATTGGGCGGCGCCACGTAATTGGCGTCGGTGGGGTAGTTGGGCTGCGGGAAATTCGGATCGGTGTAGGTGGGATCCCAGAAGACACGGGTCGAGTCGAGGCGTGTTTTCTGGGTTTGTGTATCTCCGGCGGTCGAAAAGGCGAGGTTATCGGGCGCGAAGTAGGTATGCAGGTCGACGTAGTCGAGAAGGCGCGTGCCATGGGCTTTTTGGTATGCCGCGAACTGCTGGAGGTAGTACTCGATGAAGGGGACTCCGCCGTGAGCTTTGCGATCGATGGGGTTGCTCCACGGAGCCCAGCAGGGGGAGCCATTCGCCCAGCCATTCTCTACATCCTTCTTTGAGTAGAAGTAGGCCCACCAGTAATCCATGACGGGGCCGCTGACCTCGGCGGTGGGATCGGCAGCCTTGATGGCGGCGGCGTGAGCGATGCCATTGTTGGTGACTTCGTCGTAGGTGAAGGCGGCGGGATGAACATCGCGGTGAACCGCGTCCCACCAGCTTGGTTCGTTATCGAGATCGTAGACGGCGACCCCGCCACTAGCTGCGTTGCCGAATTTGCCGACGAGGTAGCTGACCCAGGCCTGGGTCCAGTTCGCATCGACGGTGTTGCTGGTGGCGGAGGCTGGAACGCCGGTGATGTTGCAGCCGTTTGCATTGGTGCAGGCGCTGGTTCCCTGCGGATAGAGTCCGTCGCCGCAATTTCCGTAAGGGTCGAAGGCGACCTGGCTGGCGTAAGTGGATTTCGGGAAACTGCATGAGGTTCCATCCTTCGCCACCCATCCATTTACAGGAACGGTGCCGATGGTGCGGGCGCCGATTGCCTGGTCGCTTTGGACCTGCTGGTTGAACTGGCCGGTGTCCTGCTGGCCGGTGGTGCCGGTGTGGTTCTCGAAGTACCAGTCACTGGCGGAACTGGTGACGTCGAGCTTGTAGTTGTAGCGCGAAGTTGCATCGCCGCCCCAGCGATCGATGGCGATCTTGCCCTGCGCAGCAGCGGTGCCGGCAAGTTGGAATGCATTCATGCCGTAGATGTAGGGATTGATGGCGTGAGTCACGGTGCCAGCATCGACGGTGAGCGCGGGGCCGGAGGACTGAGCGGGCTGGGTGAGCGCAACAGCGGCTTTGCCGGTGACGGTTGTGTCCTGCGTGCTGGTCGCGGTTACGGTGATGCTGGAGGGAGCGGGATAGGGCGTGTTGTAGAGACCGCTCGAGGAGATGGTGCCGGGACTGAGCGAACTGCCCGAGGTTGCAGCGATAGACCATGTGACGCTGCCGGTTACTCCGCTGGGGAGCGCGGCATTGAATTGGACCTGAGAGCCGATGACCGCGGAGCCTGGAGTGATGGTGATGGCCGGGGAGACGTAGGTGGCTGTGACGGCCGCATTGGCGTTCATGGTGACACTGCAGGTTTGAGTTTGCGCGGTGGTGCATCCGGACCAGGAACTGAAGGTGTGGCTGCCGGCAGTGGCGGGAGCGGTGATGCTTACCGCGGCGCCAGAGGTGTAGGTGCGCGTGAAGCTTGAGCTGCCATTGGCAGCGCCATTCTTATCGGCGGGCGAGACGGTGAGAGTGATACCGGTGGTGGGATCGACGGTGTTCACGGTTAGTACGTAGGTGGCGGGCGGCGGCGGATTATTTGTGATGGTGCTTCCACCGCCACCGCCTCCGCAGCCTGCCAAAGGTGCTGCGATCGTCAGTGCCACCGAAAGTCGTGCAATGTCGTGCCAGTTCTTCATCAACGTTCTCCGCTTTGTTTTTAACTCCGGCAGGGTCGAGTTGCGGGTGCGGATATGGATAGATGTGTGCACTCGCGAGTGGGCCCGACGCTCGTATAAAAGCGATTTAGGACAGGTTTCACTGTTGGAAAATTTCGAGAAATGATACTCCATTGAGTGCACAAGAGGCAGTGGGCTTCTGGATATGGAGGTAACTTTGGGGAGGGGTCGATGGCTGACTGCGAATTGGATTTCAGGAGATGGCGGAAGAAGGGAAGAGCGATCCGCAGGTTAAACAAGGTTGAGAGAAAACTCCTTCAGACCCCAAAACACCCCTCAGGGGCTAAAGCCCGCGACAAGTTTTTCTACGGGTTTGCGGCACGACTGAAAGTCGTGACCTTTCAAAACAGCGAGAACAATGAGTTTCTGCGCAGCCTTTGAAAGTCGTGCCATTTCAAAACAGCGAGAACACTGAGATTCTCCGCAGCCTCTGAAGTCGTGTCCTTTCAAAACTGCGATTTTGTGGCACGGCGGGAGCCATGTCCTATTACAACCCTCGGTCTCAGAGAGCTTTTTAACATTTACACCATTTCGAAGAGGCGGTGGAGGGTGCACCAAATCTGCAACGGAATCAAATGAAGCACCGGTTATCCACTCACTTTTTCATACAACGTTGTTTCGTCCCGTCATATCCACGCTTATTCTTGGCATAATCCAAGCAGTAGAGTGACTTCCGCAGGTTACGGGCAGCCCGGGAACGCATTCAGTCCGGAGCGAGGGAGTCGTTGGAAGAGCGGTTTTGTTTGTCGCTTGGTCTGAAGTGAACTGCGCGAGCTGATTCGGCGCTACGTACAGGAGCGAATCGGGAATTGAGTAGCTGAACCCAGTTCGAAGCCTGAGTACGACCGGGGTGGAAACACCGGAGCATTGAAGAGTGACCAGCTTTAGCCGTCAGGATGTGTTGAGGATTCTACAGATCAGTTCCCGCCAGCTGCAGGGTTGGGAAAGAGCCGGGCTCATCGCCCAGCGCGAAACCTACACCTTCCAAGATCTCGGACAACTCAGGACGCTGCGCTTGCTGCGTGAGGATGATGTGTCGGCGGCATCAATCCGGCACTCGATTGCGGCGATGCAGGCGGTGGCGGGCATGTCGAATCCATTGCAGGAAGCGTCGCTGGTGCGGACCGGAACGCGGCTGGCTTTTCGGTGCGATGGTGCGATGGTGGATCCGATTCGACGGCAGTTGTTGTTCGATTTTGAGCGGATGGAGAACCAGCCGACCGCGACCCCAGAGGTTTGTCGGCTTCGTCCGGTGAGCGCCAGCCGCGAGCAGAGCACCCGGGATCAGGGTATTCAAGAGCTGTTCATTGCCGCGGTTCAGGCGGAGGAGTCGGGAGAAAAGCAGCGCGCCATCACGTTTTACGAGCAGATGCTGAAACTGGATCCGGATTATGCGCCGGGGTACATCAATCTCGGCACCATTTATTTTCATCTGCGGCAGTTTGTCCGGGCCGAGGAGTTGTATCGCATCGCGACGGAGAAGGATCCCGGCTACGTGCTGGCATTTTTTGATTTGGGGAACGTGCTGGATGAGCTGGAGCGGCCGGACGAATCGATTGCCGCTTATGTTCGTGCGGTGGAATTGGCTCCGCGGTACGCTGACGCGCACTACAACCTGGCCCTGGCATTCGAGCGCAAGGGAGAGCGCCGGGCGGCGCTGCGGCATTGGAGAGCCTATCTGAAGCTCGATCGGACGGGACCGTGGGCAGAGCATGCGCGGGGGCAGATCCGCAAGCTGCTCGACAATGAGAAGCTGAGCGTGGTTTGGCACGCGGCCAGCTATGTAGCTCCGGTCAAGGGCTTGGCGGAACTGGAGCTGCTGAAGAGGCGGAACTGACGTTCCTGGGTGTAAGTTGAACGTCGTGCGAGGGGATGGAGCGGCAGGCGGCAACGTGGCCCAGATTCGGAAGCCCACGATGCGGACGGGCACGAGTGCCGGCAGGCCGTCGTCGGGGGAATTCGAGAGAACCGCGACTGCAAACCCTGAAGTTTCAGCTTTCCGCGGACGGGACTGGCTGTCCTCTCACAACTTTGTTTCTGGATCGGAGTCTATACAGAACAGAGGGGCTGAGGTTTTGCCCCGTACGTGCTGCGCGTCTGGATGGCCGGCTCGATTCACTTCCTCAAGTGCGTGCCAATCCGGGCGGCTAGACATTGGCTTGACTCGAGCTTGAGCCATGGAGGCTCACGTCTGGTCTTAACTCCCTTTCCGTTTCTAAGGATGGCTATGATTACGAAGCTGTTTCAAGGTCAGGACAGGCTTCGGGCATGCGGGTGGATTGCTGCCTTCGCGATGGCGGCAACCGCTGTGAGCGCGCAGACGCCGGCTCCCCGCATCCGAAGCGAAATTACGAACGCTGAGGTCACTCAGCTCAAGCCAACGCAGCAAGCTCTCGTTCCCGCTGAATTCGATGCCGGGCGCATGCCCTCGAATACCCGGCTGAACGGGATGAGCATCGCGTTTAACCGGACAGCTGCACAACAAGCCGGCCTGGAGGCATTATTGGCGGCGCAGCAGAATCCGAGTTCGCCGTTTTACCACCAGTGGCTGAATCCTGACCAGTTTGCGGCGCGCTTCGGGATGTCGCAGGCGGACCTCGATAAGGTCCAGACGTGGCTTCAGCAGCAGGGCTTTTCGATCGATTCGGTGGCGCGCAGCAAAAACATGATTCGCTTCTCGGGAACAGTAGGGCAGCTGGAACTGGCGTTCCAGACCCAGATGCACTACTTCAAGACCAGCGGCGAGATGCATTTTGCACCGTCAACGGTGTTATCGCTGCCGTCGGCCATTGCGTCAACCGTAGAAGCGGTAGGGAACCTGAGTGACTTCAGGCCGAAACCGATGCACGTCAAGGCAAGAAAAGGTTTCACATCGGGTGTTTCGAAGAACGTCTTCTTTGCGCCGGGCGATATCGCGACGACGTACGACATCAATCCTCTGTATACCGCCGGAGTGACGGGCACCGGGCAGTCAATTGCCATCGTTGGACAGTCGGCAATTCAGACCAACGACATCGAGAATTTCGAGAGCGCGGCTGGACTTCCGATGAAGGATCCGGTGATGGTTCTAGTGCCCGGATCCGGGACCTCGACGATTGTGTCCGGCGGCGATGAAGGCGAGTCGGATCTCGACGTTGAGTGGTCAGGCGCGATCGCCAAGGGTGCAACGATCAATTTTGTCTATGTGGGCAACGACCCGAACCAAAGCGCCTTCAGTGCGCTGATATACGCGATCGACGAGAAGATCGCGCCGATCATCAGCAGCAGCTATGGAGCGTGTGAAACGGCAGTGCAGCTTAATGGCGGCTTCGCAACATTTGAGTCTGCTTTTCAGCAGGCGGCAGCACAGGGGCAGACGATCCTGGCGGCTTCGGGCGACCAGGGTTCGACCGCATGTTCGGGGGACACGGTCAACGGCCTGACGACAACGCAGCAGTTTGCTGAGGCCGTGAACTATCCCGCGAGCAGTGCATACGTGACCGCGGTGGGTGGCACCGCAATCAGTACTGCGAATGACAACTCGAGCAACACGACATACTGGTCTATCAACGGAACGCAGGATGTGTTGAACTCAGCGAAGATCTACATTCCGGAGGTCGTATGGAATGATAGTTCGGCGCAATTTGGGTTGAGCGCCAGCGGTGGAGGGGTGAGCGCGGAGTTTGCCAAGCCGAGTTATCAGACCGGGGTGCCGGGAATTCCCAGCGACGGGAAACGCGATGTGCCGGATGTGTCGTTGTACTCGTCGCCGGATCTGCCGGGATATCTTTTCTGCAGCAGCGACCAGTCGGATTGGATTGCGGCGAGCACCAGCGGGCCGGCGCAGGCAGCGAGCTGCAATAGCGGATTCCGCGATGGAACTTCGGGCGGCCAGTACCTGACGATTGCAGGCGGAACGAGTTTTGCCGCGCCGATTTTTGCCGGAATGCTGGCGCTGATCAACCAGAAACAAGAGTGGACCGCCGGACAGGGCCAGGCGAATATCGCGCTCTACAAGCTGGCGGGGAACTCAACCACGTACGGGTCGGCATTTCATGACGTGACCAGCGGCAATAACAATTGCAATGCCGGAACGACTTTCTGCGGAACGACCACGGGCGGTTTTTCGGCCGGCACGGGATACGACCTGGCGACAGGGCTGGGCTCGGTGGACCTGAATGTTCTGGCAGGGGCATGGCCGGCCAACGCGACTCCGCTGCTGGGTACGACGACGACGGTTTCCGCTGCGACGAGCGCACCCGACGTGAGTGCCAATGACACGGTCACGATCACGGTAGCGGAATCGAACGGCACGGGAACACCGACGGGAACGGTGAACCTGTCCATTGACGGCAGCGGAACAACGTTCGGCGCGGGTGGTAGCACACTCACTCCTGTAACCCTGACCTCAAACGGAACCGCAACCTACACGGCGAACTTCGCGACGGCTGGAGCGCACACTATCGTGGCACAGTATGCAGGCGATTCGACGCACGTGGCCTCTACCGGAAGTATTGTCATCTCGGTGGGAGGAACGAGTTCGGGTAAGGGTACCATTAAGATGGGTATGACCCCAGCGACTCTGACGGTGAGCCGTGGCGCGCAAGGGAGTGAGAGCCTGGCCATTACGCCGTCGGGTGGATATACCGGATCGGTGAACCTTACCTATTCCACATCGAACGACTCGGCGCTCGCCAACCTGTGCGTATTTGCGGGAACCAACGTCAACCAGGATGGGTCCATTACCATATCCAACGCGTCGGCGGTGACGGGGATAATCACCATCGACACCAATGCAGCGGACTGCGTGAACACCACAGGCGCGGCATTGAAGGGACGCGGACTTCACGTGATTCCACGTTCTGGTGGGTCGGCGAAGGCCAGCAATAATGTTCCGAAGAGGAGCAATCCGATTCCTGCGGGCATTGCGTTTGCAGGATTGCTGATTGCAGGATTCCTGGGCAAGTCGTCGCGCAAGCTACGGCAATTGGCCTGCGTGATCGCATTGGCATCGCTAGGGCTGATGTTGACGGCGTGCGGAGGCGGAGTGAGCGGAAATACCGTCAGCGATCCGGCGAAGGGGACGTATACCATCACGTTTGCTGGAGCGGATTCGACGAATTCGGCGATCACGGCGCAGTCGTCGTTCTCGCTGGTGATCGACTAGCGGTTGGTTTGAGGTAGTCGAAAGGGGCAGACTTCGCAAAGAGTCTGCCCTTTTGTTTGGGGTTGTGACGTGCAGCCCCAATTCAAGCCGAGATGGCCTCCCACCCATTTCGCAAAAGGCGGCGAAATGGATGGGGGCACCCGCCATTGCCTGTATTTGATAAACTCCGAGGCCGGAGGGTGATTCCTTTGCCTGATAAGTGCCATTCCCCACATCCGTTGACGGAGCTGACAGAAGAAGAAACGATGTTCTACGCGACGGCGCGGCAGTTTGCGGTGGAGGCGATTGCTCCGACGGTTCGCGCGATGGACGAAGAGCAGCAGTTCGCGCGCGGGTTGGTGGACAAGCTGTTCGAGTTGGGCTTGATGGGGATTGAGGTTCCCGAGGCGCTGGGGGGGGCGGGGGGAAGCTTTTTCGATGCGGTGCTGGCGATCGAGGCGATTTCAACGGTCGATCCCGCAGTTGCGGTGCTGGTGGACGTGCACAACACGCTGGTGGTGAACGCGATTCGACGCTGGGCGAGCGAGGATCAGCGCGTGAAGTGGCTGGGTAAACTGGCGGGCGGAACGGTGGGGGCATATGCGCTGAGCGAGGCTGGGGCGGGCTCGGATGCGTTTGCACTGCAGACCCGGGTGGAGAAAACCGATGGCGGCTATCGCTTGAATGGGCGCAAGCTGTGGATTTCGAATGCGCGCGAGGCGGGATTATTTCTGGTATTCGCGACGCTCGATCCGGCGGCGGGATATCGCGGAATCACGGCGTTTTTTGTGGAGAAGGACACGCCGGGATTTGTTGTCGGCCGCAAAGAAGACAAGCTGGGTATTCGCGCTAGCAGCACGTGCGAGTTGCTGTTTGATAACTGCGTGATTCCGGCGGCGAACCTGCTGAGCGAAGAGGGTAAGGGATACAAGATTGCAATTGAGACGCTGAACGAGGGTCGCATCGGGATCGGCGCACAGATGCTGGGACTGGCGGAGGGCGCGTGGGGACATGCGTCGAAGTACGCGCAGGAGCGGCGGCAATTTGGCAAGGCGATCGCGGAGTTCCAGGCTGTACAGTTCGCGCTGGCGGAGATGGCGACGGAGATTGAAGCGGCCAAGCTGATGGTGTACAACGCGGCGCGGTTGAAGGATGCCGGCAAGTCCTATGTGCGCGAGGCGGCGATGTGCAAGCTGTTTGCGTCGCAGGTGGCGGAGCGCGTGGCGAGCCAGTGCGTGGAGATCTTTGGCGGCAACGGATTCGTGCGCGATTATCCGGCAGAGAAGTATTATCGCGATGCCAAGGTGGGCAAGATCTACGAAGGCACGTCGAACATGCAGTTGATGACGATTGCGAAGCAGGTGCTGTAGGAGTTCAGAGTTCTTGGTTCGAGTCCGCAGTTCTCAGTCTTCAGCGCCAAGCTTCTTTAGGACACGAGTCGCGATTTGTTTGAGGACTGCCCACCTCCGCGACTCGATTGCGAAGGTGGGCTTTTCGAATGTGGTTGCGCGATGTCCGTGAAAGGCATTGACAATTCAGGCGTCCGCGGTTATCGGGAAGCTGGAATCAACGCGCTTTCACTTCCTGCTTTGATTCGTGTGTGGATTCGCTTCTTGTCTCTTTCGGAATCTCGACGACTCCGAGTTGCTGCATCATTGTCGCGAGGTTCCAGTTGGCATACTCTTCGACGATTTTCGAGTTTTCGAGCCTGTAGATGGATGTGCCATCGAGGTTGCATTTGTGGTTGGTGGGTTGCATGCCGAGGAATGGTCCCTTATGGGTTCCATGTGCCTTCCAGTGAAGGACGACCTCGTTGCGTTCGGCAATCGTATCGTCGATGGTGAATTTCAAATCAGGAAAAGCCCTGCGGCTTAGTTCGATGTGGTTCCTGACGTTTTGAATTCCGGGGTTCAAGTTAGGGAAGACCGGATCGTGGATCCGTACCTGGTCTGCGAGAAAGTCGGAGATTCTGTTGAGGTTTCCTTGATTCCAGCACTCCTCTACGAAACGCTGGACGATTTGCTTATTCATTTCAGGAGTTTGGTTCTGTTGAGGCATTGTCCGCCCTCCTTTCCATAGGCGGGAATTATAGGCTCGCCCACACAAGCATTGAGCGCATTCCGAAGAATTTTCTGAGCAAATTTTGTGGCAAGAAAATCGAAGGCACTGGCTTGTGTTAAGGCTCCTTTATGGAGGGAGATAAAGGAAACTTCGCGGGCAGACATTGATGCAGTGCGTGCAGGTTCATCATTCCCAAGGAGAAATTGTCAGTAGCTTCTCAATCGGGATCAGGATTGTTGGCAGGACGAAAAGACGTTAGCTTCGCACGCAAATTGTGTATTGCTTTTCTGCGCGCTGCGGCTGATTTCTCGGGCTACAGTTTTGCAATTTCGCGGATGTGAGCGGGACGGGTGCGGCAACAGCCGCCGATGATCTGGGCGCCGGCGGCGAGCCACTCCGCGGCGCTGATTCCATATGCCGATGGATCGCTGGTGCCGGTCCAGCATCGGTTTTGCGCGTCCCATGGTTCGCCGGAGTTGGGATAGACGATGATGGGCTTGTCTGTCGCGTCGCGGATTTCTGCGATTAATGCGGGGATCAGTGTGGGATGGGTGCAGTTAACGCCGATGGCGACGGTCTGCGGGAAGGCCGCGACGGCGGTGGCGCATTGGCGAAGCAATTCACCGTGGGCGACGTGTCGTTCGTCGCGGCAAGTGAACGAGAACCACGCGGCGAGTTCGGGATGTGGTGCGAGAGCCTGGCCGATGGCTTCGGATTCAGCGAGCGAGGGTAGAGTTTCGAAGGCGAGGAGATCGGGGACAGGCTCTCCAGCTTCTATGATCCCAGGAAATGATCCCTCAGGGGCTAAAGCCCGGGTTGATTTTCGGGTCTGAATGTACGGGCTGAAGCCCGTACCCTTCGGTACAGCCTTCTGAATGTGCGGGGTGAAGTCCGAACCCTTCAGTACAGCCGATGTGCGACTCCCTTCTGCGAAGACCCGAATGCGCTGACGATGGAACTCGATGAGATCGGTGAAGGTGCAATTGTAGTTGCCGTGATACTCAGCGCCATTGTGGAGTGCTGCGCCGTAGGGCCCGAGGGATGCGGCGATGAGCACGCGGCGATCGGGAAATGCAGCCGCAGCTTGGCGCGCAAGCGCGACGGAACGGAGCAGTGCGGCATCGGCACGGGCGGGATCGAGGCCGACCTCTGCATAGCCCATCCGCGAGACCTGGTAGCTGGCGGTTTCGATGATGTCGGCGCCAGCTTCGATATAGGCGCGATGCACAGCGGTGATTTTTTCCGGAGCGTCTTCAAGGACGTGGGCGGACCAGAGCGGGCCATTGATGTCGGCACCAAGGTATTCGAGTTCGGAGGCCATTCCGCCGTCGAGGACGCGGATGCCGATCAGAAGATTCTCCCGTGTTCTTCCGGAATTTGTCATCGCTTTGATGGTAGCTATCCCAGGTCCCCAAGTGCGAGGGACCTGGGGCACCCGGCTCCAGGTTGAGTTTCAGCACGGTGAAGAGAGATCGCTTAGCTGAAGATTTTCCAGAAGAATGTGAGGAAGACTGCGATCGCGCAGCAGAGCGCGTTAACTACCCACGCTATCCAGAAGAGCCAGCCCCATTTTGGACGGATTGCCGCGATGACTGTGACGATGAGTAGCGCCAGGAAGTAAGGGAGGATTCGTTCGTCGCTCTTGAAGCCTGCCTGGCCGACGGTTCGGATTCCGCGAGCCATGTCGAGGAGAATGCCGATATCGAGAGCGAGAGGAAACAGGGCGAGTAGCCAGCAACCGATCCTTCGCCACGGCGTAAAGAACAGGACGGCGCAGACGAGAAGCAGAACGATCGCGCACACGCAGAACAGAGCAGCCATTCAAACGCCTCCTCCAACTGCAATGGTTCTCAAGAGAGATGGTAACGCGTGTGGCTGGGTGCGGCCGTGGGATTCCGAGAATCGACTCGGGGAGTGGCACGAAGGACGACCGCCGTCATTCATGGAGCAATGCCGCCGATAACCCTGAAAATGACGTCCCTCCGGGACTGGGGTTCTTGTTCTTCGCTGTCCCAGGGTTCCGCTTCGCTCCACGCTGGGCTATTTTCCGGCGTTCCTCAGGGGAACTTTGTGGTCGAATGCCATGCATTATCGACATGATATCCGGGGCAGGTCCGTCGGCTCCTTCGCTTCGCTCAGTCGCTCAGGATGACAATCTCTTTGGGCTGCTACAGCTTTTGGGTGCGCTGGACGGTGCGGACGCCCTGGACGCGGCGGATGCCAAGAACCATGCGGTTTAGGTGGCGCAGGTCTTCGGCCTCAACGACGAATTCGATGACGGCCTCGCCGTTATCGTCGTGATGGATGTCGACGCCGCGGATGTTGGTGTTGTCGTCGGAGATGACGGCGGTGAGTTCTTTCAACATGCCGGTACGGTCGTCGCAGTAGACGGTGATCTTGACGGGGTAGCGCTGCTTTTGTCCGTTGTCGTCGTCGCCCACGCGCGACCACTCAACATTGATGCGGCGGTCGGCTTCGTAGAGCAGGTTCTGCACGTTGGGACAACTGCGAGCATGAACCGCGACACCTTTTCCTCGCGTGACGTAGCCGACGATCTCTTCGCCGCGGATGGGGTTGCAACAGCGCGCGCGGTAGACGAGCAGATCGTTCTGGCCTTCGACTTGAAGAGAGTCGGAACCGGTGAGGTGCAGTTTGCGCACCGCGTCAGACATGGCTTGTTCGACGGTGCCGGGCTGCTGCGGTTCGGTTGCCTGTCCGCCATCCGGTGGATTGGCGTAGCCGGGGGCCAGCTTATTGAGAATCTGGTGCGCAGAGTGCTTGCCCTGCCCGAGAGTAGCGAGTAAATCGGCGGCGGTGGCTACGCCGTATTCGCCGGCTATGCGGGCGAGGTCCTGATCGTCGATCTGGGTCATCGGCACTTTGAACTTGCGGGCTTCCCGCTCCAGCAATTTGCGGCCGATCTCGACGGCGCGGCGGCGCTGGTCTTCATTCAGCCAGTGCTTGATCTTGTTACGAGCGCGCGGACTCTTGACGAAGGTGAGCCAATCGCGGCTGGGCTTGTGGTCCTTCTGGGTGACGATCTCGACGATGTCGCCGGTACGCAGCTTGGTACGGAGCGGAACCATGCGTCCGTTGACCTTGGCCCCGACGCAGGTATGGCCGACCTCAGTGTGAATGGTGTAGGCGAAGTCGACGGGGGTGCCGTCGGCTGGAACGACAACGACTTTTCCTTTGGGGGTGAAGGTGTAGACCTAGTCGGGATAGAGATCCATCTTCAGGCTGGAGAGGAATTCGTTGGGATCCGTCATTTCTTTCTGCCACTCGACCAGCTGGCGGATCCAGTTGAGGCGTTCTTCGTCGCGCGCGGTGAGTACGTCGTTTTTTGATTTGTATTTCCAGTGCGCGGCGATTCCCTCTTCGGCGATACGGTGCATCTCCTCGGTGCGGATCTGCACTTCAAACTGGTGTCCGCCATCGCCGATGACGGTGGTGTGGAGGGATTGATAACGGTTGGCGCGGGGAATGGCGATGAAGTCCTTGATGCGGCCGGGGACGGGACGCCACAGGGTGTGGATGAGGCCGAAGACGGCGTAACACGAGGCCACATCCTGCGTAATGACGCGGACGGCGAGCAGATCGTAGACCTGATCGAAGGTGACCTTGGAGCGCTGGAGCTTCTGGAAGATGGAGTAATAGCGCTTGATGCGCCACTCGACGCGGGCCTGGACGTTGTTGTCGCGGAGCTGCTCGACGAGCGCGTCTTCGACGCCGCGAAGGAATTGTTCGCCCTCGACACGTTGGGCTTCAACGGCTTCGGCGACCTTTTCGTAGCTGACCGGATCGGTGTAGCGGAAGGCCAGATCTTCCAATTCACCGCGCACCTTGCCCATCCCGAGGCGGTGGGCGAGCGGGGCGTAGATATCGAGGGTTTCGCGGGCGATGGCCTCGCGGCGATCGGCCTGAAGGTGCTCGAGGGTACGCATGTTATGGAGGCGGTCGGCCAGCTTGATGAGGACCACGCGCACGTCGCTGACCATGGCCAGCAACATTTTGCGGACGTTTTCGGCTTGACGGTCTTCGCGGTTGGCGAACTGAATCTTGTCGATTTTGGTAACGCCGTCGACGATGTGGGCCACCTGGTCGCCGAAGTCGCTCTCGATCTGCTCACTGGTGGCCGGGGTGTCTTCGACGGCGTCGTGCAGGAGGCCGGCGGCGATAGCGGTGGCGTCCAGTTTCATCTCGGCCAATACTTCGGCCACTTCAAGGGGGTGGATGATATAGGGCTCGCCGGAGGCACGCATCTGGCCCTTATGGTGTTGGACGCAGAATTCCCACGCGCGGCGGATAAGTCCAATATCTTCAGTGGGACGGTTTGCCTGGACGTGGCGGAGGAGCTCTTCGAATCGACGATCGATGGCAGCCTGGTCGAGAAGGGGGCGGGCAGACGCGGGGGGCGTCACCGACTTGACAGTGGCGTTGGGAGACTCTGCCGGTGTGGTCGGCCGGACTGTCGCCATAGTTCATTATAGGCATCTGTTGCGTCAATGGGATGAACCGGGCCTAAATCTCCTTCAATGTACGGGAGATAGTCAGCGGATTCAGGTCAAATGCGCATATTCGGTCTTTGGCCTGCGTCGGAATTAGCCCGAGGCCACTTTGGGGAGGTTGGCGGCGGGTCCCGGAATTGAACGGTACCCATAGACACCGCACGGACCTCCAGGCGGGAAAGGCCCCGAGCTGAAATAAGTTATGAGAATTAGAAATTCACCGTAGTTTCTTTAGGCAATATCGATAAGAACTTTACGATTTCAACGCTGTTTGAGTGTGTTTGCCATCACTGCCTGGGGACCATGAAACGGGAGTAGAGTCACGGTCGGACTAGAGGTCCAGAACCGAGGAAGTTATGTTGAAAAGCCTCTTAATTGCCGGGATGGTCGCAGCGGTTGCGGTGAGCCTGAGCTTTGCAGACCAGACTCCATCCAAGCTGGTAATTCCGGTTAACAAGACCGCCCCTACAAATGGCAAGCAGATGTATACAAATTATTGCGCGCCGTGCCATGGGACAGAAGGCCGTGGAAACGGACCTGCCGCAGGTGCCCTGAAGACGCAGCCAACCGATCTGACGGTGCTGAGCAGGAACAATCACGGGAAGTTCCCAGATGCACACGTGGTCACAATCCTGCAGTTCGGCTCTGAAACGCCAGCGCACGGCTCGGCATTGATGCCAGTGTGGGGACCGATTCTTGGTAACATGAACCGGGCGAACATCCAGGAAAAGCAGCTCAGGATCAGCAATCTGAGCCGTTACCTGGAAACCATCCAGGAACGGTAAACGCGCCAGCGGCACTGATCTATATTGATCCCTGCGGCCGTCACCCGGCGCAAAGGGAGCAGATGACGAAGGCGAACAAACCGAAACCTGATCGAAAGCGGAGGGCGCCAGCGGAGAAGGATTCCGGGGCGCCTTCTGAACGAAGTCGTACTAAGCCGGGCCGGGCGGAACAAGTTGCCGGCCGCCAGACTGCAAAAAACGACTCGAAACGAATTCCCTATTCTGCGAACACGCCAGAACACATTGACAAGAGCCTGATCGGCGCTCGGATCAGCCGTCGTGCGGCCGACCGGCTTCGCGCGGGACATGTGTGGGTCTATGCGTCGGATGTGGAGTCGCTTGAGCTGGGCGAGGTTGCTCCAGGGAAAGCGCCGGCGTTGCTGCCGGTAGCGGACTATCGCGGAGTGCTGCTGGGCACGGCGCTTTACAGTCCGGCTTCGCAGATTGCGTTGCGGCTGGTTTCGCGAGAGGCGATTGGGGAGGCGGAGTGGCTGGAGTTGCTGGGTGAGCGACTTTCAGATGCCATAGACAGACGTGTGCCGGAGCTCAATTCCAAAGAGCTTAACAGCGACGCGTTCCGGTTGTGCTTCAGCGAGGCGGATGAGATTCCGGGGCTGGTGGTCGATAAGTACGGCGAACTGGTGATCGTGCAGTTGCTGGCCAAGGGATTGGATTCGGCGGCGGTGCGGGAGCGGATTGTTTCGGTACTTCGAGAGCGGATCAAGCCGGCATCAATCCTGGAGCGGCCCGATCCGCGGATTCGCGAGTTGGAGGAGTTGTCGGCGCCGTCGCTGGAGCCGCTGTATGCGGCGGCTCACAAAAGCCCGCTGACGGCGACGCAGTTCCGGCTGAACGGGCTCACGTTTCAATACGACGCCAATTCGGGACAGAAGACCGGCGCGTTTCTGGATCAGCATGCGAACTACAAGGCGGCGGAACAGTATGCCTGGAAGCTGTCTCCCGGTGGTCGGGCTTTGGATGTCTGTACTTACCAGGGCGGATTTGCGCTGCATTTGGCCCGCGTTTCAAAGTCGGTGACAGGAATCGACACGTCGCACGCGTCTCTGGAAGTCGCCGAGCGGAACCTTGCGGCGAATCGCGATAAGTACCTGCCTGAGACCGAAGTGGACTGGGTGGAGGGTGACGCTTTTCAGATTCTGCGCGATTGGGCGGCGGCTCGGGAGCAGTTCGACACCATCGTGCTCGATCCGCCAGCGTTTGCGAAGAGCAAGCGTGCGGTGGAGGGGGCGCTGCGCGGGTACAAGGAGCTGAATTTGCGCGCCATGCAGATGCTGAAGGCGCATGGGTTGCTGGTGACGTGTTCGTGCTCGCACCATGTGTCGCTGGCGGAGTTTGAGGGTGTAGTCGCGGCAGCGGCCGCTGATGCGCACCGGCGCCTGCGGCGACTGGCACGACGTGGTGCTGCGCCGGATCATCCGGTGGTACTGAACATTCCGGAGACTGAGTATCTGAAGTGTTTGGTGCTGGAAGTGGAGTAGGGGTTCGGAAGCACTCAGCTTTCAGCCGTCAGCCCTCAGCGGTCTGATGACGGGTCCAGCGCGGAAAGAATCGGAAGCGTCGTTGAACGGCAGATGCGGGTTCTTTCTCCACCGAGATGCTGGGCTCGTGCGCAGCAGCCTCTCGCATGTGCAACACGGCCTCTTTCACCTGGGCGCGGAGGGATTCGGCTTCGAAGATGCAGGAGCGCAGGTAGGCAGACACGCTGAGCCCGGCATCGGCGGCGCGTTCCTGTAATTGAGTATTTTCATTTGCGGTAAGCCGGATGGTGATGCTGGCGGTTTTGCGGATTTTCTTTGCTTCCGTTGGGGCGGTTGGCGCAGGCGAATGCGGCTCTATTGAACATGCCAGCGGCTCTTCAGTGCGGGTGCGGCGATGAGTGCGCAGAGCTTGCTCGTAACTAATGGTTGCCACGTCGTCGCCCAGAGCGCTCATATCCCAGGAATCGCCGGGCTCTTTTGCGGCACCGGTGAGTGCGGCGAGCAGGCTAGCAAAATTTGTGGGATTGCCGGATGGAGCGGGATCAGGCATGCACTCAGCTTAGGCCTTCGGATCACCGACATGAGTATCAGCATGCGGAAAGTCCCATCGCGTTTTCCATGTCGGGTCTGCGGATTGCATCCGTTTCAAATTGGAATTCGCCGACGACGAGCAATCACGGTTGGTTGGCAGAGGCGGATTTTTTGCCCTTTCCGGGGCTGTCGGTTTCGGTCCAGAGGAACGAGAGTTCGTCGGCATCGTCCTGGATCTGCTGCTCGACGCTGACGCCTGCGGAGTGACCGCCAGCGACGCTGTAGTGGAGCAGGATGGGGCGACCGCTCTTGGATTCGACCTGCATGAGAGCGGTCATCTTGCGCGCGTGGAGCGGGTCGACGCGGGTATCGCTGTCGCCGGTGAAGAACATGATGGCAGGGTAGTCGAAGCGCGGCTTCACGTTCTGGTAGGGCGAATACTTCTGGAGATAGGGGAACTGCTTCTGGTTGTCGGCGGAGCCATACTCGGTGGTCCAGTGCGGGCCCTGTTCGAATTTCTGATAACGAAGCATGTCGAGCAGGGGATAGCCGCACCAGATGGCGCCGAAGAGTTCAGGGTGCTGCGTGATGGAAGCGCCCATGAGCAGTCCGCCGTTGGAGCGGCCACGGATGGCGAAGTGCTCGGGCGAGGTGTATTTCTGATCGATCAGATAACGGGCTGCAGCGAACCAGTCGTCAAAGACGTTCTGCTTCTTCTCGAACATACCCTGTTGGTGCCAGCTTTCACCGTATTCGCCGCCGCCGCGCAGGTTGGGAACGGCAAACCAGCCGCCCTGCTGGATCCACCAGGCCCAGGCTGGGTTCCAGGTGGGCGTTTCGGCGAGGTTGAAGCCGCCGTAGCCGGTCATCAGCAGGTGTTCGGAGCCATCCTGTTTCAGTCCCTTCTTGCCGGCGATGAACATGGGGATTTGGGTTCCGTCATTTGCCTTGTAGAAGACTTGCTTCAAGTCATAGTCGGCGGTTTGGAACGGAGTTTTCGGTTCGGCGAAGACTTCGCGCTTTCCGGTCATGGTGTCGACGCGGTAGATGGTGGGCGGCTGAATGTATGACTCGAAGCTGAAGAAGCCATAGCGATCGACGGTGCGGCCCATGATTCCGGAGGCGGAGCCGATGCCTTCGAGGTCGATCTGGCCATCCGGTTTTCCGTCGAGGGTGTAGGCGCTGAGTTCCGATTTCACGTCGTGGAGGCGCTTGACGTAGATTTTGCCGCCGACGATGGCGAAGTTCTCGATGACATCTTTGCCTTCGGGGATGATGGTCTTCCAGGCCTCGGGCATGATGCCGGGGTCGGCGCGCAGGATGCGACCGTTGGGCGAGTTGTAATCGGTGCGAACGAACCAGGCGCCCTTGGCGTAGGTTGTGGAGAATCGAGCATCGAGGCTCCAGACGAGGACTTCGAATGCAGAGCCCGGCTTGGTGAGATCGCGGAAGCAGATGTCGACACGCTTAGCGGGTACGCCACGATCGATGGTGATGACGAGGTAGCGGGCATCGTCGGTAATTTCGGCGCGGAAGAGATCGATGGGACCGAGCAGCTCGCCGTGAAATTCGCGGCCGAAGACGAGCTTGTCGTCGGCATTGCGGGTGCCGATGGCATGCAGGTAGAGCAGCGTGCCTTTGCGGTCGGTTCGCGCGTAGTAAAGGCTCTTGCCGTCTGCGGTAAAGAAGACGGAGTTGTAGAGGCCGGAGGGGATTTCATCTTCAAGGGGCTTTTTTCTGGCCACGCTGTAGATGCGGATGGTGGATTCGTCAGCGCCGCCCTGGCGGACCTGGTAGGCGAGGAACATGCCATCGCGCGAGACGTCGGCGAGACGGACCGAGGTATTCGGGTCGCGGCTGAAGGCGGCGGGATCGATGAGGCGCTGGTCTTTTGGAGCGCTGGGCTGTCCCTTGGGAGCAGTGCCTGTCCAGCCATGACGGATGTAGATGGAGGCCTGTTCCTCGCCGGCGAGGCGTTTCATGAAGTAGTAGTTGCCGGCGCGCTGGATGGGGATGGACCAACGGGAGGTGTGCTCGAGGGGATCGAGGTCGTCGAGGATCTGGTTATGGATCGTCGCCTGCTTCAGATAGCGCGTGGTGTAGGCGTTCTCTTCGTCGATGAAGTTGCGGGTGTCGGTACTTTTGGCGTCCTCGAGCCAGCGATAGTCGTCGGTCACCTTGGTGCCGAAGTAGTTGTCGATGACTGTTTTGGGTTCGACAACAGGGGGCGCGGGAAGCGAGATGCCGTCGCGGCCGTGGATGGCCTGGGCCGAGCTGATGGTCCAAGTCAGAACGAGAAAGAGAAGGGCAGCAGTGCGCTGCATTAGAAATCCCCCTGCGAAACAGGATACGCGTACAGAAATGGCTCATGGGAGGCAGATCGGATCGTTGCCTCAGGGCCACTCCGTTCCCATGTTGTCGTCAGTTATGAGACGGTCTCCGCTAAGCCGGTTGAGGAGACTGGACCTGTCTTCAATCGATTGATCGAGATACTTGCCAATGTTTTCGCTGTTTCGGAGCGGCATGGAAACGATCGAGTCGAAGACGCGCCGGTCGGCTGGATTCGACAAATCAAAGACACGACGCCCGTCCAGGGTGTAATTCGTGAGCGCCTGCTCGCAATGAGCACGGTCGAAGACGATGGGACGGTCGCTGACGGCAAGGAAGTTCGACAACCGCAAGGCATATGGAAAAGATGTTGCGCCTGTGAGCTGGACGCGTCCGGAACTGGTGGTGTTGTAGTAGGCAACTCCGCCGGGTAGCAAATGCTGATGCAGGATCTGCATGAATTCGGTTGAGAGTAAGTTCGACATATGCGCCCGCCAGTTGTAACTGGTGTTCATCAAGATGAAATCGAATTTGCGATCCGGATGCGAAATCAGCCATCGGCGCCCGTCATCGATTTCGATGTGGACCTTCGGATTGTCGATGAGACTTGTGACGTTGGGTCGTTGACGGATCAATGGAAGATACCCGGGGTTGATCTCCACGATCGTCATTTCGTTCACTTTCGAGTAGTTTGCGAGGATCTGCGCCCAGGAACCGGAAGCCAGGCCGATCACGAGAACTTTTTCGGGTTGAGGATGAAACGCCGGAATCGCGTAAACGCGAAAGAGACCATTGGTCGCGGTAACGGGATCTATATTGAATTGACCGTCGTATATTCCCCCGCCATAGACTCTCTCATCGGTATCTACCGTGATGACACCGTTTCTATTTTCGAGCACATCGCGAAAAGCATAACCGGCATGATAGTCCGACTTGAGGAACAGTCGTTCGTAGAAGTGCGCAAAGAGCGGTTTTGAAACCAGGATCAGGAGGACGCAGGCGAGGAAAGATTCGATCAGAAGAGAGCGTTTCAGCGGCCGGACGATCATTGCCAAGCTGGCGCACATGATGAAGCCGAAGACAAGCAGCAGGGTCGTGACTCCACGGGTCGAAAGGTAGTCCATGATCGTGAATCCGATCAGGAAGCTCCCGAGGGTCGAGCCGACGATATTGCCCAGGTATAAGTAGCTGACCTTCTTTCCGGCTTCCTCATTCGGATCGATTGCCGCGTGAGATATCAGCGGAAACACTGCAGCGAGAAGGGCTGCGGCGATCGAGACCAGAGGATAGGTGAAATCGAGGGGGACTCCCCAAGTCAAGAGAGCGGCGATGCATGGCTCGATCAGGAAGGCCGTCGCTGCCCCGCTTGCGATGACGAGGGACGCAGCCTGCAGGGTGCGGTTGAGATCGTTCTTCAGCTTTTTCTCGCAGACATCGTGAACAGCCAGTGAGCCGTATGCAATGCCGATTAGATAAAAGGCGAGCAACTTGGCGAACGCTGGTGCCGCACCGCCGCTGGCAAACGAATAGACGCGATACCAGATGATTTCGTATCCAAGCGCAACAAATCCTGCCGCGGCAGAGACGCAAAGAGCGGCCGTAAGGGAGATGGTCTCGCGGCCTGATCGAGGTGCGGTGGGTCGATCCCCGGTGTCACCGGTCGCACTTTCGCTGGCGTTCACTACAAAGGAGCGAATTACCGCTCCAGCGCCTACGAGGAGATTCAGAGCGGCCGCGAAGTGGACGACGCCTGATTCGCCGAACGTCCGCATCAGGAAACTGGCTGCCAACCAGCATGCAACACCCGAGCCGAAGGTGTTTGCGGCGTAGAGTGATCCGACGGACCTCCCAACGTTCCCGTTGACTTTCACCAGGTGGGCGACGAGGAGCGGGAGAGTGCCTCCCATGAAGATGGTTGGGATCAACAGGAGGGCAAAGGTGACAAAACCGGTCACTAGATTGGATTGGCCAGCTGAGAACTGGGCTGCCGCGTGAAAGAGATGAAGCGAAATCATTCCAAATGCTGCGATGCCGAGCTCAAAGAGTCCGAAGATGCGGAGGGATGGCATGCCGGAAATCGAAGAGAGTCTTCCTCCGACGATGCTGCCGAGGCCCAAGCCTAACATGAACATGGCCACGATGATTGTTACTGACTCGATATTCACTCCGTAGATTGTGAACAGCGCCCGTTGCCAGACGATCTGATACAGGAGTGCGGGCGCTCCGGAGAGGAAGAACAAAAGGTAGAAGGGCCAGAATGCGCTTTGGAGAGTAGAGATCTCTTTTTTCAGATCGGATGTTCCTGGAGTCATGTGAGAACCGTTTTACACCGAATCGGCTATGCAGCGAAAAGAGAAAACCGGAAACCGGGGGAGAATCTTCGGGCTATTGTCGTGATTTGTACCGGGTGGAATGGAGTCGTGGCTGTCCTGGCGCGCGGCAATCTGGAAGACCGGTAGAATCGAGCTAGTGGAAGAATCGTTGCCAACTCAGCCACGTCCGGGATCGGCTTCTTTGCTGTCGCGGGCGATGAGGGTATTGCGGCCGTCGCATGCGCACTCGGCGTTCAGCGCGACGGTGGTGCTGATGGTGTCGGTATTCCTGTCGCGCATCATCGGGCTGGTTCGGGTCAAGTACATCATGTGGCTGTTCGGCAGCGATATGCAGGCCGATGCACTGAACGGGGCGTTCGTGCTGCCGGACATGATTTCGTACTTCCTGGTGGGCGGGGCGGCTTCGATCACATTTGTCACCATCCTGACGCGTTATCGCGAGACCGGACGCGAAAAAGAGGGCGAGCGATCGCTGTCGGTCATTCTTACGACGATGTACGTGGTGCTGGGCGGGGCGATTCTGCTTGGGGAGATCTTCGCGCCGCTGTTCGTGCGGTTGCAGTTCAATGGGTACGACGCGGAGAAGGCCGCGCTGTGCGTGAAACTTACGCGCATTCTGCTGCCGGCACAGTTGTTCTTTTTTGCAGGCGGAGTTTTCGGGGCCGTGCTGCTGGTCCGCAAGCAGTTCAATGTGCAGGCGGTGTCGCCGCTGATTTACAACATGGGGACGATTGCGGGCGGATTGCTGCTGGAGAAGCAGCTGGGGGTCTCATCGCTGGCCATCGGAACCGTGGCTGGAGCGTTCTTCGGGCCATTTTTCCTGAACTGGTTGTTCGCGAGACGGGCGGGAACGCGTTACAGGCCGATGCTCGACTGGCACGACGAAGGGCTGCGGGAGTGGGTGCGGCTTTCGTTGCCGCTGATGGCGGGTGTTTCGCTGGTGACGGCCGACAACTGGATCATCGCGCACTTTGCATCGAAGATTGGCGGTGCGGTTTCGCAGTTCAACTACGCCAAGCAGTTTTTTACGGCGCCGATGGCAGTGCTGGCACAGGCTGCGGGCGCGGCGTCGATGCCATTTTTTGCGAGCTTGTGGGCCAAGGAGAACCGGTACGAGTTTGCCAACGTGGTGGCGGATTCGGTTTCGCGCGTGGCGTGCCTGGGACTGCTGGCGGCTTCGGCGATGATGGCGCTGGGGAAGCCGGCCATTGACCTGGTGTTCACCGGTGGGCATTTCACGCGTGCGGATGCCGGGCAGTGCGCCGCGTACTTTTCAGTCTTTTCGATTTCGATGTGCATGTGGTCGGCCCAGGCTATCTACTCGCGCGCCTTCTATGCCGCGGGAAACACGTTTGTGCCGATGGCGGCGGGGACGATTGTGACGGCGATTTCGTTACCAATTTACGTGGCGTTGTTTCACGGCTTCGGAGCGATGGGGCTGGCGGTGGCCTCCAATATCGGCATCGCCATGCAGACTCTGGCAATCGCGGGGCTGCTGCACAGGCGGCAGATGGTATCGCTGGCGAGCCTGGACTACCGCGAACTGGGACGATGCCTTGTTGCGGGGATCGCTGGTGGGGCAGCGACGTGGATCGTGTTTTCGTGGCTGGCGGGGATGGTATTGCCTGCCCGTACCAGGTTGAGCGACCTGGTGGTGTTGCTCGCGGGCGGGCTGTTGTGGACGGGGATTGCGATGTGGGTGCTGAAGAAGACGGGATCGTCGCTGCCGGGAGTGATCAGGAAGCGGATGCGGCTGGCGTGACCGGGCAGCGGGGCTAGCTGGGTTCGCGCTGCTGGTAACTGGTCCGAGGAACAGTACGTCAGACTCGAGAGCACGGGACATCGCGGAGCTGGCGGGGTAGGGGGCTAGTTTATCTGACCAGAAACCGAGAGCGTCTCAGGACCACAAGACACCGGGACCCCTGCCGAGGCAGGGGTCTTTCGTGCGGAAGGCTGCCGGGAGCTACGAGTTCGCAGCTACTTTCTCGTTGTGCACGGCGGTCGGCTTGGCATCGGGCTTGCGGATGTCGATGCCACCCTTGAAGAACGCGCCGTCTTCAATGCTGATGCGGGCCGCGGCTACGTCGCCGGTCAGCGCGCCTTCGGCACGGATGTCGACGCGATCGGTGGCATTGACGTTGCCCTTGAGCTTGCCAAGCACAACGATCTCGCGGGCGCTGATGCTGGCGCTGACGACACCATTCTTGCCCACGGTGACGCGATTGCCCGGGATATTGATGCTGCCTTCAATTCTGCCGTCGATGAAGAGCGATTCGGTTCCGGTGATCTCGCCCTTAATGGAGAGGCCCTTGCTGATGCTGGCTTGTTCGCCGACGGAGGAGGATGGTGCTGCGGCCGGGCGCGCCGTTTCGTGAGAGGGTTGTTGCTGTACGGGCACGGGACGGGCAGGCTCGGGAGTCGGAGTCGGGGCCGATTGGCCTTGTTGAGTGGGTTTCCACATAGCGCTCAAAACAGTTTCCTTTTCTGTCCTAATGGGACTCAGGGTGCCAAGGCAGGGACCACTACAGTGGACCCATAGTCATAATTTTTCCGAATCGTGGGCTCCCTTGCATGATGAGCATGCACGTCCGAAGTATGATTTCAGTCCTGCTCGGCGATACCAAGCATGGTTGTTGCCGTTATTGTAAGTCCACAAGGCAAAGTTGTACGACTACCGAGATTACGATGGTGTTTCGGTTGCCGTCTGTGGCAATAGCCGAAGTGAAAACCCGAGGAATCCGGGTTAAATCCCGAAAACTCGCGAACCATGAAAGGAAACCATGCGCCAGATTTGCAGGCAACTCGCGATGTTATGTGCTGTGGGAATCCTGGGCCAGATGCTGACACAGGCGCAGATCGCGGCTCAAAACGAGCCGTTTGACCTGGTGATAGTGCATGGTCACATCATCGACGGGACCGGATCGCCGTGGTATTCGGGCGATATCGGGATCCGGAACGGGCATATCGCGGCGATCGGAGACCTGGCCGGTGCGCAGGCAAAAGAGAAGATCGACGCGCAGGGCAAAGTGGTTGCGCCGGGTTTTATTGACATGCTGGGCCAGTCGGAGTTGACGATTCTGGTTGATCCTCGACTGCCCTCGAAGATTTTCCAAGGCATCACGACGGAGATCACGGGCGAGGGAGGGTCGGTGGCGCCGGTGAACGAGGCAATGCTGGCGGCCGACCGTGCGGGCTATGAGCATCTGCACATCACGCCCGACTGGCGGACGCTGCACGAGTATTTTGCGCGGCTCGAGAAGCAAGGCATGGGGATTAACCTGGCGACTTATGTCGGCGCGACTTCGGTGCGGCGGATGGTGCTGGGAGATGCGAAGGTCGATCCCACAGCGGCACAACTCGACCAGATGAAGGCGCTGGTGGACCAGGCGATGCGTGACGGGGCAGTCGGCGTGTCGACGGCACTGCAGTATGCGCCGGCTCCCTATGCGAAGACCGACGAGTTGATTGCGCTGGCGAAGGAGGCCTCGAAATACGGTGGCATCTACGCGACACACATGCGCAGCGAGGGCGACGCGCTGCTGGAGTCGATTGACGAGGCGACGCGGATTGGACGCGAGGCGCAGATTCCGGTGGAAATCTGGCATTTGAAAGCGGCGGGGAAGACCAACTGGGGCAAGATGCCGCAGATTGTCCAGCGCATCGATGCGGCAAGGGCCGAGGGTGTGGATGTGAGCGCGAATACCTATGCGTACACGGCGTGGTTCAACACGTTTTCGGCGTTCGTTCCGCCGTGGGCGCATGATGGCGGCGATGCAAGGCTGATTGAACGCCTGAAGGATCCGGCGATGCGGGCACGGATTCGCAAAGATATGACCAGCAACGGCAAGGATTCGGCCGGCGAGGACTGGGACAACGAGTGGCAGGAGATTCCCGGCCCCGAGGCAGTTTTGATTGCAGTTGTGCAGAATCCTGAGTTGGTGCAGCTGCAGGGGAAACGTCTTTCGGATGTGGCGGCACTGTGGCACGAGGATGCGATTGATGCGCTGTGCGATGTGCTGATCAAGGACAAGGCGTTCACCGAAGTGGCGGTCTTCGGCATGGATGAACCGGATGTGGTGCTGGCGCTGAAACAGCCGTGGGTTTCGATTGACAACGACTCGCAAGGGACTTCTCCAGAGGGACCGCTGGGGAGCGAACATCCGCACCCGCGCGCCTATGGGACGTTTCCGCGGATTCTGCGCAAGTACGTGCGCGAAGAACACGCGCTCACTTTGCCGGATGCGATTCGCAAATTCTCGGCGTTGCCAGCGCAGCGGATGCGGCTGACTGATCGCGGAGTGCTGAAGCAGGGCATGTGGGCTGACGTGGTGGTGTTCGATCCGGAGAAGATTACGGATAAGGCAACGTTCGAAGAGCCGAACCAGCTTTCTGTGGGTATGGAGTTCGTGCTGATCAACGGGGTGCCGGTGATTGCGGATGGAAAGATGACGAGCAAGTTGCCGGGGAAGGTGCTGAGGGGTGCGGGATATGTGCAGGAATCCAGAAAAGGTCAAAATGAATGACAATCAGCAAGCTGGATGAATCGGCTTTTGCAAACGTCGATCTCGACATTTGGTCGGCTGACAATCTCCGTCCGCTCGTTGATGCGATGGGCGATCGTGTCATCGAAATGCGGGTTGGCAAAGTGCGCAGAACCTACGAAGCCCATCTCGAAATAGGATGGAGCAAGAAACAGACTCCAACTTCGATTATTTTGCGTTTTTGCAGTCTCGTTGAGGCGCTCACGCCGAGCAAGCGGAGGCTCTGGGACGGCGCCAAGACAAAGAGTTTCGACATCGGAATATATGCGGTGCCGCGCCACCGTCATTACTGGTCTGCGATTAGTGCAGAAGCTGTTCGCGCTTCCGCAAAGGTTGGAGCGCAGATCGCCATTACTGTCTATGGGCCAATGAGAGCCGCCAAACCGGCAAAGAAGAAACGATCTTCTAGTTCCTCGAAGTGAATCTTTGCTTCGATCTTCGCTGTTATGCATCTCTTGTTTGAACGGATAATTCATGAGCAATCCTCTTTTTTCTCCTTTTCAGCTTCGGTCTGTTGTGTTTCCGAATCGCATCGGAGTTTCGCCGATGTGCGAGTACTCGTCTGAGGACGGGTTCGCCAATGACTGGCACCTTGTTCACCTTGGCGCACGGGCGCAGGGTGGCGCGGGACTGGTGATGATGGAGGCGTCGGCGGTGACGGCCGAGGGCAGGATTTCGATCGCCGATCTCGGAATATGGAAAGATGCGCACATCGAAAAGCTCGCGCAGGTTGTGCGGTTCATCCATTCACAGGGCGCGAGGGCCGGGATTCAGCTGGCGCACGCCGGTCGTAAGGGCAGCATGACATCGCCGTTCGGCGGCGAGCGCCTGTTGACTCCGCAAGAGGGCAGGTGGGAGCCGGTTGCGCCAAGTGCGGTGGCCTTCTCGCCGACCTATGCGGTGCCGAAGGCGCTGGACGATGCGGAAATTGCGGACGTTGTCGCAGCTTTTGCGGCCGCTGCCAAGCGCGCCGACGCGGCGGGGTTCGATTTTGTGGAGATTCATGGCGCGCACGGCTACCTGCTGCATGAGTTCCTGTCGCCGTTGGCGAACCAGCGCACGGATCGGTACGGCGGCAGCTTCGACAATCGCATCCGGCTGCCGCTGGAGGTGGCCGACGCGGTTCGGGCAGTGTGGCCCGAACATCTGCCGCTGTTCATGCGGATTTCCGCGACCGATTGGGCCGAGGGTGGATGGACGCCGGATGAATCCGTGGAACTAGCGCGGAGGTTGCGCGAACATCACGTGGATTTGGTTGATGTTTCGTCGGGCGGGCAGGTGCCCAATGCGAAGATCCCGGTGGGGCCGGGATTTCAGGTTCCGTTTGCGGAGCGCATTCGCAAGGAGGCCGGAATGCCGACGGCTGCCGTGGGTTTGATTACGGATCCGCTGCAGGCGAACGGCATTATTGCGAGCGGGCAGGCCGACATTGTGCTGCTAGCGCGCGAGATGCTGCGTGATCCGTATTTCCCGTTGCACGCCGCCGAGGCATTGGGCGAAGCGGGGACATGGCCGGTGCAATATTTGCGGGCGGCGCCGCATGGATCAACCGCGAGAAAAGCAGTGGACAGGGCAACGAAGGGCTGAATCTCAGAGTTTGGTCCGGATTTTCAACATAATTCGTTGCTTGTAGCGGCGTGCGGCACCGATTTTGCTTCACTTGCTGTGCATTTTGTGGCCTATACTTCGTCTAAGCAGTGAGCCTGCGGCTATCGCGGGTGCTCTGTATTTGCTATGGCATCGCATCCGTCCCCGAAGCGCGCCGTTGAGACTCTGACGATCCCCGATCGTCTTTATTTCAAGATCGGCGATGTTGCACGCCTGCTCAAGATCGAGGCGTATGTCTTGCGGTTCTGGGAATCGCAATTTCCGCAGCTGAAGCCGAACAAGAGCGGAACGGGTCAGCGACTCTATCGCAAGCGGGATGTAGAGATCGCGGTGGAGATCAAACGGCTGGTTTATGGAGAGGGCTACACGCTCTCAGGTGCGCGGCAGGCACTTGGACAAGCGCGCCGCAGTGAAGCTCCGGCGACTGCTCCGGTGCAGACTCCCAAGGCAGGTGCTGCGAAGCATCGCGACAAGGCGAGCGATGTGATCGGGCGCGCGCGGGTTGAATTGCGGGAGATCGCTGCTTTGTTAGCTGCTCCAGCGAGTGCAAAAACAGCTACGACGATCCAGCCCATTCGGCGCAAAGGCCGTGTCGGCCAGCCCGGGCACGCATCGGGCTCGCTTTTCGACGCATAGTCGGGCTGAGGCTAGTTCTTGCTGGGATCGGCCAAAAGTTGTCGGGGAATCGAGTCTCGAGCTGTTCACTGGTTCGTTATTGACGGGTGGACGGTCACTCAGGAGGAACGGCCGATTAAAGTGGTCTTAGCGGCGATAGCAGCTACGCCAGCGGCGGTCAAAAACCAAATCGGTATCGTCAAAAACCGAAGCATGCCAACGGCCGTATTGAGGTTCCCCTGCCATCCTCCATACCTCGTCCACCAGTGAAACAAGTTCACTAACTCAGCGATCGCCACCGACAGCAGCAATCCCGAGCAAAGCGTTTGTCCAACGAATGTAGTCCAGCGCCTTTGATGCCGCCGATTGATCGCTCGACGGTCGAATCTAGTCCCTACAAACCACCACCAAACTATTCCGGCCGGGAAGACAAACAGGTGATAGGTGGGAGCCAGCAACTTGAAAAGGTTCGCCAACGGCATAGCAACGAGAAAGGCGGGAAGGTTGATAAATCTTAGTAGCACGTCAGATGTTTGATAAGGCCATATCGGTGCGCCTGTGTCCCAAGCCATGCCCATCGACACGATCACGTGCCAGTTGTAAATATCCCAAGCGGTCAACAATGCGCTGAGCACGCCTATTGAAGTCGGCAAAACGATGCTCAGCCGCGTTCTCATATCTCATTAGACACCGCAGACTGGCATCGTTGCGCTATCTTCTTTGAATAACAGTGAGTGGCGTACTTTCCTCGGGTTCTGGTCGGGTTGTCCCCGATCCGGAAGTAACCCTCACAATGGCAGAAGCTGGTTAGTTCCGGTTAGATGGGTGATCCACTAACTAAAGGTCTTTGAAGATCGTGGCGAAGATTTCAGGGTCCCAACCCACAAGATCAGACACCTGACCATCACCAATCTCCACGACACGCGGGTGATCATTCACGTTGTGGGCAACGTCCACGGAAAAAAACGGACTGTCGATCCGTTCCGCTACAGTTTCTAGAATCGGGCGATCAATCTCGCGAAGAGCCGGTGACCAGACATGCTTGTTCACAATGAAATATCGTTGCTCGTCACGTAGTTCCTCGAACTTCCGAACACAAAGGCCGCCCTCAATGGTGCCTCGATACTGCTCCATCAATTTCACGACCCTTGGTGCATCCTCTGGCGTGTTCACTACGGAACCGCCTGCAGTCTTGAGTGACTTCACGAAGTCCTTCAGAAAAAACTTTGTCCAACCTAGTTTCTTCAGTTCGGCGACGATGTCACATCCATCGCTCAGCCACTTGTTGTCAATGAAGAATGTCTCGGGCGTGTACTCACGAAGGATGGGATACCAGTTCGGGATGTGATGCGTGTTCAGATACTGTTTGAGGCTTGTCAATAGCTTGCTGCCCTTCTGTTCCATCAGTACACCCATCCGGCAGTACTCCGAGGAGTTGAGCATCCAGCCGCGATAGATAATTGTCTCCCCGCTTCTGACGCTGCTGGCCTTGTCTTCTTCCACGGAGAAGATGGCTGGATTACCGAAAGCAGTAAGGTTCGCAGCTTGAGGCTTGAAGTATTCGTCGATCTGATTGGAAGCCATTGGGTCGGCCGAAAACATGAACTGCATTGCCCACTCCTCAAGGCCTCAAAATAGGCCATGCGACACAAGCACCTGCCCGACTCCCTTTCGCACTATCGAGGGCATCGTCTACGTATTCTAGGGGGAAATCTTGATTCCGAGTGTATCGTCC
>DASXLY010000226.1:0-24730 GCA_036495975.1 Occallatibacter sp. | reverse complement strand
TCGACCCAGCAGGGACTTGCCCGCGCTATGACCACTTGGTTCGGAACATCTGCAGCGTAGTGGAACAGCTTCCACAATTCTTTTTCAGTTATCTCAGAAGAAACGTCTCAGCTGTAATTACCCGTCGCCACAGAGGATCTCTCGTCTTTGATGACCTCGCAGCCGCGCGCAACTAGTCTTCGCGTGGCTTCATCGACGTTGGAAACCGTCGCCTCGAGAACTCCTCCGAGCGGTTCGCCTTTTTCGATGTACAGATTAATGTGCGGACCGGCCAGTTCGAGCATCGGCTCACGACCCGTGACTACGAAGCCAAGTTGTTCGACATAGAAGGCCGCAGCGGCTTCGGGATTGTTTGCCTGAATCAGGATGTCCGTTCCAAAAGTGTTCGCCATGCAGCACACCTTTCTCGCATTTTGCGCGATTTCACGTTTGAGCGCGTGGTTTTCGTCGGAGCGATGCTCATTTCACGATCAGCAGGCTCTCCAATTTCGCTGAAGCAACTTTAACCGAAGCAAGGTTGACATGCGTTCAATCATGTTGATATCAACGGCAAGTCGGTTGGACGTCGATCGTTGTTGCGCCCCGAGAGCTCGGGCCCCTGGTCCGACACCAGTAGTCTCCCCGGTTCCCGCATTTGAAATCCCAATTGAGATTCAACTGAATACGCGCTGTCCAGAACCTTTGGGATTTCGCGTTGTCGTCGATCTTGTAGCTGCGAAATTCTGGAGGATCCACAGCGATCAACAAGCGCATCTCCGTAACCCACTTACCCCTTGCGACGGCTTCAGCGGACCAAGCCAGAAATAATCTCATTCTTAAGCTCGATTTCGAAAATGCCACTTGTGCGATAAATGGCCGGAAAACATAACGAAAGGAATGCAGTTAAGACCCGCGTAAAGTCCCCGGAAAGAGCATTATCCGGCTTCGTAACTCGAAAGAACCATGAACACATCCCACCAACTAGGCCGCCCTCATCCCAACGTGCGATGGCATGGGCATCTCGGAAGACATTAACCTTGCACACAAGCGCCCAAGTTGCAGATCACCCATGGTTGGGGCGTAAGTTGTGAGGATTATAAGTTGTTCATCGCTTTACAAATCGCCGTGGTTCTCGGTGTCGCTGGGTTCCTAGTCCTATGCCGAGTACGGCTGGCTGGTCGGAATGGACAATCCTGGGAATCGCTCGTCGCGAGGTTGCGCCCAGCTTGGGGCGGCCATCAATCGAGTTTGCACTACCTCTGGCTTGAAGGGATCACGGTCGAACCGGAAGAACTCTGGGCCAACATTGGTGGCCAACGAGGTGTCTGGAAGCTACTTCAAAATGCTGGAGTGATGCTGGAGATGGCGGAATTCGCAGAGAGGAACTGCGAGACGGTCGATCAACTCCTACTTCAGCGTCTTCGCAGCGATGCACTGCAAATCAGGATGTGCGCCTTCCGAGTGCTTGTGCAATGTACCTTGAGAACCGGACATGAAGCTATCTGCATCAATGCTTTTCAGGCGGCATCGATGTACACCGGTATGGCCTCTAGAATGATCGAACTGCTCCAGCAATCTACTGATGCAGCATTGCCCGTATTCGTAGCCGCAATGTGAATCTAACGAAGGCGTCGGACCTTCCGGAGTGCACTCAAGCGTGCTGAATTGCGTTCTAGGAGACTTATTCTGAGGAAGTGATCTGATTGGGGCTAGGGATTAGTCGGCCTCGCGAATGACCCTAGCATGGGGCTCACTTGAAGCCCATCGGACAGACGTACGAAATCAGAAATTCTAGTTGCTCTGCAAATTTGACCGAGAACGCGGACCATGCGCGCGGTAGGTCTCCTTCTCTTCCCACTCCAGCGGCCTCAATCTCCATACCTCCTGATCCAACACCAGGGAGTCGGCCCGTGTTCTGGCCCGAATACAGTTAGAGTTTAAGAAGATGCGCGGTGCTCAGGTAATCCAATTCAATTCCTTGTGGGATTCTGTGCGGCGAAATCCTCCACGATCCAACAGTGCAGCGTCGCCTGCGCCAAAAAAACGGGCGAGAACGGGGGCGGCAACTCGGCACGCATTCGTGGTACATACGACGTTATTATTCGCTCGGATCTGTTTCGATAAGCGCTCACCCCGACTGAGGCGATGCTAACTTCGCGGGGAATCAGGCGATTCGCCAATGATCAAAGTTCTTCTTATCATTCAGCCGCCGGCACCCCCCAACCAGAGAAGGCTGACCCTCGCTTCCGACCAATGGATCGCCTCCTTTTGAATTGGAAAGCGGCAAAGTTCGAAGACTCCTCACGTCCTCACGAGGAACCCGTAAGATTGATCCCCGATGAGCATCGGGGGTTTGGGAGTCAATTATCGTTTGTAGTACCAGAACTGGTTTGTGTTGACTGACTGACAGTCATCCGATGGTGTCAAAATGACGTTCGGCCAGACAGTTCCATTCCCCCAATTCAGATCGCCCTTCCAGCCGTCTTCGGATCGAGTGAAAGTTCCTGACACAAAGCTGTCTTGGCGAACGATCTTCATCGAGTCTCCCTGAACAGAGAAATGCCATTTCATTGTAGACGCTTGATCGGGGCGCCCTGCCAACTGCTCAGGCCAGTCTCCATTCAGACAGGCGTTCGCACTCTGTACACGGTGTGCCAGTTGTGGAGCGACATCAGGTGTTCGATTCCTAATGACGGCAGACGCGGTTTGTATACTACCTGACATTGGAGAGCTAGCCTTCAGTCCAATCGATTGGAGGTCTAAGCTCGATGCGAGTTTGAGGGATGTGACCGCAGAATCTTCAAAGTTGGGTGCAGTCGCCCAGATCTGCGCGGCGTTTCCGAAGGATTTGGAAGGAATCTCGAACTTGAAGTAGCCAGACTGATCGGAACAGGTCGAAAGGATACCCATCTCTCCGTGCGCTGCGAGATAAACTACAGCCCGTGGCACGCCGCGCTTGGTTTCCGGGGGTGAAGAGACGAGACCGTCGACCCAGTATCGTGTCGGCGGCTGAGTCTTGATCCGAAGCAAATCGGCGCTAATGCCCAAAATGATCGCAACAAGCGCAATTATGAACACTCTCTTCGCATTCGCGTCTGACAACCTGGATCTGTATAAGGCAAATAGCACGAGGACGACCAAGGCTGCGAACATCAAGGGCGTTTCGATCTTAGTCGCCACATTGAAGAGACCTGCAGGATTCATTTCACTCCTCCGGAGGCACCTTTTTCCCAAGCGAGCTCAGAACTGAAGGTATTCACTTTCATTGCTTCCGTGGGCCTGATCTAATAGAGCTGCCATGCCTTATCCTGTAACTGATCTGATTGTCCAAAAGTCGCTCGCAAGATGTGGATCGAGCAAATATTCATAGGGCATAGTGCAATATCCTTTCATTCCCCAATCTGTGCCCCAAGAATTACGAATGATGAACGTCCGTTGAGTGTCGTCATACCCAACTGCAACGACGCAGTGACCTCCAACCACGGTTTCACCGGATGATGGCATTGGAACAACACCTGAGTCGGCGACCTGTTGACTTTCGAAACTCTCGTATACGGTGAAGCCAAAGACAAACGGGTAACCTTCTGCAAGACATCCCTGCATCTGTTGCAGATTCTGTGCAACCCTTGCGTAGGATGATACGAGGTCTTGCTTTGCATCTGAATATGCGGTCGCCGGCGGCTTGATGCTAAATTTTGAAATATCGTAGGGCCAGTCGGGCTCGGGAGGTGCGCCAAGCGTTGCGACCGACTTGATCCCATCGCGTACCTGTGCGCCTGAATCTTGGGGGACTGTTCCCTCCATTACCCGCTCATTGTAGTAGATGAAGAGGCGAGAAGGAGTAAATTGAGGGTTCGCCTGTTTGCGCTGGTCGAATTGGATTGCGCCGGCGATCCCATTTCCGGTGCAACAGCCAAGTTGACCCTGGTCGTATATCGGCGGGCATTCTGATCGAAGATCGACAGAAGTCGGCAATCCCTGGGGAAATCGGATCAGAGGCGCAGCATATAGGAAATCGCGTGTATCGGGCAAATCGCGAACCCAACCATAGGCTCCATGCCGTGATGGCCTTCGGACGGAAAGACTTGAAAGCGGGTCGGCTGAGTTGACGCCGCGATTGGATCTTTTATCTTGCCGAACTGATGCAGCCTTCCTACTAACCATGATGTTAAAAACCTCCTTGGCGGTGAATATGGCTAGCTCTAGGAACGATAAATTCGAGGTATCCCCTTCACGCATTCCGAATGAAAGGTCGAGTGTGTGCCACAACGATCTTGGAATTCGCGCGGACTGAGGTTTACAGAATTAGGTGCTTAAATTCTGAATGGAATCCGCGCCGGACGGCCGAAGGCCACCGAGACCTGATATTTTCGTGTAAATGTTCTTCGCGTATTGTTTAGATAACAACACCACATGGACTCTAGAGCGTTTACGGAGTGGAATGGACGACCATTGCCGATGGGATTTTACGGGGCGAGCGCGTCGGCGTTGTTAGGCTCTCTCCGATTTGGCAATGTGAACAACGCTCGCGCTCACATTCCCTCTTATAAGGACGAATGCAGCGAATCGAACCCTGTGATGTAGGACTGATACGCTGCACGCGCCTTTTATGGCCCAGGGATTTCTGGCCAACTTTGTTTGAGGTCTCTACATCAAGCCGTTCACGATGATTGGAGCATGGCAGTCAGCGCCACTATGAATTTCGGCACCGTGCCTTCCGTTTTTGTACGCCCCACACGGGTCAGGGTCAGCGCATTGTTCACGTCCGCTGCAACTCCGATTTGATGGGCTGCTCCTTCCGTCACCGTAGTTTAGCCAAGACTCCGCGCCGACAAGCATGGTTGTGCTTGCGAAGCAGGATCGCGAATCAGAGTGAGGATCGTTCTCATCCGTGAGACCAAGCCCTTCGTAGCGTAGCTGGATATCTGCTGATGCTGGAACCTCTGCGAATACGGGAGGGGTAATGTCACGAGTGCTTTCGTTTGAAAGGATGATATTAATCGGTGTCCCACCATCCCATGAGTAGAAGAATCGAAGCCCGGTACAATATGGTGCAATTTTGTTGTCGTTCGGCTTTGTGTCGTATCCGTCGACAATCTCAACCTTATCGATATAAAGAGGGAACACAAATTGCGGTGTCGGCACCCAGAATTTGAAGAGGATTTTGTCCTTCGGCGGGCTGAGGCTTTTTGAACCCGGCAGCGACTGAATAGTAGACCTAAGTACATCTTTGGTGAGATTTGTTGAGTTACTCGGGCCAATTACCGTCGGCTTGCTGGAATTCCGGGAAATGCCCGCTCCATTGATTCTGTAGGCACGTTCAAACTGGCCTTCCGGATTCTGGTATGTCAAGCATTTCCAAAGATCGGTCTCCGAGTACGATCTTATGGAAGAAAAAAGTCCAGCAACGTGGTATGGGCAATAGGGCGCGTAAATGATCACTCCACTGCCCCCGAATTGGGGAATGAAATCAAAGACTAGCGGGCCTATGAACGAAATAGAGAGCGCAATAGCCGATGATTCACCAGATTGATGTGTGTGTTCCATCCTGATTTCTCCTTTCGCTTTCTGGGGTCAATTTTTGCCAAACACCGAAAACCCAGCCCAGTAGTAAGGGTGAGAGAACTCCGAGCGAGCGCGGACGGCGTGCATAGCAGAATCGAGCGCCTCTGAAGGAGGCGTTCCCACTAGGAGTTTTGAATAAAACCCTTCCATCAGCAGTGTTGTGGCTGTAGAGTCAACGGTCCAACGGCTGGCTAACACTTCGGGGACGTGGGCCCCCATCAATCGGCGAACCATGCTGTCGTCATCGTCAAAGAAGCCAGTCCTGCCACGAGAACTTGAACATGCCGACAGAACTACCATTTCGGTGCGGCCATTCCTCACCGCGTCAAACAGAGCAGGGTCGATGGTCCCTAAAGTTCCTGTGACAAGGCCGAGAGACTCAATTGAAAACTGAGCATGTCCCGAAAAATGGAATATGTCCGCTTGAGCAATATCACTGACAAGACTTGGCGCGGACATAGATTCCGACATCAGCAGGTGTGAATGATCGAAGGATGCAGCCACGGCTTGCGCTTCCTGCTCCGCATCCGGAAGCGGCATCCAGCCTGATGCTTTGGGATCTCCGAGTACGACCGCAGCACTCGCCGCTGTAATTGGCTGCCAATGTCTCGCCCGGTTCAGATAAACAACTCCGGGAGAAATCGTGATTGAGAAGCGGTCTCCTAGATATAGTCCGCGCGAGTCCACCAATAACCCAAAGGGAAGCGTCTTCAGCACACCATCCGGCTCCACAATCAGGTGGTGTTCACCCGAGATCCACGGTTCAATCGGCAAAATGAGCTTTTGGTAGAGAATTGTCCCTTGATGGCGAAGGTCTGAAGCATCGGAACGCGGATCGGAACATTCTTCCGTCATTCTCATCACTAGAGAGGTCAATTCCGGCCCTTCGATCTGCATCCGTTTCTCTCGAATGCCATTCTGATCCCAGACCCAGACCGTATATCCCTGGGGCGAGAGAAGGAAGGAGATTAGCGCGCTGCCTCCGTTAACTCCGGGAAACGCGACTAATTTCTCGTCAACGGTGGGAAATTCGGCGGGGTTGCCGGAGCTTGGCGTTGACGCCTGGTTATAGCCACGCAAAGCAGCTCCCTTGTACCACTCCCAATCGCGGAGCGCCTGAGCAGAATCGCTGCGAAGTTTTAGTTCTGCTAGCGTACGATAAGCCGTCTCATTCTGGTGGCTCCATTTCCAGCGATCGCTCTCGGAATCCACCTCGCGGAGGTCCTTCTCCGCCAGCCTGATTGCCGAGTTCAAATCTCGTTCCGCGTCGTTGAGACGATTCGAGTGAAGCTCGGCGATCCCGCTCGTTTGAAAAAAGTCTAACGCGAGAAGATCATCCGGGAGCGTGGAGAGAAGCGGCCGAATCCGCTGAAGGCGATCCAAAGATGCTTGTGGATTATTCCGAAGCAAATCGACCTTGGCGAAACCGAGCTCGATTTCCGTGCTCAGGACATCTCGCTGTGGGCCTGGAGCGGATTCCTTGAGAAGAAGCTCAGCTTTGCGGAAGCTCCTGTCCGCTCCCTCGAAGTCTCGTGTTTGCATCAGGGCACGTCCAAGATGCGCCTCCCCGACGGCAACCATCGTGGTTCGAGGATCTCCCTCCACCAGGGGCATCGCCTCTTGAAGGACGGCTGCATCTAGAAACCAATTCTCCTGTGGCGACCTGATCTCGTCCATGGCAATCAATGCGTTGTATCCCCTGAGGTTGGGATAGGTTCCGCGCCAAAAGGTCAGCAACCCTTTTTGTGCTGCGGACCAAGCCTGACGAGAGTCTCCGAGGGCGGAATACAGGCCGGATTCTGCGGCCGTGGCCCTCAGAGTCAGAATAGGAAAGCGATGAGTATCCGCCAGTTTTAATGCCGAACTCACCGCCTGCGAAGCCAGCTTGTCGCTTGCACTGGCACAAAAGCTGACTTCCAGTAAGACTTGACCAAAGATCCATGGATACCTCGGCAGCGCGCGGTCGCGTAGCATCGCTTGCGCCATCGACTCGCAGGGCCAGTTCTGGTGACCATACTGTTGGACAAGAATGAGCACAAGTTGTGCCCTCTTCTCTCCTGCTCCGACGCCAAATCGCTGAAAAAGCGAAAGTGCCCTTGACGCCTTACGTTCGGCCACCGACTCGTCAGACGATTCAGCCTTTGCCGAGCTGTCGGCTAACAAGCGGACCGCTTCGCCGATCTTGGCCGAACGTCGACCGGCCTTCAAGAGATCTCGCAGCCAAGGATCGTTGTGTCGTTCCAAAAGTAACCGTGCGAGGCCTTTAAGGGCTTCCTCGGATTGCAACACTAGTGGCATTTTGCCCGTGCTTGGGGCGAAGAATTGCGGCAACCAGTTTTGAATAGCTGAATCCTGGTACTCCTCGATTCGGGAATCGATTTCCGCAATTCTGTTTTCATCCTGTTTCTGGAACACCCCCGCCACTTCATCGACGGGCATCAATGGCAAATCGCTTCGCATTTGGCGTTCACTAACCTCTTGCTGGAGCTTGACCAGGTGGCTACTCGCTTCCGTTGCCCATCCCGAATTGGGATACTGCCTCAAAAAGTCTTGCCATGCTTGTATCGCATCGCGCTTGAGAGCCATCCCCTCCAGAGCAATCGCGTAGTTATATTGCGCTACTTCTCCGCCTTGATGGGACGATACCAACCTCTTTAGAATCTCAATCGCCTGTCCACAGTCGCTTGGTGAGGTTAGAAGCTGATCAAGCAAAATGTGGGAACTCGCCAAGTCGATCGAGACGGATACGTCGTCTGGTGCCAAACGATTCGCTTTCTCGAGCGTGATAAGCGCAGCTTCGGCCCCTGCTCGATCACCCTCTAACATGTTGGCTCGTCCGCTTGCTTGTAACCACCGGACGTCATCTGGGTGTGTTTCCAGTTTTGCTGCGATTTCTGCCTCGGCCCTCAACAAGGCGGGACGGTTCATTCTGCTCCCAGCATCCGAGCCCCTTTCCTGACGAAGAGGCACGTAGGGCACCCCATCAATTCGTACTTCCAAGATCCGTCTTTCGGTGTAGGCGTCAGCGATCAACTGTTCCGGGGACCGGCTAATCGCCTTCTGGACCGCAAACCAAACCATGACTGCAATCACTCCAACTGCCGATAGCGTGAAAGCCAAGCGACCCGGTGAAAGGTAAAGTGCCCGCCAAAATGGTCGTGGCTCCGCGCGAGATCGTTTGGCAGCCTCCGCAATGCCATTTCTCTTAAGCCGAGCAGCAAGCTTGACCTGCCAAGCTTTTGACGAACTTGGGAGACTGGAGATTATGGAGTCTTCTTCCGGCGTCAACTCCGTCACCAGATCCATAGCTGCCTCGTGGAGCAAAGGGCCACAGTGCTCGCAAGTGGCCGCGTGGCTCAAATAGCTTTCCGAATCCTGCATTGCCGTTCCTGCTGCAACTTCGATCCATACATTGTCAGGCGGGCATTCTAGACTTCTTGCAGCGGGTGCATCAGGCTTGAGGAAGGCCAGTCGCTCAAGGGCGCCTTCTTGTTCTCGAACTCGCGTTTGGCAAAGTCCACAGACCTGCAGATGTGTCTCCGCAATCTGCTGGGCCTTTCGATCTGCCTGAGCTCTCTGGTAATTCGCAGGATTAGGCTCTCGACGCCCTTTGTGGTTAAGCCGATCCCTGGCAGAGCTGCAATCGCTCCAGCGGATAGTCCCGTGCGGTAGTAGAGCCAAAAGATCCGGGCGTTTCGATCCTGGTCCGGACCGGCAATAGACAGGTCGAGGTGCCGCTCAACCTCATGGAGCAGAACTGCGCGTTGAATTGCCTTAGGCCCGCCATCGCTCTCTTCTGCGGCCGGAGGGACGATCTCCTCCGAAATGCTATCAATTTGCATTTGCCCTCGTTTTTTCGAGTGAAGAGACTTGAAATGATCACGGGCAACGTTGGCCGCGACTACTCTGACAAAAGCGAGAAACGCATCGGGATGGCGCTGGTCAAATTCGCGAAGGAGCCGGAAACTGTCACCGCAAAGCTTCAGATAGGTCTCTTGAATCAAATCATCGACGGTTTGGGTTGAGCAATCGCCCAATCGCGACGCTGTTCGCAGAACTACTGCCGCGATCAGCTTGTGGAATCGACGCACAAACTCTTCCCAGGCACCGGCCTCACCAGAGGCAGAGCAACGGCGCACAAGTTCCTCAATCGAAATTGAGGCGTAGTTTGTCAGTTGAGCCTCCGGAGGGGGTGGCTGGATTATACAGCACTCAAGGAATGGATTCGCAAAAGAAACCTCATCAACCCAGCGACTTCTGGCGTTTTGAGAAATGAATTGGTTCGGTTTCGTTTCCAAACGCGCGTGAGGTGCGAGGCAAGAAAAATGAGCGTGTCAGAATACAGGGCGGCATCGAAAATTCACTCGAGCTCTCGGCCAGCCAAAAGGGTTTTGGCTGCGCATCTCGTTTCTTGCTATATCGGACAGAGCCGAAGGCATGCAACCTATAGACAATGGTTCGTCTGCATGATCGGAGTGGATTCTCAAGTGCAGCCATGCGTAGCCTAGGACCACATCCAACTGTGAGGTCGACAATGAAGCCAATGCCACAGACAAGCAAGCCACCGAGGGGTCCCTCCCAATTAGTCTTCACACTTCTTGCTGTTGTGAACTTGGTTCAAGTAACAGGCTGTAACCGCAGTACTTCCATTGAGGCGCCCTCGAGACTCGCCCCCATCACTGATCGCGACTACCTAAGCAATCAGTCAGTACCCGCCAGCTCCGACAAAACTCCTTATGGACGCGACATGGCCAAGCTAAGCGCGGAACAAGACCTCGCCAAAGCCAAGGAAGATCGGAACTCGATTGTTTACTCGCTAATGGGCGAAATTGACAAGGTCTATGGCGAATTCGATATTCGCTTGCACTCCGGAAAAGCAATGCAAGCTGTCAGCTTTGACTCCCTGACGCTTGGCCTTTCCACCGCTGCTTCCATCACTACACATTCAGCAACTAAGACGATTTTGAGTGCTCTTGGAACAGGCATAGGCGGAATCGGACAGTCTGTCGATAAGAATTTCTTTGCTTCACAGACCTTCCAGGTTCTTTCAGTCGCGATGGCAAACCGGCGGGAGAAGATAAGAACTGTAATCGTTTCGAATTTGACTACACAGGATGTCGCCACGTATCCACTGTCAGCAGCGAAGCGCGATTTGGTTGCATATTATTATGCTGGCACCATAGCGGGCGGACTCGATGAACTCCAACAAGAGGCAAGCGCTGCAAGCAAGAGCGCCGTCTCCCAGACAGTTGCGACTCCGGTTATGGATCCGATAGACGGAATATATAAAACAGCTCCAATAGTCTCGATTATCTGCAGCACCCCCGGGGCAACGATCTATTACACAACCGACAACTCAATGCCCACCAAAGCTTCAAGTACCTATTCATCTCCGATTCAGACCAAAGACGGTGAGACGATCAAGGCAGTCGGTGTGCTACCTGGGTCGACAGACAGCCAGGTCGCTTCTGCGACATTCAAAATCGATGCTGCGAATGGACTTGACCCGGCAGCAAAAACAGTGAAGCCAGCTATCAAACCGGCGACCTCAATGTATTAGCCGAGCAAAGATCTCGCGTTATGACCCACGCTGTCTGAGCAGGCGAGTAGGGAGCGTCCCACCGAAGCTCCTTTATGTAGTCGAGGGGTGTGCCTCGTCCCCTGAGAATGCGCTTCCTTTGACACCGAAGACATAGTCTCATCAATATAGGCATCGGTCGTCTCGTTTTTCCTTCGAAAGCCCGAGTGCCTCTTTCCCTTCCCTCTACTACGGAATGACGCGGACGTTGTACGCCGACGCTGTTGGTGTTCCACCAGCGGCAAGATTGGTGCATACCGAGACCGTCACCGTGTTAGATGAAGAGACGTACGCCTTCCAATCGAATGCATCACCGGGGTATGAGGTCGGAGTTGCCACGACGGCCATTGAGGTAGTAGCCCCCGTTACCGTTACCGTCCCTGTGGCGCATGTGCCAGGAGTCAGTGCCGAACCGCCGATGCTGGCCGTGGTTCCCGCCGGTGGCCTGGTAATCGGGTCGCCCTTATCGACATAGCCGTAAGCCAGCGATTGAACGGCACTCGTGGTGTGAACATAAATTCCGCACGATGGAGCCTGTTCAACCTGTACCCCCCAAGCGTCTACAGCGGCTCCGGGCGTATTAATAACCCATTCGGCTATAGTCGCACGTGTTGACGTAGGAGTCACAAGAACACATTCTCTGTGCCATGCAGTGTCATTCGGTAGAGTGACAGCGCGTTGTGCATCACTCGCGTTAGCGACGCCCATAGAAACAGATTCTCCACCAACATGACCGCGCAGGTAGATGCTCACTGCATACGAGACACCGGAGGTTGATGTTCCCGCTTGGTTCTGCTGCGCATTCGTGCCACCGGGAATCGGATTAGCTGCCGTGCAAGTCTCAATTGTTGTCGCCCTCGCGAATGGGTCGGTGTTGGACCCGGTTGTGCAGGTCAAAGCGGTAGGAAATGGGATTCCCCATGTTGTTCCGAGACTTGACCCATCAAAAGCCGAATATAGAAGACTATTACTGTAACTTCCAAATCCCCCCACCGGGTCGGCAACGAGCGTGTTGGAGCTTAAGTTGCCGTTTGTCGTAACATCACCAGAAGAGTCTGTTGTAATAACACCTTTCAACATCAACGTATTTGGACTGAAACAAAGACCCGAGCCGGGGGAGCCAACAAACGACGACGGTGCATAGTAGTCTTGACACGAAGACAACAGGATTCCCGCATTCGCTTGCATCGCAGTCAGAACGCTTGCCCATCCAGTATTAGCAATGCCTACGTTCTTCATGGTGACCACCGTAGGCGATGTGGACGTATGTCCAAAGGACATTGTGACGTTTCCAGCCGCATTGGAAAATCTGGAATCTCGGATGGTTATTGATTCGCCATTGTTAGCGGAGATGGCCGTTGAAGATGAAGAATTTCCAAACCAACTGACTCCCTCAATTAACACACCGGGAATATATGCAGACGAACCAACGTTGTGCTTGAAATATTGAGTCGAATTCTCTGACCTTCCTCCCGACAAAACGATGTATTGGTCAGGCGGTGTTGTGACATTTACGTCAGTACCTGTATTCGAATCGTAATCGCAGCCATAGCAGCGCCAGCCTCCGCCTCGAATCAAGACGCCATCACCGAGGCTTGTATCAATGGTCATTCCAAAACCTTGAATATCAAGCACATTCGATTGAACTCCATCCCCCACAACTAAGTCCGCTATTGCTGCCGCATGTAAGGACACACCGCTCATCGTTATATGCGCAATATCAAAATGCGCTGTGGGGCTAACACCAATGGAATACTGTCCGCCGCTCACAGAAACATTTCGCAGGTCACCTTCTTCGGCCGCACCTGTCGAGATGTATTCAATGCAATAGGTGACGTTAGAACTGCAGTTAATGGTCAGATTCTGAATCGTGCTCCGAGCGCCGTTATAGACGCGAACACATGCTTCTTGAGTTGTTGCCGGAGAGCAACTAATTGTTGAACCTCTTCCGGCACCGATGAGCGAGGAGTAAGGCGCAGATGACGACGACGAACCTGCAACGTCGAAAATGCCGCCAGTGATGGCGAATGTCTTCGCTGGAAGAACCATTGAGCATCCTGAAGTAGGACAAGCCGTGCGCATCGCCTGAAATGCTGGAAAATCGTCAGTTGTGCCAGAGCCTGTCGCATTGAAAGGAGCGGACATCGGGTTAAGCTGCGTATTGACGCTTGCATTGACCGAAGCGGCTCCCACGTTCCCCGTGATCGTGAGGCCATTAGCTCCGTCCGAGGTCACGCCGGGATACTGAGCCGTGCCCGATATTGAGAACAGGCACAAAGCGATACTGCCTAGCAAGAAACGTCTCATGTGGGGCATCTCCTCAATGCATAAAGCACAGTGGCGTGTAGTAGCTCGGCCCGAGACGTTCATTGGGCGGCTAGAGTGTGTCCCATTGGAGAGCTTCAGGTAAAGGGTACAAAGGTATCGTTCCTCTGCCACCCACGAATACGCTTTTGAAATCTTCCGAAATCGTGAGCCTGCGTTCTTGTGTGTCCTTTGTCGCATCCCTGACCTTCCGAATCACCGCGTCTACCTTGTGTGCTGCAACAGTCCCTTGTCCCATTTTTTGTATAGGAACTGAGTATGTTCTCGTCTTGTGAAAGGCGCGTATCTTAACAGGGGAAGGCACTCGGGCGATCAAGCCTTTGGTCAAACACCAGATGCTATGCCCTGCTCCCTCATCTAAAATCCCGAATGGAGATTCAACTGAATACTTGTTCCCGGAGCTTCTGAAGTCTTGCGCTCTCGTGATGCTTAATTGCAAAATCCAGACCTACGAAGCCCCTCACCGTCTTTACGCCCACTGGGAACAGCACATGCGGTTTTGGTCATTTGGGATCCTCTGACACGCAGGCCGCAAGAGCGAATCCTGCTGAGGACGTTTTTGCTGATTCGCGCTCCGCCGCGCAGTTCGACAAGATAGTAGAACCTCTCTCGCACTCCAAGCGTAAAGAGGCGACGTCCCCTCTCTTCTTGCTAGTGCTTTGGCATTTCTGCCTTATGATGTAGGTGAGTTTTACGGACGAGACGGATCGCATTATCTGCAATGTGTCTCTCGTCCATTAGGCGGCGAAATCACGGAGTTCAACTCTCGTCATCATTATTGCTGCGGAGGCAGGATGGCTCTAAAGATGAGCGATTTCGGTCGCTTGTTATCAAAAAAACGGGGTGGTCGTGGCATTCGCGCGGCAGCGATTGACGCGGGTGTGAGCTCAGCTACCTTCTCAAGGGTGGAGAATGGCCATCTACCAGATTTGCAGACCTTTGCAAGCCTTTGCAAATGGCTCGACCGGGATCCGCGCGAATTCTTGGGCCTGGATACGAACGAAGCGTCGGCGCGACCTCGGGCAGTGGTTCACTTCAAGAAGAAAAAGACCGTAACAAGCGAAACCGCCAAAGCTCTAGGCGAACTGATTCTCGCGGCTCAAAGAGCAATTCTTGCAGCTGAAGATCTAGCGGGTCGGTGATCGATGCGGCACGGGTTCGAAGTGCAGGCGGAACGACGCGCCGGTGCTGCTCGCCAGGTTTTGGGCGTACTCCTCAATTCACCAATTGACCCTTCGGCCTATGCCGCTCATCTCAACGTTCGAATTCTAGACTTCGCAAAGCTTGGACTTTCTCCTCGGAATGTCTCTCAGCTTACCATCGTAGATGGCGACTGCTGGTCTGCAATGACGCTCCACTTCGACGGAACAATCTCCATTGCTCTCAATCCGGCGCACGCCATTACCCGGCAGCGCAACGACTTGATGCGTGAACTCGCACATGTAGAATTGCGCCACACTCCAATGCGCGTGGAAGTCTCAGGAACCGGATTACTGCTTCTCGGTGACTATTCGGATGAGCAGGAACAGGAGGCCGATTGGCTGGCCTCCGCTCTTCTCCTCCCTCGGGAGGGTTTAGTCCAACTACACACTGCAGGTCGTTCTATAGCGGAAATTGCACATCATTATGGCGTAAGCGAAGCACTCTGCGCGTGGCGGCTACGTGTGACAGGTGTGGATATAAAGAAGGGCAGGGCTTATGCCAACAGAGTCACTGATTATCCGATTGGGTAGACAAGGCGAGTGATGAATCTCGGCTTCACTCTCTCGCAGAAGAATTTCTCACGGGGTGAGTCTTTCGATATACCCGACAAAGCCCGATGTCAAGATGGCTGCATCCTCGATCTTGCGACTCAAACGCAGTGATTACGATCAAAGCCTATTCTTCACCTCACGCCTAGTGGAACAGCCACTGTCACCACGAGTTTGTCTATTGCTTTTGCGTCTGGCGGATGAACTGGATCAGATTGCTGAGCTCCTGGTCTGTAAGTTTGTCTTTGAAAGATGGCATCTTACCCGAACCATTCTGGATGATTCCGATCAGTGTGGAATCTGATTTTGCGACGATACTCGCATCTGTAAATGGGAGAACCCCGAGACGTTTCGCTGCTGATGTTTCCGCAAGGCCAGTTCTTCCATGGCAAACCTCACATTTGGTGCCGTACGAGATGCTTGTGGACTGAGATCGGCTCGGGATGTTAATTCCGACGAACAATATGCAAAGAATGCTAATCCGTTGCGCAGATACTCCCATGTTCTGCCTCCAGGTTGAATGCTTCCAAATAAACATGTGCAATGCTCAATGGTCAAGATGACCAAGAGACAGCAGCACGATCCCACACGATCATCTACTCTCATGGTCACAAACGTTTTCTACAATTCGTTTTTCGCTCGAGGAGGTGGGGCAATTTTGACTGTAATCCCATTTTGACAATTTTGGTTGCTGTCAATTCCGAACAATCCAATCGATCACCCGTAAGTTGTACGTCCCTCCGGAAAAAGTCATCTCGGCAATTCAAAACTGCGGTGCTATCGTGGTTTCTACTTCCCCATTCAGTGAGCCTCGACCCCGATCTTCGAAATCGGTCAGTGAGGCAGCAATTCTCAGTTTGTGAAGTTTCCATTGTTTGCTCGACCACAATTCCGAAGTAAGCTGAACGTCGGAACACGGATTCTTTGCGTCGAACCGCCAGAGGTCTGCGGATCGTTCGCTAGCAGCTCATAGTTTCCTGCTCCGGCGCGCAGCGGAAGATCGAGGATCGATGCGTTCCGCACGCTCGTGTGCCACTTTGCCGGTTCCCTTTGGCGCGAAAACAGCTGATCAATCGAGCCGTCGACGCAGCTTCATTCTGCTGACGATTCTCGTCTGCTCTCAATGGTTCTTGTCTCTCGCCCATGGGCAGACCGTGCCCACGATTACTTGGTCAACTCCGACGCCGATCACCTACGGAGTTGGGCTGAGCGCAACCCAGCTGAACGCAACCGCGAATGTTGCAGGCACATTCAGCTACAGCCCGAGCGCAGGAACCATACTATTGCCTGGTTCGCGGACGCTGACGGCGACCTTCACCCCGACAGACACGACCAATTACACGACGGCATCTGCATCGGTGTCGCTCACCGTGCTCGCAATTGCACCGGCAGGCATGATCACGACGTTTGCCGGACATGATGGTTACGGATATGACGGCGACGGTGGTCCCGCGGTCAGTGCAACGATGTCCAATGTGGACGGAGTAGCGGTGGACTCTGCCGGGAATCTCTACATTGCTGACCTCCAGAACTCGGTTATCCGTAAGGTATCGGCCGCGAACGGTCAAATGTCGACAATCGCCGGAAACGGAACGTCAGGGTATAGCGGCGACGGTGGGCCTGCTATCAACGCTGCAATCAGTTGGCCCAGGGGAATTTGCCTCGACCGGTCTGGGAACATTTATTTTGCCGACAATGGCAACAACGTCATTCGCAAGATCGACGGCTCAACGGGCGTCATCACAACCGTGGCTGGAGACGGCACTGGTTTGTGGGGCTATTCGGGCGACGGCGGACCAGCTACCAGCGCTCGTTTCTCAGGTGCGACCGATGTGCGCGTCGATTCGGCTGGAAATCTATACATTGCGGACCCATACAACATGCGGGTCCGGAAGGTGTCGGCGGCTACCGGCGTGATCACTACAATCGCCGGTGATGGGGTACCCGGCTACACCGGTGATAACGGATCAACAACGAGTGCAGAACTGTACTGGCCCTATGGTGTGGCTGTCGATCCAGTCGGCAATTTGTACATCACCGATATGAACAACAGTGTCGTTCGCAGGGTGGACGCCACGACTGGAATGATTACGACGGTCGCCGGAAATGGCACTCAAGGTTATACCGGCGACAATCAATCTGCAACGAACGCTGAGCTCAACAATCCACTCGGCATAACCATCGATTCCGCAAGCAACCTCTATATTTCCGATTCGGGCAATAACGTGATTCGCGAGGTGGTGGCGGGCACCGGAACCATCGTGACGATTGCCGGAAATGGTACGCAAGGCTGGAGCGGAGATGGCGGTCCGGCCGTCAATGCGGAACTCTTTACGCCTTGGGGCGTCAGCACGGATTCCACAGGGAACCTCTACATCGCCGACAGCGGAAGCGACCGAGTTCGGGTAGTCGGGTCGAGCGTCAGTGAACCCGCGACGACAATGCCGACAATTACCTGGGCGAACCCTGCGCCTATCACCTACTCAACGGGACTCAGCGGCACACAATTGAATGCGACGGCCAATGTACCCGGCACGTTCACCTACACACCGGATGCAGGCTCTGTCCTTCAGGCGGGGCTGAGTTCGCTTTCCGTGCTCTTCACTCCAAACGACACTGCACACTATAGCCCGGCGATGGCGACGGTTGCGCTAACCGTCAATCAAGCCGTACCGGCTATCAGCTGGGCTAATCCGGCAGCGATCACCTATGGCACTCCGCTGACCACGACGCAGCTCAATGCGACCGCGAGCATCCCAGGGATCTTCGATTACGCGCCAGCGGCCGGAACTGTTCTTCTGCCCGGAACCCAGACTCTGACAACAACGTTCACGCCAGCCGATACCAACAACTACGCATCTGCCGCGCTATCCGTTTCGATCACGGTTTCGGCTGCTTCTGGCTCCCCAGTCATTAGCACCTTTGCCGGAAACGGTTATGAAGGCTACTCAGGCGATGGCGGCCCTGCGGTCGACAGCCAACTTCTCTTTCTGTCGACTTCGAAATCGGATGCTTCGGGGAATGTCTACATCAGCGATCAGCGAGGCTTGGCTATTCGTAAGGTGGACTCGAGGACTCGAAACATAACGACCGTCGTTGGGAATGGCACAGCTGGCTATTCGGGCGATGGCGGACCGGCGGCAAACGCTTTGATCAACACGGTCTCGGACCTTATCTTCGATTCCGTCGGCAATCTATATCTTGTGGACGCGAGCAACAACCGCGTTCGCAAAGTGGACACTTCAGGGATCATCACGACGATCGCCGGAAACGGCACGGCCGGGTATTCAGGCGACGGCTCTTCAGCGACGAACGCGGCGCTGAACAATCCTGTCGGCGTGGCGATTGATTCGGCTGGGAATCTGTATATTGCTGATTTTCTGAACAATGTAATTCGAGAGGTCTCGGCCCAGACCGGCAAGATTTCGACTGTTGTTGGTAACGGCACCCAAGGATTCGCAGGCGATGGAGGCCTGGCGAGCGCCGCAGAACTGAACCAGCCGGCATTCATTGCGTTCGACTCGGCGAACAATCTCTATATCCAGGATTGGGGCAACGAACGCATTCGAGAGGTGAAGGCCTCGGACGGAACAATCACGACCGTAGCCGGAAACGGAACCGTCGGCTATTCCGGTGATGGCGGTCCCGCAACGAGCGCCGCATTGAACCTTGACGCCAATATACTTCTCGATGCAGCGAACAATTTGTATATCGCAGATTCGGGCAACAACGTGATACGCATGGTGTCCGCCTCAACCGGCATCATCACTACAGTGGTTGGAACCGGCGTTGCGGGCTTTGCAGGCGATGGAGGACCGGCGAACCAAGCTGAGCTGCAACAGCCCGAAGGCATCGGTCTCGATCCGGCCGGCAATCTCTACATTGGGGATTGTCTCAACCAGCGCGTCCGCGTGGTAGGGTCCTTTGCTCCGGCATGGGGTGCATCGGGGGTGACGGTGAGCGTGAATCCGTCGAATGCCACGGTCCACGCAGGTCAGCAGCAGCAGTTTACGGCGATCGTATCGGGGACAGGCAACACGGCCGTCAATTGGTCGATCAGCCCGGGCGGAGTTGGAACGATTACATCGGCCGGACTCTACACCGCACCCGGAACAATCGGTTCACAGCAGACCGTTACCGTGACGGCCACCAGTCAAGCGGATCCAACCAAGTCGGCTTCTGCGATCCTGACACTTCTTCCCACAGTCGCAGTGAGTATTGCACCAGGAAGCGCGACTCTGAGCAGCAACGAGACATTGCAATTCACTGCCACCGTCAGCAATGCGAGTGACTCGTCGGTTGTCTGGACAATAAGCCCCGCAGGAACGGGCACGATCACTGGCGACGGCGTGTACACCGCGCCAGAGAGCATCCCAACTCAGCAGACTGTAACGATTACTGCAACCAGCCGGGCTGACTCGACGAAGTCGGCCTTCGCGACTCTGACTCTCTCCACCGCACAATGCTCATCGAGCGGATACCGTTATGTCCGGGCGATCACCATCGATCACACCAAGGTCCCCAACTCAGATCAGGTCGATTTCCCAGTTCTGGTTTCGGGAACTTTCCCCTATCTCGCGACCATCGCAAATGGCGGCGGCGTCCAGAGTCAAAATGGCTACGACATCATCTTCACTGCGGATGGCTCTGGACAAAATTCGTTAGACTTCGAGATCGACAGCTACAACCCAGTCACCGGTGCAGCCGCATTCTGGATCCGTATCCCCTCGCTGTCGCATTCCACAGACACGACGATCTTCATGCGATACGGCAACGGGAGCGTCAGCTCGTCTCAGGAAAACAAGCCGGGGGTGTGGCGGAACCGATATCTCTCGGTCTATCACCTTGGGAATGGAGCCAGCGTCGGAGTGTCGGATTCGGGCTCGGCAGGTTATACGTTGTCTGGAACAGCGACCGCTGCTTCAGGCAAGATCGGCGGCGGTGTTGTTTTCAATGGCAACTCAGCTCAGTACCTTGCTGCAGAATCCGTCTCCGCGTACCCAAGCGGCGACTCGCCGGTCACTTTGGAAGCTTGGGTGAAACAGGCTTCAGGAGAAGCGTTTGGATTCGGATCGAATTGCATCTGTGAGGGCGGGGTCCGGATCGGACTGTATCAGGATTCATCCACTGTTGGCTTGGAATTCGAAAACGAGTCGTTCACCGGTCCCATTCCAGTGGACAGCAACTGGCATCATGTGGTCGGAGTTTATGCGGGCGGTAACCTGGACCTCAACGTGCCAGCTGATCAGCAATTGTTCGTCGATGGCATTCCTGTCCTAAACGCCGCGGGGGGCGGAACGCCATTTTTCAATACTACCGAGCTTAAAATCGGCGGAATTCCTACGGTATCTGGCTGCTGCGCGTTCAGTGGCTCGGTCGATGAAGTACGGATATCCTCCGGCGTGCGTTCCGCAGATTGGGTGGCTACGGAGTTTAACAACGAGAGCTCTCCGTCGACTTTTTACTCGATTTCTCCGGAGAACATCAGTATCACCCCACCGGCGGCGACCCTATACGCGCAGCAAGCGCAACAGTTCACCGCTCTCGAACTGAATTCGTGCAACGGTGCATTCGCTTGGTCGATGCCCGGCGGCGCACCAGGAACCTTGACGTCGAATGGACTTTACACGGCGCCCAGCACCGTTTCCTATCCGCAAACGGTCACCATAACGGCGACAAACCAAGTGGATCCGACATTCAATGAAAGCGCGATCGTCGACTTGTTGCCATCACCTCAGAGCCCGGCACTCATTCTCGCAGCAGCAACACCGCCGCCTTATGTGACCTCTACGTCGGAGCAATTCTCCGCGACATTGAAGAATGCAGACGGGAGCCCTTTGCCAGGCATCGCGGTTACCTTTACGGTCACAGGAGCCAACGGCAATTCTGGGACCGGGACCACAGACAGCAATGGTACGGCGACCTTCACCTACAGCGGATCAAACAGTGGGAATGACACGATCCGAGCCTCTGCAATCGTAGATGGTTCCCTGACCCAGTCCAATGCATTATCTGCCTCCTGGCTTATACCTGTGCAATCGATCTCGACCACAACTGCTGTCGGTGAATTCTTCATCACCGATGCTTCATGTACCTTCGATGTGTTGTCGACTGCAACGCCTGTTTTCAGCCAAACGTTTCCAACCATCAACTTCAATCCGCCTTCAGGAGCGGTTGCTGGAGCGCCATCGAGCATTGACGTCAATACACGGCCGTTCACCGATGTGACGACGGACATCAACGGGAATTACACAGGCAGCGTCATCGCGCAGGGGAACGGCTATCAAGCGGGCGTTGGTCCCATGAATGCCTTCCAGGCCGTCTTCAAGGGAGCCTTTGAAGTGAAGACGGCTGGCAACGTGACATTCAATTTCTACGATGACGACGGATTCATTTTTGGTATCGGAAATGGGGCCTCTCGCATAAGCGGCGTGTCATTGAACATGCCGTCCACAACACCCCTCTCAAACCTCCCTGTCATGGGAGCGTACAACGACGTTACCCTCGGAGGACCGAGAGGAAATCAGGTCGTGGCCTATTTCCCGACGCCGGGATACTATCCGTTTGAATTGGATTATCAGGAATGCGATGGCGGCCAGCTTGCCCTCACAATGACCCAGGGTGCGAGTAGCCAAACGACCATTGCCCCAGTGGGTTCATTGACGCTGAGCCCCAACTCTGTGCAGCCGTTACCGGTGGGCGGTCAACTGGCCACGCCGCTAACGGTGGTAGCGACGGACGCTTCCGGCAATCGCGTTCCCAACGTCGATGTTGCCCTGATGGTCGATGGAGTGAATGGCCAGCAGCTACATGAGACAACAAACTCATCAGGACAGGCGTCGTTCAACTATACGGACGCGAAGCCTGGCACCGATTCCGTTCAAGCAGCTGGTTTCATCACTGGAATGCTCACATTCTCAAATACTGTCAGCATTCCCTGGACACTTCCCGGCGGGACTGCAACCGGCTCAGGTTGCAGCGGAACACTCTGCGTATCCATCGATGCGGCAACTACGTTGATCCTTCCAAGTTCGTTGCAGCTTGTTGGTGCAGCCATGGACAGCAGCCTGCCGCAAGGAGACAGCATTGCGACTACTTGGACTCAGGTCAGCGGTCCCGGCACGGTAACCTTTGCAAACTCCCAGCAGGCCTCGACAACCGCGAGCTTTACTACGGCCGGCAGTTACGTCCTCGAGCTCAGTGCGCAGGACGTGAATGCGAGCACTTCGGCTCAAGTGACTGTCGTCGTAAATCCTGCACCGGGAACCGATCAGGGCTGGATTGCGAGCCCAGCATATGGAGCGAAGGTCTCCGGAATCGTGCCCATTACGGTCGCGAATGGCGAAAACCTCGCTTTTGGGGAACTAACGGTCTATCCGGCCAATGCTCCCAACAACGTCACAATTCTCAATTCCAATACGACGACGGGCACGGGACAACAGATTGGTACATTCGACACAACCAGTCTGAATAATGGCACTTACTGGATCACTCTACAGGCGACCGACACGAATGGGAATTCAGCATACAACCTTGTCCTCGTGACCGTCGTGGGTAATTATAAGCCTGGTCGGGTTACATCAACAGTCACTGACCTAGTGGTTCCAGCAAAGGGCCTCGCAATCAACATTCAGAGGACCTACGATAGCTTGAATGCCGGAACCAGCGGCGACTTCGGATTCGGCTGGACTCTCGGGACCACCGTCAACCTGACCGTTAACCCAAGCGGCAGCGTCACCTTCACTCTTGCGGGACAGCGTAGGACGTTCGACCTTACACCCCAACCGAACGGTTTCCTTCCGTATTATGTTCCTGTCTTCACCCCAGAACCTGGGATGCACGGCACTTTGACACAAGCTGGGTCTGGTTGTGCCGATTCGTTCGACTATCTTGTGTCCGATGGCTCGTTGTGGGAATGTGTAGGTGGAGGACTCTGGACGCCTCCAGGGTACGTCTACACAGATCCTTCGGGAACGGCCTACACCATGACCGCAACCGGTCAGTTGCAATCGATGGTAGATAAGAATGGGAACAGGCTGACCATCACCCTGAATGGGATCACGAGTTCCACCGGCCTTTCCGTTTCATTTGTGCGCGATTCGAGTGGCCGGATCACGAAGATCACCGATCCACAGGGGAACCAATACCTCTACGGATACGATGACAACGGCAATCTCTCGACCGTGACATATCCGAACACCTCTCAGTCGAGCACGTACCAATACGATTCAAACCACTTCTACTTGAGCGGCACGGACTTCCGCGGCAATCAGTTGCCGAGTACGACATACTACGGTCCGACTGACGGCAAACCCCTTAACGGCCGTTTGGAGAGCGTCACGGATGCATTAGGCGAGAAGACCACCTATGCATATGATCTGACCAGCAACACCACGACCATCACCTATCCGCCAGATGGGAGTGGCAACGTGGGTACAGCGACGATGGCCTATGATACCTTTGGCGATTTGCTCAAATCGACCGACGCGCTGGGGCACATAACGACAAACACCTACGATGCAAACCGAAACCTTCTGACAACGAGCGACCCGCTCTCGCACACGACGTGCTACACGTATGATGCCAACGGAAATCGGACTTCCGTCAGCTATCCGGCACAGAGCAGTGAGTCACAGACCAACTGCAGTCCGATCGTGAGCACCACCGCATATAACCAGTTCAGCGAACCGGTTCAAACTGCCGACGAACTCGGCAACATACGCAGGTTCAACTATGACGTCAACTTTAATCCCCTAAGTGTTACAGACAGTGCCGGTACTCTAGCCAGTTTCGCTTTCAACAACGACGGCACCATGCAGTCCGGTGCCATCGGCTTCGATATCAGCGCCGCACCGTCCAGGGCATCGCAGTTCACGTACGACGCCGACGGCAATATGGCGAGCCGAACCGACGGCCTCGGCCGTACCACGTCCTACACCTACAACACTCTTGGCCAAAAGGTAACTATGGTAGAGCCCCTTCTGTCGGGAACGAGCGCCTCGGCGGCGGCGGCGACCTACTCCTACGATGCATTTGGCAACCTCATCGAGACCGATGCCCCTCTGGGCCGAACGACGAAGTCTGTCTACGATGGCAATGGTAATAAGCAATATGACATCGATGCCAACGGACACAAGACCTCGTATACTTACGACGCGTTGAATCGTCTCACCCGAACGGATTACCCGGACGGCACGTACACCCATAAGACCTACGACTTCCGCGGAAACGTCGTTGATGAATGGGATCAGTCGGGCAATCAGACGCACCACGAGTACGACGGTGCTGGTCGTGAGGTGAAGGTAACGCGGGCATTCGGCACCTCGGATGCGGCGCAGACGATTTACACCTATTACGACGACGGCCGCAAGGAGAGCGAGCAGGATCCCCTTGGACACACCACCACCTACTTCTACGATCTGGCTGGGAATTTGATTCAAGTCTCAGGTCCAGCCGGAAACTTTACCTACACTTACGACAACACTCGGAACCGCACGTCAAGCACGCAGCCCGTACCTACACGATCGACTGT
>DASXLY010000225.1:0-3992 GCA_036495975.1 Occallatibacter sp. | reverse complement strand
TCTTTACTTCGGCTATATCGGCCTGACGATGTTGGCCGTAGGAACCTTCCTGCGATGGTTACTCATCCTTGGTCTCTGTGAAGTGACTTTGACGATTGTCCTGGGCTTCTACTCCTCAACGCGTGAAATATCCCTCACGGTGACACGCTGGGTATTTTCGCAATTGGAAACGTTGGGCGAGGGCGCCGTGGACTACCTGCCAAGGCTGTTAGTCGTTGCCGTGATTGCCATCGTTACCAACTATGCCGTCAAGTTGCTACGGCTGATATTCGGCCAAATTTGTAAGGGCGATCTGAAGATTCCCGGCTTCTATCCCGATTGGGCTGAGCCGACGGAAAAGTTGATAAGGATTCTGATTTTCGTTCTCGCATTGATTGTGGCATTTCCGTACCTGCCGGGCGCTCAGAGTCCCGCATTTAAGGGCATCTCTATTTTTGTCGGTGTTCTGTTGTCACTGGGTTCTTCGTCGGCTATAGCCAGCGCGATTGCCGGAGTGATCCTGACCTATATGCGTTCGTTCCTGGTTGGGGATTGGGTTCAGATCGGCGACACCATGGGAGAAGTGATCGAAAAGACTCTGCTCGTGACACGCCTCCTGACGCCCAAAGCGGAGGTCATTACGATTCCCAACTCTAATGTGATGAATGGCTCAGTAAAGAACTACAGCACCGAGGCCAAGAAGGCTGGGGTTATCTTTTACACCACTGTCAGCATCGGCTTCGATACGCCCTGGCGGACTGTTCATCAATTACTCGTCAACGCAGCACTTGCCACCGAACAAGTGCTGCGGCAACCCGCTCCATTCGTACTGCAGAGAGCGCTGAATGATTTCTATGTGACCTATGAGCTAAATGCATACACGGATGCTCCCCGCGAAGTACTGAACATATATTCGGATCTCCATCAGAACATCCAGGACAAGTTCAACGATGCGGGCGTTGAGATTTGCACTCCACACTTCTCTTCGTTGCGGGATGGGAACATGCTGGCGATTCCCGAACAATACCTCAAACCAGACTACAAAGCGCCTGGTTTTCGGATCAATCTGACAGACGCCGAGAACAACGGAGGTCTTCGAGCGACTTCGACTTCCGGCTCCTCGCAGAGCAGCGAGTCGCAAACTGGATAAGTATCTGACTCCACGGTCGATGACTGTTTTTTCTGACAGTATCCAGATTTCAATACGCCCACTAGCCTTAACTCGTCGGAGGAGGTCCACCTGTCCTCATTTTGCGGTGAGATGGCAGTGCAGAGACTCAAAGGAGTGATCAAGCTATGGCGGAACAAGAGAACGACAAGAACGGAGACAGGCTGCGCAATAAGGAGTACATGAAGGAACTTCGACGCCTCCAGGCGGAACTTTGCAAGCTCCAGGAATGGGTCAAATACAAGGGGATTCGTGCGATTGTCGTCTTTGAAGGACGCGATGCCGCAGGCAAGGGCGGGACGATCCGGGCGATGACCGAAAAGGTAAGTCCGCGCGTATTTCGGGTGATAGCGCTGCCCGCTCCGTCTGACCGTGAAAAGAGCCAGATGTTCATGCAGCGGTATATTGACCATTTTCCCGCCGGCGGTGAGATCGTAATCTTCGATCGCAGCTGGTACAACCGGGCTGGCGTCGAGTTCGTGATGGGCTTCTGCAGCAAAGAGCAACATCGCGTCTTTCTTGAGCAATGCCCCCAGGTAGAGAAATACATCGTGGATGCTGGAATCATTCTCATCAAGTACTGGCTGGAAGTCGGTCCCGACGAACAGGAAAGGCGATTTAAAGCGCGGATCAGTGATCCACTGCGGCAATGGAAGCTGAGCCCAATGGATCTTGGGTCGTTCGGTCGTTGGTACGACTATTCGAGGGCGCGTGACGCCATGCTCAAGGCGACTGACAGCAAGCACGCCCCGTGGTTCGTCATTCGTTCCGATGATAAGAAAAAGGCGCGGCTCAACTGTATCACGCATTTTCTGAGCAAGATTCCCTATGGAAAGGTTCCGCGGGAGAAAGTGAAGCTGCCTCCCCGAGACAATCGCAAGCGTTATGACGATCAAGCCCCGATGAAGAAGGCGCATTACATTCCCGAGATTTATTGACACTGCGAGTGCAGAATCGTCATCGCTCGCTTCGAGTCTGCTGATCAGTGCGGCTCGGCAGAGGCCTCTGAGGAGAAAAAGGAATGTCTCGCCGCGCCATATCTCGGTTTCTTCCTATCAGCGACTGGCTGCCTGACTGCACACCAAAAACCATACGAGCGGATGTGATTGCAGGCATTGCGCTTGCGGGATTGCTTGTCCCTGAGGGAATGGCTTATGCGGGCATTGCCGGAGTTCCGCCACAGATGGGCTTATACGCCGCGATGGCGGGCATGTTTACCTACGCGCTCTTTGGGACATCGCGGCAGCTCGCGGTTACCTCTACATCATCATCGGCAGCCATGCTGGCCGCTCTCGTAGCTCCGATTGCCGCCGGTGACTCCGCACGATATATTGTGCTCGCTTCAGGCGCTGCCATCGCAGCGGGCATCATCTTCGTGGTCGGGGGCCTGCTCAGGCTGGGGGCTGTGTCGGAGTTCATTTCCAAGCCAGTTCTCAAAGGCTTCGTCTTCGGACTCGCCCTTACCATCATGATGAAGCAGGCCCACAAACTCACGGGCATTTCCGCGGGACAGGGGAATTTCTTCCATTTGGTGTGGCATGTGATTACGTCGCTCAAAGAGCTGAGTCCGTGGACGTGTGCTGTGGGAGCAATCGCGATTGCTGTGATGTTCCTGCTCGGCGGAGTTGCTCCCCGCGTGCCGTCGGCTTTGGTAGTTCTTGTGCTCGGGGTTCTATCTGTCTCATGGTTCGGACTGAAACAGCATCACGTAGAAGTCGTCGGTACGATTCAAGCTGGAATGCCTTCCCTGAGCCTCCCCAGGATAGGGGAAGATCAGCTGGCGGATGTCTTTGTGGGTGCCATCGGAATCGTGCTCGTGCTCACCGCCGAATCTCTTGCTGCCGGTCGAACGTTTGCGGCAAAGCATAAATCTGAGATCAATCCCAATCAGGAACTTTGCGCCATGGGAGCGGCAAACATCGCATCCGGTTTATTCGGTGGGATTATCGTAGGCGGGGGCATGTCGGGGACGGCAGCCAATGATAGCGCTGGTGCGCGTACTCAGCTTTCCACCATCACGTCTTCTCTTTTTGTAGGTCTCACTCTGGCCTACTTGCTGCCGCTCATCAGCGATCTTCCGGAGGCTGTTCTTGGGGCGATTGTCGTCCATGCTGTCGCACATCTAGCCGACATCGACACGCTCAGATATTATGCGAGGCTTCACAGTGGAAGTATCTGGGGTGCACTCGTCGCCCTCTTTGGGGTTCTGCAGTTGGGAATACTCAAGGGACTGATTTTCGCCGTCGCTCTAACCCTGGTGGCGGTGATGCGAAGACTCAGCGTTCCACAGGATTCTGTTCTGGGCAGGTTGGCGGGATCCGGGAATTTTGTCGATGTCGATCGTCATCCGGAAGCTGAGCAGATTCCTCACCTCCTCATCTTCCGGCCGAATGGCATGCTGTTTTTTGCAAACGCGAATCGCATTCGTAGCCACCTGCGCGACCTCACGAAGCAAACAGGCCGATCACTTCACGCAGTTCTCATAAACCTCGAAGCTTCTCCGGAAATAGATGTGACCAGTCTTGAAATGCTGGAGCAGTTGCAAAATGAATTGCAGGGGCAAGGTATTGCACTCTACTTCGCACGTGTCGCGGATCGAGTGCGCGATCTTTTTGATCGCAGTGCATTTACAGAACGTGTTGGGTTGAATCGAATCTTTCCTGGAGTCGATTTAGCCGTCGACGCATTTCTCAGAGACAGCGCATCCGCGATTGGAACTCGCGAAGAAAAGTTTGATCAGGCCCATACATGAAAGTCTGACGAAATCCGGAAGACTTTTCCTTGATCCGATGGAGAGGACCTCCAACCTGCTGTTTGGACTCATCAAGGTGCTTAATCTTGAGCG
>DASXLY010000224.1:0-5261 GCA_036495975.1 Occallatibacter sp. | reverse complement strand
TCCACGATGAATTGCGTCACCTTTTCGCCCCTTCTCTCGGCCCCCATCCGGATAAGCCTCTCCTCGCTGTCGGAAGCGCGAAAATTGATGCGCTGCCGCCGAACAGGCGACCTCCTCTTGAGTGTAGCTGCCACGATGTCCTCCAAGGTCTCGTACATACAATGTGCGTACAACTCCTATCATAAATCTGAATGATGGAGGAAGGCAACTGCTTTGGCTGTCCAGCGCTGCAAACGTGCTTTGCTCTGTATGCGTCAACTACGCTCGCGTCGCTCCTGTATTCTTTACCGGAATGTATTCGAAGCGCCCATAGATGCCTTGACCTTCTACACGTTCTGAGGTATAGGTAGAAGCGACAGGTATGCAGAATACAGAAAGCCGCTTCGATCTCCCGCAGGGCACCCTCGAGCTTAGCGCCAAAGGCCGGGCTCATCTTAAAGCTGAAAGTGAAAACTGGAAACGCCTCACCGATTTGGTGGGCTTGATTCTCAAGGGAACGGTGGAGGGAATCTCATGAGCTGGCTCGGAAGATTGTTTGCGCGCAAGCAGCTGGAAACCGATCTCGACAAAGAGCTGCGATTCCACTTCGACACGCAAGTTGCGGACAAGGTCCTGTCCGGCGTTCCCGAGAGCGAAGCTCGCCGGCTCACTCGTGTAGAGTTCGGTGGCATCGACCAGGTCAAAGAGGAATGCCGCGAAAGCCGAGGCACACTGTGGGTCGAATCGTTCGCGCAGGACATTCGCTACGGCGCACGACAGCTTCGCAAATCGCCGGGCTTCGCCCTCGTCGCGATCATCTCGCTCACTCTCGGCATCGGCGCCAACACAGCAATATTCACTTTGCTCAACGCTATCATGCTCCGCCCACTTCCGATCGAGAATCCCAGCGAGCTTGTTTTGTTCGGAAACGGCTCCGCCCATGGCAGCACCCAGGGCGTTCCCGACGGAGACACGCGGCTGTTCTCCTATTCCTTCTTTCACGACTTCCGCCAGAAAGACACATCGTTTTCAGGAATCGCTGCGGTCAACAGCAGCCAGTTCGGCACAAAAGGCTCCATTGCCGGGGCACCCTACCAAATCACCAATGTCGATCTCGTCTCCGGCAGCTACTTCTCCGTCCTCGGTGTTCCGGCGGTCCTGGGCAGAACCATTGGCGAGTCCGATGACGCCACGGACGGCGCCGGCCCCGTCGCCGTCGCCAGCTATTCATTTTTCCAGCGTCATCTCAATGGCGATCCCACCGCACTGGGCAAAGTGATTCGCATTCAGTCGCACGACTACACCCTCGTGGGCGTTGCAAAACCCGGGTTCTCCGGCATCACCGTCGGCCAATCCACCGATCTCTGGATTCCCCTCTCGATGGAAAAGGGCTTCGCCCGCCCCGGGTGGCAAGGCCTCGGCAGCAACCTCTTTCAGTGCCTCGATCTCATCGGGAGGCTGAAGCCCGGCGTCACTTCGACCCAGGCCAATGCCGAAACCAACCTCCTCTTCAAGCAGATCGTACGCAGCTATCTCGGCCAGAAACCCCCACAAAAGCACCTCGACGATCTCGCTCACGCCAGAGTTCAACTCACGCCCGGCGGCCGCGGAATCTCTCCTCTGAGCTTCGCCTTCGCATCTGAGCGGCGGTCAATGAGTGATTGGCACTCAATGCGCCGACACAAGGTGGTCGCTGCGCCTGGATCGCTGCTGCCGAGTGCACCGAATTCAGGCCGGTGCGAGGCGCAAGGTTAGAACGGTGATGTCGTCATCCTGGCCGTAGTTTTGCGCAGCTCGCACGATTGAATCCGCTGAATGGGTCGCCAACGCCTTCACTCGCTCGAAGCCGAGAAGCTCGCCGTTCGTTGCGCGGGCCTCTACAACGCCGTCAGTCATAATGGTAAGCTGCTCGCCTGCTGCGAGAGGAAACACCGACTCCATGTAGGGCTCATGCGCGGAGAGGCCGAGCGGCAGGCCATTGATGAGAGCGAGTTCGATGCCATTCACATAAGGGGCGATATGGCCGGCATTGGCGGCAGTTAGCCTGCCGGCGGCGCTCACTGTAAGAACAAGGCAGGTAGTGAATCCCCCCGAGCTGCGTGCCAGCATGCGCTGATTCATGGCGGCGAGAATCTCCGACGGGCTTTGCGTATAGTGCGCCAGTGTGCGGAAGGTTCCCACCAGCAGGGATACAGTCATCGCGGCGGGCATCCCTTTGCCGCTCACGTCGCCGATCATGATGAGAACGCCACCGTCTGCAATGGGAATAATCTGAGAAAAGTCGCCGCCCACCTGGCCGGCGGGCTTGTAGACGTTTTCCACGGCAAAGCCGGGAACAGTAGGAATTTCGCTCGGCACCAGGACCTGCTGCACGATGCGCGCGGCTTCGAGCTCGGTCTTGTAGCGTTCTTCCTCGCTGCGGGTGCGTGCGAAGCGGAGCAAAACGACTGCAAAGAGCGCAAGCTGGACGGCAATCCCGGTCGCCTGGTAGGTTCCCAAAGGAAATGGCCGGTCGGCGATGCCGTTGAAGAAGAGGTCAAGGTAGCGAGCCGCCCACACCACGCCCCGCGCCACAAGAGCAAATGCGAGGTAGTTGAAGGTGAGATTCAGGAAGTAGAAACCGATCGGCAAGGCGAACACCCATTTCTCTGCCTTGCTCTGCCTTGAGGGCTCGAAAAGCAAGCCACAGTTCAAGGCCCCGATCAGGAACTTCATGACCGCACCAATCTCAAAGTGAACCGCGACGCTTATCCAGTTGAAAGTGACGAGAAAGTCGAGTGCACAACCGAGAAGCGCTACTGCTATGGCAGCCCAGTAAAGACGGCTTCGATTGATCTTGCGGAAGTGCCTAATCATGATCGGCAGGCTGACATTGAGGCCGGCGATCAGGATGGCCTGACCCACCATCAACACCACCACGTTGACCGAACGGAAGCTGTCGTAGGCCGGGATGAGGAGAACGTTAAGGATCTCCCAAACCCCGAACCAGAGAAATTCGCGGTCGGCCGGCCGCATGAAGAACAGCCACAGGGAGCCCAGCCCGGCCAGCAGACAAACCAGGCCCGCGATGCCGAATTGCGTGTTGACCCAAAACAATTCATGGCTTCGATGCGTCTGCCACTCTGTCATGAGGCTCGCATCGCCCAATTGCATGGCATCCTGAATGCCGCCATACTGCTCCAGCTCCGACGGATAGTGCCATACACGGATGGCAATGCTCAGGCTCCGGCCAGATCGCGTCAGATCGTTCGGGATGGGGAGAACAAGGTTTTGCGCATAGCGCGGCTGGGCGCGCGGCGGCATCGTCCCGTTCTCGCCGATGAGTCGTCCGTCGGCATAGACCTGAAAGTTCGTGGCGATCATCGGAATCCACAGCGCCAACGGGCCTGTGTAGCTGGGCAGCGTCACATCGAAGCGATACCACGCAAAACCAGCGAGCTTCGGATAGCCTTGCACGTACCAGTTCTCGTCGCCTCGGATGAGAGACCATGATGAGTCGTCGAAGTCAGGTCTAGCCCAGGCGAGGGTTGGGTCGTCGCCGGGATGGAAGCGCATGAGGCCGCCCAACGCGACAATTCGGCGGTCGTGGCCTACCATGTCGAAACGCTGCGCGGCGAGCAAGCCACTCAGGGTTGATGCGGTCAGGATCGCACCTATCAGGCGAAACGCCAGTCGGGGAAGCATTACTTGGTATCTTGCCACCTACCTTCAGGGCGAACAATGGAAAACGTCCGTGGCCTGTAACCCTGCGATGATTCAATCGTCGCCAAATCTCTAGTGCCGTATCCACACCGCTCCGCCGCAGACATCCGTGCAAACGTGCAATCCATTCACGCGGAGCGCTGTGGATACGGCACTAGAGATCTCTCAATCCCTCAATTTCGGAAATTTTTCTGTCGAGGCATGGGCGCCCGAGTCTTGCGTGAGCAGCCGGCGTCGATGTAACCTCCGGGAGCAACCACACCCAGTCTGCGAGGCTTGTATGCTTAAGCGGTTCGGATTGACCCCCCTGGTGCTGTTCGTGGTTGGGGTCGGCTCGGCATCCTCTTGTCATGTCCATGCACAGGCCACTGACGCCAGCGGTATAGCAGACCTTACACGAGTACTCAGTGGGCTCGAGGAAGAGTCCTATCGCGCGTGGCAGTCGAAGGACACGAAGTTCTGGTCTACCTTCCTGTCCGATAAGTTCGTCAGTTGGGGCTCGCCGGGGCGAATTGACAAAGCGGCCGCCAGACGTGAATGGAGCGGGACGAATTGCAAAATTGTCAGCTACCAAATCTCCGATCCGCAGGTGAGCCGGCTGACACCCGAGGCGGCCGTCATCACGCATAAGACGACCGTGGACGGCTCCTGCGGCGAGGACCGCCTCCCAAACGCGAGCTGGACGGCGACCGGCTACGTTCTCGAAGGGACACAGTGGAAAGCCGTATTCCGCGCCGGGTCGGCCATCGTTGACCCCGCAAAGCTGCCCAAGCGAACTTTGGACGCAACGGCAGGGGACCGGCCCGTCAGCCATGACGCCAATACCGAGGCGATGCTGAGCCGTGAACAGGCGATTTGGGATGCGTGGAAGGACCGGGATGCGAAACGGCTCGACGCGCTAATGCCACAGGAGGTTCAATTCATCGATATCTTCGGCACGCACATCGGTACGCGGGCCTCGACGCTCAGTGCCTGGTCGGGGCAAGGCTGCGCCGTCAAGAGCTTCCAGCTTGCCGATGCCCGTGCGACGATGTTCACTCCGGATTTCGGAATCCTCACCTTGTATGCCACTGTGGATGGAAGCTGTTTTGGTCAACCCGTTATCCCGGTCTGGACATCATCGTTCTACGTCAGGCGCGGAGACACCTGGGTCTGGAGCTTCGGCATCAACATTCCGGCGCACGCCGGTTCGATCTGACTCCGGATGGAACGCAGCGGGAACGCGCAAAGGCATTTATCTTTGACTGCCGTTCGCGACGCCCGCAATCGGCTCATCGAAGTCTGGCACAATGTCGAAACATTGAAAAAGTCATTGATAATGACGGGCTTGAGCAAGCTCAACGGACTCGGCTGTACCCATACCCGCTCTCCGCAAGTGCGTAATCGCCGAGTATTAAATCGACCCTGTTTTCGGCAATTGGAGGCTCGCTGAGCGCCTCGGCCTGCAGGCACCATTCGAAAACCGTGCCAAGCCCCTGAAGAGCCGGCGGGGATTTACAGCCCGTACAGATTGTTGATCGCCTTCGCCGCCCTTGACTGAGGCCAGCCATAAGGTCACGTCGGATCTGCGTTGTCGCTCT
>DASXLY010000223.1:0-45028 GCA_036495975.1 Occallatibacter sp. | reverse complement strand
GTCGTATTGGTTTACCGTCATCCCTAGCCACCGCCGTCTGCCGAGACAGGTGTTCGTAAATCAATACACAGGGAAGGTGTCGGGAAACCTGAGTGTTGTGCGATTCACAGTGATAATGAAAGCCCTTCACAATGTGATGGCGTTCTCCTCGATCGTTCTGATGTTTCTCGCACCGAGTGGTCTGTATCTGTGGTGGCCGCTGAAGCGGATCGGAATCAAATCTTCTGCTGGCTTTCGGCGCCTCTCATTCGATCTTCACAATTCCCTAGGGTTCTTTTCCTCACTTTTCATGTTCGGTTTTGCCGCCACAGGTACGTATATGGCGTCTGAAAAACCGGTTTTACCTTCACATGAAATCGCGCTCTGATTTAAAGCATCAAATTGGGTATTGGCTATGTAGTATACTGCTGTAGTTAGGCCTTCGGCATGCGGCGCCAACCATCCTGAGCTACAGGGTCGGTGACGAGGAGAGGTGATGCGTAAACTTTTGTGGTTTTCGCTGATAGCCAGCTTATTTGTCGTTGCTGCGATGGGCCAGACTGGTGATGGGTCAGCGGCGCGGCGCGAAACGGCGGTGGAAGAAAATCTCCATTACTTGACCGTAATCAAAGGTCGTCCTGACCCAGGAATGACGTTAGTGGATCAGATGTCGCGCCTGCATGTGCCGGGTGTGAGCATCGCGGTGATTCACGATAAACGAGTTGATTGGCGCAAAGGTTACGGGGTGGCACGCCTGGGTGGACCACCTGTTTCTGCGTCGACCCTGTTTGGCGCTGCGTCCATGAGCAAGCCCGTGACCGCCATGGCGGTTCTTCGCCTTGTGCAGGAAGGCAAGATCGATCTCGACGTGGATGTGAACACCTATCTGAAGAGTTGGAAGATTCCGGCCAATGAGTTCACGGAGAACCGTCCCGTCACCGTCCGTGAGCTACTAAGCCATACCTCCGGAATTGGAACCCATAATGGCATGATCTACGATCCGGATAAGGGCGTGCCGACGATACTTGCAATCCTGGAGGGAAAGCCACCGGCGACGACACCTCCAGTTCGCGTGGAGTGGGAGCCAGGCAAGAAATATGCATACGCCAATGGCGGGTACCTGATCCTCGAACTCTTGATTACCGAGCTTACAGGTAAGCCTTTCGCAGAAGCCATGAAAGAGTTGGTGTTGGCGCCGATTGGAATGAGCCAGAGCACCTATGAGGCGCCACTGTCTCCCGTGAAAGCAGCGACCGCGGCAACGGCTTACGACGAGAGTGGGACAAGCGGAACCACGGCTGCACATTTTGTCGAGCCAAACGCAGCGGCCGGCGGATTGTGGACCACAGCGAGTGATTATGCAAAGTTCGTCATCGAGCTCGAGAAGGAATACGCGGGAGAATCTCACCGTGTGCTCGATCAGAAGATGGCACGAATGATGGTGACGGCAGGTATGGGGCCATCGGAGAGTATCCGGTGGGGTTTGGGGGTGCACGTCGGAGGAACCCCGCCGCATATTTACTTCGAGCATGGCGGGTCTGCTGTCTATCAATGCGACATGGTGGGGTATCCCTCGGGCGACGGAGTGGTCGTGCTCACTAACGGTGGTGGAGGCGGCTCGCTCTCCGACCAGATTGTCCGCAGCGTGGCGCAAGCTTACGGGTGGCCGGATTTTCAGCCGGCTGAGCATACCGTAGTCCGCGTGGATCCATCGAAATTCCCGCGCTACGTTGGGACTTACGATTTCATCAAAGTCACCCAAGAAGGTGCCCATCTGATGGCGGAGATCCCGCTCGGATCAAAAGCGCAGGAGTTATTTCCAGAGTCCGACACACAATATTTCCTTCGCGATGATCCAACGCGTGTCATCTTCGACGTGAATACAGATGGAAGCGTGACCGGACTGGAGTTCATCACCACCTATGTTCATTGGCACCGGGAAAAGAAACCGTAGACGCCTCTCATCCACCGCCAGCGCTTCGCTGGACCCTGCGAGAAGGATGGATCTAGGTTGTTGCCGATCTGTATGCACGATATGGGGAAGAGATGCTGTGGGTATCCGCGAAGAGCTTATGGGAGCTATCCGAAAAGGCTCGAAGGAATATATGGCAGTCTGGCGAAATGTTCTACACGATACGGCTCTGCAAGTAGGACCTCTTCTGGTGGCTCGTTTGGGAATCGTGGGCGTTGCTATTTCCGGCGCATTCACCATCATGCTAGTCTCTGTGTCCCTTTCGCTTCCTGTGCGCCTGCCAGAGATCGGCGGGGCGTGTCTGCCAAAAGTTTATGCGTCGAGCAACGTGCTTCAGCCTAAGCAGACGGTCAGCAGCAACGGCATTCTCGGAAGTGGCCGGAGGCGTGTACTGCAACATCTGTCTCACGTTCCTGTCAATGCACTAAAACGATCACCATAGCGCTTTGTTCAACCTGGAATGGGACTTCCGGTAGTTTTCGACCGCGCTTGGATGAATATTGTCAAACGGTTATCACGACTTCTGAAAGGGACATGCATGAGGCCGCGACTGGAACTGGATCGAAAGATATTTTGGGTGTGCGTGATTGCGATCTTCTTCGCAGGCTGTCGCCTTCATGCTCAGGACGTCGCTGGAAACTGGCAGGGAACGATTACGCCGCCTCGGGGCAAACCATTGCGGATGGTCCTACAGGTCCTACACGATGACAGTGGGGCGTTGAAGGCAAAAATCTACAGCATCGATCAGGGCCCCACGGGTGATTGGGCAGACTCCGTCAGCGTGCAAGACTCCACGGTGAAGTTTGTGGTCGGCATGGTGGGGCTCTCCTACGAGGGCAAGCTCAGCTCCAACGGCGACACCATCACTGGCACGTGGATCCAAGGCGGCAAAACCCCTTTCACCTTCCGAAAGGCCACCAAAGAGACCGCGTGGGCGCTTCCTGCCGATCCGACGCCACACAAGGTGCAGCTCGTGCTCGTCACCGTCGAGCCTGGCGTCAAGCTTGAAGTGCTCGATTGGGGTGGCAGCGGACGCCCTCTCGTTTTCCTCGCCGGGTTGGGCGACACAGTGCATGTATACGACAGCTTCGCACCAAACTTCGCGGGCAAATACCACGTCTACGGCATCACCCGTCGCGGCTTCGGCGAGTCCAGCTACCCCACGCCCAATGGCGAGAATTATTCGTCCGACCGTCTCGGCGACGATGTCCTTGCCGTCATGAGCGCCCTCCATCTACAAAAGCCGGTTCTCGTTGGACACTCGATAGCAGGCGAAGAACTGAGTTCTATCGGTAGCCGCTACCCCGACAAGGTTAGCGGTCTTGTCTACTTAGATCCGGGCTACTCGGCTCTTTATCCTCGCGCCCTTGGGGATACGCAACTCGACATGATCGATGTTCGCAACAAGATTGAGCAACTTCTCCCCTACGACCCGGGCGGCTCGGAACAACCGACCGAGGCTTTGCTCGCCACGCTCTCTCAACTCGAGAGAGATCTCCAGGGTGAGTTGAAGATGAAGCGGGATATTCTCCCGCCGGCAAGCAGCTCTGCACCGCCGCCACCTCAACAACCTGCCCCCCCAAACGCCGCATTCGCCATCTTCAACGAAGGGCAGAAATACACGAAGATAACCACCCCCTGCCTCGCTATCTTCGCAGTGCCGCACGATAAAGCCGTTCTCACAGATCCCGCTCATCAAGCCGCAGCCGCAGCATTCGAACTCAAGCGAAGCACCGACATGTCCAATGCCTTCGCAGCAGGCATTCCCTCGGCTAAGGTGATTCGTCGGCCAAACGCCAATCACTATGTTTTTCGCTCCAACGAAGCCGAGGTCGTACGTGCCATGAACGAATTCCTCGACAAGCTACCGCAACACTGAGTTGGCACTGGATAACCATCAACGCCACCCAGATAGGTCACGATAACGCGCATCTCGTCAATCATACTGTCCGGTGCGTCAATGAGCGCATTGGCCTGGAGTCGTCAGTTGAGTTGGGTCGCCGCACTTGCTGGGCAGGGGAGCGCGAGATTAGCATCCCAACATGAACCTCAAGCTTGCGATTATCGGCGTGATCGTAGTGCTGATCTCTGGGGTGTCCCTCTTCGAATTCGTCAAGAACAGGTCGCGATCAACGCTGGTCCAGTTGTGCGGCTGCGGTTTGTTGCTGGTTATGGTTTTGACGCATGTTGCTGAACAGTTTCGAGTGCTACCCGCAATGGGCTGGGGACGCCCGGGTACAGCGGGTCACTATGTGGATCTGGTAAGTGCGGCTGGTGGGTTCGCACTGTATTGTGGCCGCCAGATCGCCAGTCTGGCTGGCCGACTAGCAGGTCGCCCTGCACATCCTTAGGGGTTCCCAGGCAGAGCCCAATCCCCGGTGTGGCTTATGAAATTGCGCTTCCGTAGACACCGATTCAAACAAAGCGAGATCGCGGCCTGCTGGGGCATGATTCTTGCTGCTCTTGCTGGGATCAACATGAGTGCGCAGACCGCATCTTCGCAGAATGCTGTTTCGGGTCCACAAAGCGGCGCCACGCAGGTTGAGCACAACGTCACTCTTTCTGTGCCTGTGGGAACACCTTTACAAGTTGCTCTCGATCATGAAATCCGCGTGAAAAAGATAGGGCAGCCGGTTCAAGGACATTTGATGCAGCCGGTCTATGCCTTCGATCGGCTCGTTCTTCCCCTGGGGACACGGGTTCAGGGTCACATCTCGAAGATCGGCAGTCCTGGCGGAAAGGAGCTCACATGGTCGATCCTGAATGGCGACTTTACCCCTGCACGACCCGTTCACGTGACGTTCGACGGAATCGTGCTTGCCGACGGCAAGCATTTGCCTGTGCGCGCTGCCGTGGTTCCTGGCTCCGGGGAGGTGGTCCGGTTGATCGACTCCGGTACTGCTCAGAATGGCGGGGCCGTAAATCCTTTGTCGGCGAAGATGAACGAAGCGAAACAGGAGTGGCGACAGGCGATGCAGGAGGTGAGGCAGCCGGACAAATTCCATCGTGCGTTACGTATTGGGATCGCACAGCTGCCCATTCATCCGCAATATCTCGATGCAGGCACTCTCTACAACCTCGAATTGTTGGAGCCGCTGAACTTTGGGAGCGAGCAAGTCAAGGAGCAGACGCTCGAATCCGTCGGCACGGTGCCGCCACCAGGAAGCTTGGTACACGCTTCATTGGTCACGCCGCTCGACTCCGTCACAACGAAGCAAGGTGCGATGGTCCAGGCGGTGGCGTCCAGACCGCTCTTTGACGGAGACCGGCTGATCCTGCCGCAAGGGACGCTGTTAAATGGATCTGTGCTCGAGGTCCGGCCGGCTCGCCGCCTGAAACACAATGGCGAACTCCGCATCGGATTCCGCGAGCTGGTTCTTCCGAGCGGGTCGATGTTCAGGGTGGATACGACTCTGGAAGGTATACAGGCCGGAGCGGGAGAGAGCCCCAGTCTCGATCCCGAAGGCGCCGCGAAAGCGCACAATCCAAAATCACGCTATATCAATACCGGCATTTCCGTTAGCCTGGCAATGGTGGGCAGCGGCGGAAAGAGAGACGTGGGTCAAGCCGGTAATGCGTCTGGAGGAGCGGCAGCTTTCCGGCTTATCGGCATTGCGGTTGGCCTGGCAACCCGCTCGCACACTCTCGCCATCCTGATGAGCGCCTATGGCGGCAGCAGATCCATCTACATGAATTTCTTTGGCCGCGGCCGGGACATCCGCTTCCCAAAAGACACCATAATGGAGATTGGCGTTGGAAGCCAAACCGCAGCACCAATGTCAGCCCATCCCTAGGAATGTCGGAACCTAATCCTGCCGAAATGGGCTTTGCGTCATTGATCTTCTCAGCGAGTGCAAATCGCCAATGCGAGTTTCCAGCTTCGGAATTCTAGAAAAGTGGTTTGGCCTGGAAGCAACAGGTGAGCGCAGGGTCACTTGTCGGGAAAAGCGATCCTGCAGACAAGTGGATCGCGTTTCATTGCCGGTGAGCGCGTTGGCGGCTTCGGCTCAATTGAGCCTAGCGACAGCCACCTATGATTTCTGGCCGCTGTCTCGCTGCGAGCAATGACGATGATGGACGAAACATTGATAGAGTGAGAAAACTCCTTACTACCGTTCGGGATGACTCCACTCTCTCCGCGAAAAGGCTAAATTGTCAATCCCGTCCAGCGACGAACTGCCCCTGTGCCACTGTCACTCCGCACGCAGGGTTTGCATCGGATCCATTCGCGAACCGCGTTGCGCCGGTACCCAAACTGCAATCAGAGCCACGCAGCTCAAGAGAACAGGCACTGAAATAAATACAGCCGGATCCCAACTCTTCACTCCAAACAGAAAGCTCGCTATCAGGTGGGTAAGAGTCAAAGCCGTACCCACTCCAATGACTGCTCCAGCAAGCGCCAAACGCATTCCTTGCCACATCACCATCTTTCGGATTTTTCGGCGATCCGCTCCAAGCGCCATTCTGACACCAATCTCCTGCGCTCGCTGTTGCACGGAGTAGGTCATGAGCCCGTAAATGCCGACCGCTGCCAGAAGCAATGCCGATACGCTAAAGATGGAGAGCAACTGCATATCGAAATTCTGCCGTGCGATCGAGAGGGATACGATGTCCCGCATGGTGCGAGTTTCCGACGTTGGAATACCTCCGCTGGCCTGTAGCAACTGCTCTTTGACGCTTGCGGCAAGCTGCTCCGGCTCGACGTTTGTGCGCAGCGCCCAGTGGATGGGTTCCATCCGATCGCTGATGTCCGTTATGCCATCGGGAACCTGCGCCTGCGGAACGATCACCATCGGCTGAACGGTGGCGTCGAGGCCGTCGGACAAAACATCTCCCACGATTCCGACCACCACGCGCGGCTGGTCAGCGAACATGGGCGGCATTCCTTTCCCCAGTACGATTTGCTGGCCCAGCGGATTCTGCTTCGGCCAAAACATTTTGCCCATCGTTTGGTTAATAATCACGACCGAAGGCGCCGTTCCGCTGTCGTTCTGGTTGAATTCTCTTCCACGAAGGAGCGAAATTTGGAAAACTGAAAAGTACCCGGGCGAAACAGCGATCCACTGGGCAGAGCCTGTGTTCGGCGCGCTTCCTGCCGGCCGCCCCAGAACATCCACCGGAATCCGATGCACTGCTTGCAAGGGTAGAGAAACGGTGGAAGCGGAGTTCAATACCCCGGGGAGTGCGTTCATTCGCTGGCGAGCTTCGCTGACTAGCTGCGCCACGGGAGCAGTCTGGTGAAAGCGTGGCCCGGTCAGCGCCATCTGCATAGTAAGAATGTTGTGCGAACTGAACCCCGGATTGACGGACTGGAGTGCGACAAACGTTCGGATAAACAGAGCCGCGCATACTGAGAGCACAACCGCCAGCGCTGTCTCGCCAACCACCAGCAGCGATCTGGCTCGTTGCTGATGAAAACCGGTTCCCGAGGCTCGGCCGCTTTCCTTTAAGGCGATGCTTAGGTTTAAGTTCGATGCACCGCGAGCTGGACCCAGACCGAAGGCCAGACCTGTGAGCACAGACAAAGACAAGCTAAAGGCGAGTACACGCCAATCCAACCCGACGGCTGAACCGTTGACGCCAAGGCGCGGAATGTCTCCGGAACTAACCGTAAGCAGAAGACGCACGGCTAGCTCGCCTAGCCCGAGCCCCAGCCCGCCGCCGATCAGCGAAAGCAGCACGCTCTCCGTCAGCAACTGACGGATGATCCTCCCTTGCGACGCTCCCAGCGAGGCGCGAATGGCGAACTCGCGCTTGCGGCCTGAGGCGCGAATCAATTGCAAATTGGCCAGGTTGGCACATGCAATCAAAAGTACGAAACCGACCGCTCCAAACAAAAGCAGCAGTGAGGAGCGTGAGTTGCTTACCATGGCATCCTGCAGGGGCCGCACGACGAAGTACATCCGCGGGTTTACCGCTGGGTATATCCGGCGAAAGTTGACCGCCGCAAGCTTCAACTGAGCGTTAGCCTGAATCAACGTGACACCCGGTTTCAGTCTGCCCACGACTCTGAAAAACGGCGTAACGTCCTTGCTGTTGGGATCAGCCTGCAATGGCAGCCAAAGGTCCGCCCCAAGGTCGGTCTGAAATTGCCCGCCAACTACGCCGATCACAGTGTAGGGGTCTCCGCCCAACGAAATGCTTTTGCCCAGGATGTTTGGATCCGAAGCGAAGAGATTCTGCCACAGGCGATAACTCAAGACGGCCGTCCGGCCCCCGTTTGGATTTTCCTCTGCCGTAGTAAAGGTGCGCCCGAGGATTGTTTGCGCTCCGAATACATCAAAATAGTTCTCCGTAACGTGAAGCCCATGCACCACCTCGGGGCGGTCGCCCGTTAGGTTCAAACCAATGCTATCCGTATCGGAGGCCGAGAGACTCTGAAACAGGTTGGTCTGCTCCTGCCAGAAGTGGAATTCAGGAATCGAGACGGCCGCGAACTCTCTCTGTCCATCGGTCTCAAAGAAGAGAGCGAGGCGGTCCGGATCGGGATAGGTAAGTGGTTTGAGAAGAACGGTGTTGACCACGGAGAAGATAGCGGTGGTCGCGCCAATCCCCAATGCGAGCGTGGCCAACGCGGTTAGAGTGAAGGCAGGCGATGCAATGAACTGCTGCAATGCAAGCCTCAGGTCCGCCCACACGCTTTCCAGTTTCGGCCATTGCCACACTTCACGGCTGCGCTCTTCGATTCGCGTCACGTTGCCAAATTCAAGTAGTGCGGCTCGCGAAGCTTCTTCCCGCGACATACCCTTCTCCATCAAGACTTCGATCTTTTCTTCCAGGTGCTCTCGAATCGACTGAGAGACTTCGGCGTAAAGACGATCGCGACGGAAGATTCGATTGAGCCAGCCCATGAGGACATCTCCTAGGTTTTGCTGATCGCCAGCACTCGGTTCATCCCGGCAAACATCCTCTCAAAGCTGGAGAGTTCTTGCTCCAAGTGCTTTCTGCCGAGCGCCGTCAGTTTGAAGATTCGCACTGGCCGGTTTCTGGCAGAAACACCCATTGCGGATTCCAGCCAACCTGCCTTCAACATGCGCTGCAAAGCCGGATAAAGAGAACCCTCTTCGATTTGCAGCAAATCGTCGGAGAGGTGCTTGATGTGCTGGGCAATGGCATATCCATGCATCGGATTAGCGCGGAGCGTCTGCAAGATCATCAACTCCAAGGCCCCCGGAAACAAGTCGCGATTTTGAGAGTCCTTTGTCATGCAGTCATCTACATACTATATCGAAAAGACTATTGTAAAATTAGCCTCATTCGGCTGAATAATTACTCCGGAAGGAAATCGTATCGGGCTTTGGCAGCCTGTCGCGGGTGAGTGATGCCGAGGCCGCCCCAGGTTGCTCCAGAGCAGTCTTGTATCCACACATTTGCTGCGATCTAAGTGGCCTAATGTGAAATAGAAAAAACGTTGTCGGTGATGAACGAGTGTTTACATCATTAGGCAATCTCTTATTGAGTTAAAGTGATCTGCAAGCGCGCAACCGAAAGAATCGGGGAGTATCGCCGTGAAAGGGCGTCACTGTCGAGCAACATTAACGCACTGCTGAGAACCAGAACGCATCGGAACGAATTCTAACAACATCAACGAACATGTTAAGTGCTCCGCAACTGCCTGCAATCGTGGTACGCCAAATTCATCTCCCGAGGAGCCACGAGAGGCGGTCCCATCTAGCGCGGTAACTGGCAGTCAAGGTCATTGGAGATCCGCGGTGCACGTGGCGAGCTACATCTGCCCTGAAATTGTCCTTTGGCCTTCCATGAGAATGACGTAAGACGTTCCAGATTCCACCACTCTCGAAGCGCGCGTCGATGATTAGTAACTCATTGAAAAACCGCGGAGCGAGACCCTCACACGTCCGAGAAGCCGGTTTGAACGTCCCAAGCGCTGGATTTGTAAACCGTGAATCAGACCAAGAGGAATACACAGATAATGCAGACGGCAGCCCAGGGGTTCGGGCTCCTCGAACTGGCCGGGAAGGATGGAGACGGAATTCAAAGCCATGCAGGAGCTCTTGCGACCTTTGTCGCTCCGATCCACGATTGATATCTACACCCAGGCGGTCATGCCGGCCAAGCGCGGCGCGCAAGCAGCATTATCCCTCGACTCGAGTAGCGGTGCCGAAGCGGACTTTGTTTTGACAGAAGAAAATCGACCGGCCAGCTATGAAGTTTTCAGCACCAGTACGGTCGCTATCGGATCCAGCCCCTGCTCCGGCAGGGCCACATCCAGACCATTGCCACTCTTCGTCACTTTCAATGGAGTATGCGCCTTGTCGGCCAGAAGATAAGCGGCCGTTACTTCGCGGGGCATCGTATCCAAGTGAAACGTGGAGCCTGGCCATTCGAAAAGGTGGATGTAAATCTTGTCGCGACTAGTTGTCGATCGCCACTTCCAACTCGGAACAAACTTCGCCTTGCCGTCCTCATCCTTTTCTGATGTCGAGAACGCGCCTGCCTCTGCACCGAACGGCGTAGGCTGCGTCGCATAAATCGACTCACCATTTACGGCGAGCCATTTACCCATCTCTCGTAGCCGCTCCACCTCGGCCGGTGGCACTTCACCGGTCGCCATCGGCCCGATATTCAGCAGATAGTTTCCACCTTTGCTCGCAATATCAATCAGGTTTCGCAACAACGTTTCTGTGCTTTTGAAATTCGTATCGTCCTGCTTGTATCCCCACGTGTCATTCATGGTCATACACGACTCCCAGTCGCGCCCCGGGTATCCCTGCGCCGGGATATATTGCTCCGGCGTCTCAGTGTCACCGCGGTACCCGCCTCCCAGGCGGTTATTCCAGATCAACTTAGGGTGCTCATTCAATACTTTGACGATTTCGCCTGCCAACTCCGGCGTCATGTCCTTGGTAGGCGTGTCGAACCACACAATGGCTGGATATTCGCCGTAACTCGTCAGGATCTCGCGAATCTGCGGAATGGCCTTTTTCTGGAGATACTCAGCAAAGCTACCATCTTGCGCGGAGTCCCAATGGAAGGTGGGAGGCTCATGATCGTCTGTCTTGTAGGCTGCTCCGCCTGGTGCTGTCCAGTCCTGGTCCTGCGAATAATAGAAACCGAGTTTGATGCCGTGCTTACGGCATTCCGCAGCTAGTTCCTTTAGCGGGTCGCGCTTGAACGGAGTAGCCTGAACAATGTTGAATGGATTCGCCTTCGAATCGAACATGGCAAATCCATCATGGTGCTTCGAAGTGATGACGATGTACTTCATCCCAGCTGACTTTGCCAGGCCCACAATCTCTGCCGCGCTGAATTGAGTGGGATTAAACCCCGACGCCAACGCTTTGTATTGTGCCACCGGAATCGACGCTGAATTCATGATCCACTCGCCGATTCCCGGTATCTGCTTATCGTGCCAGCGCCCTGCCGGTATCGCATAAAGTCCCCAGTGGATGAACATACCGAACCGCGCTTCGCGGAACCATTTCATCCGTGCGTCCTTCTCAGCCTGGGTTTCGGTGTCTTGTATTGAACGCACGCGGTGCGCAGCAGTTGTCTGAATGTGCTCGCCTTGAACCTGCGCGCACACCTGCATGGTCTCGCCCAACGCAGCCGCGGTTGCAGCCAGTGCGCAATTCCGGGAAAACTCTCGCCTCGATACCTTCATGCAGTTTCTCCTTGGGATGCTGCTCGTAGTGAACGAAACACCGCACCGAACCCCTGCTTCCGGTCTCGACTCTGAGCGCTTATTTTTGCGCAATGAAAGATGTCTTGCGGCAATCCTTCTTCTGGTAAGACGGTGATCCATTGGATCGGTGGTTAGCTTTTCGACAGCCAAACGAGCCTAATGTATTCTGATATGCCCGGAGATGTCCAGCATTGTTTCGGGGCAACACCACGGCGCAGCCTGTTCCTTCTCGGGATTCATCAGTCGTATCTTTGCATGAACAATCTCTCCCCTGATGCGGCTTTGGGGGGAGAACGTCTAGAATGAGCGCTCATCTCGTATCGGTGGGAAAAGTCTTTCATAAGAAATTTGCCCGGAAGGGAATCAACTTGCGCCTCAAAAACGAATTCATGAAGAAGTGCTTCTGCATGCAAAGTGGAATGAGGAGGTCGATCGCGCTCTTGCTTGCCGCTTCGGCCATCTTTCCTTTGTCCGCTCAAACGTCGGTGTCGGTTCCAGAAAAGATTGAATGGACATGGGAAGTGCGTCCGCCGAATCCCGATCTTCGGCTGCCCAACGTTCTGCTGCTCGGCGACTCGATCACGCGCAACTATTTTCCGCAGGTCACGAAAGACCTGGCCGGAGTTGCGAATGTCTATTTAATGGCATCTTCAACCTCAATTGGCGATCCACGGCTGCCGCATCAGATTGCTGAGTTTGCGGCGATGGAGAAGGTGCAATTCCGAGTCGTGCACTTCAATAACGGCATGCACGGGTGGGGCTATAGCGAATCCCAATACAAGTCGGCCTTCCCTCAGTTCCTGTGCGCTATTCGCAAGTTGGTGGGGAGAAAGGGAGCCTTGATCTGGGCCAGCACCACACCGGTTCGGCAAGACGTCGCCGATGGAGCGACGAATACACGCGTTGAGAAACGAAATGCGATCGCACTCTCGCTCGTGAAGGGTGCTGGAATTCCGCTCGATGATCAGCATGCTCTGATGGTGCAGCATCACGACTTCTATGAAGACGATGTTCACTTCAATTCGGAAGGCGCAAATATCCAGGGTGATCAGGCAGCCTCGACGATCCGCACAGCTCTCCGCACTGTGACGTCGCAGTAGAGCCAAAGCGGTTGTTGGCGTTGGTTCTGAAGGGGCATGAATCTACGGATGCTTCGGTTTCTCTGCTGCAGTCTGATTCCCCGCCACGATAGGCTCGTCGATCTGAACCTGCCTGTCACCTTTCACACTCGTCAGAGTCTGCACAATCCCACTTGGCCAGGAAATCTCGATGCTGTCGGCCATGGCGCTGCTCCCCAACCCAAAGTGAACGCGAGGATCGCTTGCTGATAGATAGCTACCGGAAGTTGTGACGGTGGCCCATTGCGATCCTTGAACAGTAGTCAGCTTTACAACGGCTCCGATGCCGTCTCGATTGCTCTTATGGCCGGTTAGATGCAGGGTGATCCAATGGTTGTTGGAAGCGGATTCGTTGTGGAGGACATAGGCAGAGCCGCCGTTGGTGGTGACTACGGCATCGATTCTGCCGTCATTGTCCAGGTCCCCGATCGCCAATCCTCGACTCACCCAGGCCTCTTTGAAAATGTCGCCGGAGATGGGTGAAACATCCACGAATTTCCCGCCAGTGTTGCGAGCCAGCAACATCGGTTCGCGGTAATGAAGCTGAGGAGAGATCTTTTCGATGTTGTCCAGGTCATGGCCCTGCGCAATGAGCAGATCCTTCCAGCCGTCGTTGTCATAATCAAGAAATCGCAGGCCCCAGCCTGAATGCAGCAGGGTCATCGCTCCGAGGCCATTGATGTTGGATGCGTAGTCGAAGGTTCCGTCCCGACTGTTGTGGTAAGTAGCGTACCTCTGGTTGGCAAGATCGGTCACGACGATATCCGGCCAACCATCGTTGTCATAATCGGCAACGTCTACGCCCATCCCGGCGTAGGTTTGACCTTCCGAATTCACGGCAACTTCCGATTCCAAACCTATCTCTTCGAAGGTTCCGTCCACCTTCTGATGGAACAGGAACTCCTGCATGGAGTCATTAGCAATAAAGAGATCGATTCGTCCGTCGCGATCATAGTCTGCAACGGCGATGCCCAAGGCTTTGGCCGGTTTATCGAGCCCCAACTTATGCGAAACCTCTGTGAAATGCCCGTGACCATCGTTATGGTAAACGAGCATGGGAATGGGTTCGAATACGTCTGGATGACAGTAATTGCGATAGCCTTCTTTGTGCTCGCCGCACCACACATCATTCCAGTCCCACTTGATATACCGCAAAACCACCAGGTCAAGCAGGCCATCGTTGTCCAAGTCGACCCAGGAGGCGGAAGTGGACCAGCCGCTGCCCGCGACTCCCGCCTGTTCAGTAACATCGGTGAATGTGCAGTCACCGTTGTTGTGGTAGAGACGATTGCCTCCGTATGCGGTGACGAAAACATCTTCGTAGCCGTCGTTGTCATAGTCGGCGACGGCTACTCCAAATCCGTAGCCAACTCCCTTTAGTCCGGACTTCTCGGTGATGTCTTCAAACGTGCCATCCGGTTTTTGACGATACATTCGGTTCCAATATTCCGGTCCGGTCTTTTGCGGAATCGATCCTTGTGGTTCCGGATCGGAATAGAGTGCACCATTGACGAGATAGAGGTCGAGCCGTCCGTCATTGTCGCAATCAAAGAGGGCAACACCCGATCCCATGGTTTCGATCAGGTATTTGCGAATGGTGTGCGGAGCCTGATGCAGGAAATGGACACCGACCTTGTCAGTGATGTCGACGAATCGGCCCGGGACCAAGACGGAATCGGTCGAGCGCATTGGTTGAGTGGCGGGCTTTGGGGACTGCGCAAGCGCGCAATGAGCCGAGATGATTGCACACAGGGCCGCTGCAAACGCAAATCTGACAACCCATGGGGCCCGTTTTCCAGTGTTTTCAAGAACCCGTCGGGTCATTTGTTCCGCAGCTCCTGGGCTAAGACCGGCGCGCCTTTGACAGGTTTCCTAGACAGTTCTCGGGCAATTGGCCATCCACCAGCACCGGCTGATACTCAATGGTTGCCCATTGCGAGCAGCGTCGTAGCGCCAGTTAAACAGACAAGGCCCAAGCTCAGAAGAAGTCTGGCTTTGCGCGGAGCACCCTTCCACTCGCCCATCATTACACCTGAGAGCGTTGCGGTCATGATCATAAAGATCTGAAACATTCCCCAGCCGATCGAAGTTCCGAAAGTGCCAAGATACGCCGCACTCATGCCATACAACGCCATGGCTCCCATCCATAACACGCCCATGAGAACAGACCAGAATATGTCCGGAGCGGGGGCTTGAAAGAATTTCCAGCTCTTCTTTTTTCTGAGCAGATAAAGGCTGTAAACAATATTGGGCAGGAATCCGCCTGCAAGTCCGATGGGCCATACCGCATAAGCAGATCGCAAGGCGGTGTTTCCGATTAACTCCGCTTGCTTCGCAACTTCCTGGCCGAAAGCAAAGGAGTAGTTGAGCATTGGTGCCATCAAGCCACACAGGATGGCGAGCAGGACTGCTGCAGCGTATCCGCTTGCTGATCCCGAAGACGCAGCAGTGTGCTGATTCCGCTCTCTGATTTGTCCACCGGCGGTTGACAGACTGATGCCGATCACCATGATGGCGACTCCGGCGAGAATCTCAAACAGCGCAGTAGAACCGACCTGTGAGCGATGCTGAGTGAAGAGCGGTACCAGCGTGCCCAGCAATGCGCCCAGCCCAACGATGATGGCGTAGGCGAGCCAAGCCCCAGGCGCGCAACCGAGATCCCGAAGAGAACTTGCGCGACACCCCATCCGGCGCCGAAGAGAAAAGGCACAGCGAACTGAACAAAGGAGAGAGTGCGGTAAGCGTCGAAGAGGTGGTTGACGAGACCGAGTGCCAGCATCCAGGGGAGGATGAGAAGTGACACGACGGTGAAGACCAGCCACGTGTTTTCCCACTGCCAGTTTCGATTGAACTTCATGGGCAGCATGCAATTGCCCGCCATCAAGCCGGCGAGCAGGGTGAGGAAAACCCCAAGTGACAGCGAGTGCGCCAACTAACGGCCCTCGCTGCAGGCCAGCATCAGGTCTGTCGATGCGCCGGGCTCCTGAGGAGTCCTGTAGAAGCCGCCATTTACCACGGCTGGAACTACGAAGTGTTCTTTCAGATGAGGGATGTGTTCCAGAAACACGACCTCGTGGTCGAGGGCAATGTGATTGAACAGCACGAGATGCTGGTGTAGTTGGCCCATGTCGCCAACGTGGGGAACCACCGGCAGGCCAAACTTTTTCGCCATCAGGCTGACAGTGAGAAATTCGCTTACGCCTCCGAGCCGGGTGCAATCCGCCTGCACGAAATGCACGCCACCGTAATGGAAGAAATTCTTAAAGAGAACACGGTTTGGAATATGTTCACCAGCTGCTATTTTTACCGGAGCGATGGCAAGCGAGAGGGCCGCGTGCGCGTAGACATCATCGGGGTGTGTCGGCTCTTCGATCCAGAGCGGATTGAATTTGACGAGTTCACTGCACATGCGTCGGGCGTCGGGCAGGTTCCAATGCTGGTTGGCATCGAACATCAGAGTACCGGCCCCACCGACGACTTCGCGCAGCATTGCGGCTCTGCGCAGATCGCGCGACTCATCTGCTGAACCGACCTTCAGTTTGAAGGCGCGGAAGCCACGGTCAATTGCGCTCTGTGTGAGCTCGCGGACTTTTCCGTCTTCATAAGCCATCCATCCAACGGAGGTGTCATAGCCCGGATAACCGCTCTGCAGGATTGGTGCCCGCAGCGGGCGAGTGGTCGCGTTGGTTCTCAGAATCGCGAGGGCGTCATCCTCGTTGAGAATGTCCTCAACATAGCTGAGGTCGAGAGTCGCGACGACTTCTTCCGGTGTGAGGTCGAGCAGAAGTCTCCACAACGGGACGCCGCGACTTTTTGCCCAGAGATCGAAGCAGGCGTTTGTGAGCGAAGCGAGCGCGAGGTGAATGACGCCCTTGTGCGGCCCAAGCCAACGCAGGGAAGGATCGTCCGCGAGGCGGCGGGAGATCATTCCGAAATCCGACATCAACTCATTGATCTCCATGCCGGCAAGCGGCCTTGCCAGCAAATCGATTGCATCGCATACCAGCCGGTTTCCGTCGCCAAGCGTGAGCGCAATTCCGGTTCCAGACACTCGCGCGTCTGTGGCCAGACGGGTGACGGCCATGCAGTACTGTGAGATGGTGTGAACCGAGTCGGTGCCTGCTCCGGCCGGCAACGCAAAGCGCGCATCGACAGTGGAAATGGATTGGATGGTGCAATTCGGCATCGCTCCGCCTTCGGCTACTTTCTGTAACCCAACTCAGCCCCACCGCTGACCGGCAAAATGCAGCCGGTGATGAACCGCGCCTTTAACGAAAGAAGGAAGACCGCCGCATCCGCGATCACATCTCCGTGTGGACACGGCCCGAGCATATGGATATCGTCGAGATACTTCCGGATGTTTTCCGGATCCGCCTGTTCTGCACACCACTTTTCCAGCATCGGCGTCCACACTCCGGCGGGGCATACCGCATTCACGCGGATCTGGTAGTGCGCATAGTCGGCAGCCATCGCCTTGGTCAGCGAGATCATTGCCCCCTTGGTGGCGACGTAAGCCGCGTGATTCTGCTGCCCGATGAGCCCAACCATGCTGGCGGTATTCAGAATCGATCCCTTGCTTTCTACGAGCGCATCGAATGCGTATAGGGTGGTCCAATACACGGACTTCAAATTGATGCGCAGAAGGTCGTCCCACTCTGCCTCAGTGGTTTCATGGAGTGGCTTTGAGGGGCTGGCGATTCCCGCGTTGTTGTGGACGGCATCAATGTGCCCGAACCGCTCCAGAACGAAGCGGATCGCTACTCGCAGGGATTCGCCATCCGACACGTCGGCATGGAGGGCGATGCAATCGCCGCCGGCTTTCGACGCAGTGCGCATCGCGCCATCTAGATCGCGATCGAGAATAGCCACCGCAGCTTCTTCGCGCGCATAGGCAAGAGCGCATTCGCGGCCTATTCCATCGGCGCCTCCCGTCAACACAACGACTTTCCCCGAGAGATCAGCCTTCATGCGCAACACGCCTCTCCCAGTTGTTATGGGCTGTCCTTGCGAAACGCTCCATCGCCTTCTTCACATAGTGCTCAGCAACTTCGCCTTCGCCCTCTTGCAACAGATCGATGATCCGTTGGTGCGCATCCAGGTCTTTATCCCATGCCGAAGTCCCTTGCCCGCTTGCAGCCACGCGCATCCGCACAAAGGCGAAGAACGGAAGCAATATCCGCCGCGCGTGCTCAATAAGAATTGGATTGCACGACAACTCGCAGAGTTCGAGATGGAAGAGTGAATCGCAGTCGAGAAGGCCGTCACAGTTGCCCGCACTTGCTGACTCCCGCATGATGTCCAAGGTGGCTTGCAGCACTTTCAAGTCGGGCATTGTTTCGGCTGCGAGTCGCGCGGCCAAACCCTCGATGGCGCCGCGCAGTTGGTAGATTCGGGCCACATCGTCTTCGCTCAAATCGATCACCCGCGCGCTGTGCCCAGATTCCTTCGATACGAAACCCGCTTGTGCAAGAATGTTGATCGCTTCGCGGATGGAGCCCTGCGCGACGCCGAATTTCGATGCCCATTTGCCTTCGACAATTCGCGTGCCGGGCTGCAACGACCCGCGCATGATCTCCTCGCGCAATTGTTCCGCAATGGTGTGCTTCACCAGGCCATCGGACGCAAGTTTAGTTGTTTTTGGCATATTCAAGCGCTCAGATCGAGTACGGAGATCGTAGAGGACACATTATTGGCGCGTCAAGCGGGAATCTGAGCACTTGCGGAAATCTGCATATCTCAGCTACCCTCCAACAATGTGACAACGACCCGGAGCCTGGTGCGAGGGGGCCACGTGGGTCTGGAGCAAGAGAATTCGAGAGAAAGGTTGAGCAGATGAAACGATTGGGGATGGTAATCAAACTGAAACCGGGAAGCGCGGATGCTTACCGCGATTACCACGCGGCCGTCTGGCCGGAGGTTTTGAAAATGATTCAGGAATGTAATATCCGCAATTACTCAATCTACTTTAAAGATGACCTTCTGTTCAGCTATTTTGAGTACCACGGCAGTGACCTAAAGGGCGATTTCGAAAAAATGGCTGCGCATACTCCGACGCAGGAGTGGTGGGCGGTGATGAACCCGCTGCAGGACCCTCTGGCGACGCGAAAGAAGGGTGAGTGGTGGGCGGAGATGGAAGAGGTGTTCCATCTGGACTGAGATAGGGTTCCATTTCACGGCGGCAATGCTTATTCGAGCGCTTATATGTCCTCTCTCCTTTCCAGTTGGCAGAGTTGACCTGGTTCAAAATACCGTAATTATCGGAATCATTGCTTGACAGCAACCCTAACGGACATTATAGTACCCCGGACATGAGCGCTTATATTTCGAGTCGCCGGCAATTTCTCCGACTTGCCGCGGCTGGTTCCTGTTTCCCGGTCTTGTCCCAACTGGGATGGAGCGCGGCTATGGCGTGCGATCGCACCAGCTGGTATCGCAACGCCAAATTTGGAATGTTCATCCATTGGGGCCCATACTCGCAAGCGAGTGTGGAAGCTTCCTGGCCCATCCTGGTCCCAAAGCCGGGTGGGATTACAGAGGCCGAATACCGGGCGCTGCCGCAGACTTTCAACCCGATGAAGTTCGCCCCGGAGGCGTTTGTTGATCTGGCGCGATTGGCGGGGCAGCAATACATGGTGTTTACCACCAAACACCACGATGGATTCTGCATGTTCGATTCGTCGTACACAGACTACAAGATCACAAATACCCCTTATGGCAAAGACATAGTGGCGCAACTGGCGAAGGCCTGTGCCGATGACGGCATGCCTCTTGGTTTCTACTATTCACCGCCGGACATGCACCATCCGGGCTTCCGCGATACCACGAAACTGGCTAGGGAAAACTGGCACGGCGAACCACAGCGGCCGGAGTGGTCGAGCTATCTCGATTACATGCAGTTGCAATTGGCAGAGCTATTGACCCACTATGGCCCGGTTGCGATCGTTTGGTTTGATGGCCTGAACAACCAGAAGAAATACAATGGCGCGCGAGTAATTGAGATGATTCGCCAACTGCAACCGGCCACGCTCGTCAATGACCGGATTGGCGTAGATGCCGATTATGAAACACCTGAGCAGTTTATTCCGACGGCAATTCCGACCAAAGGCATCGTGCTCACCGGCGTTGCCCCAAACGTCTCCAAAAGTTTGAAGAATTCGATCCCGCGTCCTGAGGATTTCAGACTGTGGGAGACTTGCATGACCATCAACAACACCTGGGCCTATAACAAAAACGATCGCGACTTCAAATCGGAGCAGATGCTGATAAGAAGCCTGGTTGAAGTGGCGAGCCGCGGCGGCAATTTTCTGTTGAATGTCGGGCCTCAGCCGGACGGCCAGATTCAGCCGGAGTTTCAGCAGCGATTGCGCGCGATCGGAAACTGGCTCACGCTGAATGGCGAATCCATTTACGGCACCACATATGGGCCGGTCCAGGGTGTTGCTGACTTGCGCACAACGGCAAATGACAAGGCCATTTATGTGCACATATTCAATTGGCCCGCCAACGCCGCCTGTGAGATTACCGGAATTGAGGCAAAAGTCATGTCAGCCCACCTGCTTGCAATTGGGAAGCCTCTGACGTTTCGTCAGACCGAAGGGAAGTTGCAGATCGATATCCCCGAGCAAGCGCCCGATCCAAATGTCAGCGTGATTGCGCTCAAAACCTACTAGGTTTCTGACGTATCAAGGTCTCAGAGCAAGAACGGATTTCCCCTGATTGATCCGCCAACGAGGGACCCGGATACGAGAAATCGTGCTTCAGCCGCACCACTCCGTCCCGAAAATGATCTACGAGACTGTATTGCCGGAAGTGTCGATGAGGATCGACGCGTATCGGTTAACGCGGATTCCTCGGATGGTTGCAGATCAAGTGGAACTTATTGAGGGGTGTTTCCCGGCTTCAGCAAGTGCAGCGCTTTTGCAACGTCTTCATCGCCTGGCGACAGCTTCTGAGCTTCGAGCAGTTCGATTCGCCCGTTTTTGAAGTCTCCCGAGTGGCAATAGATCAGGCCGAGGTCCTTGTGAAGCTGTGGCAGAGCACTGCACTTTCCGCAGGTTTCGATCGCTTCCTTCAGTTGCGCGACGGCCTGCGGCCAGTCATGGGCATCGGCAGACGTCAGGGCGAAGTTGCCTAGCAATTGCGCGCGATCCAAGATGTGTTGCTGTGCCCGGATCTCTTCAAATCGATCTTGGAGCCGCTTCGCTTCTTCAGGATCGGAGCTCGCCAGGAGTCGCGCAAGGCTGTAATACACTTCGTCGTACCGTGGATTGATCTCAATCGCCTTTCTCCACCGCATGATTGCCCCGGCAGTGTCGCCTTTGCGCAGCAGCTCGCGGCCCAGCATGTACAGGGCCTCGGCGTTGTCCGGCTTTATGGCGAGCGTTTTCTCAAACATCCGGATCGATTCGTCGGAATCTCCCGCCTGCCTTGAGATCAATCCAAGCAGATACCAGCAATCTGCCTGGCCCGGGTCGAGCCGCGTGGCCGCTTCGAGTTCTGGTTTTGCATCGCCGTTGCGCCGCAGATCGAGTAGAACCCGGCCCTTGTTGTAATGCGCGACGGCATTGTTGGGATCAAGGCGGACTGCCTCGGAGAATTCGGCCAACGCTCCGTCAAGGTTGCTTTGATCCGCGAGTGCGATTCCGAGATTCAGATGCGCGCCGGGCGATTTTGGATCGAACTCGGTCACCTTGTGAAAGAAGGTGAGAGCTTCGCTGGGCCGGTTCAACCGCGCCAGTACCATGCCGTATGCGCTGAGGGCGCCTGGATTCTTTGGATCAAGCTGTACTGCGGTGGCAAGCGCCTGACCGGCCTCAGAAAACCGCGATTCGGCTGCCAGCGTCAGGCCCAGATTCGAAAAGGCCTGACCATATTGGGGATTGTTTTCGGTGGCTTGGACGAACAAATGCTCCGCCTCGGAGTTTTTGCCGAGTTGTCCGTAGAGAACGCCCAGATTATTCTCGGCCTCGGCATATTGCGGATCGAGTGCGATCGCCGCCTTGAATTGCTTCATCGCTTCGTCGGCTTGATTTGCCGCGAGGTCGAGGACTCCTAGCTGATTGTGCGGCGGAGCCAGTTGCTCATCGAGCTTGACCGCTTTTTCAAGGGCGTCGCGCTCACCTTGATAGTCAGGGATCCTATCCAGAGCGAGGGCAAGATTATAGTAGGTTCGCGCGTTCGTCGGGTCTGCGGCAATCGACTCGCGGTAAAGCTCGGCGGCTTTCTGAGGATCTCCGGACTGCAAATCCTGATTTGCCTGGCTGGCCTTTACGACCGCTGCGGTCTGCTTTATGCCTTCCTGCTTTTGCTGTTCGAAGACATTCAACTGCTGGCTGGCCTCGTCCTTATGCCCAAGTGCGCGAAGTACGGATGCAAGCTGAAAGCGGGCCTTGCTAGAATCGGGGCTCAGCTTCAGAGCCGCCTCGAGTTCCGGTTTCGCTTCCGCCGGGCGGCCTAGGTGCGCCAGCACAAAACCGAGGTTATATCGCGCCTCGAAGTGTTTGGGATTGATGGCGACAGCCTGGCGCAGAACCTTCTCTGCATCAGCGTTGTTTCCCAGACCTTTTTCGACCACGCCGCTAAAGTAGAGCGCATCGAAATCGTGAGGCCGGCGGCGCAGATAATCGCGAATGATAGGTGCCGCCGTATCAAATTGACCAAGCACGACCAGCGTCTTTACATACGTAAGCCGGGTAACATCATCGGACGGGTCAAGCCGCAGTGCTTCCTGAAATGCCGGCGCTGCCTCACTGAATCGTTCTTCTTGGGTGTAGACGACACCCAGGTTGAATTGAGCCTGAGCATAATCTGGATGCTCTTTGACGATTGCCAGAATTGTTTTGAGCGCATCGTCGGTATTTCCGTTTTTGGAGTAAGCGACCGCCAGGTTCAGCTGCAACACTTCATTCGGAGGCGCATTCTTCAGCTCTACGATCGCGGCCGTATATCTCTTTTCCGCGATCAGCGCTTTCGTCAACCCATCGAGCGCATTGATTGATTGAGGATCCACTTTCAAAACGGCCTTGAACGCATCGATTGCCTCGTCTTGCTGGTTCAGTTCGCTGAGGGCTGCTCCAAGCGGCAGAAGAATCTGCGGTGATCCAGGTTTGAAGCCTGATGCCGCCTGCAGTTCATGGGCCGCGCGCTTCACACTTCGGCTACTGAGTAGCGCGATTCCAAGATCGTAGTGGCTCTGCCACGAATTTGGGTCGAGGCGAATCGCAGATTCGAAAGCGGAAATAGCGCAGGAGAAATGGCGCTGTGAGGCAAACCAGGAGCCCAGCGCTTCGTAAGCGCCCGCTGAAGGGTGCGATGCAATCGCCTGCTCAAGATCCGCGGGTCCAGGGCAGTTGGAGGTTCCTTGCGCTGTCACGGCCAAGGGGAAGGCACAAACGATCGTGAGCACGGGCAGCATCCTGTGCTGGGCGGATCCTCTTTTTGTCGTTCGCAGGTTCATTACCCGGCCCCTGAGTAGAATGCCCCAGCGCATGCTGAGGCGGCAAGGCCGGCAACTCCTCACCTCCAGGCAGCGATGGATCGATTGGGCGCCAAATCATCCCGGCGCCGTGTTGCGCATAGTTGATGAAATCAACTTATCGTTTGTGCGTGCTCTCGATGTCCCGGGTTGCCGGTTATACGAACAGGATAGCCCGGGAGGGAGTGAAGGCGACAACTGCGTCGATGTTCGCCGGTTCGTTTTCATTGGCTTCGGAACGTGGAGTTGCGTCACGAATAGAGTCACATTCAGGATGCTAGAATTGGCGGGAAGATGGAGCACCATCGTCTCATCGCCCTGGCAAAATGCATCATCCCTGTATTTTCTTTCACCGCTTTCGGCTTCATTTTTGCGTTCGCTGGTTCTTGCCAGGCGCAAATCGGAGTGGCGACCGGCAACGGAGTTGCCACGCCTGCCAAGCCGCTGCCTGCGGGAATAAAACCGCCAGTCGTCCAGTTTGAAGATATTGCGGCCCAGGCCGGGCTCACCTCAGTGAACGTCTCCGGCGCCGCGAGCAACAAACAATACATTATCGAGACTACAGGGAACGGAGTCGCAATCGTCGACTACGACAACGATGGGTTGCCCGACATTCTCTTTGTCAATGGCGACCGATTTCAGGAGAGTGGAGCCCCGCCTACTCCAGTGCTTTACCACAACCTGGGCGGCTTGAAGTTCGAGGATGTGACCGCGAAGGCCGGATTGACCCACACAGGATGGGGCCAGGGTGTTTGCGCCGGGGATATCGATAACGACGGCTACGTCGATGTTTTCATTACCGGGTGGGGGCAAAATGTTCTCTACCACAACCGTGGGAACGGCACTTTTCAAGATGAGACAGAAGTCCGAGGGCTAGCTTCGCCGACGACTCGTTGGAGCACAGGATGTGCGTTTGTTGACTTCAACCGCGATGGCGCCCTGGACCTGGTCGTGGTCCACTACATTGAATTCGATCCGGCCAAGACACCGCATCCAGGTGAAAAATCGCAGTGCCAATGGAAAGGCATGCCGGTCATTTGCGGCCCGCGAGGTCTGGCCGGGGAGACAATCTCTCTTTATCAGAATGACGGGCACGGCCACTTTACAGATGTTTCGGACCGCATGCACATCACCACGCGCAAGGATTATTACTGCTTTAGTCCGCTGGTCGACGATTTCGACAACGACGGCTGGCCCGACATCTATATCGCCTGTGACTCAACACCGAGCCTTTACTTCCACAATCTCAAGGGAGAGCGTTTCGAGGAGATCGGCGTGGTCTCAGGTGTTGCCTATAACGACGAGGGGCGCGAACAGGCCGGCATGGGCGTGACTGCTGCCGACTTCAGCCATAACGGGCGATTCGATATCTTTAAGACCAACTTCGCCGATGACACGCCCACCTTCTACCGCAACCAGGGAGATAACAGCTTCTCCGACGCAACGATTGAAGCTGGCCTGGCAGTCAACACGAAGTATCTGGGTTGGGGGACAGCCGCGGTGGATGTTGATAACGATGGATGGAAGGATCTGATTCTCGCGAACGGGCACGTGTATCCCGAAGTCGACACCGGGCACAGCGCGGAGCACTTCAAACAGGGAAGACTGCTCTACTGGAATCGAGGCGACAGACAGTTCTTCGATTTGTCTTCACAGTCCGGAAGTGGCATTGCTGCAGGGCACGCTTCCCGCGGCCTGGCCGTAGGAGATCTAGACAACGACGGGAATGAAGAAATTGTGATCGTGAACATGGGCGAAGCCCCCTCTCTACTGAAGAACGTTGCTCCATCTGCCGGAAACTCCATCCTGATACGCCTTCTAACTGTGACCAACCGCGATGCGATTGGGGCGCGGGTCACACTGACCGCGAACGGAAAAAAGCAGATGGATGAAGTTCGAAGTGGCGGATCCTATGTCTCGCAGAGCGATTTCCGTCTGCACTTTGGCCTCGGCAAAGAGAGTTCTGCGAATCTCTCGGTCCGGTGGCTCGACGGCAAGATCGAGATCCTCAATGGAGTTGCCGCGGGGCAAATCGTAACGATCCAGGAAGGCAAAGGCATCATAAAGAGACAGCCCTACATCGCTGCCAAGCGTTAGATCAGGGTTGAGTTTTGTTCCGCTCAGCGCGCGCCAGCATCTGCCGCATGAAATCGTCCTGAGGAAAGACTTCCAGATATTGTTCAAGCGCTTCGTGAGCCCTCGCATATTGTTTGTTTTCGATGAGCCGCACTACCAGCATCTTCTGTGTCACAGGATTGAAGGGGTCTAGTTCGATTGCTTTTTCGATCAGAGGAAGGGCCTCCTCTGTCTGTCCAAGGTGCGCCAATGCGTCGGCAAGATCAGCATAGGTTGTCGCCGCGGGCGTGCCGCTTTGAAGAGCGCGGCGCAAATGGCTTGCGGCAGCCGGAAAATCGCCATTTTTCAGGTCTCTGCGTCCCAGCGCCGCCTGCACCAGGGGATCGCCGGGTTGTGTCTGCTCCAACTGACTGAGCACTTTGAGATAGGGCGCAACATATCCGGGCTTGTTCTCCGCGAGCCCTCCGTATGCTGCCAGCAAAGTCAGTAACGGAGGCGGAACCGTATCCTTCCCCGGAGCGGGATTGAGATGGATAAGGTCCGGCAGCGACGCGGTTGTCTGCTGGAAGGTGACATCGGGATATGGCTCATCGGGCGTAGCCACAATGCGATGGTTGGTTGCGCTGGAGTGGGAGATGACCTGGATGTCGCGCTTGGGCATATGACAGCCCCTGCAGTCGTTGGCCGGTGTTTTCTGCATGCGCGTAGCGATCGGGATCTTGCAGCTTTGATTCGTATGACACATCAGGCACTTGCTGCGGAAGTATGCCGGCGCCTCTTCGTGGGACGGCTCCACATGAGGATCGTGACATGTGATGCAGCTCAGGCGTCCCTGGCTGGCGCGATAGCACTTGCTCAGAGTCATGGAATAGTAGTGCTCCACGTGGTCCGCCGAGGGGGGAGACTCCCGTGTAGGAGGAACCGCCAGGATCGACAGCGTGTCGTCAAGCAGTTGTCCGGGGCGAAAGTCCTGATAACTCTTCCCGGGTTTGAGAACCCGCGCATCTCCGGTCTGGTGGCAAGCCATGCAAATGTTGTCCGCGAGATAAGGAGTCAGCCGTACGGGATTAACAATCGCAGGATTGAGATGAGCTGGGTTTTCCCCCGATGGTGCGTTCGTGGCAGTTACTGCTCTCAGATGAGCAGCGCCCGGACCGTGACAGTTTTCGCAACCGATGGAGATCTCCGAGAAGGGGTGGCTTTCAAAGCGTCCATTGACACCGGAAACCGGATTTGGCCTGCCACTGTGGCAGAAGATGCAGCCAGGCGTAATTGGCCGGTTGAAGCCCAGATCGGTGAATTCATATCCAGGCGAAGGCGCCCATTTCATTGGCCGGGTATAGAACGACAGCGGGGCCTGAAAAAGAAAATTGCCCTTTCGGAGAATTGCGCCGTATCCATTGACTCCCGCACCGATGATCCAATCGATTTGGTGAGCTGTTCTGAAGCTCTCCTTTCCATCGACGCCGGTTCCGGATTCGCTTTGAAAAAGATTTCCATCCTGGGAGTAGACTTCGAATCGCCGGTTGAGCCGCTCAACTGCGTACGAGGCCGAGGAAGCCGTATTCTGAAGAAAGGTTGGCGTGACTAGAGACATGGAATGTCCCATGCTGGTATGCAAAAATCGCTGGTAGATTTCCGAATGGCAATTCGAGCACGCCTGGGAACCGATATATCCATCATTGGACGCGCCGAGCTGCGTGTAATTGGGCTCGCTTTTTGCCTGCCCAGGACTGGTGTTCAGGGCGCTCGCACTCAAAAGGAGTATCGGGACCGCGAGAAGCAGCGCCACCTTTGGCAATCTGGGAGCGGAGTTCTTTGGAGATAAGATACCTTGCCGACTCATGCCGTTTCCCATGGTTCGATTTTGAATGAGATCAAACGGGTCGAACGCTACTTTCTTTGCGTGGAGGACCGGACTACCAATGTCGGTTCAAGGATGATCGTTTGAGCGCGAGGTCTTTGTTTGGACTCAAGGAGACTTAGGACAAGCTCGGCTGCGCGCTGGCCAAGCATGTTGCTTTGCTGATCGATGCTCGACAAGGGAGCACGAAGGCAATCGTCATTGGGCAAATTTCCGCAGCCGATAAGGGCGATGTCTTCAGGAATCCTCAGGCCGGCGTCGAGAATGCTGCTCATGGCTCCGATCGCCAGGGGGTCGTTGAAGCAAAATACGCCGTCGGGTTTCGGGTCCCGCTCCAGCAAGAGGCGCATGGCCTCCCTGCCTTGTTGAGCGGTATCGGTGTCCACGAGGCTTCTGCGCACGACATAATTTTCAAAAAAAGGAACTCCGCGATCACGGAGCGCCTGCAGGTAGCCTTCGAATCTGCCGTTGCCAGGGCTGTTATCCAATCCGCGGATATGCGCTATGCGACGGCATCCCATTTCAATCAGATGTTCCGTCGCCAACCTGCCAACTTTTATTTCATTTACGCCGACAAAGTTCGCGGCAAGTCCATTCATGTCGCGATCGATCAGGACATAGGCCTGAGACATCTTGTCCATTCGATCGAACTGTTCGACGTCGGTTGCCGCAGACGCAATCACCAATGCGTCCAGGCGGCGGGATAGCAACCGCGAAATCTCCTCTTTCTCCAGTTCCGGATCTTCTTCCGACGAAGCGACGACCAGGAAATAGCCCTTCTCGCGGACCGCGCTGGAGATGGCCAGGGCGATCTCAGCAAAGAAAGGGTGAAGCAAACTGGGTGCGACAAGACCGATGAGGAAACTGCGCCCCGTGACCAGGCTCCGAGCCAGAGTGTTCGGCTGATAGTCCAGCTCTTTGACTCTTTCGAGAACACGCTGGCGCGTCTTTTCGCCGATGTCGGGGTGCTTGCGGAGGACCTTCGAGACCGTAGCCTGCGAGATGCCAAGGTCTTTCGCTATGTCTTTCATTCGAATGGTCATTTTGAAGAATTCATGGCTCCAGTTCCTGCAATATGCTCCGGTCAGTGAGTTTCAGTTCCGAGAGAAAAACGGACAATGGCACCCAGTTCCGCCGGGATGGTTTCCCTGCCAATGCCTCTAAGTCTCATTTTCAAACGATGACTATAGCGAATTAGGAAGTGGTGCCGCAATCGCAATTTTTGCAAGCTCAGCCCCCATCGGTACGATTCAGCACTGCAAGTCAGCCTGGAAGGGGAGAACAGCCTCAACCAGAAGTTCTATTTTTTACCCTTGACAATCGCCTTCGAGTTCCGTTAATCGTTATTCGCTTGAAAGAGTATTCGATTCAGTCACCGTATACTCCCAGCCAATATTCCCCAATCCGGTGGCCGAACCCATAGGGGTGCCAGTTCGACGAACGACATTTGGAGAGAGGTCATTGATGGAAAATCACACGAAGGGTCTCACTCGCGAGATCGGGAGTCTACTTCCCGGAATGCGCCTTGCCGCTCTGCTCAGCCTGCTCCTCCTCGCCCTTTCGTGCTCGGCTGGCGCCCAGGTCTCAACCGCCTCAGTGAACGGAGTGATCCGCGACCCCAATGGAGGGGTGATTCCCGGGGCGACGATCGTGCTGCACAGCATAGAAACCTCGGTTGAACATTCCTCGATCTCCAACAACGCCGGCGCTTATGTTCTTCTCAACATCACGCCAGGCAGGTATACCATCCAAGCCAGCGCCAAGGGGTTTAACCCGCAAAAGACTGATGAGTTCGTACTCGCCGTCGATCAAATCGCCACATTTGACTTTTCCTTGAAGGTGGGGGCGGAGACGCAGGTGGTCTCAGTCAACGCCGCTGCCGCGCAGCTCGATGTAACGGGCGCCACCCTGGGCACCGTGATTGAGACCAAACAGGTGAACGAACTCCCGTTGGATGGACGGAACTTCACCGCACTGCTTTCCCTCACCCCAGGCGTGGTTCCTATCATGGTCGGGCAGAATGCGGGAATGCAGGGCAGCGGCGGCTTTGGTGCTGCGGTTGCCATCGGCTCGGATTACACCTTTCCCGCCATCAACGGGCAAACCGGCCGAAGCAACTTCTTTCTGATGGATGGATTGTTCAACTATGGGACGATCGAAAGCACCTACGCCATCGCGCCGATCATCGATGCCATTCAGGAGATGAAGGTAGTCTCGCACACCGACGACGCGGAATTCGGCGGCGTGCTGGGCGGAGTGGTGAACGTGGTGACCAAGAGCGGCACCAACGATATTCACGGAGCGGCCTGGGAGTATGTTCGCAATACAGTCTTTGACGCGCGCGGTTTTTTTCTTCCGACGAGCTCGCCCAAGCCTTTCTATCATCAGAACCAGTTTGGTGCTTCAGGCGGGGGCCCGGTCGTGATCCCGAAGCTCTACAACGGCAGGAACAAGACCTTCTTCTTCGGCGCCTACCAGGGCTATCGATATTCAACCCCCGCCAACAGCCAACTGCTGGTGCCGACCGACGCGGAGTATGCCGGTAACGAAGCCGACAATCATCAACCGCAAATCTACGATCCTTTTACAACAACCTGCGTTGCGGTTGGCACCGACCCCTGCGGCACCTTCTCGCGTACTCCATTTGAGGGGAACCAGATTCCCGCCAGCCGGCTTAGCCAGGCCAATACCCAGGCCATGATCGCCTGGGCAAAGTTTGTGTTCCCCGCGGCAGGTCCTTGTTTGCAAAGCACTAACGGTTTTTGCTCGGCGAACGCGTTGGATACCACCCCAACTACGCAGGTCCAGAATGAGTTCAATGTCCGCGGAGATCAGACCTTCGGGGCAAAGGACTCCGCGTGGTTCCGCTATAGCTTCATCAATAGCACCGTGAACAAATCGAACGGACTCCCCGGCCTCCCGGACCATCACATTCTGAACGCGCGCGACTGGGGCGGCAGCTACGTCCATATCTTCGGCCCCACAAGGATTATCCAGGTGCAGTTTGCACACGCAACCGTCGTAGACAATTCGACCAACTTCTTTAAGGCGTCGACGGCGGATATCATAAGCACGGTGGGCTTCTCGCCCAACTTTGTGGGCGGCTTTGCAGCCGCGGGCGGCAAGTCTCTGCTCCCCGGTCCAGGCATCAGCGGATTTGCGAATTCCAGCGAAAGCGTCAACCTCACACCAAAAGCCACCGACACATGGGAATATCGCGGGACTTATACGCAAATCATCGGTAGCCACGAGATCAAGTTTGGCGCGGGATTCGATACCAACAATTTCGCCAGTCCGCTGGCACAGGTCAATGAGGGTTTTGGCGCTGCGCAAACAGGCCTTCCCTCAACGTCCGCCGCCACAGGCGATGCTTTTACTTCCTTCCTGCTGGACGTTCCCTCGCCCAACGGCCCCAGCCGCCGCAACGTGAATGAGCAGGAGCAGCCTGGCGGACTGTTGAGCGCCTTCCTCCAGGATTCCTGGAAGATGACGCGGCGGCTCACGCTGAACTACGGGTTGCGCTACGACTACCCCTTCCTGCCCAGATATGGAACCAGGGCGACCGTAGGCCAGGAGGGAGGGCCTGAAACCGGCGAGATGGATTGGAATACCGGCAACTGGTTGATACAGCAGTTGCCGCCCCTGTGCACCGTGCGCGGCTTTGCCCCTTGCATCCCGGGAACAGGCCTGCCCGCTCATGTGGTAGTGAGCCCCAACGGCAAGATCACTCACAACATCCACACCAACTACGGGCCGAGATTCGGTTTTGCCTTCAAAGTCAATGACAAGACAGTGACCCACGGTGCCTTTGGAATTGTTTTCGACGACTGGGCCGCGGTGGCCCAGATGGCGCAGAACTTTGAGGGCTCATGGCCAGATATCGGTCAGCAGATCGCGGCTACGACTACCAACGTTCCCACCTCCACGCAGCTTACGCCGAACGTCACTGCGCAGGATCCATTTTCGGGGGGGGGAGGAGGCGGGCTCTTCCCGGCCGCTACCCCATTCGGAAGCCAAGACTGGTACTTCGACCCGAATATCAAGAACGCTTACTCCGAGCAATGGAACTTCGGCGTGCAGCGGCAATTGGGCGGCTCCATGGCTTTGAAAGTGGATTACGTGGGGTCCACCACACATCGCGCCAACGTTGGCGGCCTTTATGGTACGGCACTCACACCGGGCCCCGGCGATCAATCCCTGAGGGAGCCCTACCCCTACGCCCCACCAACCTTTTATGACCGCAGTGTCGGCAACGGCAGCTACAACGCCCTTCAGGTGCAGCTTGACAGACGCTATAGCGGTGGCTATTCCTACCAGATAGCCTACACCAAGGCAAAATCGCTGACCGTAGACGACGGCTGGTTCGGAATTGAAGGGACATCACCGCAGGATCCTTACCATCCGCAGGCTTCACGCGGGTATTCCGCCACCAATATACCCAATCTGTTTGTGGCCAATGGCCTCTATGCAATCCCTGTGGGCCCAGGCAAGAGATTCTCGACCGGCAACCGCGTGGGCGACTACATCCTGGGCAACTGGCAAATCAACAGTGTGTTCACCTGGCGCAATGGGCAGCCCTTCAATGTCAGCGACAGTTTTGATGCCGCCAATACCGGAGCCGGCCAGGAACGCCCCAACGTGGTTGGAAAGATCCATAACGGGCCCCATACCCAACGCGAATGGTTCAACACCTCAGGCTACGCAGCTCCCGCGCTTTACACGTATGGAAATAGTTACACCAACGACCAGCAGATGCAAAGATGGATCAATCTCGACGCATCGGTCATTCGCTCGTTTCCCATCTGGCGCGAGAAGCAATTCCAGTTCCGTGCCGAATCATTCAACCTTCTGAACCATCCGATCTTTGGCCAACCTGGCAGCGATATCAACAGCCCAGCCAACTTCGGACAGATCGGCAGTAGCCAGGCAAACCTGAACCGACAATTACAAATGAGCGGTAAGATCATTTTCTGATCGGATCAAAGGCCCCGGGGGCTGCTCTGGATGAAGCAGACAGCCCTGCGCGGCCCTTCTGGCCCCATACTGCGCAAAATAATCCGGATAGTTGGCGAAGATCCGATCATCCTGCACCCTCGGTGAAACCGAATCGGCGCGATCTTTGCTCGGCGCTCCGAAGGACTGGTGCGCTTTCGGGAAGCGTGATCGAGATGCGTGCACGTTCACGATGGATATCTTACAGATCATATGCCAATCCGCCAAAATCCATCTTCGTCGTTCACCCCGCCAATTCGGTGTCTGAAACTGAGAGCGACACCGGACATGAGATCGAAGGACAAAGGCGGCAAAGCGGCTGGCATCCGCGAGATCGCGGAAGCTCTGGGAACCTCGATCGGAACAGTGGATCGCGCCCTGCATGGATGCTGCGAAAGAAATTCGATAAGTGATAGACAACGAATAGGGAGATCACGGCGGTCTCAAGCGGCGCGAGCGATTGCTTCCATCTCGGCTCTTTACCGGCCGTAAACCTCTGGACGTGGCTCGCGCCCCCCCGCCAGCTCCCAAGAGGCCCCATCTGAGAGGCACTCTCTGTCGAAATTGCGTACTCGGAGGACCGAGACTTGTGCTCAATTCGACGCAGGCTTATTCGTGAACCTTGCCCGACCTTGACGCTATCGATCTCCCGTCAACGAGGTCGGGGATGGGACGATCATTGCTGATCGTCCCCCCCGCACAGATCCGCACGAGCACTCATTAGCGCATGTGGCTTTTATCTCGGATGAGTGGCGGCGAAGCGATCAAGGGGCCAGGGATGGAGGACTCGAGGTTGAGGAAGCCATTGTGCGGCCAGCTTGAGACGACGAACCAGGCATACCCGGCGTGTTTGACTACGACGCTTCAGCGCTTGCCCCAAGTAACCATTTCGCCGCTAACCTGCTCAGAATCGCATGCCTGCTGGGGCTTCGATGGCTACTGACTAAAAGGTTTCGCTGCCGCCGCCGAATGGTGGATGGCCTCTCACGGTGGGATCGTAAGCGTGAAGGGATGCTAATTTCTCCTTCGGCACGAAAGCGTCCCAGGAGGTGACGGGCTCCGGAATCGGCAACGATTTTTCTGTTTCGAAATGCAACGTGACAATCTGTTGGGGCTGAACGGGAATGGTGTAGACGCCTGAGCCGGAGAGCGCAGACTTGTGTCTGCCGTAGAGGTTGGTGCTGTAGGCCGAGGCGTGAGGCAAGGAGAACTTGATGGTGGCGATTCCGGCGAGGCCGAGTGATTCCGCGAAGCGCAGCTCGATGCGATCTTCTTCCCGACGCACGGCTTCGACGATGATATTGTCGGAGGTCTGAAGGAAGGACTGAAAGGGCTGGGGCGCTGAGCCGGGGATGGGGATGGGCGGCTGGTTGTACTCCCATGCAGCGCGGGGGACAGCAGCCTGCTTCCAGGGCGCGTAATGGGGAAGCAAGGAATAGCAGAGGACGTGGCGGCCCTTGCCAGTGGTCCAGGGGTTGTCGAACCTGTGGTACTGATCTTCGGCGTTGAATAGATAGACGATGGGCGTGTTGCCTTCGATTTCGCGGCCGGTGAGACCACGGTCGAGCAGGGCAACGCCACCGCCGCCGGAGAGTTCGAAGTCTATCCAGCGAATTGCCGGAACGATGCCCTTGTTCCATCCATGCAGATTGGAGTTTGGGTGGGCCCAGCCGCTGTGAGAGAAGCCGTAGGGGATGCCGCGGCGGATTTCGGTTACCTCTTCCGCTAGCGGGAACTCAGCCACAACGACGGTGTAATCGGGAATGTCGTTGATCTCAGTTTCGAAGTCAATGCGGGGATGATCGTGGTAGAAGGTGATGCGGCGGATGAGAGCGCCGCCACCGTAAAAGGAACTGCGAACTTCGGCGGTGGTAGCCACGGGGCCGCGAACGACGCGAAGTGTAGAGCGTTGATCACTCGACGTGGCGAGTTGCGCTCTTCCCGGACGGGGCGGCATGAAGTCGCCAGGGTTATCTTCCTTCTTGAGGGGGCGTTCGGCGACGACGACGTTGGCGGGTGCGGCAAGCAGTTCGCGGCCAGATGGTTTGAGCTTGAGACTCGCGAGTGCGCCTGTCTTGTCGTCGAGACGGGCGATGTAGTGATCATTTTCGACGGGGGCAGAGGCGGGGACGGGCTTGGGAACAGCGGGAAGGTTGCTTAGCAGTCGCAAGCCTCCGATGCTGAAGGACGGGAGACTGGGACTGCAGAGGACTGAGCCATCTGAGAGCGCTTCGCATTTGATGCCTTCAAGGCTCTTCCCTTTTGGTAGAGAGAGGCGTACAGGATCAGTGCGTTTCCAGTTGAGCGGGTTGAAGAGGGCGATGCCGCTGCCACGGGGCAGTAGTGAGCGACCCGCTTCGCCGAGCAGGCGCGTTGTGGTTTGGCCGATCCAATCGAAGCGATCGCGCACGTCCCACGAAGTGTCGCTGACGAAGACCATGCCGCCCGCCGATCCCCATAGGGTGTTGCGATCCATGCAAAGAAGCATGAGGATCCACGCTTCATAGGCAGGCATCACAGGATAGGCGTACGTGCCGCGCAGGCTGGCAATTGTGGAGAGCATCTCAGCGGATTGGAGAGCATGTTCGTTCCGGCGGTAGCGAGTTTTGACTTCGGGGTTCTCGATCCAAAAGGCATCAAAGTCGTAGGCTGTGCCGGCATGGGTGGTGGGTATGGAGACCTCGCCTGAGTGAATGCCGGGCAGAACAGCGTCCACATATTTGCTGAGCGTGGAGAACTGAATGCTGGTTTGAGGGTTAAGCGTGGACCACTGATCGAGGAGGCTGGATGGATACTCGGCGACGAGCGGGGCGAGGGAGTAGTCGTCTCCGCCGCCAAGGACTAGGGTGGGCGCTCCCTCGGGGGTGACGGCGTCTTTGGTCTCGAAGAATTTCTCCAGCTTCGCTAGCTCATCGGATGAGAGCGGCGTTTTGCTGGAGAAGATAGGCTCCGCTTCGCTGTAGTGGCCGGGGCTGAGGGTGAGGATTTTAGATCCATCGGGAGATACCGACCAGTACATGGTCTTATCAGTGGGGTTCTTGCGCGTGTAGATCATCGCGTCGAGACCGAGGCCGGAGGCAATCTGGGCCATTTGCTCGTGGGTGCCGCAGACATCGATGGTCCAGGCGTAACGCGGCTCGAGGTCGAAGACCTGCCGGTACCAGCGGAGGCCCAGGACTCCCATGCGGACGAGCGCTTCGCCCCCGGAGAGGTTGATGGTGGGCTCGAGGAACATGGCGTTGACGAGCTCGACACGTTGTTCGCGGATGCGCTGTTTGAGCTCCGGAATGCGTTCGGGACGGAAGTTCATGATGGCAACAATGTTGTTAATCTCCGACAATACGAAGGCGTAGTGAGGGTCCTGGCCGACGCGGTCAAGATGCGTGAGGTAGCTGTTGGCACAATAAACGCGCTCGCGCGAGAAGGTGGTGAGCCATCCGCAGCTGGCGGGATGAAAGTTGGGAACGATGCAGACTTTGCGTTGGGCTGGAGCGGCGGAAGCGCGACGCGTTGCGGCGATTCCACTGCCGGCTGCTGCAGCAAGAAGACTGAGGAAGCGGCGCCTGTTCATCAAGTCCTTTCAGCCGGCATAGACGAATGGGGCCGGCGATCGGTTTGCGAGACCATGGTGTCAGAGATTGTGTGCTGCCGATGTGTACCAGCTAGATTGTTAATGCAGTGCGGCCTCAAGGGTCTGCGGACGCGCAGCAAGAGCAAGCGGGTCATCGCTTTTCTACGAATTGTGCAAACGCCTCCGGGTCGCGATATTTCACCGTTTGCAGGTGTTCGCAGTAGAGCGCCAACTCGCCTTTGTTCTTGAAAACCTCGTACGATACGCGCACCAATCCCATCTCGTTGTACTTCGGCCTCTTCTCCAGGTTTGTCCGAATGGTGTAAATAGTGTCTCCAATAAAGACCGGCTTGATGAAGCGCAGCTTGTCATATCCATAGCTGAACGTATGGATGTTGTTATGTGCCATCAGCCCCAGACCGTAACTGAACACCATGGCGCCCGCCACCAGCCGTCGGCCAAACACGCCCTCTTCCTGCGCGAAAATCTCGTCCGCCACATAGGGATGGCAGTCGAGAACGAGTGAGTTGAAGAACATGCACTCGCCCTCCGAAATCGTCCGTCGCATCGACCGGATGCGTTCTCCAGGCTGGAAGTCCTCGTACAGCCAGGTTTCCGTGTTGAATTGAGGCAATTCCTTATGCTTTTCGGGATCGGGATTTGGATTCATCGTGTCTCTCCGTCATTGTGAGCTCTTCTGTGTGCGGTGGCTGCCGGCAGGCAGCGGCTCGAAATTGTGCTTTCTTCGGCTCCACGTCGGTTAGGCTCCTCGTTTTTTGACCAATAGAAGGTGGGTGCAAACCAGCACTGTTTCCTGGCGCTGGTTGAAAACTTCGAGTTGCTCGCAGACAAGCCCACGGCCGGGCAGCTTATGATCGCGTTTTTCCGTGATCGTGACCTTTACCCGGATGGTATCGCCAATAAAAACAGGCTTCAGGAAGCGCAGCCGGTCGTATCCGTAAGAGACAGCGCACGGATTCACGAGGGTAGCCGTAGCGCCCACGGCGACGCTGAATGTCAATGTCCCGTGGGCCATCCTCTGCTTGAAATCTTGTGTCTTGCACCATTCCGCATCCATGTGGTGCGGAAAGAAGTCGCCTGTCTGCCCGGCGTGAAGCACGATATCCGCCTCGGTTATCGTGCGCCCCAACGTCTCGCGGGTTGCGTCCAGGATGTAGTCCTCAAAGTAGATCTCAGTCACGTTGCGATCCCAGGTTTCTGTTGATTTGGCTCGCGCATCGCCGCAAGGCTGTGCGCGCCGGCTTCTCATCAGTGTCCGGAAGACAAGAAACCGCGAGAACGGCGAAAGCATCGGTGCCCTCAACCCCTACGGGGATCGCGATGTCTGTGATGCCGTTACGCAACCCGCTCTCGGTCTTCAGCAGTTCGGTCCCGCGGATGGTCTCCAGCTGTGTCAGGAATGCGCGTCGTTTCACCTCGCTCATCGCTCTGTACTCCGCGTCGGTTTCCAGCAGCGTCTTCGCACTTTGGCCGTCCATGCGGCTCAACATCAGCTTGCCTGAAGTTGTCAGGGTCATGGGTAGCACTGTGCCTTCACCTACTGCTAGGCAGATGCGACGGCTTGGCATGCACTCCATCAACACGAGCAGCGATGTTCCGTAGGGCACGCTTAGGTGACAGGCCTGTCCGATCTCCTCTGCAAGTGCCTCCATCGGCATGCGAGCTGCTCTTCGCAGAAGCATGGTGGGGCTGTGGCTGTGTCCGAGCTCATAGAGCCGCAACGTCAGGCGGAACTTTCCCGACTCAGCCTCCCGTGCCAGATAGCCTCGTTCCTCCAGGCACAGCAGCATCCGGTAAATCTCGCCGGAACTGCGCCTGAGGCCCTCGGCAATCTCGAGCTGCGTCAGAGGCATGCGCTGGCCGGAAAGGTATTCTAGGATCTCAAGCCCCTTATCGAGAGCAGGTGCCCGGTAGCGTCGTTCCGCTCGTTCAGGCGGGTTTTTTACTCCTCTTGACATTTCATATATAAAAATATATTTCATATATGCATGTCAAGTTCGCAGGCCAAGCCACGGAAAATCCAATTGCGCGGCGTAACCTGGGATCATACCCGCGGACTGCTTCCCATGGTCGCTACCAGCCAGCGGTTTCATGAGCTCTTTCCTCACATCGATATCGCCTGGACGAAACGCTCCCTTCAGGAATTCGCCGACAGGCCCATGGATGAACTTGTCCGCGAGTTCGATCTTCTGGTCATTGACCACCCCTGGGTCGGCTCCGCCTGTGCCGGCGGTGTGCTTGTCGATCTTGCCAGCAACCTTCCGTCTACATTTCTTAACGATGCCTCGGCTCACTCCGTAGGCCAGTCCTATCCAAGTTACGAATATGGTCGCGGCCTGTGGGCCATTGCCATCGATGCCGCCGCACCAGTTTCCTGCTTTCGTCCGGACTTGCTCGAAAAGCATGGGCTGTCCACTCCTGAAAATTGGGAAGATCTGATCGAACTTGGCCGCAAGGGACTAGTCTGCTGCCCCAGTATTCCGTTGGACGTCTACTGCAACTTTCTTAACCTGTGCGCATCAGCAGGAGCTGGGCTTTTCCGAGACGAAACACAGATCGTCGATCGTTCCGCCGGTATAGAGGCGCTGGAGCTGCTCAGGGAACTCGCTGCCGTCGTTCCCGCCAGCTTCTTCGCTATCAATCCCATTCGCGCCTGTGAAGTGATGACCGCCACCGATAATTTTGCCTACTGCCCGTTCATTTATGGGTACAGTAACTATGCACGGCCCGGCTACGCGCGGAAGGTTCTTGCCTTTGGCGCCACCGTTTCCGTCGAGCCCGGCGCCGCGCCGTCAACGATGCTTGGAGGCACGGGGCTTGCCATCTCCGCCTTGTCGGAAAACCGGGAAACGGCGATCGAGTATCTTATGTTTGTCGCCGATCCCACCACGCAGCGTGGAATCTACTTCCAGTCCGGAGGCCAGCCCGGCCACCGATCGGCTTGGCTTGACCCGAACGTGAATCGCGCGGCTTCAGACTATTTCAGGGCTACGCTCCCATCGCTCGACGCCGCCTTCGTTCGCCCCCGCTATGCGGGTTATGTCCACTTCCAGGATCGGGCCGGGTTACCCATCCACAGCTTTCTGTGCAATGGCGGTAGCAACGGGGCAGTCCTGGACCAACTGAACGCGCTCTATCGAGAGTCAATTGCCACATGAACCTTCCACTCAACGGCCTGTTTGTCCTCGAATTTTGCCAGTATCTTGCCGGGCCGTATGCTGGGCTTCGTCTCGCCGATCTCGGCGCCAGCGTTGTCAAGGTCGAGCGTCCCGGCGTCGGCGATGGCTGCCGTCAGCTGGCCATCAAAGGTCTTTTCGCTGACGGCGACAGTCTCACTTTTCACGCCATCAACCGTAACAAGCGGTCATGCACGGTAAACCTGAAGGACCCTGCCGATCTCGAGCGCATCAGGCACCTCATCGCCAAGGCGGATGTGATGACCCACAACTTCCGCCCCGGTGTTATGGAAACCATCGGCCTTGACTACGAAGCTGTGCGGAAGAGGAACCCCGGTATCATCTACGCCACGGTAACCGGCTACGGAAAGAAGGGACCATGGAGTGGCCGGCCTGGCCAGGACCTCCTTGCCCAGTCGCTTTCCGGGCTTGCATGGCTTAGCGGTGATGCGGACCAACCTCCGGTTCCCTTCGGTCTAGCGATTGCGGATATCCTTTCCGGCGAGCATCTCGTGCAAGGCATCCTCGCCGCCCTGCTGCAGCGCGGTAAAACCGGCCAGGGCGCCACCGTTGAGGTCAGCCTGCTTGAGTCGATTCTCGACTTTCAGTTTGAGGTACTGACCACCTACTTCAATGATGGCGGGCAGCCCCCGCAGCGCGCAGCCTGTCGCAATGCGCATGCTTTTCTCGCGGCTCCCTACGGGATCTATGCAACGCGTGATGGGTGGATCGCCCTCGCCATGGGCAAGATCGCCTCACTGGCCGAATGGACTGACTGTCCGGCTCTGCTTCCGTACGCATCGGGCAACGAAGAAGCCTTTACCCATCGAGACGAAATCAAGAAAATCTTACAGGATCATCTCTTGACCCAGGACACCGCACATTGGCTCCAGTGTCTGGAACCCCGCGGATACTGGTGCTCAGATGTCTTTCGCTATGCCCAGCTTCTGGATCATGACGGATACAAGGCGCTCGGCATGGACCAGCTTGTGCAGCGCCGCAACGGAACGAACATCCGGACGCTGCGGTGCCCGATTCGCGTCGATGGCGAGAAGATTTACTCCACCATCGCAGCTCCTGAAATTGGGAATGCAAACCAACTGTTGGATGGTGGAATGTGATCGGTGGGTATGGCAGCCGAATAACGGCCAAGTGGATTCGGCGATGTTTTGAAGCCGCTTACAATTATGAATTGGGGTCGCATGAAACCTCTTGAGGGATATCTCATCGTCGACTTCAGTCAATTCCTCTCGGCACCTTCAGCATCTCTGCGCCTTGCGGATCTCGGCGCACGCGTCATTAAGGTAGAGCGCCCAGGATGTGGTGACATTTGTCGCGAGTTGTATGTATCCAACGTAGTGCTCGATGGCGATTCGACGGTCTTTCACGCCATCAACCGGAATAAGGAGAGCCTCGCGGCTGATCTCAAGCAGCCTTCAGACCGCGAACTCCTACGGGGGCTTCTGGCTCAGGCTGATGTCGTCCTCCACAACTTTCGTCCCGGTGTGATGGAACGGCTCGGATTCGACTACGATGAAGTACGGAAGTTCAATCCTGGTGTCGTCTATGGAGTTGTGTCCGGCTACGGCCCAGATGGGCCTTGGCGCGACAAGCCAGGGCAGGATCTCCTCGTGCAAGCCCTTAGCGGCCTGACGTGGCTCAGCGGAAATTCGGGAGACGGTCCGGTTCCTATGGGTCTTGCTGTTGCCGACATTCTGACCGGCCAGCAACTCGCCCAGGGAATTCAGGCCTGCCTCATCCGGCGCAGCCTCACCGGTCAGGGAGGGCTCGTCGAGGTCAGCATGCTTGAGGCCATCCTTGCTTTCCAGTTCGAGGTCCTGACATGCTATTTCCAGGACGGAAGCGCGGAACCGCACCGCACTCGTTCCAACAACGCGCATGCCTATCTTGGCGCGCCATACGGCATTTACGAAACGGCCAACAGTTATCTGGCCCTGGCAATGGGAAGCGTCCTGAAGCTTGCCGTTCTTATCGACTGCACCCCACTTCTTGAATTCAAGGATTCCGCTTCCTGGTTCGACTGTCGTGAGGAGATCAAGTCCATCCTTGCGCGGCATCTCAAGAGCCGCACCACCGCCGAGTGGATGAACATCCTCGAACCAGCTGACATCTGGTGCGCAGAGGTGCTCGACTGGCAGAGCCTCCTCGAGCATGAGGGGTACAAGGTGCTTGAGATGGAGCAGACAGTTCGGCGTGGAAGCGGATTCGAGTACCGGACCACGGCCTGCCCGATTCGTATCAATGGCGAACGGCCGCGCGTCACATCCGGCTCACCGGCTCTCGGCGAGCACACCAGCTCCATCCGCGCGGAGTTTTCGCTATGAACATTCCCATCATCGACACACATCAGCATCTGATCTATCCAAGCACCGGGCCATACTCATGGACCCATGGACTCGATGCCCTGGACGGAAAGCCTTTCCCCATCGAAGAGTACCGCCGACTTGCCCAGCCGGTGAGAATCATGGGCTCAATCTTTATGGAAACATCTCCGGACAACTGGCGCGCGGAGTTCGCCCACATCGCGCAGTTGGCTCCTCAGCCCGAGTCCGGCATGGTGGGCATCGTAGCCAACTGCCGGCCGGAGGAAGAAGGCTTCGAACAATACCTCGAATCGATTCGCATCGAGAAGCTGGTCGGGCTGCGCCGTACTTGCCATACCGAACACGATGATCTCTCCCGTCAATCTCGCTTTGTTCAGAATGTTCGTCACGCGGGCAGCCTCGGTCTCACCTTTGATCTTTGCTTCTTAGCTCGCCAACTCGGTATAGCACTAGAGCTCGCCCGCAAGTGCCCTGACACGCAGTTTGTTCTCGACCACTGCGGTGTGCCGGACATTGCCGGCGGCATAATGGATAGATGGTGCGCTGCTATTCGCGACCTCGCCGGCTTGCCAAATGTGGCCTGCAAGATCTCGGGCGTTCTCGCCTATTGCAGCCCCGAAAATGCAACTGTGCAGGTGGTCCGCCCCTGGGTGGAACACTGCATAGAGTCCTTTGGCTGGGATCGCCTTGTCTGGGGAAGCGATTGGCCGGTGTGCAACATTCGCTCATCTCTCCCCGTTTGGGTCGAAATCTCTAGGCAGATTGTCGAGTCGGCCTCGGAGGATGAGCAGGCGAAGCTTTTTCAGAAGAATGCTCTCCGTGTCTACGGAGTCCAAGTAACTCAATGACGATGGACATACCCTGCAAGCCTGCGCTTCCGCTCCGCCCTCGCCCCATCTACATCATCGGCGCTGGGGGAATCGTCAACGATGCCCACCTGCCCGCCTACAAGTTGGCGAGCTTCACGGTCGCTGGCATCTGCGATCTCGATCGGGGCCGGGCGGAAAAGCTTGCATCCAAATTCGGCGTCGCCAGGGTTTACGAGAACGCTGCGCAAATGATCACGGCTGCTCCTGCAGATGCGGTTTACGATGTTGCTGTCACCGCCCCGACGCTTCTTGAGGTTCTAGATTTGCTTCCCCCGGGCGCGCCTGTACTCATGCAAAAGCCCATGGGTGAGGATCTCGCGATGGCCCAGCGCATTCTCGCCTGCTGCCGTCGCAAGGGCCTTCTCGCAGGAGTCAACTTCCAGCTCCGCTTTGCTCCCTTTGTGATCGCTGCTCGCTGGCTCGCGGAACAAGGGCATCTTGGCCTGCTCTACGACGCGGAAGTTCGCGTGACGGTCGATACTCCCTGGCATCTCTTCCCATTTCTCAAGGATCATCCCCGCCTTGAAGTCCTTTACCACAGCATTCACTACATTGACCTGCTACGCAGCTTCCTTGGCAACCCAGCCTCTGTGATGGCCCGGACTCTCCGCCACCCAGCCAAGACCCTTTCGTCCACTCGCTCGACCATCATCCTCGATTATGGCGACGCCCTGCGCGCTGTTATCAGCGTCAACCACGACCATGCCTTCGGGGCTCGCCATCAGGAGAGTTTCATCAAGCTGGAGGGAACCACTGGTGTGGTCAAAGCTCGCATGGGCCTACTAATGGATTATCCAGTTGGCGTGCCGGACACCTTTGAGTTTGCCCTGCTCGGTCCATCCACCGGGCCTAACTGGCAGGAGCTGCCGATGCAGGAAACCTGGTTTCCCCATGCCTTTATCGGAACCATGGCCAGCCTGATGCGTTATGCAGAGGGAACCGATTCGACGCTTTCCATCGGCGTCGAGGATGCAATCCAGACAATGGCCGTCGTTGAAGCCGTTTATCGTTCAAGTGCCCGTGGCGGCGAGCCGCTCCCGGTGCTCCAAACTCAAACCTGACGAGCTTGAGCCGAACAAGGCGGGAGTGCAAGTACTACGCTGTTTTTTCCCAACCATCGCCGCATGGAGTAAATTGAATCGTAAGTGATAGACGGAACAGCACTTAAAAGTTGGCTGAACCGGTAAAATCGGCACAATTGGCACTATTTGCGACAGAAATGCGACAAACTTTTCAGATCCGGGCCATAAGGGCTGATCGTGTGGGATCGGTCCTAGCAACTCGTCCTCTTTTCAATTCTCGCAGATGGCATGTGAATCTAGCTAGCCAATATGTCAGCGTACCTTATTGGCCTCTGCCCTGTCACGGCAGAGGTCGCGGGTTTGAGCCCGCCGTCCCCGCCATAGAAAACAAAGAACACTCCGATAGATAGGAATGCAGCGGGGACTAAACGGCTTCATGAACGGGTCGTCGAAAAATTGAAACCTGGCGCATCACAATTACAAAGTACAGGGTGACTCCAATCAGGCTGAGTCCAGCGATCGCAAGCGCCCGGGCTACGCCGATGATCGGAATGACCTTTCCAAGTGCCAGACTTCCAACAGGAATTCCAAGGCGAAAGGCAAGATTGTAGACACTCATGACTCTGCCCCGCATCTGATCGGATACGATCAGTTGCACCAGTGAAAGCATGAGCGATGCCGACGCCATAATGGCCACGCCACTCGCGAAGATTAAGAGGCAGGAGAGCGGGAGCCATCGACTGAGGGCAAACCCGACGATTGATGCTCCTAGTCCAATCAACGTGCATAGCGCAACAAAGCCCTGTTCCTTCACCTTCTCAAAAACGGCAACGATCAGGCCCCCCACGACCGATCCTGCCCCCGAGCAGACAAGCAGGAGTTGATAGGCCTGAGGTCCCTGATGGAGGACGGTTTGAACGATCACAGGGAGAAATGCCGCAAGCGAAAAGCCGAGAGCCGTCGTGAAAAACGCAAGGAAGACAAGTGCGGGGAGGCCTTCCCGCTCGCGGATGAATCGCAGTCCCTCTCTCATGCTATTCAGAATGGGTTCCTTCGATTTCTGCGGAACAAACTTCACATGAATCATTGCGAGCGATGCGATGACCGCAAGGTAGGAGATTCCGTTAAGGGTGAAACACCATGTCGCTCTGACTGTTGCATAAGCCAACCCGCCGACTGCCGGCCCAAGCACTCGTGCCAGATTGAACTGTATCGAGTTCATTGCGATCGCGTTGGTCAAATCCTCAGCAGGCACAAGCGTCGGCAGGAGTGCTGAGTAGGCTGGCCCGCCGAACGACTGGCCCACTCCAACGACGAAAGATAGGGAGAGAATCTGCCAGATTTTGACCGCGTGCGTAAAGAACAAGGCGGCCAACACAAACGCGCAGATCATCTGAATATATTGAGACCCAAGCAACATCTTCCTGCGGTCCAGGCGGTCCGCGAAGACACCTCCTACCAGGGAGAAGAGAATAATCGGCAACTGACCGAGAAAGAGATCCAAACCCAGATAGAAGGGGTTTTTGGTGAGGTCATAAACCAGCCAGCTTTGTGCAAACTGCTGAACGAACGTTCCGATCGTGGAGGTGCACGCACCCAGCCACATCAGGCGGAAGTCGCGGTGACGAAGGGCTCGGAAAGTGCGGCGGGCAAATGATGATTCGAGCACTAGGAGGGTCGTCCTTCTCAGCGCGAAGCCACATTATCGAATCTACGTCGAGCATGCAGGCGGCAGATTGCCGGCTTACCAGATGATCGCCCGTGCATGAAGATTAAATACCTGACGATTTGATGAAAAGCCAAGCGATCGGTCGCAATTAGGGCGGACTCGGACTTCCGATTGCGACAATCCAACATTTCGGGCCGTGGATGTCCCCTATCTTTCAATGGCGATTGTGACTGG
>DASXLY010000222.1:0-1596 GCA_036495975.1 Occallatibacter sp. | reverse complement strand
TATGCCGGCGCAGTATGTGAAGCCCTACGTCAAGACAAACAAGAACGACTACCTGGACGCGGAAGCGATTGCGGAAGCCGTGCAGCGGCCGACGATGCGTTTCGTTCCGATCAAGAACGACGAGCAGCTGGATCTGCAAGCTCTACACCGCGTACGCGATCGCTGGGTCGCGAGAAGAACGGCTGTGATGAATCAGATACGCGGATTTCTCCTGGAACGTGGGATTGCTATCCGAAAAGGGCCTTCTTACCTGGTGAGGCAACTGCAGGTCATCTTTACCGAGGGCGATTCTTCCTTTTCCGGAAGGCTGCTGCACTTGATTCGCGAGTTGAAGCAGGAATGGGACGAGCTCGAAAGGAAAATCGAGGAAGCCAGTGCTGAGCTCGCCCGCATCGCGAAGAAGGATGATGGCTGCCATCGCTTGATGGAGGTGCCGGGCTTCGGGCCAATTGTCTCGACAGCACTCGTTGCGGCGATTGGTAACGGCATCAGCTTCAGAAAAGGGCGGGACCTAGCCGCTTGGTTAGGGCTGGTTCCGCGGCAACACTCGACAGGAGGCAAGACCAGACTGCTCGGCATCAGTAAGCTGGGCAATGAATATCTGCGACGCATGATGCTTCACGGCGCTCGATCCGTGGTGATGCAGATGGAACGAAAGCCTTCCGCCCTCGGCGCATGGCTGACCAGCCTTTCGGCGCGACGTCATCGCAACGTAACGGTCGTCGCTTTGGCTAACAAGATGGCTCGAATTGCATGGGCCATCTTGAGCAAAGGCACACGTTACTCTGCACCGGCCTTCGTGGCGGCCTGAACCGAGGGCTGGAAAAGACGCCCACCGTACGGGCTTGGAAATCGCGTCGCGATTCCACACTTTTCCAACCCTCCGACGACGAAGTTTTCCTCTCAAGTTTGCGAGACAAATCGATGTGTGAGTGAACGGTCTCAACCGGCGTTGCTCAAGCCTGTGTGGGAATGAGAACCCTTAGGAGTTCGACCCACTTTGTAGACCAGCGACGCGCGGACTCCATTATGGCCAGGAGCTCAGCTCCACAAACAGGCCGGATACATTTGCGCAGACCCAAAACACTCGCTGCAAAGATTTAACTTGCAATCCGGCGGCGGACCATACATTTCCCACGACCTCTAACATTCATTGTTTGATGGTAAGCGAAGTATTCATGCCGGGCAATCGGCATACTGCCAGCATGTCAACGACCCGCCGCGAAGCCATAGGAGCGATTGCCGCTGTGAGTCCGGCTCTGGCAACTGGTTATGTCCCGGCTCAAACTGAAAGGAAACAAATATCCATGACCATTGTCTGCGTCATTCGCTACCAGATCGACCCGTACCAGAGAGACAATTTTCAGAAATACGCTGAGAACTGGGGCCGCATTATTCCCCGCTGCGGCGGCCATCTTGTCGGCTATTTTCTTCCTTATGAGGGCACAAACGACGTGGGCTGGGGCCTGATTGCCTTCGACAGTCTGGCCGCTTATGAGCGCTACAAAATACGCCTGAAATCGGACCCGGAGGGGCGCGAGAACTTTGCTTTTGCGCAGAGCCGGAAGTTTATCCTGCGCGAAGAAAGAAATTTCG
>DASXLY010000221.1:0-120430 GCA_036495975.1 Occallatibacter sp. | reverse complement strand
TCCGCTCCATGTTGTGATCGAGCGCCCTCTCCGCCATGTACTGGATGTTTTCGTCGATGGTGAGCTGGAGGTTCTGCCCGGGCTCGGGCTCGTGCGCAACCGAACCTAATACGTGGCGGCGAGCGTCCATGGCGGTGAACATGCGTCCCGGTATACCGTGGAGCTTCGCATCAAACTTGCCTTCCAGGCCGCCAAGGCCGTTGTCGTCGAGACCCACGTAACCAAGAACCTGCGCCGCGATCTGGTTATCCGGATAGAAGCGCTGAAATTCCTTCTGGTAGTAGATGCCCTTCATGTTCAGGGCATGGATTTTCGCATCGACCTCGGGCGTGACGCGCCGCGCCACCCACGCAAAGCTCTTGCCCTCATCGAGGCGATGTTCGATCTGATCTACACGGGTCTGGTAGTCTTCCGGATCGGTGTGGACAATCGCGGCAAGGGTGCGCGCGGCAGAAGGTTTGTCCTCGATTTCCGTGGGGACAGCGTAGATGGAATCAACCTGCACCGTCATGGCCAGCTCGCGCATGTTGCGGTCGTACAGAATGCCGCGGCGCGGTGCCACCTCAAACGTCCGCTGCTGCTGTTTGTCAGCCCGTTCAGCGTAGTCGGCGTGGCGCACAATCTGCAGCCAGAACAGACGGCTGGTGATGGCCACCGCCCAGAACAGAAAGAACGCACAAACAAGCCAAAAGCGCGCCAGCTTCATGGGCGTGGCGCGCGCCAAGGCGTTAGAGCGTGGACGGGTTGCGCGAAGGGCTGCCTGCATCGATGATGAGCGGTTCGGTTTCAGATTAGAACATCGAGACTCGTGCAAAGCGCACGAATCCTGCCACGTGGTTCACCATGAACCACGAGAATCACATCAGGTGGAAAGTTTGGCCCCTAGAGGCTAAACAGGTTGCGGAAGAGCTCAGTTTGCCGGGGTCGCCTGCGGAGCGTTTATCTGCGCGAGCACCGGAGCACCATCATCGACGTGAGTGGCGCCATGCACCACCTGGCCGGGCTGCGGCTCTGCCAGTCCAAGCTGGCGAGCCATCCCGTCGATGCGTCCCGGACGGGTTAGCTGCGCTTCACTCAACCGAAGCTGGCGATTCTCTTCGCGAAGCTGATCGAGCACCAGCTTTTCCGACTCGATGCGATACGAGTTCTCGATGGCGTAAAAGTGTTGCAGGCCATAAAACATGATCAGCGAGAACAGCACGGTCATCGTCGCCGAGAAGATGCGCATCTGGCGCGCGCGCACCGGATCGTCCGCCTTCACCAGCCGCGAATTGTCGAAGTGATGCGCAAAGGTGATCTCCGGAGTGCGGACTCCGCGACGACGCATCGGCTGCTGAGCAAGCAGTGCGGCATTGCGCTCGGTCACGCGAGCGGTCCAGCCAGGTTTGGTATCGAATAATGTAGCCGTGCATGCAGCCATGGTATTTTCTCCAAGTTCGCAGTTATTGGTTCAAAGTTCACAGTTTTCTTTGCCGAATCGAACCCGATGAATCTTTTTACTCAACACTTCGTCGACTCGGTGCTTCAATGCGATCTTCGAACTAAGAACTTCTTACTATCTTTTCCGCCGCTCGCAACTTTGCGCTTCTCGAACGCGGATTGCGATCTACTTCTTCTTCACTGGCTGTGACCGGTTTCCGGGTCAACAGCTCGAAAATTCCTTGGTGCGCGTATTCGCGCAGAATGTCCTTCGCGATGCGATCTTCCAGCGAGTGAAAACTGATGACGACCAGTCGTCCAGAGGGCTTAAGCAATCTCGGTGCGGCCTCCAGCAGCGCCCGTATTTCGTCCAGCTCGCGATTCAAATAAATCCGGAGCGCCTGAAAGGTGCGCGTTGCCGGGTGAATCCTGTCGCTCTTCATTGCCGGGGCGGCTGCCGCAACAATCCGGGCTAATTGCCCGGTGGTTGTAACTGGCCGCCCGCGCACAATGGCTCTGGCGATTCTCCGCGACCTCCTTTCGTCTCCGTATTCGTAAATAAGGTCGGCCAGCTCGCGCTCGCTCGCCTCATTCACCACTTGTTCGGCAGTCAGACCCGATCGCGTGTCTTGTCGCATATCCAAGGGTCCGTCCGCCATAAAACTGAATCCTCTTCGAGCTTCATCAAGTTGCAAACTGCTAACGCCGAAGTCGGCCAGGATCCCGTCCAGCGAATCTGCTTCGACAAGCCGGCTAATGGAACTGAACGCCTCGCCGATGAAAGTCAGTTGAGGCGCCTGGCTGCCCAGTTCCGTTGCGACCTGGTCGAGACGGCCTCGGGCAAGCTCCAATGCCTCGGGATCGCGATCGAACCCGATCAGCTTTCCCAGGGGACCGAGCCGGCGAACGATCTCCGCCGCATGCCCCGCGAGGCCAAGTGTGCAGTCTGCAATGACGCTTCCTGCGCGTACATTGAGAAGCTCAATCGCATCTTGTAAAAGAACTGGCACATGACGCTCGTTCTGCTTCGACATGTGCTCCCCCTGGGGGGCAAATCGGGCCGCAGCCCGTTGAGACCTAAACCTTCTTGCGGAAAATCTCCGCCATCGTCTTGCGATCATCAGCGGTCAGCAGATTAGCCGCCAGATTCTGTTCGAACTTCGCCCGGTTTTGAACTTCCAGGTAGGTCCTCATGCCAAACACCGTGACTTCGCCATCAAGCGTGGCCGCATTGCGGAGAATCTGGGGGAGGAGTAACCGTGCCTGGTTGTCCATCTCCACCTGCTGGCCGTAGTAGCTCGTCACATTCAGGTACTTCCGAACCGCGTCGTCCATGGTGCTGGAGTCTGCCAGTTGCTGCTCCACCTTCTCCCACTCAGGCAACGGCCAGATCTCAGCCGATTCACCATTGGTAGAGGTGACATAAAACTGGGTAACATTGTTGGCATCCACCAGCTGCTTAAAGGCAGAAGGCAGCTTAAGCCTTCCCTTTTCATCGACTTTCGCTGGATGATTGCCACGAAACATGCTTTGTCGTTCGCCTCGTATCTGGTGCAAAGGCTGGTTCCGAACCTGAATTGCCTATTCGGAAATGGCCCTGAAGAGAATGAATCCGGAGTATTCTTTCCTTGGAGACGGGTTCAATACTCCCGTTTGTTCCACTTCACTCCACTTCAGACACGATAATAGCCCAGGGAGTTTTCCACTCCAACGACAATCTCTGTCGAAATCCTGCAACTTTCGAGGGTTAGGGCCGAAATAGGCGAAGATTCCGTTTTGAGGAAACCCGTAATAGGGTGTGCCGAAGTAGAACCCACAAGATCTAGTGTTTATTAATTTGAGTACCGTGGTGAGAAAGCCACTTCTCAAACGAATCCAAATACTGTAGGAGAAGAAAAAGCGAAACTAGACTTCTTCTGCGACTTCGACGGGCTTTTTGCGGTCCATCACGGTCTTCAACAGGTACAGAAAGACCAGCGTGTTCACCACCAGCAGCCCTACGCGGATCCACGTGAGGCGGTGGATGACTTCGAAGGCTTCCCAAGGCAGGAACGAGGCCGTGATCGCAAGGGTCAGGTACTCACCCCAGGCTTTTTCGAGGAATAGACCAATCCCCTCGGCAAGGCTCAGTCCCGCGTAGCTGAAGGCCAGGGCGCCGATCCGTCGCAGGAGCGGATCGTTGATCAGCCAGGCACGATCGTAGAGGAAGTTGATGAGGCGCGATTCCGGGGAACGCAGAAAGTCGCCCAGTTGGCCGATAACGTCGTTAATGTCTTTGTGGAGAAGGTGCAGAGCGCCGATCCCGAGAGCGATAAACAGCAGTGCCTGCAGCCCTTTATAGAACGCGATCAGCAGCAACCACCGGTTATGCCGATTGCGTTTGGTCGTCGGCTCTGCCTCCGTCTCGACGACTTCTCTCGTGCTGATAGCCTGATGCAAACCCACGCGCTTCTCTTCTAAATTACAGCAAAACCGGACTAGCCGTATCCCCCGAGCCATTTCACCGACATGGAGCCAAACCGAATACCGGAACCATGCTCCTGTCCCAAATAATCCCAAGAGGGATGAGAGCAAGAGCCTTTCACCCGGCGGTACGGTTCCTGTTTCTCGCGTGCTGGAGTCGTGTATTGGAAAGCCTACCGCGAAACTTCGATGCTGTCGAAGGAAAGAACGTGAGCCCGGTATCCAAAGTTTGGCGAAGTGCATATTGTTTTTGACTGACTCGGTGTCGTCCAACTGGACTCCGCTGTGTCGATAACCATGCCGTTTGTACCGCTCAGATCAATTTGGCCTTTTGGATCTCATAGACAGGTCTCAGCGAGAATTTCCCGCCAATACGGTTCTCAGACGCTACCCTATGGTGAACCTTCTACAGAAGTGAAAAATGGCATAAGGAGCCGCTGATGTCCGAAGGATCATTGCTTCCCGGAATCGCGTTGAGCCTTGTCATTGTGATGCTGGTGGCGTGGCTACTGTTCCGCAGAATGGGCGTTGACTGGTTCGGCGGCCATCTTCGCGATCTGCCCACCCGCCGTCTCGGATATCTCCTGGCAGCACGATTTCTTCGTATGGCCTCGGTTGGCTTTCTCGTAGATGTAGTCCTCGGCGGAAGCATGTCGCGGCCGCAAGTTTTGCTGTTCGCTTTGCTGTTTGGCCTCTGTGGCCCCGTGGTTCTGTTGCTGCGCCACCGTCCTGCTTTTCAGCGATTGCTGTTTGTTGCTCCGATTGTCTTCATTCTTTATGGAATCGCCATACTTCACTGGCACGGCGTCAATCTGCCACCTTCGACGGCAGCTGCGGCCTATCGCTTCGACGCTTACTCCATCTTTGCCACTGCCCTGGCCAGCGCAATTGTAACGACCAAGCACATCAACATGGAGGGAGCCCGCCAGCTTCGCGCAGAAACTGAGTTGGAAGCCGCGCGAGCAGTACAGCAGGTGCTTATCCCGGACGAGATTCCGAGTCTGCCTGGGTTCAAGATTGAAAGCGTGTATCGACCTGCCAGCCAGGTAGGCGGAGACTTCTTTCAGATTCTACCCATGGCGGATGGAGGGGTCCTCATTGTGATAGGCGACGTGAGCGGCAAGGGCATGCCGGCTGCGATGACGGTTTCGATGCTTGTGGGGACAATTCGCACCGTGTCCCATTACGTCGCGAGCCCGAGCGAGATCCTGGCCGAAATGAATCGGAGGATGCTGGTCCGAAGCAAGGATGGATTCACGACCTGCCTGGTGCTGCGGGCCGACCCCGACGGCACCTTGACCATAGCCAATGCCGGGCATCTTTCGCCTTATTGTAACGGCGAGGAGTTGGCAATCGAATACGGCCTTCCCCTTGGGCTTCAGGCTCAATCAAGCTATGAGGAAGTCAAATTTGAATTGAGACCCGGCGCTCAACTCACACTGCTCACCGACGGCGTGGTTGAGGCGCGCTCTGCCACCGGGGAACTGTTCGGCTTCGCGCGTACACAGAAATTGAGTCAGAATGGTGCAGAGCAAATCCTTGAAGCAGCGTGTGCTTTTGGCCAGGAGGATGACATCACGGTTGTCACCCTTGCTCTCGCCGGTCAGATAGCGGTCACCACCTAGTCAGGCGACATCAAGGCAAGGCAGGCTGCCGAGTGGTTGCGGGAATCTATCGCTTCAGCTTCAGCAGCGAGTCGCGATCGAGAACGTTGCCGTCAAACACGATGGCCGAGATGCGGCGGGCGTTCCAGATGTTGATCGTGGGGTCGGCATCGAGAACCACAATGTCTGCACGGCGTCCCGGAGCTATCAAGCCCACTTCATTCCATCCGAATTGGATTGCGTAGTTGTTGGTCGCGGCGGCAAGGGCCTCGCGCGGCGAAAGGCCGATACGCACCAGCATCTCCAGTTCGGTGTGCAGAGAAATGCCTGACATGGTGCCCATGGCCGCGGCTCCAGATGCGGCAAGGTAGTGGGGAGAGCCGTTGAAGATGGTCTGATTGATGCGCCAGAACCGCATTGCCGATTGATCCGCTTTTTTGCGCTGGCCTTCCTCAAGCCATCGCAGTGTCATGTTCGGTAGGTGCCGCGTCCAGGGCGACAAAGGGTAATTCAATTCACCTGTATTCCGATCGGACGGCATATACATATTCTCGGGATTTAGGATGGATGCCGCCGGCTCCTTCCACAAATTGCGATGCCCGGGAAGATTCAGATAGTAGAGGCTGAAGGTGGGCATCAGCGCCGCGTGATGGATCGAAATGAAATGGCCGTAATTGCGAAAATGCGGATCGGTGGGCGGCAGATGCTCGGCGTAGTCGTAGGCCGTGGACGCAGCGGCGCCGAAGGGATCATCCACCAGGGGCCGCTGCAGCTCGTCGGGAATCACGCCCAGCTCGTAGCGCCCCATGTGCAGCAATGCATCCACGTTGGCGTCGATGCCGACGCTGTAAGGAGTGGAGATGAATTCGCCGTAGGTGACGAGTCCGAGTTGATGCGCGCGGGTGATAATCCACTGCGCATTGGCTGCCGTAATATCCCACCCCAGCCAGAGAACTCGCGTGCCGAGGTGCGCGGTGGCGTTGATCTGCTCAGCGGTATCTTCGGGACTCAGTTCAACCGGCCGTGAACCTTCGCGTAACTTCGAGGTCCAATTGTCGTGGCCAATCAGCAGGCTCCAATTGTCAGTCGAACCAACCGAGTCGAGGAGGTAGAGGTTCGGCTTGGGATTGGCGGAGAAATCGATATGACCACGGCGATCGTCGGCGCTGGCGACGATGGTGGTGACACCCATATAGAGGTTCGCATTCGCCTGCCCCTGGCTGTTCATGCCGGTGAAGCCGTCAACCAGGCCCGGGATGAGAAACTTTCCGGTGCAATCGATGACCTCAGCGTTCTTCGGCAGCTGGATCAGGAAACGCGAACCGACGTCAGTGATCTTTCCATTCTGAATGATGACGATGGAGTTCTGCTGATCGAGTGCGGAGCGGCCCCAGTCCGTCACATCGATAATGGTGCCGCCGAGAAGAACCAGCGGAGGCGGTCCAGGCCTGGGAGCGACCTCTGGAACATTCTGCGCGGCAGCATCCAGCCCTGCCGCAAATAGAAGTATCCACACCAGCAAGATACGATTAGGTCGCATACGAAAAGCTTTGTCTTCAGGATTGTCGCACACGTGGATTGGGGGCTCGCCGTCCAGGCAACGATACCTCGCGCTTAATGCAATCGTTCGATGAAGTATCAAATTCGCGTGTCAGCTCGCCACCAGCGTGCGGCGCTTGCGCGAGTGGAGCAGCGGCTGCACCTGCGCGTAAGCCTCGTCGACAGTAACACCGTAGGTGGCGCGGAGTGCCTCGATTTTGCCATGCTCGATGAAATGGTCGGGCCAACCGATGCGCACCACGGGAACAGCGCTGCCGAGATCCTGTAGCGCTTCGAGGACGACAGACCCGAAGCCGCCCATCTTTACGTGATCCTCAAAAGTGACAAAAGCCGCAACCCGTCGTGCATACTGCTCCAGCACATCGCGATCGACGGGCTTGATGAAGCGCGGATTGATAACTGCGACCGAGAAGCCGTCCCTTTCGAGACGCTCGGCGAGTTCGCGCGCCAGCGGAAGCATGTTGCCGAGTCCCAGGATCGCAACATCGGAGCCATCGGACAGAACCTCGGCCTTGCCCACCGGGATCACCTGCGGCTCCGCTTTGCATTCGACGCCGGCAACGGCGCCCCGGGGATAACGGATGGCGCTGGGCCCGTCGAGCGTAAGCGCGGTGGCCATCATGTCGGCGAGTTCATTCTCGTTCGTCGGCGCCATCAGAACCATCTCGGGAATCCCGCGCAGATAGCTGATATCGAAAAGGCCATGGTGCGTGGGACCGTCATCGCCTGAGAGACCGGCGCGGTCCATGCAGAAAACAACCGGCAGTTTCTGCAGCGCGACATCATGCACAACCGGATCGAATGCCCGTTGCAGGAACGTGGAGTAAATTGCGCAGACCGGGCGATACCCGCGCGTGGCCATTCCGGCGGCGAAGATCACCGCGTGTTCCTCGGCAATGCCCACATCGAAGTACCGCTTAGGATGATGCGGACGAAACAAGTCCAGTCCCGTGCCGTTGGGCATAGCCGCGGTGATGGCGACGACGCGCTCATCCTTGTCCGCCAGCTTGGCCAGCGTGGTCGCGAAGACTTCAGCGTAAGTCGGCACCCCGGCCGGCTTGGTCATCCCCGTTTCAGGATCGTAGGGACCGAGGCCGTGGAATTTCTTCTGTCCATCGAGCGCAGGCTGGAATCCCCTTCCCTTCTGCGTGAGTACATGCAACAGCACCGGACGATTCTCGGTCTTGAGGAACTTGAAAGTCTCGATCAGCAGCGGCAGATTGTGTCCATCGATGGGGCCGTAGTAATTGAGCCCGAACTCTTCAAACATGATCGAAGGCCACAACATGCTCTTGGCCGCTTCTTCGGCGCGCCGCACGACTTGAACCGCCGTCTTGCCGCCGATTCTTTCCACGATGCGCCGGGCCGAGTCGTGTAGCCGGTTGTAGTGCTCGTTGGTGACGATGCGGTGGAAATAACGCGCGATCGCCCCGACGTTGCGGTCGATCGACCACTCGTTGTCGTTCAGCACGATAATCAGGCGCTTGGTCTGGTCGGCAATGTTATTCAGCGCCTCAAACGAGATGCCGTTGGTGAACGCGGCGTCGCCCGCGACGGCAATCACGTGCTCTTTGCCTCCGGCAAGATCGCGAGCCGCGGCCATTCCCAGTGCTGCGGAGAGAGCAGTTCCGGCATGACCCGCGCCGTAGCAGTCGTGCTCGCTCTCGGTGCGAAGCATGAAGCCATTGAGCCCGCCCGGCTGGCGAATGGTTCCGAAACGATCGTGCCGCCCGGTGAGAAGCTTGTGAATGTAAGCCTGGTGGCTTACGTCGAAAACAATGCGGTCTTCCGGTGTATTGAAAACTGTGTGCAGCGCCAGGGTCAGTTCGACGACTCCGAGATTTGGACCGAGATGGCCGCCCGTTTTCGAAAGCGTCTGGATAAGACACTCGCGAATCTCGGCAGCCAGATCCGTCATCTGGGCGGGGTTCAGGCGCTTGAGGTCGGCCGGCGAATGGATCGTCTCAAGCAGTGTTCCCATGGTTACCCTTTCCCCGGTAAAGCCGGACCGTAACGGCAATCGACCCCTGAAGTTTCACGCTTCAAACAAGCCGGCTTTGCCAACCACGAGTATACCAACGGGGGCAGTTTGCGGTGCTGAAACCTTAGACGAGATCCCGGTGCTAAAGCCTTGCGTTCGTTGTGGAAACAGCGAAATTGGGCCGGCTTGTGTAGGATTCTGAGGTAGAGGCAGTGGAAATCGTGCTTGCGATGCGTAGAAGGTTTTTTTCCAGTGTTGTGGTTGCAGGACTTCTGGCCTGGGGTGGCCTGCGAACCGGCCGGGCCCAGTTGCCGCTGCCCGGCGACCAGCAGGCTCCGAATCCGCTGACCGATCCCTCGGCCAGTCCCGGAAAGGTATTGCTCTTCGACCTGGATAAGCGATTTGCGAGGGATGTGCTTGCCCGTGGAGGCGTCGCCTTTGCGGACTGGTTTGCCGAGGATTCCGTCGCCCTCAACAACGGCGCGGCTCCGATCATCGGAAAAGTGGCAATCGCGAAATCAGCCAACTGGTTACCCAAGGACTACCAGCTGACATGGACCCCGACCGACGCGCAGATGGGACCCTCCGGTGACATGGGCTATACGTGGGGACACTTCGAGGGACACAGCAAGGACGCGGCCGGCAATCCCGTGACAACCACCGGGCGATACATCACAGTCTGGCGGAAACAGGCAGACGGAAGCTGGAAGGTGGTCCTCGATGCCGGCGCCAACGAGCCCGCTGCCGCAGGCGATTGTTGCAAGCTGCCCAACAGCTAGCCTGGTGACCAAAGATCGAGCCAATTCGACGCAATTGTGATTGAGCCCAGGCCGCGGGTCATATATTCTGTCCGCACTTTCCAGCAGGGAGGGCTTGGCCCATGGGTTTCATCGGTCGCTCATTGCTGTTGCTTTTTGCCTTGTACGGTCTTGTGTTCGCGGTGGGAGATGCTTACCTGTTGCACGGCGGCGCGCCGGTCTGGGTAGGCATTGCCTTTGTGGTGGTGATTGTCGGGTTGCAATACCTGCTTTCGCCCTGGTTCATCCAGTGGTGCTTCGACATCACCTGGGATGAGGATGACATCCCGGCGCGTTTGCGCCTCTACGTCGAGCAGCTTTGCAGGCATCGCGGCCTGCCTATGCCGAAAATGGGGATCATCGAGAGCGGAACGCCCAATGCGTTCGCCTTTGGCAGACTCCGCAGCGATGCGCGAATTGTAGTAACGCGCGGGCTCCTTGATCTGCTTAGCGAAGAAGAAGCCGAGGCGGTAGTTGCCCACGAGGTGGGCCACATCGCGCATTACGACTTCGCGATCATGGCGGTTGCGGCCATGGCTCCGCTTCTTCTGTATCAGCTTTACGTGTGGACCCGCCGCAGCAACAACACGCGAATCGTGAGTTATGCGGCATACGTGTCGTACCTGGTGGGCGAGCTCATGGTGCTGGCGTTGAATCGCACGCGTGAGTACGGCGCCGATCATTTCTCAGCATGCGAGGGACACGCACCGAATTTACTCTCGTCGGCGCTGATGAAGATTTCCTACGGCATGGTGCGCCAGAACGGCGAAGCAGCTCGGCTCGCCAGGGAAGGCAGCAAAGAAGACAAGAAAGCTGCGCGCAAGGCGACGCAACTAGGTCGCACGCTGGGGCTGATGGGTATTATGGGCGCGTCGAGCTCTCAGGCCCTTGCACTGGGCGAAGCCAGCGTCGAGGAAGCGGCACGCGTGATGCGCTGGGACCTCGTCAACCCCTGGGCTCGCTTTTACGAGCTGAGCTCGACCCATCCTCTGACCGCATTGCGGCTCCGTGCGCTCAATCGCGAGGCCCAGGCGCAGGGGCAGAACGTGATGTATGCGTTGCCCATGAACTCCCGGGTAAGCTGGATTGGTTTCCCCCTCGAATTCGCCATCTGGGCCGCACCCCTCGTGTGTGGATTCCTGCTGTTCAGTTGGATTTGGATTGGCAGACCGCTGGAACGGATCGGTCTGCACATTCCGCCGCTCCTGGCACCGGCACTGCTGATTGTCATGGGTGTCACGTGGGGCCTGCGCATCGCTTACCGGTATCACGGCGAATTCAAAGCGAGGCAGGTACAGGATCTGCTGGAAGACATGGCCGTATCGCAGATGCGCACGCGCGCGGTAGAGCTGCAGGGCGAAATCGTTGGCAACGGATTGCCGGGAGCGTTCTGGAGTCCCGATCTTCTGTTCCGAGACAAGACCGGCCTGATGTTCGTGCTCTATCGCTCGTCTATTCCGTTCGGCCGTTTGTGGTTCGCCATCAGCAATGTCGATCGATACATTGGCGAGCAGGTCACCCTGAGAGGCTGGTATCGCCGCGGGCTGCGTCCCTATGTCGAGCTCTCGCAGATCGAGACCACCGTCACTAAGACAAAACCCTCCAGTGGGCCGGTCAGTCTCTTCGGGAATCGCCAGAGCAACGAACCAGTTGAGTACGTTCACATGGTTTCACGGTCCTATTCGCGATGGATCCAGATGGCCGGGTCGGCCATTGCTACTGCCATCGGCATCGTGTGGTTGCTGGGAATGTACTGATACCGAGACTGGTCTGAGCGCATGGCTGAAACAAATTTAACCAATGAGCGGCTGCAGAAGCTCTCCCGCATCTGCCTCTCTCTGCCGCAAGCCATGCGCGAAGACAAGGGATCGCATGCGGCATTCTCCGTGTCGAAGAAGGTCTTCGTGTACTACCTCAACGATCATCATGGCGACGGAATCGTCGGCTTCTGCTGCAAGGTGTTGCCCGGTGATAACCAACAGCTGATTGCTTCGAATCCGAAAAAGTTTTATATGCCGGCATATGTTGGCCCGCGAGGCTGGGTAGCGTTGCGTCTCGACCGCCGCACGGTGGATTGGTCCGAGGTGAAGGAACTGGTCCGCTGCAGTTACCTGCTTACCGCACCCCGACGCCTGGTGCAGATGGTCGAGATCCACTGACGTTTGCCTGGACTCGATTCCCTTCTCCGCTGAAAACCGTCAGAATGGGGAGTGGACTCTTGCACAACTCCCAGGCGCGACAAGGATAGGCGCAGCCGCGATCGACACAGGACGCGCGCCGCACCCCAGTGGATCGCGATCTGCGCGATTTCGCTGTGCTGCCACCCGCCATTGCGTGCCCAGGACCAGCAGCAGCCCGGCCAGGTTTCAAATCAGCTCACGACGGTGCAAGGAGTGGTCCGTGCGGGCGGCCAGCCGCTGCCGCGCGCCCTGGTTCGTATCAACGGTGACGCTGCGAGCGGTGTATTGACCGACGGCGACGGACGATTCGAAATGCCGGACGTTCCCGAAGGCCCACTGGACTTCACCGTCACCAAGCCCGGATTTCTGGACCAGGCCGAAGCCGTCGCAGACAGCATCGCCTGGAACGCCCACGGCTACGGCCACAACGTAGTCGTGGCTCCGGGAATGGGCGACGTGGTTTTCACCATGGAACCAGTCAATTCGATTCGCGGCCAGATCCAGCTTTCGACCGGTGAACTTGCCGAGGATATCGTGGTCACGCTGTTGAAACGGACGATTCAAGATGGGCGCGCCGTATGGCAGATGGTGACGAATACCAGGACCAACAGCGAAGGCGTATACCGCTTCGGCGAACTCGCCGATGGTATCTATGCTGTCTACTCCACGCCCGCGATGGACAGCGATGCGGTCACCAACCTTGTCGAAAACGGAAGCGCGAATCGCGTCGCGCGTCAGGGAGATCCGAGCGTGTTCTTCCCGGATGCGCGTGACCTGGCAAGCGCCGCCAGGATCCAACTGAGCGGAGGCCAGCAGGCGCAGGCGAACATCGCGCTGACACTCGAGCCCTTTCAGCCGGTCGTTGCAAACGTGACCATGCCGGGAGGACGCGGACGCGACGAGAACGTGTCGGTGCAGGTTTTAGACGCGCAGCGGCACCAGCTTCCATACACTGCGCAATATGATGCTGCGACACATACCGTGCAGACGATGCTGCCCGATGGAACCTACTCACTGCTCGCTACCAGGCTTTCCAATTTGCTGCGCATTGCCACCGCGCGCAACGATAGCTCCTTCATCCTCACTCCTATGGATTCGCATTCGATCGCCGGCGAGGTGAGCTTTGCGGTCGCCGGGCGGCCAGTTTCGAATATCCGCCTGCCCATGGCAAGGTCCGGAGCCAGCCCCGTGCAAATCTCTGTCACTCACGACCCGAACAACGCGCCGCAACAGCAACAGGGTGAGCCACACGTATTTGTCACCCTGAGCCAGACCGGCGGATGGATGTCGGACGGCATGGTGAGCAGCTATGCGGAGGGATCTCTACCCGGACCGCTGGAGTCTAGCGGTGTGCCGCCGGGTTCGTACTGGGTTCACACCAGCATCGCGCCCAACACCATCTGCGAAGCTTCATTCACAGCAGGCGGCGCCAGCATGGCGCGCGAGCCGCTGGTACTGGGAGTTGCCGGAAGTACGACTCAACTCATGCTTTCGCTGCGTGACGATTGCGCGAGGCTGACCCTGTCACTCCCGGGCTCCATGGGAATGACCGCCGGGATGGAGCGCTTTTTCACAATCTACGTGGTTCCGGATTTCGATTCGACTGTGGATGTAACACCCGTGACGCTGCGGCCCTCCACGGGAGGAAGAATCACACTGCAGGGTCTTACCCCGGGCAATTATCACGTGTACACCTTCGACAGGCCAGTAGCGCTCGAATACCGCAGTCCGGCGGTACTCGCAAATCTGCCTGGGCAGGCCTTGAATCTCGCTCCCAATGCGGAGACAGACCTCACGGTCGAGGTGCCGCAGCAGTGAGCCTCTCTTCTCAATCGACACGCCCTCTGGCGCGATTCATGGCATGCGCGGTCCTCTGCGGCTGTGGCCTCATAGAGGCACAGTCCAGGCAGGCAACGCCAACCGGCACCATGGGACCCTATCGCATCGGCGGCGTGCTGGTGAATGCTGCGACCGGCGAACCCGTGCGGCGGGGCGTGGTGCAAGCCCTCGACGATGCGGAGCGCACAGTGGCGTCGTGCCTCACCGATGCCGATGGCCACTTCGCGCTTGATCATCTTGCTGCGGCGAAGTACCGGCTCAGCGCATCGAAACGCGGATTCCGCGCCCAGTCGTATGACGAACATGACGACTTCGCCACGTCGATCGTCACAGGCCCCAACCAGGACACGACTCACCTCCAATTCAAGCTGATGCCCAACTCCGTGTTGTACGGCACGGTGACCGACGACAACGGCGATCCAGTAGCGAACGCGCGAATCATGTTGTTCAAAAAACCGAGGCATCCCGGTACGGGCCAGCGCATGGGGCAAGGCGAGACCATGATGAGCGACGATACGGGAGCGTATGAATTCAGCAACTTGTCCGCGGGCGAGTACTACCTGGCAGTGATTGCCGATCCATGGTATGCGGCGCATGAGGGTGCGCCCGCAAAACGAAACGCTGCGCTCGATGTCGTCTACCCGGTGACCTATTTCGATTCAACGACAGAGGAAACCTCGGCTACGCCAATGGTGCTCGCCGGCGGAAGCCACGAGGAAGCCAACATCAGCTTGCATGCGGTTCCGGCATTGCATATCAAAATGGCCGTTGCCCGCAAATCTGACGGATCGGTAGCAGTGCCGGACTTGCAGCAGACGATCTTCGGTGCGGCGGTCTCGGCACAAAGCTCGAGTTCCGGGGACATTCTGCGAACCGGCGCCGTGGAAATGGACGGCATCGCACCCGGCCATTACCAGATCACGCAGGGCGACCCGTCGCGCGTCGTCGATCTCGATCTTTCGGCAAGCCAGCAGGTAGATCCGACTTCAGGAACTCCTGCGAATCCGGTTTCAGGCCGGTTGCGAATGACATCGGGGGCGCAGCCTCCCGATGATGCGACGGTGTCGCTGGAGCGAACCGACAACAACCCGGGCCAGTCCATCTATGCGGCAGAAGTCCATCAGGGACAATTCAAGTTCGAGGGGGTACCGTCGGGCGAGTGGGCAGTCGCCGCAACCAGCGGCAACCAGGCTCTTCCCGTGGTTGCGGTCGCAGCGGGAGCAACAAGGCGAGCCGGAAATCTCATTACCCTGCGGGAGCGCACGCCGGAACTGATCGTGACGCTGAGCGATTCCGAAACGGATGTCAAAGGATTTGCCCGGAAGGAGGGCAAAGGCTTTGCCGGAGCCATGATCGTGCTCCTGCCCCGGAATCCCGCGCAATGGAGAGCACTGACGCGGCGCGACCAATCCGATTCTGACGGAAGCTTCGCACTGCATAACGTGGTGCCCGGCGATTACACGTTGATCGCCATCGCGGATGGGTGGGAACTGGACTGGACCAGCCCTGACGCCATGGCTCGCTACCTCCCGGGCGGGACAAACGTCAGAGTGACAGTGTCTTCAGGCAAGCTCGTGCAATTGAGTGCGCCGGTTGCCGTCCAGGACCGCTGACGCGTTTTTGTCGCAGGGGTGGTAGAAGGTAGTCTATGAGGGTACCGAATCTGATGAATGGCTCCCGCACGGGCACAGGCCGGCGATGGCTGGTGCGGCCCGCAGAGTAGTTCTGCGGCGCAAAAGGAATTGAGGAGAATCTGCATTGAAGAGTACGCTGCTGCTTACGATTGTGGCCGTTGCATCGGCCCTTGCTGTTCCGATGGCTGCTCGAGGCCAGGTCGCCCCCGAACGTCCGCCCAAGGATCTCTCTGGGCCCGATTACAAGTACCAGGCATATGTCGGTTGGGGCTATACCAGTTTGAACCAGGTAAACCAGTCGCGCAGCGGTTTGCAGGGTGTTAGCGCCTCGGTCATGCGCGGATTTGGCGATCACTTCGGCCTGAAAATCGACGGCGGCCACTACGCATGGACCGTAACGTCATCCAACGCCGCCGTCGGCAATCCTAGCGTAGATCTGTTCCTCGCAGGCCCCGTCATTCACGGAAATATCTTCGAGAAATGGAGCGCCTATGCCGAGGCTCTGATTGGTGGAGCGCACACCGGCAACGTCTCAATCCAGCCCGATGTTTCCTTCGCCGGTGGGTTTGGAGTCGGCGTGGATTACAACTTCAAACCTCGCTTGTCGCTGCGAATGTACGGCGACGACATCGGATCATCGTTCACCCTAACCCCCTTCCAACCCGGATACTCCCCGCATATGCGCTGGAATGCCCGCGGCGGTATCGGGCTCGCCTACCGATTCTGAATCCCGCAACGATTCACAAAGGCGGAGGCCCGTGGCCTTCGCCTTTTTTGCGAAGAGTCCCTCAGTCTCCAGTCCCTTTCTTTCGCTACGTTGTATCCCGCAACTCAGTTCTTTCCGAGGAATTTTTCCAACTCCTTCGGATTGGTTCCATGTTCGGGCAGAACATCCCGACTTCGGACGTTGCGCAGAGCATCTGAAGTTACAAATTCGTGGCCCACGCCGTCTTCGTCAATGCGCACCACGCGCGCCAGCACACTGATGGATTCCCTGCCGCTGCCTTGAACTTCATGCGGCCGTTGCAGCGTCATGCGTACGAGGGTGTCGGGGAGCCAGAGCTCTTTGGTCCGAAGATAGAACCCGGTCTTGCTGATGTTCACGATCTCGTGCGGCCTCGGTGCTCCACCGCTCCAGTAAAAAGCCACCATGCCCGGCAAGGCGGTCCGCTCGCCTTTTCGCCGGTTCCCGCTTATCGATGACTCGCCACCGATCCACCGATGCATCCGTTCGCCCAGGGTGAGCTTTTCTTTGCCCGGCTTTGCCTTTTCAATCGCAGGCGGCTCGGGCTCCGCAATTTCCGGCGGCGCCTCCGGAACCAAATCGTGAATCGGCAATGCGCTGGCCGGCTCATGTGCCGAGCTGGCGGAGCCCAGAACAACGCCCTCAGCTTCTTGAGGAGCCATCGTCACAGACTGAATTGGAGGTGGCATCTCGTCAGCGGGCGCGTCCAACTCCAAAGAAGAAATGGTCTCCTCGATCGGGTCCGGTGCGCTCACCGGCGTTTCCGCCGTAATTTCACCCTCAATTTCCGCTGCCGGCGTGGCTGGCGTCGGCATCAGTTGCAACTCAGTCTCAATCTCCGCCGGTATCTCGGCCTCTTCAATAACTTTCTCAACGAGCTCCGCCTCCGCTGCAATCATCGCTTCAGAGGGACGAGCCGGCTCACTCAGTTCTTCCCAGGCAGGATGCGCGGCCTCGATCGAATCCGGCTCATTGGGCTTCGCATGCGCTTTCTTTCCTAGCTTTCTCTTCTTGTCCTTCGGCGGAGCCTTCTTCTTTTCCTGTTTCTCCAGCTCTTCCTTGAGGCGCAGCTGTTCATCGATCTGCAGAATCGCGGCTTTTAACTCCGGAGAAAGCTGCGCCGAGTGCCGCGCAGGCGCCTCTTCAGCCGCTGAAGTATTTCCCTCCTCCTGTTGGTCGACCGCTGCTGCCGGATCAAAAAAACGGATTGGTTTCGGTGTATAGAAATGCGGCTCTTCCTGCGGTGCGTCCGGTTTCTTGTTTGCTCGTTTTTCCCACCTTTCGCGGATCTTGGCGCTCTCCCCTTCCGCGCCGATGACTGGGGCGGCATGCGCCTCGGCGGGCTCGGTATCAGCGGGTTCCGCAACCGCAGCATTCTCGGCCACGGCCTGCGCTTCGGGGAGAAAATACTCCGTGCTTTGCGGCTGGGGAGCGTCAGCCTGTGGCAGGTAGACCAGCGATCCGCCAAATGGCTCGAACACGAAATCCGAATACCGACTCACCTCAAACGGAGTCGATGAGGCAAAGGAAACCTGGCCCAGAGCAGAGTGTCCGCGTTCGGTCTCCATTGAAGATTGAGATGCGGCTTTCACCAGGGCTGCCAACTCCGTCTGCCCGCAGATTCTCACCTGATCGCCGGCCACCGCACCCGTTTCAGCCAGCCGCCGGTTTGCTAGAATCAGCGCTCCCGTCACTCCTTCGCCAACCATCGGAAAGCCTGCGCCCGGACCGACACCGCCCGTCTCCACAATCGTCTGACGTTCGTCCAGGTAAGCAAAATCGAGCGCGAGCAACCGGGGAAGATCGATCCACCCTTGGCTCAGACTCACCCACACGCCCGCGTGCCGATCCAGTCCCGGGCCGCTCATCACCTGCTCCAGCAACTCCGCCTGGTCTAAAGACTCGTCCACACACCTCACCTGCTCGCTCAGCAGCACGTTTCGGGTCAGGTTGTAGGCGCAATAACTCCCGGTCTCCATGCGACCTCTGGGAAAGTTTTGAAAATGTGATAATCCTCGAGCAGTAATTCTGAACCGCTCGGAGAAAACCAAGCCCAGACTGCGGTTTAGATCCGGCCCGACCTTCTATTCGATGCAATATTTTGGCTAAGTTCGTTGGCGGAAGATTTGCGATGTTGTCTACTAGTTAGACGCTTGCCTTATATTCTCGCCAGGCTATTTTCTAAGTTCGATCGCAAAGACCTGCCCGTCCACGCTTTTGTCTGTTGTTTCGGCATATTGGACACGAGCTTTCATTCCGTTGAAGTCAGTGCACGGATTCAGGGACCCCTTGGGAGTGAACCCGATCACGGTCAGATCAATCTTCGAGAACTTATTGTTATAAACCTTGATCATGCTTTTCGCCCCTTCTACACGAAATTGGAGAACGGAGGGATAGCTGCACGTCACATCGCGCATCACACCGATGAAGCTGTGCTTTGGTCCCTTCGCTTCGTCTGGGTACTTGCTTTCAGGAACCACACCCACTTCTGACACCGTCTGCACCTGCGCATTCGCCTGCTGAGCCTCATACTTGGGGCGCTCTTCGCCGGTCCGGGTCTTCATCTGCTGCACGTGATTCAACTGGTCAATTCGGTTCTGCACCATCGCCGTTTCCCCAGGATTGCGAGCCAGCTTGACCGCGCTCTGCAGCACCTTAATCGCATCGGCATATCGGTCGGCAGCAGCGAAAACACTCGACGCATTGAGCCGGAAGTACAGGTTGCCCGGATCAAGCTTGACCGCACTCAGCGCCAACGCCGGCGCATCGTCGAGATTCTTATGCCGCATGCCATAAAAGGATGCGAGCCGGTCGTATGCAGGAGCGAATTTCGGATTAATCTGGATCGCCGCGCGCAGGCTTGACTCGATCGCTGCATCATCGCTGCCACCTTCTTGCATTGAGATCGAAGCAAAGTAGTAGTTGGCTAAATAGCTCTTGGAATCCAGCTTGACGGCCTCACCGTACCACTTGCGCGCAGCTTCGCGATTCCCGGAGCGAAATTCGAGAAAGCCCATCACTTCGCGGGCCTGCACGTTGTTTGGATCGCCCTTCAGAATCGCATCGACCAGGTCGCGGGATTCCTTCTCGCGCTGCACCAGCGCCAGGATTTCCGCACGCGCCGCATTTGCCTCGACCGCCGTCACCGGCTTGACCGCGTAGGAATTCTCGTCTATGGGAGCGGCCGCGCTGTGCATCACAAACTGCTTGTACTGCCCGGCATTGATGTAGAACTCGAGCGCCTTCTGGAGTTGCTTCAAGTCGCCGAATGCCTTTTCCGCGGCTGCAACCGGATCCTGGTGTTGTGACATCAGGGTCAGGTATTCCGACACGCGGTTGGTCTTGTTTTCGCGGTCGGTGACCATCAGAAAATGCGTGAGCGCCCACGACTCGGAATAGAAGACCGAGCCCTTGTTCTCCTCATGGTAATAGGGTGAGCTGGCATCGACCCTGAAGAGAACCGGCAACGCGATGATGCGCTCCTGACGAAGGCGAAGGAGGTCGTCACCACTCGGCTCGCCGAGCAAAACTTCCTTGTCGTGAATATCGGTGTTTTGAAAAAACTCTGCCAGCCCCTCGTTCAGCCAGAGAGGCATCCACTCCCCGGCGCTGCGAAACTGCAGATGCGTGTACTCGTGATAGACAACCGCGAAGGGGTGATTTTCATGCTCCGCATCAAGACGCAGAAGGATGAAGTTCTTGTCCTGAGTAGGAAGAAAGTATCCCGCCAGGCTCAGGCTACCCTTGCTCAAGTAGGACGCCGGCTCGACTGCCTGAAAGGTCTTATTGTTTTTTGCCGCATACACCTCAATCGGCGATGCCGGATCCGCGTTGACCTTGGGAAAAAGCGTCTGGAACACCCAGCGCATCCGCTCGAATTGGTCAAGCAGGTGACGACCCTGCTTCTCGTTCGCGTTAGTCACCACAACAAAGTGGCTGCTGCTCACCTGGACCCACTGATCCGGCGATGCAGAAGCAACCGAACATGCTGCTGCAGCTAGCCACGAAAGGGCAATCAGCCTTTTGAGCATGGTGGCGACAAGTCTAGCAAGAATTGAATCGCACGAGCAGGATTTTTCGCGGGAGTCTGCGGCCACGCCCACTCGGTAGGAGATTCAAAATTGGGCGGTTAGCCACTCCGAAACAATTCATTCAGGAGGGCACCCCTGCCCAACTTCGTCCGAATAGCTAGCCCTTCAGCCCTCTTCGGCCTCGCGCAGCTTGGCAATCACCGTGAAGTCTTCGAGCGTCGTCACGTCGCCCTTGATCTCGCCGTGTGTGGCGAGTTCACGCAGCAGGCGGCGCATGATCTTGCCGCTGCGAGTCTTAGGCAGGGCCTCGGTAAAACGAATGTCGTCCGGTCGCGCCAGGGCGCCTATCTCTTTCGCCACCCATTGGCGCAACTCGTCCTTCAACTCGGGCGAGGGCTGATTGCCGCTTTCCAGGGAGACGAATGCCGAAATCGCCTGCCCTTTCAGCTCATCGGGCCGCCCAACCACCGCCGCTTCGGCCACCTTGGGATGCGCCACCAGGGCCGACTCAACCTCCATCGTGCCGAGACGATGCCCGCTGACGTTGATCACGTCGTCCACCCGGCCCATCAGCCAGAAATAGCCATCCGCATCCTGCCGCGCGCCGTCCCCGGTGAAATAGCAGCCAGGCACATCGGACCAGTAGGTCCTCTTGTAACGCTCGGGGTCGCCATAAACCGTGCGCGCCATCGAGGGCCATGGTTTGCGAATGATCAGCAAGCCGCCGGAACCGGCAGGAACCTTGTGGAAGTTCCCTTGCGCGTCAGGCCTTGTAATCACTTCCGGCTCGATCCCGAAGAACGGGCGCGTCGCCGAGCCGGGTTTGGTCGGCACCGCTCCAGGAATCGGCGAAATCATGATGGAGCCGGTCTCGGTCTGCCACCACGTATCAACGATGGGACAACGATTGTGGCCGATCTTCTCCCGATACCACATCCATGCTTCGGGATTGATGGGCTCGCCCACAGTTCCGAGCAGTCGAAGCGAATCTAGCTTGAATTTCTCGACGTGCTGGTTGCCCCACTTGATGAAGGCTCGAATCGCGGTTGGCGCGGTGTAGAAGATTGTCACCTTGTGGTCGTCGATAATTTTCCAGAAACGCGAAAAGTCCGGCCAGTTCGGCGCTCCTTCGTACATCAGCACCGTGGCGCCGTTCTGCATCGGCCCATAAACAACATAGGAGTGGCCCGTAACCCAGCCGATATCGGCCGAGCACCAGTAGACATCGTTATCTTGCAGATCGAAAACGTACTTCGACGTCAGATAGGTCTGCACCGCGTAGCCCCCGGTGGTGTGCACCAGGCCCTTCGGTTTTCCGGTCGTCCCCGAGGTGTAAAGGATGTACAGCGGATCCTCTGAATCCATCGGTTCGGCGGGACATTCCGTCGGCGCGTTCGCGATCAATTCGTGCCACCATCGGTCGCGTCCGGTCACCATGTTCACCGGCGAACCGGTGCGGCGATACACGATAACGTGGTCGACGGTGTGGCATGCGGGCATCGCCTCATCCACGGTGCGCTTCAGCTGGACTTCGTTGCCGCGACGATAGCTCGAGTCCTGCGTGATGATCGCGATGCAGCCGCAGTCATTCACGCGGTCGGCGATCGCGTTCGCGGCGAATCCTCCAAAAATCACCGAGTGAATCGCGCCAATTCGCGCACAGGCCAACACGGCGATGACGAGTTCCGGCGTCATCCCCATGTAAATCGCTATGCGATCGCCCTTCTTGATGCCGAGAGCCTTCAACCCATTCGCGAACCGCTGCACCTCGGCGTGGAGCTCGGCGTACGTCAGGCGGCGAACCTCGCCTGGCTCCCCTTCCCAGATGATCGCCGTCTTGTCGCGATGTCCGCTCTTCAACTGGTGATCGAGGCAGTTGTAGCTCAGGTTCATCTTTCCGCCCACAAACCACTTCGCCGACGGCAGATTCCACTCCAGCACCTTGTCCCACGGCTTGAACCAATGCAGGTCCTTGGCAGCTTCGGCCCAAAATGCTTCGGGATCCTCGATGGATTTTTGGTACATCGCCTCGTACTGCGCGAGACTCTTGATATGGGCGTGCTTTGAAAATTCCTCCGGCGGCGGAAAAACGCGAGCCTCGCGGAGCAGCGAGTCAAGATCTTGATTGGAGAGGGATGAGAGCGATGCGGCATCAGCAGGAACGTGCGTGGAAGACATGATCGATCCTTCAGGGAAAAATGCCTTGATCGCAAGCCCTTAGCGGACAGGCACAGCTTCAAAACCGCGCACCGCCGGGCATTGCGTGTGAAAGTCACTTTATCGGGGCAGGGGTACCAAGAGCAAGCTCACGAAAGCCGGAACAAAGGGACGAAGGCACACGGTACCGGCAGATTCTTATTCAAGTGTCGCTGTGACTGGAGCGGCTGCGAGCACTATCTGCTTCTGCGGAGCTGCCGCGATCTCTGACCAGATCATGGTGCCGTTTGTCTCCTTCAGAAAAATGCTGCCCACCACAAAGCTCAGCGCGGTAACGACAATTGGATACGCCAGTCCGGCGTAGATATTGCCCGTCGAAGCGCAGAGGCTTACGCCGATTACGGGCAGAAGCCCCCCGAACACTCCATTGCCGAGGTGGTAGGGCAGGGAGACGCTGGTGTAGCGGATGCGGGCGGGAAATGCCTCGACAAGGTACGCCGCGATCGGGCCGTAGACCATCGCAGAGAACACATTCTGTAGCCACACCAGGAAGGCAAGCAACATCACATTGGGATGAGCTGCGCTTGGTGCGGCGGCAAGTTCAGTCGAGCCGGGATCGTTAGTAAGGGGCGTGAACTTAGTGTCGCCTGTGGTGTGGTCCCTGGCCGAACTGACAGCCACAACGTTGTTGCCGGCTGCCTGCTGCATTGCCTTGTAGATGGGCAGGGTGAAGACGACGGCGAACAGCATACCGGCAAGCATCACCTTCTTGCGTCCGATGCGGTCAGAGAGCGAACCAAAAAACGTGAGTGCTGGGACCGCGCCAAGAATCGCGATCAGGAGGATGACGTTCGACGTGTGTGCGCTGATGCGGAGGATGTTCTCCATGTAGAACAGGGCGAAGAACATTCCGGTATAGGAGACGACGGCTTGTCCGGCTGCGGCTCCAAACAGCGAAATCAGCACCTGTTTCAGATTCGTCCGGTTGGCGAAAGCCTCCCGCAGCGGCCTCGTTGAGCTAGACCCGGAAGCCTTCATCTGCGCGAAGATCGGCGACTCGCTCATGCGGAAACGGATGAAGAGCGAAATTCCAACCAGGATGATCGAAAGCAAAAATGGCATGCGCCATCCCCACCGTTGAAAGGCTGGCCCGCTCATCGCACTTTCAGTGAACAGAATGACCGCGAGAGAAATTCCCAGACCAAAGCAAGCGGTGTTTTGCAAGAAGCTGGTGTAGTAGCCTCGTCGGCCGTCGGGGACGTGTTCAGCAAGATAAACGGCCGCGCCTCCGTATTCCCCGCCAATGGCAAGCCCCTGCAACATGCGGATGGCGATGAGTGCGACCGGCGCGAGCCAGCCGGCCGTCTCGTAAGTCGGAAGCAGGCCGATGGCAGCGGTCGCCCCGCCCATGATGCCGAGCGTGAAAATGAACGCGATGCGGCGCCCAACCAGATCCCCGATGCAGCCAAAAAACAACGCTCCAAACGGACGAACCAGAAATCCAACCGCGAAGGTGGCGAGGTAAGCGATCAGCGCGAAGGTTTCGTTCCCCGGGGGATAAAACTTGACGGCGAGAACCGAGGCGAGTGCCCCGAAGATGTAGAAGTCGTACCACTCGATCATGGTTCCGGCGACGGAACCGGCGACGACGCGAAAAAGTGGTCTGGGTGCGACGGAGCCTGGAACCGCTGCCGGCATGACTGACATTCGCTGGTCGACCTCGCGAAAGTCCGGCAAATCAGCAGTTGCGGCACCGGGACTTCAACGCCCACTCTGCGGGGACCGTATTGGTGAAGTCAAGCGAATTCGGCTGCCGCTTCCCGCCATCAGCTCAAAAAGGGCACATCAGTCATGACGTGCCCCCGTTGGAGGAATTTAGAACTCAGAGAGAACCAAGGCTTGTGCCAATCTCAACGACCAGCTACGGGATATCGATCTGCACAATCTGACCGGCTCCCGGAGGCGCTGCGCCGAAATTCGAGACGTAAAGTTTTCCGTTTGGACTAAATGTTATGCCGGTCGGAACCACCAGGCCGGTCGCAATTTCCTCGATGCTGCCGTCATGATTCACGCGCACAACCTTCCCTGCTCCCGGTGTGGGCATTCCCGCGGCGTCAGAGAATTCCAGCACATAAAGCAGGCCATCCGGACCGAACGCCACACCCGTCACCGTCGTAAAGCCGGCTTTGGAACTGAGGATGTGCAGGCTGTGTATGCTGCCGGGATCGACAAGGCCCGGGGCAGCTACCTGGCTGCACTCCGCATACCCGAGGGTCAGAATGCGCGAGGCAGTCGGCTCAATTGGAAATACGAACAGGTTGCCCAGGTAAAGTTGGCCATCATGCTCGGTGATCGACGTTGGAACAATGTGCCCCTCCGATGCCGAAACATCCAGCACCGCAGACATAGAGCCATCGGTGCCAATCGAAACGATTTGGCCATGATTTGGCTCAACGGCATACAGCCGATGATTGAACACGGTCATGCTGAAGAAGGTTCCGTCCGGCTCGAAGTCGGGCTCGTTCGGGTACTTCACAGGATGGGTCTGAATGAAATGGCTGAGGTTGGCCACCAGGCTCCAGGTGTGGGTGGCAAGGTTCACCTTGTAGATGCCGTTGGGTAGAGTACCGCCGTGTGAACATCCCGCGCCGGCCGTCAGCGCATAGAGAGTGCCGTCCAGGAAAGCCACGTCGGCTACGCCCGACATGTCTCCCACCGCCGCGACTGTGGATGGAAATCCGCTGGCAACGATTGTCCTCTTGCCGCTCGGAGTAATCTTCGAGATCTGGCCAGTGTGTCCCCCGAGGTACGGCCCGACAGGAGGAATGACCTGGGTGCAGGCCTTGGCGGTCGAGGTTGATCCACCCATCCCGGCTTCCGCCACATACAGGTTTCCGTCAGGCCCCCAATGCAGACCGCGCGGACCGTTCAGGCCGGTTACCCACACGTGGACGTTGGACGAGGGTTGAGCATAGACGGGGAGAATCCCGCACGCCAGCACTGCCAGGACAAGAAATTTCAGGAGTTTCATTGGAGTGACCTCACAGGGTAGTTGGGGAGCAGGGGGGAAAGCTCCTCGCGAGGAAACACACTAACCATTCCCCGAAAATATGGTAAGTTTCGGCATGTAACTTACGGTCACTTCCCCACCACACTATCGAATGGGCCCCGCGGGATCTGAGGGTGTATGGAACGGACGGGGGAAATAACGCAAGAGGAAGTACATGCGGAACTTGAGCGCATCCTCGCCTCGGAACCGTTCGCTAATTCCCACCGCAGTCAGCGGTTTCTTCGCTACGTTGTGGAAGCGACCTTCGCGAACGTCGACGAATCGCTGAAGGAATTTGCGATTGCTGTCGATGTGTTCGGACGGAATACCTCCTACGATCCCTCAGTCGATGCCACGGTTCGCGTAGAGGCGGGGCGGCTGCGTTCAAGGCTGCGCGAATACTACTCCGGCGCCGGCAAAGCCGATCCCATCATCATCGAGATTCCCAAGGGCGCCTATCGCGCCAATTTCGTTGCCAACCCGAACGCTGTTTCCGCGATGCCCGCTTCGGTTGCAGAAGCATCCCTTGGACCCTGGCGCAAACCCGCCCTCGTTGTTATGTTGGCCGCGTTGTTGTTGATAGCAATCGTGACCACTACCCTGCTGCTGAACAAGCGGGCTCCCGCACCGGCGGCCCGCGGCACTGGAGAGATCGTGCTCGCGGTTCTTCCCTTTTCAAACCAGACCGGTTCCGAGTCGAACTCCTACCTCACCGAGGGCATCACGCAGACCCTGATCCGGCAGTTCTCTCAGTTGCCGCAGGTTCGGGTTATCTCGCGGGCCGCCGTCGACCACATCAACCGGCAAAATGCGACTTCCCAGTACGAGGTCGGATACCTTTTGAACGGGGCTCTCGTGCATAACTCCGACGGTCATTTGGTTCTCAATGCGGAGCTGAGCAATGCCAAAGACGGATCTGTCCTCGCCAGCCGTCAGTACATCCCTGATGAAGCGGACTTGAGGCCCATTCAGGCGGACATTGTTCAGGATGTGGAGAAAGGCCTGGGAATTCAGCTCAATGCAAAAGACGCTGTCGGCGCGCAACAACCGCTGACCTCGAGCCCCGTAGCCTTCGGATATTTCCTCCGCGGCGAAACCTCGATCCGCCGGCGCGATGATCCAGGCAATTTGCACCGCGCCATCCAGGATTTCGAGGAAGCCGTAAGACTCGATCCTTCCTTCGCCCTGGCCTATTCTTCGCTGGCTGAGGCTCATCTTGAGCTCGGAATCTATTATGAGTCTCCCCTGGACCATATGGAGCCCGCACGGCGGAACGCACAGCTCGCGTTGTCGCTCGATCCCTCCATCCAGCAGGCACACGGAATACTCGGCCTGATCGCCCTTTTGTACGATTGGAATCTACCCCACGCGCAAAATGAGCTGGCACAGGCCGACACCCGGGAAAACGCCATCTGGTCTCTCGGATGCACTGCACACCTCCTGGCCGCAAACGGCCGCTATCGGCATGCGGAAGAGGACATACAGCGCATGCTCGAATTCGATCCCGAATCTTCCATGCTGGTTTCCGAGCTGGGATGCGTGAAATATTACGCAGGTCAATATGACGACTCGATTCGCTTTTACCGCCGGGCAATGGCCATCGACTCGCAGTCCGTCCTTGGCTATTGGGGACTGGGGCGTGTACTGGCCAAGACAGGCCGCTACAAGGAAGCACTCCAGACACTGCGAACATTCAAGCCAGCCAATGGCATCGAGCCTCCCATCATTACTGCGGAGATCGGCTACACCGAAGGCGTCTCTGGAGACAAGCGATCGGCGGAGCAGACCATCAGCCAACTCAAAGAGCAGGCAAAGAAGATTTACGTTGATCCTTACCTCATCGCCGTTATCTATTTGTCGCTCGGCGACCGTGACAGTACCTATGCCTGGCTCAATAAGGCCTACGACGTGCGATCTCCGTTCCTGATTTCTCTCGCCAGCGATCCCAAGTGGTCAGAGGAAGCGAGCAATGCGCATCTGCGCGAACTTTGGAACCGCATGACCCAGGCTCACTCCCTGAATTCAACCCACGACACCTCGGCAGGCGCGCTTTAACGATTCAGGAGCAATACCGCTTCTGGTGCCACACCCATGCGGTGCGAACGATGTCGTCCAGTTGAGCGTAGCGCGGCTTCCAGCCCAGTTCGCGAATCGCCTTGTCCGAACTAGCCACCAGGACTGCCGGGTCGCCGGCGCGCCGCGGATGAATCTCGGCCGGAATCGGATGCCCTGTTACCCGCCGCGCCGACTCGATCACTTCGCGCACGCTGAATCCATGTCCATTTCCCAAATTGAAAATCAGTCTCCATTTGGCGACCACGTCGCTATCGAGCGCCTTCAACGCCAGCAGATGCGCGTCCGCCAGATCAGAAACGTGAATGTAGTCTCGAATGCAGGTGCCGTCCGGCGTGGCGTAGTCGTCGCCATAAATGCGGATCGATTGGCGACGTCCCAGCGCAACATCGAGGATGAGCGGAATCAGGTGCGATTCCGGCTCATGATCCTCACCCCGCGTGATTCCCCCATCCGCGTTTTCGGGGGCACCGGCCACGTTGAAGTAACGCAGCGAAACCGACCGCAATCCGTGAATGCGATAGAACCAGCCGAGCATGGTCTCCACCATCAGCTTCGACTCGCCATACACATTGGTCGGCTTCAGACGCGCGTCTTCCTGGATGGGAACGGATTCCGGCTCGCCGTAAACCGCAGCTGTGGATGAAAACACGACCCGCCGCGGACCTTCGGCGATTACTGCTTCGAGCAGCGTCAGCGTGGAGCCGGCGTTGTTACGGAAGTAGACCTCGGGATGCACCATTGATTCCCCGGCTTCGATGAGCGCGGCAAAATGCATCACCGCGTCGAATGGCCTGCCTTCCGTTTTGGCGGACTTGAAAACCTTTTCAACCAAAGCACGATCAGCCAGATCACCCTCGATGAACTCAACGCCCGCGGGAACCATCTCCCGACGCGCGTGGCAGAGGTTGTCAAAGACTGTAGCTTCATGTCGTTGGGAGGTGAGCAAAGAGGCAACTGTGCCGCCCACATATCCTGCACCTCCGGTAACCAGAATTCTCACAAAAATACTGTCCTTCCAGAGCGGATTGGGTTACCGTGAGTCTATTACAGCAGGCAAGCTGAAGCGGCATTTGCCGCGCCACTAGAAGACCGTCACAAATGAGACGGCTTGCCCGAACTACGTGAATTGAGAACGCAACTTGAGTTCCAGTTCCGGGGTTTGAGGAAAGGGTATAGCCCGCTGAACGAAGTCCCTTTTTCCCTCCTCCGAAACGAGGAATCTGCTCACTGACGGTGCGATGCCTTTTTGATTACTATCCGGGGGCCACACCGACAGGTCTTGGTCGATGGAGTGGTTTTTCCGGGGTCCCCTGCGATAGGTCTTCGTCGCTGGGGTCGTTGAGGGAGTGGCAGGATGGACTCGGGTTTGGCTCAAATCGTGAAGGATGCTGGGAAGTATCCGGGAGGCGCCGAAAAGAGCGCGTCCACTGGCGTTCCGGCATGCCATTCCGATAGCATAATGGGAGACCTTCGCGCCCCCTTCATCCCGAATTGCGTGGGGCGACGTCAAACTGAGCAAGCGCCCCTGAGAGGCACAACAATCCCCTGCCTCCAGAGGACGTATAACGAGAAATATTTCTTCTTTTGGAATCAATGGGTTGCCGCGGAAGTCAAGGATGGCGCGCGGCGGTTGAAATTTGTTTATGGAAGCCTGGAAACGGGTGGGGGCGCAATGGCAACGCTGAGAAGTTTTCGCGCATCCCTCCTCTACGGTGTTTTTTCTGAAAATCCTTCAGATCCGCGATGCCGTGTCCATGGCTAACCCCCGAGGTATGAAAATGCAGATGAGTGGCTATCCTGTTAGTGCCAGTTTCGGCCTGCTTCCCGAGCCGGAGGGGCGGTCGGCGCCGTTTGTCACCAGCGCGACCGTCAACGTGATCATTCTGAGCCTGGTGATTTACATCGGGATGACGGCCAAACGCGTCATCGAGCAACATAAATTTGAACAGACCGAACTTGTCTTTCCGACGACCCCACCGCCACAGCCAAAAGTCAAAACTCCGCCGCCTCCGAAACTGCCCGACCTGCCCAAGCCAAAGCTTGAAGTGCAGATGGAGCAGCCGAAAATCAAAATGCCCAAGATCGAGAAGCCGGCCCTGAAGCCGCTTCAGATGGAAGCCAAGCTGAATACGCCGCAGATCAAGGCGCCGAGGCCCTCCATCATCTTGGCTCCTCAGCCCAAGGCCGCGTTGACTGCTGCAATGCCGGCGCAAAACAACACCGTGAAGGCCTCCACCAAGCCCGTGCATCTGGGTGAGACGTTCGGCGTGACTCCGAATCCCAATGCCAGCCGTCCGGCCACGGTTGCCGCAATCGGCAATCCGTACGGCGGGATGGAAGGTCCGGCGGTCGCTCCTCATGGCGTAGTCGGATCCACGGGTGTCGGCAACGGACTCAAGTCCGGCTCGAACCAGGGCACAGTTGGCAGGGTCGCGCAGGCAGGCATCCCCGGCGGAACCGGAACCGCAACCACAGGTTATGTGGGCGGCGGCAAGGTGGCATCGGCCGGCATCCAGCAGCAGGTGGCCGCCATCCCTGCGGCTCAACAGACGCCTCGTGAAGTGGCGCCGACCAACCTCGAAGTTATATCGAAGCCCGCCGTGCAGTACACCGCTGAGGCCCGCCAGCTCCGGGTTCAAGGCGACGTGATCCTGCGCGTCACATTCACCGCATCGGGCCAGGTCATCATCAAGGGAGTCGTGCACGGATTGGGCCACGGACTCGATGAGGAAGCCCGTCGCGTTGCAGGGCAAATTCGTTTCCATCCGGCCACACGCAATGGCCAGGCGGTTGATTTAACCACTAACATAACCATCACGTTTCAATTGGCATAGCAGCCTGCGGGCTGGTAGCAGCATGCGCGCTGAAAAAGTCCAATTTGCACCAAAGGTTCGGCAGTGTACGGCGGGTTCTCTAGTAAAGGCCAACACTGTCCTAGAGTAAGAGTTAAGAATCATCGTAGGAGATGACATGATGTTCAGAAAGATCGCCCTTACCCTCCTGACCCTGCTTCTTGGGGCGTCGTGGGCGTACGCAAAGAAAGCTCCGCGGTACGAACAGGCTCACCAGTTAACCGCGGATCAGGCCGCACTTGTGCAAAAGGCCATCGGGCAGGAGAAGATCCTGATCAAGGCGATCCAGCAGCGGACTCCTCTCGTGGAGACCTACATCCAGGACACGCGTCCCGACCTGAAACTGTACCAGGTGCCGGTGAGCGATCAGTACACGCTCAGCCGCGTCGATTTTGGCAAAGGCTTCTTCGACAAAACCTACGAACCACGCGATGCGAGCGGCAAACACGGCTGGTTCAAGGGTTCGTTTGCAGCGATTACAGGTTTGACCAAGGCCCTCGGCCTCGACAAGCACTTCACCTACAACCCGACGGGCTTCATGCAAATGATGTTCCTCGACCCGACCGGATTTGACCAGCAGCACTATGAATTCAGCTACGTTCGGCGCGAATTCCTGGGCTCCGTGCGGACCTGGGTGTTTGACGTGCATCCGAAGATCGCCGGAATGGGCCGCTTCTACGGCCGTATCTGGATCGAAGACCAGGACGGCAACGTAGTCCGCTTCAACGGCACCTACACCGGACCGCGCTCCGAGGATGATTCCCGCTACTACTTCCACTTCGACAGCTGGCGCATGAATGTCCAGCCCGGTATCTGGTTGCCGGTATCGATTTACGTTGAAGAAACGGCCCGCGCCGGCGATAAGCAGCAAGGCCTGAAAGCACAGACACACTTCTGGGGCTACAGCCTCAAGCTGCCCACGCGCGACAGCGAGAGCGTGAGCGTGAAGGTGGAAGACGCCGAAGACAAGAGCGACGACTCGCAGGACGTAAGCCCGTTACAGGCTTCGCGCGAATGGGTCCAGCAGGCCGAGAATAACGTGATCGATCGCCTCGAGACGGCCGGTCTAGTTGCTCCGCTGACGCCCAACGGATTCGAGACCAAGGTGCTCGATCAGATCGTGACCAACCTGGAGGTTCCCAACAACATCCCTTTGCCGGTTCATTGCCGCATCATGCTCACCGACACCGTCGAAGCCACGACTGTCGGCAACACCATCCTCCTCAGCAAGGGTCTCGTCGACACGATGCCGCGCAACGAAGCGACGTTAGCGTCCGTAATCTCACTGGAACTGGCGCACATCGCGATGGGTCATCACATCGACACACGCTATGCCTTCAACGATCGCCTGATGTTCCCTGACGAGTCGACGTTCCGCCGCATCAACATGAATCACAATGATCATGACAACCAGGAAGCCGCCGCGAAAGCACAATCGTACCTCGACGCCTCGATGTACAAGGATCAACTGGCGACTGCCGGGCTCTTCTGGGAACAGCTTGCTGACCGCGGCCCAGTGTTGAAAGCGCTGAACACGCCGAGGCTTGGCGATTCCCTGTTGAAGATTGATGGCACCCCTTGGATGGCGACGCTGGCGCACAGCGCACCCAAGATCAACTGGGACGATCTGAGCCAGACCCCGGCTCTTCCGCTGGGAAGCTGGCTCAAGACCGATCCATGGGATGACCGCATCCATCAGTTGAACGCCAAGTTCTATCCACCTATGAACCCGCGCGACAAGATGCCGCTCGAAGTCACCCCGGTGTACTTCAGGCTGCAGCGTTACGACGAAGCACAGGCTGCCAAGGCAGCCGCGGCCGCCGGTGCTGCAACCGCTCAACCAACTGCCGGCGATCCTCCGGCGCCACCTGCCCAGGGTCAAGCTGCCGGTGGAACGCAGCAGCCACCCGCGACACAGGGCCAGGCGGCTCCATCTCAGGCTGAGGGTCCGCAGCCCCAACAACAACAGAACCCTCAACAGTAAGATTAGATTTCCATCCGGCTCAGGATCGGCTGACGACACACTCGCTGCCCGGTCCTGAGCCTTTATACTGAGTGCCAATATTCTGAGAGCCAGTTGCGCCGAATCCCATTGAGGAGCAAATACATCCCCTCCATGAAACGAATCGGAGTTTTTGTTTTCAGCTGCCTCGTTTGCGCTGCAGCTGTATGTGCACGCGCACAGGTATCTCCTTCGGCATATCGCGGCCAAATGACCTTGACGGCGGGCGGAATGGCCTCGGCGTTTCAACCTGATTACACCGGCGGGGGCATCCCCGCCACCAGCTCCCAGTGGCTGCTTGGATTCGGCGCCTACGTCGATCTGAAATTCACACGCTGGGCCGGCATCGAGGCCGAAGGCCGCTGGATGCGTCAGAACGCCTTCGTCAACATCACCGAGGACAACTACCTCATCGGTCCCCGTGTGCCCATCCGCGAATTCAAGCGCATGGGCCTCACGCCCTACGGCAAAGCGCTCGTCGGCCTGGGGCGCATGAACTTCGAATACAACGAAGCCTACGGCCGTTTCACCGATGTAGCCCTTGGCGGTGGCGTCGACATGAGGCTGAACAGGCATATCAGCATCCGTGCGGCCGACTTCGAATACCAGTTCTGGCCCAACTGGGTAAACAACAACAGCCTGAAACCCTATGGCGTAAGCGTCGGCATCGGCTACAAGATCTTCTGAAAACCGGTCACCTGGTGGCCTCGCCGGAGTCGCTCGCGTTTTTCTGAACCGTGTCGGGCTCGGACAGGTGGCCATACTCCCGCTCCCACTCTTCCTGCTCTTCGGCTGGGTCGTACGTTTCACTGGGGAGCGGACCGGTCCATCTAGGAGCCATGGCAAGTTCGAGGGCCTGACGTCTGAATATCCGGCGTCACTTCCGGGGCGCGGCGCGCGACAGAGCGCGGCTCGGAAGGGGCACCCGCAGTCCCTGGGATCTGCGCGGGTAGAATGGCCGCATGCCCAACGAGCCCGACACCGTTCCGAAAAAGGCGAGCGACTCGCTCAGGACAATGGCGATCGCCGCAGCGGTTGGCGCGGTCATCGGCGCTCTGCTGGCGCGCCCGCTCATCCGGCCCTGGCTGCTGACCCATACTTCAAATTTCAAATTGGACTGGTCGCTGATAGGGTCGGTTTTGCCATGGATCGCCTTCTCTCTCTATTGGGAGATTCAGGCAAAGAATTCAGCGCCGGCGGTTTCGTCAGAATCGAAAGCATCGCGCTCAGTACATGTGGTGCTGACGAACCTGGCCCTGCTGCTGGTGATCGTGCCCCTTCGATCGCTGAATCATCGGCTGCTGCCTGATGCGCTGATGGTGAAGCTGATGGGACTCGCGCTTGAATGCGCCGGGCTGGCGCTGGCCATCTGGGCGCGGCGCGTGCTGGGGCGCAACTGGAGCGGCGAGATCACCATCAAGGAAGACCACCAGCTGGTGCGCACCGGACCGTACGCAAGGGTGCGCCATCCCATCTACTCTGCCCTGCTGGTTATGTATGCGGGAACGGCCGTTGTCTCCGGACAGATGCACGCGCTGATCGGGCTGCTGGTCGCGATCGTCGCCTATATGCGCAAGACGCGCATGGAGGAAACCAACCTGGTGAATGCCTTCGGCGCGCGCTACGATCAGTACCGCGAAGAAACCTGGGCGATCGTGCCGGGACTCTATTGAAGCCGGCTTGGTCGTAAAATTCCGGCATGGCCGACGAAACAATCTACACGCGTGTTGATCCCGAGTTGCTGCCCGTGCTCGATGAGTTGCACAGCCGCGAGCCCATCTTCCACACCGAGAGATTTGGCAAAAGCCTCGAAGACTTCCAGCGCTCTACGGCGCCGGATTTCTGGGAGGTAGGCGCATCCGGACGCCGATACAGCCGCGAATTTATCCTCGGCATGCGGGCCCGCGAAGAGCTCGTAGATGCGGACATTGCGGGCTGGAGAGCGTCTGGCTTTGGACTGCGTCGGCTGGGGCCTGATTGCTACCTGTTGACCTACACATTGGACCAGGCAGGCCGCCTCACTCGCCGCGCAACGATCTGGGAAAAGGCGGAGGGTAGCTGGCGCATCGTGTATCACCAGGGAACGATCATGACGGATAACAAGGATGATTCGGTACCGAAATGATCGCCGGCCTGCCAAAGCCCCAATCCTTTTGCGTGCGTGCCAGAAAAAAGGCCGCTCCGAAGAGCGGCCTCAAATTGAATGGAAAGGCTACGGAATCGAGACCGTGATCGCGTTCGATGGTGCACTCTCGTTCCCATTAGCATCCACGCTGGTCACGATGTAATCGTAGGAAGTGCCGCTCTGCACAGTTGAATCCACAAAGTCGGTCTGTGTATCCACAGTAGAGTTCAGCAAGGCGTACGCCGTGGTGCCGCTTGGCGCCCGGTATGCGCGGTACCCGGAAATCGGATCGGTTGAGGCTTCGGGCGCCTGCCAACTAAGCTCGACCTGGTACGACGACGAAGCCACACCGCCGCTCAGCGGTATTACCATCGTGGCGTTCTTCGACGAGTTGCTGCTGATGGTCAGCTGGCCCGTCATCGAACCCTTGATCGTGGGAAGGAAGATCACGCTGACGATCGCCGTCTTCCCGGGGTTGAGCACAATCGGCAAGACGATCGGCGACAGCGAGAAACCGCTTCCGGTGACCGCGACAGAACCCACCGTGACCGCCGCCGTTCCGCTCGATGTCAATGTCACAGTCTGAATCGTAGGCAGGTTCAGCAACACGTTTCCGAATGAAATACTGGTTGCATTCACCGTCAACTCTGCCGCAATTGCATTCAGTTGCAGCGAGACGATCCGCGCGGTACTGCCCGTCGTTGCAGTCAGGGTGGCGGATTGTGCGGTCGTCACGGCAGCAACGTTCGCCGTGAATGACGCGCTGTTAGCGGTTGCAGGCACGTTGACCGAACTCGGCACCGTCACTGACCCGCTGTTGCTCGCCAGGGCTACACTGACGCCTCCGGCGGGCGCAGTTCCTGACAGGGTGATCGTGCACGAATCAGCCATCGATCCGGTGATGGCGGTGCTGGCACACGAAAGCCGGCTCACCGTTGCCGTCACAGAAGTACCTGTGCCGCTCAGGGTGACTTGAGGTGTCAACACCGTACTCGAAATCATCAACTTCCCGGTCGTCGTGGTTGCGCTTGCGGGATTGAATTGCACTGTCAGCACTACGGATTGTCCCGGCTTCAAATAAGCCGGAAGACCGCCGCCTGAGACCGAGAACCCTGTACCTGAAATCGAATCGGAATTGATGGTAACTGCCGCGGTGCCACTCGCCGTGATCGTGATTGATTTCGACACCGATGTGCCGACCGCAACATTACCGAATGCGAGCGAAGTTGTGCTTACAGTCAACGCCGACGTCGTTGCGTTCAAGTGCAGCGCAACACTCTTCGATGAGCCGTTGGCGCTGGCGGTCAAGGTTGCTGCCTGGTCCTTGCTCACCGAGGCAACCATCACCGTGAACGGCGCCGTGCTTCCTCCCGATGCTATCGATACGCTTGCCGGCACCGTTACCGCGCCGCTACTGCTTGTCACCGCCACGTTCACGCCACCGGCCGGCGCCGCCGAACTCAATGACACCGTGCACGCCGTTGATCCCGCGCCGGTGAACGAACTGGTGGCGCAAGAGAGACCCGTCACGGACGATTTCGATGCGGGCACGTTCAACTGCAGCGAGACACTCTTCGATGAACCGTTCGCGCTGGCTGTCAACGTCGCCGTCTGATCCTTACTCACCAGATCTACGGTCGCCGTAAACGATGCGCTGCTGGCGCCCGACGCTATTGCTACTGTCGCCGGCACCTTCACTGCGCTGTTATTGCTTGTCACCGCCACGCTGATTCCACTTGCGGGAGCCGCAGAACTCAACGACACTGTGCAAGCCGTTGATCCCGCACCCGTGAACGTACTGGTGCCGCACGAGAGCCCGCTCACGAGGGACGAAGTCGATCCGGGTACATTCAACTGCAGCGCGATGCTCTTCGATGAACCGTTCGCACTGGCTGTCAACGTAGCTGTTTGACCCTTACTCACTGAGGCTATGGTCGCGGTAAACGATGCGCTGCTGGCGCCCGATGCAATTGCAACTTTCGCCGGCACCTTTACCGCGCCGTTGTTGCTTGCCATCGCCACGCTGACGCCGCTTGAAGGAGCCGCCGAAGTCAATGACACCGTGCAGGCCGTTGATCCCGCACCCGTAAATGTGCTGGCGCCGCACGAGAGTGTGCTGATCAAGGGTGTGGCGTTCTGGATGGTTTGCGCGATCAATGATATCGAGACCGACTTTGCAACACTCCCCTGGCTGGCGGTGATGGTCGCGGTTTGATTGGTGTCGACTGCTGAAACTTTCGCCGAAAATGTTGCGCTGGTTGCGCCCGCGGGAACCGTGACGGAGGCCGGCACCGTCAGCGCGGAGGTATTGCTGGAGAGGCTCACGTCAAGTCCGTTGGTCGGAGCGGCACTGTTCGTCGTCACCGTGCAGGTATCTGTACCTGATCCTTTGACGCTTGTGCTGGCGCAGCTCAATCCACTGAGAGCAGCGGATCCCGTCGACCCCTTGCCATGCAATTTGACTGTGGTGCCGGGAGTGGCAGAAGCGCCGGTCATGACACTGAGCTGAGCCGTCAGGTCAGTACTGTCTTTTGGCTTGAAGTGGACATTGAAGGTCAGACTGCCTCCCGCCGCCAGGGTGACCGGAAGAGTGCCCTGGCCGTCCACGGTGAATGCGGAATTTGACAAGGTTAGCTGGGAGACATTGACCGAGGATGAGCCTGAGTTCGAAACCGATACCTTGTGAACCCCGGAATTGCCGACGCTCACGCTTCCAAAATCAACATCCGATGGCGTGGCCACCAGAGCCGCAGCGTCCGTCGACCCCGACGAAGATCCCTTGAAGTAGACGCCACCACATCCGGAAATCGCAATCGTGGAGAGGCAAATCACTAGAAACGCTGCAAGCGTTCGAAACACTATCATTCCAGCGCTTGAAGCGCTTTGCGCGAGATACCTCTTGATGCGATTTGTAGTGACCGTCGAAATTGAGTTAAGGGATAATTTCCAGACAGAAATCTCTCGGCCTTGCACCGGCCGCTCTTTCGTCCCACACATCTACGCGTTCTCCTACAAGGGTGCATTGCGCACCCCTCTCGATGTAATGCCGCAGTAGGGATTGGAAGTGTATAGCTACCGCTTCGAGCGGATTGAAGCTCAAATAGCTACCGGTTCGCCCGGGTTCTTTGAATCCAGAGCGTTATTATCTTTTTCAATTTGTCTAAAACTGCGTTTTGGTCCCACGCGCGCACTGGCAAGACAACTACGCTGCTCGCGCCTGTTCAACTGCCCAAATGAATTGGCCCAATGAAAACCTTCTTTGAAGAAGGCAAGATGGAGGCCAAATTGGTTGCACGAGGCTGCAAATTTTGCCAGAGCCTTTGTTTCGTACAACTTTTGGGGGACACACGAAGCTCGTAAATTCGGGCTGACCCGAAATCCACAATGTAAATGTTTCCCAGTTGGGTATTATTTGCTCAGTAAATAGGTTTACTCGGCCCTTCGACAAAGAGACGCTACGATTCGAGATCGAGGCTGTTTCTCTCCATCGCCTTACACATTTCAACGAAAATTCGCATGTCAAAAAATGCAGGGCCGCTCCGAGGAGCGGCCCTTTTGATCACTGACAGCTGAAACAGAGTTAACTGTTGTTATGCCGGGCTCGGGGATCCTTCGGGGAATCCACCGCCGCGCGAATCCGGCTTGAGGACGGTCTGTCCGCCGCTGCCGCCGGAGTCACTGGGCGAAGCCAGTATGGAGCGCATCGGGGGCAGTTCCTTGCCGTCGATCAGCATCTTCACCTCTTCGGCGTCGATCGTCTCACGTTCCAGCAGGGCTGCGGCGATGCGATGCATTGCGTCCTGATGCGCCTCAAGGATGCCGTGCGCCGACTGGTAGGCCTCATCGATCAGGCGACGAACTTCGAGATCGATCTGCCGCGCCGTCTCCTCCGAGAAGTCCCTGTGCTGCGCGATCTCGCGGCCCAGGAAGATCTGCTCTTCCTTCTTGCCGAAGGTCAGCGGACCGAGGCGGCTCATGCCGTACTCGCACACCATGCGGCGGGCGAGGTCGGTAGCATTCTCGATATCACTGCCCGCGCCGGTCGACATCTGGTTGAGGAAGATCTCCTCAGCCGTGCGTCCGCCGTAAGCGATGGCCAGTTGCGCTTCAAGGTACTCACGGGTGTAGTTATGGCGATCGCCGGGAAGGAAGATCGTCACGCCCAAAGCCATGCCGCGAGGAATGATCGTCACCTTGTGGATCGGATCGGAGTGCGCGTGCTTGATCGACACCAGCGCGTGGCCGGCCTCGTGATAGGCAGTGACCCTCTTCTCCTCGTCGGTGAGCAGCATCGATTTGCGCTCGGCGCCCATCAGCACCTTGTCCTTCGCAAGTTCGAAGTCGTACATCACGACCTGCTTGCGATTGACGCGGGCGGCATTCAGCGCAGCCTCGTTGACCATATTGGCCAGGTCAGCGCCGCTGAAACCCGGTGTTCCACGGGCAAGGATATTGAGGTTGACGTCGTCTGCGACAGGAACCTTCTTCACGTGCACGCGGAGAACTTCTTCGCGGCCACGAACGTCGGGCAATCCCACCACCACGCGGCGGTCGAATCGGCCGGGCCGCAGCAGCGCGGGATCGAGCACGTCAGGCCGGTTGGTTGCGGCGACAAGGATGACACCGTCATTTGATTCAAAGCCGTCCATTTCGACAAGCAGCTGATTCAGGGTCTGCTCGCGCTCATCATGTCCGCCGCCCAAACCTGCGCCGCGGTGACGGCCGACTGCGTCGATTTCGTCGATGAAGATGATGCAGGGAGCATTCTTCTTGCCCTGCTCGAACAAATCGCGGACACGGCTTGCGCCGACGCCCACGAACATCTCCACGAAGTCAGAACCGGAGATGGAGAAGAACGGCACGTTGGCTTCGCCGGCTACGGCACGGGCCAGCAGCGTCTTGCCAGTTCCGGGAGGTCCGACGAGCAGCACGCCCTTGGGGATGCGTCCGCCGAGCTTCTGGAACTTCTGCGGCTCGCGCAGATACTCAATGATCTCTTTCAGCTCTTCCTTGGCCTCATCCACACCGGCCACATCTTTGAACGTGACCTTCTTCTGCTGCATCGAGAGCAGGCGCGCGCGGCTCTTGCCGAAGCTCAGAGCCTTGTTTCCGCCGGACTGCATCTGCCGCAGCATGAAGAACCAGATCGCGCCAAGCAGCACGAAGGGACCAACGTTGAACAGAATCGGGAGCAGCAGATTGCTCTGCGCGTCCTTCTTCGAGAAGTTGACGTGCGCGGCCAACATCGCCTTATCGAGGTCCTCGTGCGTTTCTCCGATCGACGTGTGGAACTGCTCCTTCGGCGTGGCCTTCATATGGCCGCGAAGGTCCGTCCCCTGAATCTGTGCGTCCTGGACCAGGTTTGCCTGCACCTTGTCGTACAGCTCCGAGTAATTGATTTCCGTATCCTTACCCGCGCCGATTGTGCCGTGCTGGACAACGCCCCACAGCAGCACAAGGCAGATCAGGATAAAGACCCAGAACATGATTGTCTTAACGGTCGAATTCACCAGGATCCTCTTTTCCCGGCGGGGAGAAGCCGCGATCAACTTCAAGCACCGCCCACATCATCCTTTTAGACGCCTTGACTCTCCTCGAAGTCACAGAAAGTGCGGGCTCAATCGGCGGGGTACACTTCAAGCTCCCGCCTGGATGTGCAGTAACTCCGATTGTACTCCGAAGCCTAATAAAGTTTGAAGATGTGCACGGTACTTGCGCGCAGGAATCCGCGAGGTCAATGGAGATTTGGGTGCCATGGAATCTTTTGGCTACGACTGCTGAACGGATCAGGTCTCGAGGGGCTCTACGGAAATCCGGATGGCGGGGTGGGGTTCGAGCTCCGCGCCTCGCATCCACAGGATTCGGCCACCGACCTCCAGAACCGGCCACTGGATCCGCTCAGCTCCAGTAACTTTCATTCGTTCAAGCACTTCCTTGATTTTCCGTGGTCCGGAAGAGTAGCGCAAACGAACCCGATCGCCGGGCTTCCAGCAGCGAAGTATGGCCTTCGCTGACTCAGCCAGTGACTCAGCCGGGTCCGCCAGGTCCACGCGAACCCGGCAACCGAAGATCGCCGCCGACACCTCTCCCGGGATAACCCATTCGTACTGTTCTGGTTGTTGATCCCTGCCGACGGCTGCTGTCTGAGGCCCGCAGGTAAGACGGATCTCGCGATGCGTCCGCTCCGCGCGAAGGCCGCCGGCGAGTTCCAGCTTCTGCCCGCCCTTGCCGGCGAGGACGAGCGATCGCAGAGCTTCGGTACCTGCGAAATCGGGAGCGGAGCCGAGCTGAGCGGCGGCATAGCGCAGCACGCGCCGTTGGACGGCCATCGGCTCGCCTGTCAGGCGGGCCAGGTCCAGGGCGATGCCTTCAGCATCGGTCGTGGCTCGCCCACCCCCACGGACAGGCCGCCCCCGCACGATGATTTGAGCAGCCAGACGCTCCATCTCGGTTTGCCACCAGGATTCTTCGCCGCGCGCCAGTTCGGCCATTTGCACCAGGTGCTCGCGAAGCTTCGGATTCCAGTTTTCCAGCTGCGGAAGCAGCTCGTGCCGGATGCGGTTACGGGTGAAGGTGAGGTGGCGATTGGTGGAATCTTCCCGCCATCGTTGATTGCGAACGTGCAACCAGCCTTCTATTTCAGGCCGCGTGGTTTCGAGAAACGGACGCAGGATCATTCCTTCCGGGAAGTTGAGAGTCGGATGAATGCCGGAGAAGCCCTCCGTCCACGCGCCGCGCAAAAATTTCGCGAGAACAGTTTCGGCCTGATCGTCGAGGGTGTGAGCAGTAGCCACGGCGTCGAGCGGAACTTCGTGCATCAGTTGACGAAACCATGCATAACGCAGCCGTCGCGCCGTGCCTTCAATGGAATCGGCAGGGATGCTTTCTGCGCCTCCCGCAGCGGGCAGCTTTGGTGCGCGGCCAGCCTCGGCGGCAGTATCGACACGGGCTTCGTGAAAAGGAATTCCGAGTTTCGTAGCAAGATCGCGGCAGAACTCCAGGTCAGCATCGGCCTCAGCTCCCCGAAGGCCGTGATGGAGATGCGCGGCATGAAGGACGATGCCAAGTTCCCTGGTCCGCTCATGAAGCGCACACAGCAGCGTCACCGAATCGGCACCACCGGAGAGTCCGACAGCCAGGCGCATTCCGGGCTTCAGCAGCGAGGTGTCGAGCGGAAGCGTGGATGAGGATTTGCGCACCAAGGAATCATACGGCGCAGACCGAATCCAAATGAAGCACTCTGCATCCCTATACTCAACACATGTTGATCACCCACCGCGCAACAGTCGAAGATATCGGGTTGATTACGCAGCATCGCGTGGCGATGTTTGCGGATATGCGCGACGCTCCTGAGCCACTTCTCGCCGAGATGGCGCGGAATTTCGAGCCCTGGGTGCGGCGGATGATTGCCGAGGACAAGTACGCAGGCTGGATCACGAGCGATGGAGATCGCCCCATCGCATCGGCAGGCCTGCTGATTCTCGACTGGGCACCGCATTTTCTCGATCCCACGGGCGAGAAGCGCGGCTACATCCTTAACGTCTTTGTCGAACCGGAGTATCGCGGACAGGGACTCGCAAAGATGCTGACGAAAGAGTGCATGGAAGAATCGCGGCGACGCGGTCTTGGCGTTGTTGCGCTGCACGCGTCAAAAAAAGGTCAGCCGGTCTACGAAAAGCTCGGCTTCACGATGAGCAACGAGATGCTGTACGTCACGCCTGCCAACCAATAGCCGTCTACTTCTTCGGGCTCGAGCAAACGAAGCTGTCGGCGCTATTCGTATCGCCGCTCCCCTTGTATTGCGCTGACTGCGGGTAGGGGCAAAGCGGACGGGTCATGGTCGGCTCGCCTGCCTTTTCTCCTTCAACCCTGGTGGCGATAAGCGTCGACGGAGCGGTTCCCTGCTCCACCCAGTTCTCTAGCGCGATGCGAACGTTGTGTTGCGGGTCGTCTGCGGGCCAACTCAGGGACTGACCAAAGGTGTCCGGCCCCGGACCGCCTCCGCAGTGCTGCACCCCGGGCAGCATGTATAGCCGAACGAAGGAATCGACGTTGCTGCTGCCCATCTTTGCGATCACATTCTCGTAGTAGTTCACGGTGTTGAGCGCGGGAATGGCAGGATCATTCCAGCCGTGATAGAGGATCAGCTTGCCCCCATGCGCGCGAAATGCGGAGAGATCCGGGTTGGTTGAGTCGAGCATCGTGGATGTCTTTTCCTTCGCAGTCTGAATGCCGCTTGAAACGTTGAAGGATTTGTAGCTCCAGTCGGTCTTGCTGTAGACCATGTCAGAGAAGTAGCCGATTCCGAAGGCAGCCATCAGGCTCCGTGCCGGCGCGGGGCCCGTAATCCAGAGCGTCCACCCATTCACTCCTCCTTCTGCGCCAGGGAGATATCCGGGAAAGATCTGTTTGCCGCCGGAACCCTCGAGGCCGGCATAGATCGTTTTCAAGGTGCTGACCTGTGCGGCAGTCAGGCAATTGTCGTTGTCCTCGCCGTTCTTGCATTCAATCGAAGCGGGATCGAAATGGCATTGACGCGGATCGTTGAGAATGCCGTCCGCCACCCCGTCAAGTTTGTCGCAGGCCGCGCCAACTGCCTTCGCAATCGCGTTGATTTTGGGAGGAGGAATAAAACTGGCTGGAGTCGCGGCCAGAGTCTGCGTATCGAAGGCGGCCAGCGAGAGAAGGCCTGTCCAGTAGTTGGCCGGAGCACCCGCCAGGATGCCGTCGTAGTCATCCGGGTAGCGCTGGGCTTCCATCAGTGCTTCACGCCCTCCATCGGAGCAGGCTGCAAAGTAGGCGTGCTTCACTGCCGATCCATAGAGTTGCGGAATCAGCAGCCGGGCTACGCGAGTCATCTCGTGGATACCGCGGTACCCAAAATCGGCCACCTTTTCCGAATGACCGAGCGCCCAGGCGGCATCAATCGGCGATCCGCTGTGGCCCGCATCGGTGGCCGCGGCAGCATACCCCTTCGCCACGGCAGCGCCCAGTTCAAATGTGTCAATCAGCCCCGCAAATCCACCGTTTCCGAGACCCTCCAATTTGCCGTTCCATCCCGCCAGCGGCATCCAGATCTCGAGACCGATGTCGGAGTCCGCGCTCGGTTTCGCATGTGCGACGACTCGGCAGAAGGCAGGCAGCTTCTTGTAGAAGCTGGAGAGATCCCGCCCCGTAAAGTTCTGCGGGGGACCAACGAATCCGCCCGCGGGAACTGCCGTGGCCGTGATGCTGACATTGGGCAAGTCAAGCTTGGCCAGGGCTTCGCATTTTTCATCTGATCCGGAAGAGGCCTGGGCAATCGCAAGAGTGCCGCTCAGAACCAGGGAGCCTGAAACCGCCAGTATCGAATGAGTCCGCATCGTCCTTTTTCCTTTGCTGATGTTGCAACGCGATAATTCTATGCCCGCGCCGCCACAACGCCCGCCAGGTGTGTCATTCCCACCGGGTGGACGCAGCGACGGGAGTGGAGTGCCTGCTTTGACAGAGGTAAAAAGGACCAGCTGCTGCATTCGTCTTTGCGCGGCAGGCAGACTTTGCTCGTCATTTCCCGGCCCTACTTCCGTATCGCCTCATCCAGCAACGCCGCGAATCCTGTCCAACTCTTCTGGAACTTATTGGCTTTGTTCCCACGCGGCCACCATTGCACGCTGCCGGAACCCAGAAAAAGCGTTCCAAGCAGCTCGCTGCCCCTGCGAACCTCAATCTCAAGTGAGTTCTGACTACCTCTCTTTGTTAATTCAACCCTCGAAACCTGGTTCACGGTTACGCTTGTCGAAGTTCTTTTTCGGGCCATTCGTCTTTCCTCCATCGACATCTGGCTATACGTCTCATCGAGCCAATATTCGGATTACATCCGAAATGATACGAAACCCTTCCCGCGATTCCGAGCGGCCACCCTTCGCCAGAGTCGAAGTTGTATACTCGCCAAGTCATGCAGGTTTTTGCAATTCTTCCTGCGGCGGGCCTCGGAACACGGATGGCCGGTCCGCAACCGAAACAGTTCCTCGCCCTCGACGGAGTTCCGATCCTGATCCACTCGCTGCGCGCATTCGCCGCCGTTGCACGGGTAAGCGAGATTTACGTCGCGGTGCGCAAAACCGAAGTGGAGCGCGTCCGGGCGCAAGTAGTCGAATATGGATTCCAGTCCCGGGTCCACGTGGTAGAAGGAGGCGACACGCGGCAAGAATCGGTAGTGCATGCCCTGGATGCCCTGCTAGCCGAGGCGGACGATATTGTGCTGGTACACGACGCCGTGCGCCCACTGATCGATACCGCGACCATTGAGCGCACCATCGATGCGGTGGCGGAACATGGCGCGGCCATTGTGGGCATGCCCGCGATCGACACCATCAAGCAGGTGGAGCGCACCGCCCATGGTGCACTCATCACCGCAACAATTCCGCGCGAATTTATCGTCCAGGCACAAACACCGCAGGGTTTCCGCTACGGACTGCTGCGCAAAGCCATGTCCGACGCGATCGAAGACGGCTTCGTGGGAACGGACGAGGCTTCAGTGATAGAACGTGCCGGACTTCCGGTAGCCGTGGTTCCCGGTTCTCAGGTTAATCTGAAGATTACACAGTCGGGCGATCTGGAGTTGGCGGAGTTCTACCTGCGCCAGCGCGCACACTGATCGCAGACTGCGCAACGCGCAGCATAAGCACGGAGCCCCATGGAGACACGAATCGGATTTGGCTGGGATTCGCACGCGTTCAAGGCCGGCATCCCCCTGCGCATCGGCGGCATGACCCTGGACCATCCTGAAGGCCTCGCCGGGCATTCCGATGGCGATGTGCTGCTGCACGCCATTACCGACGCAATGCTGGGCGCCGTGGCGGCCGGCGATATCGGCAGTTTCTTTCCCCCGGGCGATCCGCGTTGGAAGGACGCCAATTCAGCCATATTCCTGAAAGTGGCCATGGAAGAGCTTCAGCACGCCGGCTTCCGCATCGTGAATGTGGACACCACCCTGATAATGAATGCTCCGAAGATTTCTCCGATTTCAGGCGATCTGCGATCCAGCGTCGCCGATCTGTTGGGACTCGAACTCGAGCAGGTCAGCATCAAGGCCAAGACCCCGGAGGGACTGGCCCTCGACCATATCGCACAATGTCACGCCGTCGTTCTGGTGGAGCGGTCGATTGAACCCGATGAACTCAAAAGCATGAGCGCAGTCATCGAGAGCCAGCGGCAGCTCGAAGATGTGGTCGATGATCTGCTGGCGTCAGTGCACGGTGTGCCCAAAAAGCGGGTCATCACACCGGTCTACGATACCGAAGACATCACTTAACCGGGCTTTGCCGATTACCAAAATTTAAACTACGGTTCTGCATCAGCCTCGCGTCAAAATCTTTGGTAACAATTATTTGATCGAGCCAATATTGTGTTGCTCACGAATGGTTAAGACGCGTATTCTCGCCGCATACTATTCGAGCGGTTTCACAGTTGGTGTAGCCATTTCTGACTTCAGGTCAAGACGGCTTTTTCTTGAGGAAAAAGCGTCTTAGCAGAAGTGACTTTGGTCGGCAGTCGTTGGGGAACCGCTATGGGCTCGAAAAGCAATGGACCTCGGGCGGGGCGAGGCCTTTCCTCAGATGCGCAATGTGTTCGAATCAGCCTGCCGGAGGCAGGTCACTAGCAGGTTTGTTCTTGGAGTTGTCGCAGTGGTGTGCCTACTGGGCATATTCTGCGCGGCTGAAGGGCAAGCCAAGCCTTCTCCAGAACCCAAACCCGTTGAGGCGACATCGTCCGCACCAGTTGTTTCCCATTGGGCGGAACAGGTGGTACTGGGGTCCTCGACAGTCGAACTGACCGGCCCATGGAAGTTTCACAAAGGCGACAATCCCTCGTGGTCTCAGCCGGAGTTCAACGATGCGGGCTGGGCGTCCATGGACCTGACGCCGCCGCAGGGTTCCTTCGACCCGTTCCTGGGCACCACCGGATTCATGCCCGGGTGGTCGGCTCTCGGAGACAACGGCTATTCGGGATATGCCTGGTACCGGCTCAAGGTGAACGTGCTGTATGACCCGGGGCTGTCTGAGGGCGGACTCGAAATCAAGATGCCCGACGATGTGGATGACGCCTACCAGGTCTTCGTGAACGGGCAGATGATCGGGCAACTAGGCCACTTCAGAGACAAAAACGTCACAACGTATCTGACTTTACCGCGCACCTTCGCCTTGCCTGCAGGTATCAAGAGCGGAGAGATCACCATGGCAATCCGGGTGTGGATGGATCCATCCACACTGCTGACGAACCCGGACGCGGGGGGGATGCACGGACCGCCAGTTCTGGGTCAGGCAGGGCCGATCGAACGCATGCTGCGGCTGGACTGGGACGCGGTAAACCATTCCCAAATCAGCCGATTCCTGGAGATCGGGGTTCTGCTCCTTGCCATCACCGTTGCCGGGGTGTTGTTCTGGCTCGATCTCAAGGAGAAGGCCTATCTTTGGCTCGGCCTCACATGCTGCGGAATCGCGCTGCAGGTGCTCGTCAACCTGTTGGGTAATTACACGACCCTGGTCCCGGCATGGATGAATTTCATGCTCCTGGATGCGGTGCTGGCTCCGGGAGTCATTGGCCTGTGGATCGTCTTCTGGGCCTACTGGTTCCGCATGGGGCGCATGCCTCGCCTGTATAAGATGGCGTGGGGATTCGCCTTTGCGCTCACGTTGAACATGGCTTTGCTTCGTGCTCCCTTCTACGGACAAGTCATTCCAGTGCATTGGGTGGTATTCCTCGCGCCGCTCGCAATCTTTCTGAAATTGCTGCTGGGAAGCCTGCTGTTGTGGGTGGCCTGGGAGGGCATGCGCAAAGACCATACCGGCGCCTGGCTTGCCATGCCGGCCATCGGACTGGTCATCTTGTCGCTTTACCAGCAGGAGCTGATTGTCCTGCATGTCCCGCTGAATTTCTTCCCGTTCGGCATGGCAGTGGGAATCAGCCAGATTGCAGTGGTGGTTTCGCTCAACATCATCACGGTGCTTTTGATGCGTCGGTTCCTGCACGGTCTGCGGCAGCGGCAACAGTGGGAAGCGGAGATCGACGAGGCTCGCCAGATTCAGCAACTGCTGATTCCCGAGGCCATACCGACGATCCCCGGATTTGTGCTGGAGACCGAATACAAGCCTGCGCAAAAAGTCGGCGGCGATTTCTTCCAGATCCTGGCCGATGGGCAAGGCGGCGTGTTGATTCTGCTGGGCGACGTAACTGGAAAGGGCTTGCAGGCCGGCATGCAGGTGGCGCTGATTGTCGGAGCGATTCGCACCATCGTGGAAACCAGCTACGATCCGCACGTGGTGCTTGAAGCATTGAACCGCCGCTTGTGCGGGCGTGGACAGTCGTATGCGACGTGCGTGGCGATGCACATCTGCGCGGACGGCAGGACGACGATATCCAATGCCGGGCACCTCGCGCCCTATCTGAACGGCAAAGAACTCACCATGCCAGGCAACTTGCCGCTCGGGCTCAATGACACAGTCACCTACGATCAGACTTCGATTCAACTGCAGCAAAAGGATCGCCTGCTGGTGATCACTGACGGCGTGATTGAAGCGAAGAATGCCAAGAACGAATTATTCGGGTTCAATCGCGCGCGCTCGATCAGCCACCTGCCCGCGGCATTCATCGTGAAAGCGGCGGAGATTTTCGGCCAGGAAGACGACATAACCGTGCTGTCGATTGTCCGCCTTGCGCTGGAGAGAGAGAGCGAACTGACGCCCCTGGCGGCACCGCTCAAATCGGAAGTCGCCTGAACCAAATTGGGTTTTACTCAAGGCTGCTTCCCGGGTTCTTCCCGCCACTTTGATAATCTTTGGCAACCTCGGCAAGAATCTGATTGCCAAAATTCCTGATTCCCCGTAGCTTGGCAATGAGATTCGAATCCATTGCCGGAGTGTATGTCTATGCATCTGCTTGCGATGTTGCTTCAGGAACAGACTCAGCCGAATCCGGAACAGGCCATGAAGATCGCGATGGCGATCATCCCGTTTTTCGGGCTGTTCATGCTGATCGGACTCGCCGTTGTAATCATTCCGTGCTGGTTTATCTGCAAGAAAGCCGGCTTCTCGCCGTGGCTTTCGCTGATCAACATCATTCCGCTGGGCAACCTGGTCTTGTTGTATGTGCTTGCGTTCGCGGAATGGAAGGTGATGCCGCTTCCTCCGGTTGCGTACCCACCCCCCTATCCGCCACCGCCGCAGCCTCCGTTCCCACGCGCGTGAGAGAGTTCACCTACGTTGAAAGGGACGAAATGCTAGCATCGTGATTGGAAAGTTATTTACACGATGCCTGATTCGACCCCTTCAAAAGCTGGAGAGCTTCGCGTTCGTTTTGCGCCTTCTCCCACCGGTTTTCTTCACGTGGGCAGTGCGCGCACGTTCATTTTCAACTGGCTGTATGCCCGCCATTATCAGGGAACCATGGTGCTGCGCCTGGACGACACCGACGTCGAGCGCAATACCGAGGCCAGCGTGCAATCCATCTTCGAGGGCCTGCGCTGGCTGGGCTTGAATTGGGACGAAGAGTACAAGCAGTCGGAACGCCTCGACTTGCACCAGCGCGCCGCGCAGGCAATCTTTGATAAAGGCCTTGCGTATCGCGACTTCACGCCGGCTCATTCGGGGGATGACGAAGCATCCTCCACCCAGGGAGCGTGGCTGTTCAACCCGGGGATGCGCGACCTCTCCCCGGAAGACTCCGATCGTCGCGCTGCCGCCGGCGAGCCCTTCGCGCTGCGTTATCGGGTTCCTCGTGGCGAAGGCCGCGTACTCCGATTCACTGACGGTGTCTACGGGACCCAGTCGAAGCTTGCCGATGAAGTTGAAGACTTCGCTCTCCTCCGGTCAGATCGAATGCCGACGTACCACCTGGCCTCGTGCGTCGATGATGCCGATCTGCGAATCAGCCACATCATCCGCGGACAGGACCACCTGACCAACACTTACAAGCACCTGCTGATCTTCGAAGGGCTCGGAGCGGAGCCGCCTCATTTCGCGCATCTCCCGCTGCTGGTGGCGCCCGACGGCAGCAAGCTCTCCAAGCGCAAGCATGGGCCGGTTGTCAGCGTCACCACTTACCGGGATGCCGGTTTCCTGCCTGAAGCTTTCGTCAACTTTCTCTGCCTGCTGGGCTGGTCGCCCAAGGACGACCGCGAGTTCCTCACCTTCGAGGAGCTCACCGCCGCTTTCACGCTGGAGGGCGTCAATCGCGCCAATGCGGTAGTTAATTTCAAAGAGGAAGACCCCTTCGATCCGAAAGCTGTGTGGCTAAATGCCGAGCATATTCGCGCATTGTCGATCGAGGAGCTCAGCACCGCAATCAAGCCGTTTTTCGAGCACGCGGGATTTCATCCTTCGCCGGAGAAGATCGCCGCCGTCACGCTGCTCATCCGCGAACGCATCCGTCTACTCGGCGAAGCCCCTGCCGCAGCCGATTTTTTCTTTGTCTCGGACTTGCCCCCGTATGACCCGGCGGAGCTGATCCCCGCCAAGGGAGCCGATGCCGCCATGACTCTCCGCGTCCTCCAGACTGCGCAGCAGGTCCTCGTCGCCACCAGCTTCGATCACGATTCGCTCGACAAAGCCCTCCGCGAAGCTGCCGCTTCCCTCGGCCTCAAGGCCGGACCCATGTTCCAGCCCATCCGCGTTGCAGTCTGCGGACGCAGGAACGCGCCACCGCTCTTCGAGACCATGGTTGTGCTGGGACGCGACGTCTGCCTGGCGCGTATTAAGCAAGCCGAAGAGAAGCTCGCGGCGCTTTGACGAATTTCCATTGCGACGCTGCCCCGAGAAAAGCCGCCCTTTCCCGTCACGCCTCCTTCGCCGAAAAATGAAACAATAGACCTATGGCAGCCACCACGAGCCCGAATATGGAAATGCCCGAAACCCGCTCCTCCTTTCTCCGCGACATCATCGCCGAAGATGTGCAGACGAAAAAATTCGGCGACGCCGTCATCCAGACCCGGTTTCCACCCGAGCCCAACGGCTACCTTCACATCGGCCACGCCAAGGCCATCTGCCTCAACTTCTCGCTTGCAGATGAGTTCAGCGGCAAGACCAACCTGCGCTTCGATGACACCAATCCCGAAAAGGAAGAGCAGGAGTACGTTGACGCCATCCAGAAGGATATCCACTGGCTCGGCTTCGACTGGGAACGCCTGTGCTTTGCCTCCGACTACTTCGGTCAGCTGTACGAGTGGGCGCTGAAACTGATCAAAGCGGGCAAGGCCTACGTCGACGACCTTTCCGCCGACGAAATCCGTCAGTATCGCGGCACTCTGACCGAACCGGGAAAAGACAGTCCCTATCGCAACCGCTCCGTCGAGGAGAATCTCGACCTTTTCGTGCGCATGAAGAAGGGCGAATTCCCCGACGGCAGCCGTGTTCTGCGCGCCAAGATCGACATGACGTCGCCCAACTTGAACATGCGCGATCCGGTGATGTATCGCATCCTTCACGCCACCCATCACCGCACCGGCGACGACTGGTGCATCTACCCGATGTACGACTACGCGCATGGGCAGTCGGACTCGATCGAGAACGTGACGCACTCCATGTGCAGTCTCGAATTCGCCGATCATCAGCCGCTTTACAAATGGTTCATTGCCCAGCTTGGGATCTTTCCGTCAGAGCAGATCGAGTTTGACCGGCTTAACATTACTTACACATTGCTGAGCAAGCGCAAACTTCTCCAGTTGGTGCAGGAGAATCGCGTGAACGGCTGGGACGATCCTCGCATGCCTACGCTCTCCGGCATGCGAAGGCGCGGTTTTACGCCCGAAGCGATTCGGACCTTTGTGACAATCGCCGGCGTCTCGCGCACCAATGGGACCACCGACGTCGAGATGCTGGAACACTTTCAGCGCGATGAGCTGAATCGCCGCGCCAGCCGTGCCATGGCGGTACTGCACCCTCTTAAGCTGGTGATCGATAACTATCCCGAAGGGAAAGAGGAGTTCGTTGAGGTCGCCAACAACCCCGAAGATCCGTCGGCCGGAACGCGCCAGGTGCCCTTCTCGCGCGAACTCTACATTGAGCAGGATGACTTCCGCGAAGTGCCTCCGCCCAAGTACTACCGCCTTTCGCCCGGCAAGGAAGTGCGCCTGCGCAATGCCTACTTTGTCACCGCGCAAAGCGTGGACAAAGATGCAGCCGGCAACATCGTTCAGGTGCATTGCACCTACGATCCTGCAAGTCACGGCGGCAACTCCCCCGATGGCCGCAAGGTGAAATCGACCATGCACTGGGTTTCGGCGACCCACGCGATCTCCGCGGAAATCCGGCTCTACGACCGGCTGTTCACGAAAGCCAATCCCAGCGACCTGGAAGAGGGCCAGAGTTTCCTCGACATCCTCAATCCGAACTCGCTGGAGGTACTCAGCAGCGCGAAGCTTGAGCCCTCTCTGGCGAATGCACAACCCGGCGATCGCTTCCAGTTCGAGCGCGTCGGCTACTTCTGCCTCGACCCCGATTCCAAGCCTGGCAGCCTGGTATTCAACCGCACGCTGCCGTTGAAAGATTCATGGGCGAAGATTGAGAAGAAGTCAGGAACTTAGAGCGTCGAAAGTCATGCGCCTGAACTAGCCACAAACCTCGGCAAGGGCTTCTGATTTCCAGGGCAGCCCCCACCGAGGCTCGACGCATCCGTCCTATAACGAATATAGATTGGCACAAACAGCGGGAGTTTTCGCCATAATCGTCGTCTGGAAAGAGCAGCCGATTACACCGTAGCAACTGTGACTTCTGCGAGGATGCACCTGGAAAAATCCAAGCAGGTTGTACCGTGAGGAAAACGAGGTTCTGTGATGGAGACCAATTCGCTCGAAAAACCTGTTCATCTTACCGGCGCTAAGGCCGAGGGCTTCTGCAAGGAGTTGAAGAATGCGCCCGATGCTCATCCAGCAGAAACCAGCTATCCGCATCTCGTAACGTGTCGCAGCTGCATTGAATATATGAAGGAGCGATTGGGAAGCGGGCGCGGCTCACAAGGTGAGTCGAGCAAATAAGTTCTCGCTATGTTCGATGTGCGATCGTGATCAGCACGACGCCTTGCGGAAAACCAATTCCCCAATGAAATCGATCCGAACCGAAATGGCCGTCAGCGGCAACCAGGCGTCCTGATCCCTTGCCATGCCAATGCTACTTCGCCCGCGCTCCTGCGACCGGACTAAAGACGAAGTCGCCGGTATCGAGGCTGGCCGACGGTCGAATGGAGTTTCGCAGGGGAGCGTACTGGGGGCTTTGCCCAGACCGCGCCAGCACGCCCTTCCGAATGGAAACAAACAGATCGTCGGCGGTGAACGCTTGCCCGCCCTTCGATTGCAGCGCCTGAAGGAGCAGCGCCGCAAACACCGAGTGCCCTTGAGAGCCTGAGTCGGAGACGGGTTCGTCGCTGCCGCTGGCCATGAGTGTGCGCGAGGGTGCTCGCTGCATGCGATGGATGTAGGCCTGATTGCCGTCGGAGGGGGAAAGGTCGCCCGCATCGCGCGAGAGGTCCCCGGAAAAGCAACTATCCGAAATGATGATCACGTGACGCGCAGCGAGACCGCGAGCCATGGTGATCAGGTCGTCGGCCGAAATATCGTGAGACGTGATGAGAGGATCGGGATCCGCATCCGCGGGAAGCCAATAGCCCTTGTCGGTTGCGCGGTCATACGATCCGTGGCCGGCATAGTAGATGAGGAAGCTGTCGTTTTCCGCAAGCTTCTTGCGGAAATGGGTGATGGCATCGAGAATCTTGTCGCGTGTCGCCTCCTGATTGAGCAACGTGGTCACCTGAAAACCATAGTTGTCGCTTAACAGGCCGGCGAAAGATTTAGCGTCGTTCACAGCGGTCTTGAGCTTGGGCAGAGGCGCGGCATAGTTGTCGATGCCAATGACGAGTGCGTAGTTATTGCCGGGAGCCGCGACACCGGGGTCGCTCGGAACTTCGGCGGCAAGGCCGCGTTTCTGCTTGCCCTGTAAGGACGGCATTGGATCGTTGCCGGAAGGCTTCGAGGGCGGCGGCGCTGCCGGTGATGGCGCGATGGTGCCCGGCTGAGAATGCGCACCTGCAGCTTGCGGTAAGGGCGTACTATCCCGCCTCCAGGTCACTGTTTGACCCACCGCGTTGCTGCAGATGGCCGTGTTGTTGTCTACAAACCGATAAGCCCCGCCGTTGTCGGGCGGAGGTGCTGCCGCCATCCAGATGCCATTTGCCGCGGAAAATGCTCCCGATCCGGCAAAGATGAAGCCCGTCGGGGTAAGAACGTAATTCGTATAGCCGTTTCCGTCGTGAACCGAAATCATGGTCACCGGCTGGCCGTTGAAGGAGAACTTGGTTTTCCACTGCCCATAGAAGCGCGCCGTATCGTCCGCCGCACGGGCCGCGGGTACGTGGCCGATCAATCCGATCACTCCGGCTGTGAGTGCGCCGTTGAGGCAGAATCTGATCCAAGGCTTGATCATCTTTTTCCGGACTACGCCGCGTTGCAGCGACGAATGAGGAAGTATCGGGGGCAGTGCGGATAGGATACCGTGAATCAGGAACTTTGACTGCACTCGGCGGGAAAACTAATTTCCGAATTCGCAGTCAATTTATTTTCCGATCACATCAATCGGTACGGTGATTGTCTTTGGCGGCAGGCAGGCGTTCTGATCGCAAGCCTGGTAGCGGAGCTTTGCTTCGACCAGATGATCGCCCGGAGCGGCGATGATCTTCGCCTGGACGTTGAATTCGCCGCTGTAGACCAATAGCTTCTCGGTAGGATCGGCAGGGAGCGTGAAGTCTGTTCCGGTGGGATATACGGCATCTGCCAGCCGGACACCGGATGATTCCGGAATCGAGAACACCGTTGGGATCAGGTATTGCTCACGAGGCTTATGTGAATTGATATGCAGGTTTTCCTTGATCCGAAAGTGAAGCTCGACCGGGCTCGCCTTGCCGGCCGGAATTGAGACCTGCTCCGGATAGAGGTATTCGACAGCCTCTGTTTTCATGAGCGACTGATGCGGCTTTTGGGTCAGGCCATCCTGCGCGTGGGTCAATAGACCCGGAAACCCGAGAAAGATGCAGACCGCGCTGCTTAACAGTCCAATTTTTAGTGCCTGCAATTCCCCGCTCCCTAACTGGCCGAGCCCAGTGTCTTCTTGATATTGGCCACCATGTCATCCTTCGACGTGATACCCAACTGCACGGCTACCACTTTGCCATTGCGGTCAACATAGATCGACGTAGGCATGGCATCGAGCCCACCGTACTGGTTGGTAAGGCTGTCGCCATTGATGAGCACCGGATACTGCATGTGGTACTGCTTCACGAATTTCGCGATTGCATCCTTGTCGTGCGCCCAGCCATCCTTGTCATCGGGCTTCAGGTCGTCGCCTTCGGTGGAGATGCCGATGATCTGAAAGCCCTGCGAGGCGTATTCATTCTGCAACTCGATCAGCCAGGGCGTTTCGATCTTGCACGGTCCGCACCAGGTGGCCCAGAAGTTAATCAGCAGCGGCTTGCCCTTGAAGCTGGCAAGCGGAACCTTGTCGCCCTTAAGGTCTTCGAGGGTGAAGTCGGGTGCAGGCTTGCCCATCAAGGCCGACCCTTCGGCAGGTACGTCGCCGGGAGCGACCGGGACGAGATCGGCACGGGAGGCCGACGCAAGCGCGCGCTCCGCAGCCTGTTTGCGATATTCCCAGTTGGCCCATCCTGCCCAGGCAAAGGTGGCCAGAAGGAGCAATGTAATTCCGACGACGATAGTGTTGCGCTTCACGGGGGACGAAGACCTCTTCCTCTATTGTACGGGTGAGACGGTGGTCAGTGGTCAGTGGTCAGTGGTCAAAGATCAGACGTTAGGGATCAGCGCTGAGCACTCGGGTTACGTACAGGAGCGGAAGTCGGTCCATAGATCGGCAAGAAAGAAGGAACAAATGAATTGCCTGTTGGATCGCTGACCACTGTTCACTGTTCTCTGACCTGTTACTATCAGAAACCGATGAATCGCGACAATGGGCAGAGCTGCCTGAAACCGGCGGAACTGGTGCGCACCGAGGCTGCTGCATTGGAGGCTTTGGCGGTGCGCCTTGACGGCGCGATGGCGGCCGACTTTGATCGCGCGGTCGAGTTGATCGTTCGTTGCGGCGAGGGAAACGGGCGGGTTGTCGTTACAGGCATGGGCAAGAGCGGCGTGATCGCGCAGAAGATTGCGGCAACGCTCAGTTCAACCGGCTCGGCTGCGCTGTTTCTGCATCCCGCCGAGGCGGTGCACGGCGATCTCGGCGTGCTGATGCCGGGCGATGTAGTGATTGCCCTCTCGGCGAGCGGCGAGACGGAGGAGATTCTCCGCCTGCTGGCCACATTGAAGCGCAAGGGCGATGCGCTGGTAAGCTTCTGCTGCAATCTGCAATCGACCCTGGCACAAGCAAGCGACGTTGCTCTCGACTGTAGCGTGGAGCGCGAGGCCTGCGGGTTGAACCTCGCTCCGACAGCAAGCACCACGGCCATGCTGGCGCTGGGCGATGCGCTGGCGGTGGCAGTGAGCCTGCGCAAGGGATTCAAGGCTGAAGATTTTGCGGAGTTGCACCCGGGCGGGAAGCTGGGCAAGCAGCTTGCCAAGGTGCGGGACCTGATGCACGCCGGCAACAATGTTCCTGCTGTCACACCAACGACGCCGATGATGGATGTGATCTTCGAGATGTCGTCGAAGAAACTGGGAATGACAACTGTGCAGGAAAACGGCAAGCTGCGCGGCGTGATCAGTGACGGCGATCTGCGGCGTCTGTTGGAGCGCGAAGGCGGCGCGGCCTTGAGCAAGACTGCCGGCGAGGCCATGAATGCAAGTCCGCGAACCATCGCCGCCGGCGAACTGGCAGCGCGGGCGCTGGCGATTCTTGAAGAGCGAAAGATCACGTCCCTGGTAGTTACAGACGGCACCGGCAAGGTTGAGGGCGTGGTACACCTGCACGACTTGTGGGGCGTGGAATTGATCTAGCGCCAATTCACGGTGTTCGAAGATCTAGTCTTCAGTTTGCAGTTTGCAGTTTTCTGACCTCTTGCGACATGAACAAGACCGCACTCGTCACCGGCGCCTCCAGCGGCTTTGGGCTGCTCACGTCCGTCACGCTCGCAAAGCGGGGATGGCGCGTGCTGGCGACCATGCGTGACCTGAACCGGCGGGAAAAGTTGGAGCAGGCCGCGCGAGATTTGGGTGTGCTTGACCGGATTGAATTCCGCGCGCTCGACGTAACGAATGCGGACCATGTTGCGGCGATTTCCGAGTTGGTTGCGAGGCGAGGCGAACCGCTACATGCGCTGATCAACAATGCCGGTTTCGCAGTGCCGGGTTTTGCCGACGACGTGACCGACGCGGAGCTGCGTGATCAGTTCGATACTAATTTCTTCGGCGCCGTTGCAGTCACACGGGCATTGCTGCCCCACATGCGACAACAGGGATTCGGACATGTGCTGATGATCTCGTCGATCTCGGGCCGGTTGGGATATCCCGGCGTCAGCAGCTATGCGGCATCGAAGTTCGCGCTCGAAGGATGGACCGAGAGCCTGCGCTTTGAGGTGGCCACCGTCGGCATACAGGTAGTGCTGGTCGAGCCGGGGTCGTTTGAAACCGACATATGGACACGCAATGCGAAATTGACAGCAAAGATGCGGGACCCACTGTCACCGAACGCGGCTCGGGTGGCACGGTGGCGCAGCCAGTTGGATAAGAGCAGCAAGAGCCGGGCAAACCCGCAGATTGTGGCTGACCTGATCGCAGGCATTCTCGAAACACCGCATCCGAGGCTGCGCTATGTGGCAGGCAAGGATGCGCGGATGGCGCTTACTATGCAAAGGCTAATGCCGGCCAGCATGTTTGAGCGCATGATCGTGAAGATGTCGGGGATGGACAAATAGCCCTTACCCAATGAGAAACGAGTTCTTTAGAAACTGTTCAAGATACTTGAAGTGCACAACCGAGGAGCCCGCGCGCTTCTGTGTTGGCTTGAGCCTGACTTCAATCTCCACTAGTCGCTTTGACCACTTCTGGCTCAATCCGACCAGCATCATCTGCGTAATGGCGTGCTTGTGGTCCGGCCTGCTTCGCTTCACTTCAAGCATTCGCAGCGAATCCTTCGGGGGAATCTCCTCCCCGATCCAGTCGAGCAGTTCGCAAACTGGATAGGTTCCACCCTTGTCGGTATGGTGTCCGATGACACAGAAGATGATTAGTCGACCGTCAAGCAGCCGATAGCCGATCAGGTCGCCTTCGCTCCAGTGACTCTCGCACAGTTTGTACCGAGCCACTTTCTTCTCCGCCGATTGCGGCGACGTAATTTGGACACGTAGCTTTTCGAGCACCGCCTTGCGCTTCGCACAATCCTTCGCATCCACGTTCCACCGGTTCAGATCGCTTCCGGAGTCAATCACCTGGAGGGCCTGCGCCAGGATGTTCGGCTCAAGCCGGCCAACCTTCCACTGGACAGCAGCCAGGGCAAGCCAGACGACACTGGTCTCGTGGGGATCGGCGAGCAGACTCTTGAAATCGGCAAGAATACGCTCGGTTGCCTTTGGCCCAGTCATGCCTTGGCCAAGGTAGTCCCTGTAGGTGTCGCGGATGTCACACGCTGAATCGTCCTGAAAGATCCCCGTTCCCCAAACGCCCATGGATGCATTACATCCTGTTGCCGCCCGGGAAGCCAGGGGACTTGGTGCTGGAATCCGTTCGCGCATTGATGTCCCTCAAGGCACTTGCCCTTGTGTCAATCGGTCCACGTCCGTGTCGCCGCTGACACGGAAGGCATCGGCGCTTTTGGCTAGGTTCTTTGTTTACAGTCAGCGGAATTTGGCTCTTGACCTGCATTTTCATCAGCAGAGGCAAGTCGAGGAGGGCGTGAGCAGATGGTTTCTTCAGTGGCAACCTGGGTTGCTTTAGGGAGCACGGCGCCAGAGCCATTCCAGCGCCCACAACCCAGCGAACATTTAGAATGGAATCTGTTCCTTGATCGTGTTGCGTCCCTGGGGGCCCAATCAAAGGCCTGCAGGTTGAGGGATGTCCTTTCCGAGGTTTCAGAATCGAGACCAGGGGCACCCACAACTCCATGGGCGGGAAAGCAAGTAAGCCCTTTTTCTATGCATCGTTGGTCTAAGCTTTTTGTCCCTACCCTCCGTGAGGCCCCGACGGACGCCGAAGTGGCCAGTCACAAGTTCCTGCTCCGGGCCGGATATATCCGCCAGCTTGGCGCGGGCCTTTACAACTATCTTTTCCTCGGGCAGCGGTCGCTGAACAAGGTGATCGGGATCGTGCGCGAAGAGATGGACAAGATCGGGCAAGAGTTCTACTTGCCTGCCCTCCTGCCTCGCGAGTTGTGGGAGGAAAGCGGCCGCTGGACGGGCATGGGCGACACCATGTTCCGGCTGAAGGACCGAAAGGGCGCCGACCTGTGCCTGGGCATGACGCACGAAGAGATTGTGACGTCCATTGCGCGCAATGAGCTGCGCAGCTACAAGCAGTTGCCGCAAATCTGGTACCAGATCCAGACCAAGTTTCGCGATGAGCCACGACCGAAGGCAGGTCTGTTGCGGGTACGCCAGTTCATCATGAAGGACAGCTATTCCTTCGACCTGAACAACGAGGGACTGGACCAGAGCTATAACCTTCACGACGGGGCATATCGACGGATCTTTACCCGCTGCGGCCTGAAGTTCGTCGCTGTGGAAGCCGATTCCGGCGCCATGGGTGGATCGCAGTCGCAGGAGTTCATGGTCTACACCGATGCGGGCGAAGACCTGATCGCAAGCTGCCCGGTATGCGGATACGCGGCGAACCTGGAGAAAGCGACGTCACGACTGGAGCCGGTCACGGAAATGGAGCCCACTGCCGACGGGACGCCGGAACTGGTGCATACGCCGGGTTGCGCGGCGATCTCAGACGTGGCAGCGTTCTTCAAGATTTCCCCGGCATCCGACATCAAGTGCGTGGCCTACATGGTGCTGAACCATGGAGCCGCCTCAAAGGATGGCAGAGCCAGGGACACGTGGCATGGTGTAGCAACTTTCCTGCGCGGTGATCACCAGGTGAATGAGACCAAGCTGCTTGGCGCCGTGGGCGGTGCAGAACTGCGTACCATGCAGGCCGAAGAGCTGCAGCAGTATTTCAACGGTCCGGCTGGCTATCTGGGGCCGGTGGGATTGAAGCACGGTGACAAGCCGCTCGGCGACGAACTTACAGTCATTGTGGACAAGTCGTTTGAGGGCCGCAAGAACATGGTGTGCGGCGCCAACAAGCTCGACTATCACCTGCGAAATGTTTGTCCGGGACGTGATTTCACCTGGACGATGATGGCCGATATTCGCAGCGTGAACGAAGGCGAAGGATGCCCGACGCCTGGTTGCGACGGAAAGCTCGTGGTAGGGAAGGCCGTCGAGGTAGGACACATCTTCAAGCTGGGGTACAAGTACACCGAGTCGATGGGCGCCCGCGTTCTCGATCCCAACGGCAAGGAAGTCAAGCCGATCATGGGATGTTACGGCATCGGCATCGAGCGCATTTTGACCGCGGCGATCGAGCAGTCGAACGATGCCAATGGCTTCTGGTTGCCGGCTTCCATTGCTCCCTTCACCGTGGTCGTAACGATTACGAACGTTGCGGATAAGGTTCTGAAAGACGCCGGCGAGGCTCTGGCGACTGAGTTGGAAGCGGCCGGGCTTGACGTGCTGCTTGATGACAGAGACGAGCGCGCCGGAGTCAAATTCAAAGACGCCGACCTCGTAGGCATCCCATACCGCATCAATGTAGGCAAGAAAACAGCGAGCGGCCAAGTGGAGCTGGTGACGCGCGCAAACGCGAGCAGTGTGGATGTGGCCCTTACAGACGTTGTGGCCGAAGTAAAGAAGCGCGTGCAGGAAGAGAACCTGCTTGGATCCAGTTCCTAGATTGCAGGCGATCCGTGACTAGGTTGAAGGAGAATCGATGGCATTAAAGGTGAGGCTGGAGAAACCGAAGGTGAAGCTTTCCTGGCCGAAATTCTCCTTGTCTTCATGGCTGGTCCGCGGGGTAATCGCGGCGGCCCTGCTGCTCGGCCTCGCGGGATTCATCACCATCACCTACATCTACAACAAGTACGCGCGTGTCGTCGACGACCGGCTGAAACAACCGCTATTTGCGAATACGGCAAAGATTTATGCCGCTCCTCGGGAAGTGAGGCCGCAACAGAAACTCAGTGCCCACTTGATAGCGACAGCGCTGCGCCAGGCCGGATACACGGTGGACGGACTCTCTCACCCATCCCAGATGGGCACATTCACTGAATCGGAAGATTCGATCGCAGTCCATCCGGGACCCGAGTCGTATCACGCGCCGGATATGGCCACCATTCACACAAAGTCGGGCGTGGTGGACTCGATCACCGACGAGAAGGGGCAGTCGCTGGCCAGCTATGAATTGGAGCCGCTGCTGATCACCGGGTTGAGCGAGGATGCGAATCGTTCCAAGCGGCGCCTGCTCACCTACGACGAGATTCCGCCGAACCTGGTGCAGGCTGTCCTCGCCATCGAAGACCGCAGATTCTTCGAGCATGGAGGAGTGAATTACTTCAGCATCATCAGTTGGGGCTGGCACGACGTGATTGGCGACCGCAAGCATCGCGGCGGCGCGTCCACCCTCACGATGCAGCTGGCCAAGCTGTTGTTCGTGGCCGACACCGGCACCATCAAGTACAAAATCACCCAGATCCTGGTCGCCATTCACCTGGAGCATCGCTTCACGAAAAAGCAGATCTTCGAGGCCTACGCCAACCAGATCAATCTCGGCCAACGTGGCAGCTTTTCGATTGACGGCTTCGGCGAAGCGGCGCAGGCATACTTCGGGAAGGACGTGCGCCAGCTCGATCTCTCAGAATGTGCCTTATTGGCCGGCATCATTCAGCGCCCGAACTACTTCAATCCGTTTCGTCACGACCGCCGCACCATCGAACGACGCAACATCGTGCTCGATTCGATGGTCGAGACGGGAGCAATTACCAAAGAGCAGGCCGAGCGCGCCAAGGCCGAGTCGCTGCATCTCGCTCCCAGCAGCGTAGACGCCAGCGAGGCTCCATACTTCGTGGACCTGGTGCGCGATCAACTTGTCCAGAAGCTGGGTGAGACTGACTTCAATCGTGAAGGACTGCGCATCTATACGTCACTCGATCCCGATCTGCAGCGGGTTGCAACCGAGGCCGTGAATGACGACATTGCCGCTGTCGATGAGCTGGTCGACAAGTACCATGCGCGGCAGAAGAAGCGTGGCGAAACATACCCCTACCCACAGGTCGCGCTCATTGCTCTCAATCCGCATACGGGCCAGGTGCTGGCGCTCGTCGGCGGACGAGACTACGGCAAAAGCCAGCTGAATCATGCCATGGCGGTTCGTCCCACCGGATCCACATTCAAGCCGATTGTCTACGCGGCGGCATACAATACCACGATCGCCGGTACCACCCTTCCCGGTCAGGACAAGCCCTTCACCGCCGTCACGATGCTCAATGACGAGCAGACGACCTACCAGATCGACGGCCAAAAGGATTACAGCCCGCGTAATTACAAGAACGAGTATCACGGCGAGGTGACGGCGATCTATGCGCTCGCGCACTCCCTGAACAACGCAACCATCAGCCTTGGTGCGGAGGTCGGCTTCGACAATATAGCTGCACTGGGACGCGAGGCCGGTATCAAGCGCGCGCAAGCCACGCCATCGGTGGCCATCGGGTCCTACGGTGCAACACCACTGGATGTCGCTGGGCAGTACACGGTTTTCGCCAATGGCGGCGTGCATATTGATCCCTGGATGCTGGCCAGTGTCAGAACTCCCACCGGAGACGTCATCACCGATTTCACGCCGACTTCGAAACAGATCCTCGATCCGCGGGTTGCGTACCTGACCACCAACCTGATGGAAGGCGTGATGAACTTCGGCTACGGCTATGAAGTGCGCAAACGCGGATTCATGGAGCCCGCAGCCGGCAAGACCGGCACCGACAACGATGCATGGTTTGCCGGATTTACAACAAATCTCATCTGCATCGTGTGGATTGGCAACGACGATTACAGCGATGTCAAACTTTCCGGAGCAACCGCAGCAGCGCCCGTCTGGGCCGATTTCATGAAGCGCGCCGTCAAGCTGCCCCAGTACTCTGACACCCACGAATTCACGGTGCCGGACGGAATCCAGGTGGTAAAGCTGGATAAGGTCACCAACCTGCTCAGCGACGACGCCTGCCCCCAGGGGTACGAAGCCGCATTTCTCATCGGCATGGCTCCGACCAACCCGTGCGACCATCCGCCCGATAACCGGAACATCTTCCAGAAACTCTTCGGGACCGGCAAGCCCGGAAACTAGCCTCGCTCCCGGCTGGCCCCCATCCCATCGACGTCAGAACCGTCGGGCATAGGCTGGCAGGTCTGGCACCAGAATGTCACCCTCGCATCGGGCCCTTGCAGGCGATGACGAATGGGGCTGCCACAGCGGCGACATGCTGAACCGGAGCGTCCGTAAACCCACAGGCTCTCCTGCGGACTGCTGGTGTGGCTGGTGCGGCGCTGCTGGCCGCGGTAGGTCACGATGGTGTTGCCTGAATCCTCCAGCACATTGGCCGCGACCAGACTCTGCGCAGTGCGAACAAGGGCGGCAACCTGCTGATCGGTCAGGGAGGCGACCATCGCAAACGGATTCACGCCTTCCGCAAAACAAGTTTCCGACTTGAAGACGTTGCCGACACCGGCAAGTACCTGCTGGCGCAGCAGGACATCGCCGATCTCTTCTTGCCCGTACGAGCGCATGTGAATCGCCGCCGCGACTGGATCAAACGTCTCGCTGAGGACATCGGAGCCCGGTGGCGGGATTCGCTTTTCACGCGCCAGAGCCTGTTCCGTGTAGATGCGGGCCACCGGCACGCCGAAAGCGACGGCCTGGTAGTCCGCATTCTCCAGCACGATGCGCATATCGCGAGAGGGCCTTCGCCAGCGCTCTCCAAGACGGTAGAGATGCCATGAGCCGTTCATCAGCATGTGAGTCACCAGCGTCGCGCCGCCGGAAAGGTGAATGAGCAGCCACTTGCCGCGCGATTCGACGCGATCAACAATCTGGCCGGTGATCGGCGTGTCGTCGTGGAACCGCGTAAGCAGCGGGTAATTGGAACGAAAGCCGGTGATTGGCTTTCCGATCAGCGCACGGCCGAGGGAACGCGCAGTGCGGAAGATGGTATCGCCCTCGGGCATGACCTATTGCAGTTCCTCGGTCGCGGGATCGGCCGCATGCGGATCGTGCTGGATCGGAATCGGAATGCGGCGCAGGTGCAGGCCGAGCGGGCCGGGATGGAATCCGGCATCCATCAGGAAGCGTGCCATGGGATGTGCCGCAACCGGCTGTCCATTGATTGTCGTGATAAGCACGCCCTGGTGGCTCCCGGCTCTCATGCGCTCCTGGCCCCGGGCAGCGAGAAAATGCGCCAGTCCAGACGCGGTCTGCGAACGCTCCGGTTCGTCGGACGGAAGAAAGATAAGCAGGTTCGGATTATTGCGACGAAGCCATGCCACAAGCTGGCCGTTGCGCAGAATCACTTCGGCATAGGCAGCGCGAGTGAGAACACGCGGAGCACTCTCTGCGTCGTCATCCATAACAGGCAGATCTGGCCAGCGAAGAACCGAGCCATACGGATTGGCCGGATCAGACGCGGCCAGTTGCACGAACTCCGGCTTTTCCGCGGACGGTTCGGTACGGAGCTGACGCAACAGGTCCACTGCAGACGGCAGCGCAAATTGGGTTGCGCCCAGCCCGGCTACAAAGTAGCCGCGACGAATGCGGCCACTCTCTTCAAGCGCCTTGAGCACGTCGTATACGGCGCTGAACCCTCCGGGAATGTTCTCGGCGGCAACGGCTTCGCGCGTGAGGATGCCATAGCGATTGAGCAGTTGTAAAGCGAGAGCATGGCTGGCTTCTGTCTCGGAAGGACCGCCAATTCCCTCTCGCGAACGGAGCGGCAGAAGCGACCAGCGGCCCTGCGCATTCGGCGGAGTGGTGCGGCGAGAACGAAACACCACGCCGGTATGCATCTTGCGCTGCGGACGAGCGGAATCCGGCCGCATGGTGTAGGCGCGAAGCGCATGCAACGAGTCGTTGGTGACCAGGCCGCGCCACACCAGGCTCCAAAGCGCATCGATTGATTCCCCCGGATAGCCGCCACCCGCAGCCTGGTGCAAAGGATCGAAGAAGCTGGCGCCGTTCGACTCGAGCACGGCGACAATCTTCTCTTCGCGTTCGGTCAGGGGCTCGGCAAGCGGCCTTTGCTGCGCCAGCAGCGGCAACTTGTCCCCCAGAAACAACGCAATGCGTCCATCGCGCTCGCCGATGGGATCGATGCCGGCCCAGGCAACTTCGCCGGCAGCGATCAGCGTATCGAGTCCCGCGGGTTCATAGCCGGAGACACGCGCCGGAAGGATGGCTGTTTCAAGCAAGGAAGCCGGAACAGGAGCCCCCTGCAGATTTTCGATCGCATCCAGAAGCACATCGAGGTGCGCATGCGAACTGCGCCGCGGCGAGATGAGTCCCTGCCATTGGGTGAGGAATCGCGCCAGCGTGTGCTGCTCAACCGGCTCGACCTCGCGGCGAAGCTTGGCCAGCGATTTGCGTCGAATCTGGCGAAGGATCTCGGTATCGCACCACTCGCGATGCAGTCCGGAGCCCCCGGCGGATGCGGTGTATCCGACGGGATGTTGGAGCCCGCCGGGCCGGAAGCCACCCTCAAGGATGCGTCCGTCAATGCTGAGCTGGTGCAACGCGGTTTCAATCACGGCCGCATCGAGGGCGAACCGATCGGCTACTTCGCGCAATGTGAATGGCCCGTGGGTGCGCGCGTAACGGCGCACAAGTTCAAGTACGGGCTGCGCCACGGGATCGGTAAGCGATGCGGGCAAGCCGGGAGGCAACGGAATGCCGAGAGCATCCCTATAGCGCGCCGCATCTTCCACGGCAATCAAACGGCGCTCCCCTGCAATGCGCAATTCGAGCAGACGGCGGGCGCGGAGAAGGCGATCGAGATGCGCAAGCAGTTCCGGTGAGACAACACGGTGAGCGAGTTCTTCCCGGGAGAGGTCGCCCAGGCGCAGAAGCAAATCGTGTATGCCGTCGGCGGAGTGCGCGCGATGCGACTCGGCCAGGCACTGCGCGGTTTCTTCCACGTCGGCAATGGCATCGGGATCGAGCAATTCGCGCAGATCAGCTTCGCCCAGCAGTTCGCGAAGTTGATCCTGGTCGATGGTCAGCGCCTGCGCCCGGCGCTCAGCGAGCGGCGCATCCCCGTCATAAACGAAATTGGCCACATAGCTGAACAGCAGGGATGACGCGAAGGGCGACGGCTTTCGAGTCTCCACAACGTGAACACGAAGCTGGCGCTGCTCAATGGCACGGAGTGTCTCGATCAGCGCCGGCATGTCAAAGACGTCGCGCAGGCACTCCCGATAGGCCTCAAGCAGCAGCGGAAACGACGGATAGCGGGATGCGACGCTCAACAGGTCGTAGGAGCGCTTGCGGAGCTGCCACAGCGGCGATCGCTGATCGGCGCGGCGTCGCGGCAGCAGAAGAGCCCGTCCGGCAGCCTCGCGAAAACGACCGGCGAAGAGCGCCGTTGAACCCAGCTGGCGCAGAACCAGTTGCATCGCTTCGGCAGATTCAACCATGACCCAATCCGGGTCGGGTGGCTGGTCGGTATCCGGAAAGCGCAACACAAAGCCGTCGTCACCCCAAAGCGTCTCCACCTCCGGTCCGCCGGTAGCGCGAATTCGCGCACTGATCGCCATGGCCCACGGAATATGAATGCGGCTTCCAAACGGAGTCAGCACGCAAACCCGCCAATCACCCAGTTCATCGCGGGTCCGCTCGATGACGATCGTCCGATCATCCGGAACCTGTCCCGTGGCGGCCTCCTGGTCGGTAAGAAATTCAAGCAGATTCTCCGCGGCCCCGGGGTCGAGATCGTGTTCCGCAACCAGCCGCGTCAGGGCGACAGGTTTCGGGACTGCTCGAAGCTCCCGGACCAGCGCACCGATTCGGCGGCCGAATTCCAGGGGACGACCGGGGCCATCGCCCTTCCAGAAGGGCATTTTGCCCGGCTCACCAGGAGCAGGAACCACCAGAACACGGTCGTGCGTGATGTCTTCAATGCGCCAGGTCGACGCGCCGAGGATGAAGGTCTCGTTGGGATGCGATTCGAAGACCATCTCCTCGTCGAGTTCGCCTACGCGGACTGATTTGCCCTCAGTGTGTGCGAGAAAGACGCCATAGAGACCGCGGTCCGGAATGGTCCCGGCGTTCAGAATCGCCAACCGCCCTGCCCCCTCCCGCGCGGTGACAACGTTCCTGATACGGTCCCAGGTAAGGCGCGGGCGAAGTTCGGCGAACTCGTCAGAGGGATAGCGGCCGCTGAGCAGGTCCAGAACGCCGTCAAAAGCAGCACGGCTCAGACTTCCGAAAGGAGCGGCTCGCCGAACCAGATCGTATAACGCATCGGCATGAACCTCCGGCTTCGAATCCTCTTCTCCGGCTTCATAGGCGGAAATGGTTCTGGCTCCCGGCCCGTCGTCCTCGGCGATGAAGTGTCGGCCTCGGCTGGCGATGTTCGGCCGGTGGATCCGCTTCAGATGCTTTGTTCCCGGCGGGACCCGGTATCCCGGCGGATTGGCGACGATGGCCACCAGCTGCTGGCAAAGTACATCGAGCGGGTTGCGCGGAAAGCGCGTGGACTCGATCTGGCCTTCGTGCATGGCCCGGGTGACGGCGGCGCAGGCAACCAGGTCTGCCCGGAACTTCGGAAACAAGACGCCTTCGCTGACAGCATCCACCGAATGGCCGGCACGGCCGATGCGTTGCATCCCGCTTGCCACTGATGGAGGCGCCTCGATTTGGATGACCAGATCGACAGCCCCCATGTCGATGCCGAGCTCAAGCGTCGACGTCGCGCAGAGGGCCTTGATCTGCCCGGCCTTCAGTTGCTCCTCAATCACGGCGCGCTGGTAGGCGGCGAGCGAACCATGATGAGCGCGGACGACTTCCTCGCCGGCAAGGTCGTTCAATGCCCCGGCCAATCGCTCGGCTACCTGGCGGCTGTTCACGAACAAGATCGTCGAGTGGCGCTCACGGATCAGCTCAAGCAGCCGCGGATGGATGGCGTTCCAGATAGATACCCGGCGCGGGGCTTGCGAAGCAGGGCCGGAGGGGATTTCCTCAATGGTCTGGAGGCGCGCCATGTCTTCAACTGGCACTTCAATACGCAGCTTTAACTGCTTGGGAGCAGAAGCATTAACAATCGTGACCGGTCGATAGCGCAGGACCGCGTCAAGCTCCACACTTCGATCGTTTCGGGCCAGCGCATCGAGGGTTGTCGCCGCATCTGTGGGTAGCGGCGAAGTGTCGGCATCGGCAGTGGCTTTGACCTCCTGTGCGGCAGCGCTGTCAGATGCAGAACTTAAAGTTTGACTTTCAAGTTGTTCCGTTTTCTGTTTGAACAGCAGGGGAGTTTTCGAATCAACCTCAACCCCACCCAGAAAACACGCTACCTCTTCCAGCGGCCTCTGCGTGGCAGAAAGACCGATGCGTTGGAGGCGGCGTTCAGTAAGAACTTCCAGCCTTTCCAGGGTCAGAGCCAGGTGCGCCCCGCGCTTGGTTGGAACTAGGGCATGGATCTCGTCAATGATGACGGTGTCGACCGTACGCAGCGCGTCCGCCGCCTGCGAAGTGAGCAGCAGGTAAAGAGACTCCGGCGTGGTGATGAGAATATCTGCCGGATCGCGGCGAAACCGCGCACGCTCCTGCTGTGGTGTATCGCCCGTGCGGACGCTGATCGCCGGATCGTGAAACTGCACTCCCTTGCGGCGAGCCATGTTCGCAATCCCGGTCAGCGGAGAACGCAGGTTGCGCTCCACGTCTACGGCCAGCGCTTTCAAGGGCGATACATAAACGACACGGCAGCCCTTCTTCCCATCCTCGAGATCGTGCAACATCAGCCGGTCGAGGCACCAGAGAAACGCCGCCAGGGTTTTGCCGGTCCCGGTCGGGGCCAGAATCAACGCACTGTCCCCGCGCGCAATTACCGGCCACCCCAAGCGCTGGGGGGCGGTTGGCCCGTCGAAGACGGCACGGAACCACTCCGCTGTGACTGGATGAAAGCAGGCAAACGGATCAACTTCGGAGGTCGGCTTGGAGGATGAAGAAGACATCACCACTTAGCTTTGACGCTCCTTGAGGATAGCGCGTCCTAACGGCAAAGAAAAGGCGAAAGTCGAAGATGAAGTAAGCCCCTATTTCCGCCCGGCGGCAGCGACCGAGTTGGTGGGATCGGCTCCGGTCCAGGTGACGTCGGCCGTAGGGCCATAGGTCGCAGGAACATCGCGATCAAGCAGGCGCAGGAAAACGGTGAGTTGCGTGCGATGGTGAGCGGTATGAAGTACACGCCGCCAGAACACCCAGATTCGTTGCCGCCTCACATCGAAGAATGGAACCGCCTCAAGCCACCAGGACTCCTTCTGGGTGGCGAAAAAGTTGAGGCGCTGCGACACAAGTTCGATAAATCGATTGGTAGCAGACTCGACGGTAAATGTGCCGGGAAGGACCTGGTCGGGCGCGGGCTCCGGCGTTCCTAGAAACTCGCCGAAGAATCGGCGCTCCGAGAGCAACTGATGACGCAAAATGTCTCCCACGCTGCTGGAGCGGGCGTGAGGCTTGTACGAGAGGTCGGCGTCGGTGAACTGCTTCCACGTCGAAGCAACTTTGTTCGATTCGCTCACATAGGTGTCGAGCAGGTGCTGAAACACGGGGTTGGCGGCGCGAGGAATTGCAGACTCGGGAATGGCAGTCCAGGCATAATCCATACGAAACTCCTGCTTGAAGTGGGCGCATATTTCGCGTCGACCCACGCAAATCAGTTTGCCACGCTTGCCGCGCATGTGGCACTCGACGAAGTCCCACACTCGAGAACGCACCGGCACATGTGCGCTGCTAGGATTCGGTGCAGGAGTGATGGAGTGCGCGAGCACCTGGCAACACTGCTGGACGACCTTAGAAAACATGAGCGCGAGATCGCCATCGTGCGTTATCAGGGCGTTCGCCGGCGAGTGACGACCTACGGAGAATTAGTGCATCTGTCGGGGCGCTTTGCTGCATTCCTCGAGGATCGTCAGATCGGGATGGGCGATCGCGTGCTGCTTTGGGCGGAGAATGGCGCGGAGTGGGTGGCCGCGTTCTACGGGTGCATGCTGCGCGGCGTGATGGTGGTTCCGCTGGACGCATTTGGCAGCCCGGAGTTCGCGCAGAAGGTGGCAGCCGACGTGAAACCAAGATTGGCCGTCGGGGATGCGGTGCTCCTTTCCAAGCTGTCAGGGATCAGTGATCCGGGATCAACCATTCCCAGCCTGTGGTTTGAAGAGTGGGATTCTTCCCTGCCCCGTCGCGAGGCGAGGCCGGTTGCCGGTCTCTCCGATGCAACAGCGCTGCAGATCCTGTTCACATCGGGCACTACCGGCGATCCCAAGGGAATTGTCCACACGCATGGAAATGTACTGGCCAGCGTAGGGCCCATCGAAAAGGCGGCGCAGGGCTATTTGAAATACGAAAAGTATGTTCATCCTCTGCGGTTCCTGCACACTCTTCCCCTGAGTCATGTCTTCGGACAAACCATGGGCCTGTGGATTCCCCCCATCTTCGCCGCCGAAGTGCATTTTGAAACACGACTGGTTGCGCCTCGCCTGGTGGACATTATCAAGAAGGAACGCATCTCGGTACTTGCTGCTGTTCCCCGTGTGATGGCTTTGCTCAAGGCGCATCTTGAAAACATGCACCCGGGGCTGGCAGATCGAGTGGCGGCCTCAAAGGGCATGAGAGCCTGGAAGCGCTGGTGGTTTTTCCGCGATGTGCACCGCGCGCTCGGCCTCAAGTTCTGGGCGCTGATCTCAGGAGGAGGAGCGCTCGCCGGTCCGTTGGAGCAGTTCTGGAACGCTCTCGGATTTGTGGTGGTGCAGGGTTATGGAATGACCGAGACCACCGCCCTCATTACCCTGAATCACCCATTTCACGTTGCCAGCGGCACCATCGGCAAACCCCTGCCCGGGCGCGAAGTGAAGATCGGGCCGGATGGCGAAGTGCTCGTCAAAGGACCGATGATCTCGACTTCGACATGGAGCGGCGGCGAACTCCGCCAAAGGCCCGACGAGTGGCTGGCGACCGGCGACCTGGCGGAAGAACAGGCAACCGGAGAGTTGCGCTTCATGGGTCGCAAGAGCGAAACCATCGTGACCGCGGCTGGAGTGAATGTTCATCCCGAAGATCTGGAAGCAGCGCTGGAAGAACAGCCCGAGATAGCTGCCAGTGCGGTAGTGCCCGTAGAAACAAATACCGGACCGGAACCCTGCGCAGTACTTGCCGTACGCGGCGGTGAGCAGCAGGCTGCCGAAGCCATTGACCGGACGAATACCAGGCTCGCGGATTTCCAACGGGTGCGGCGATGGCTGGTGTGGCCCGAACCCGACCTGCCCCGAACCTCCACTGGCAAAGTACGACGCAAGGCAGTCGCGGACTGGGTGCAGGCACAACGGTCGATGCAGACTTCAGCGAACAGCCCCGTAGCTGCAACCGGCGGAGACTGGCTCTACGCCCTGGTTGCGGAGATCGCCGGCGAACATCCCGCGGGCGGAGACGAGTTGCGCCTCGACGAAGATTTCCACCTCGACAGTCTCGGGCGTGTGCAGCTGGCCTCGGCTTTGGAGGAAAAGCTGACGGACGCGCCACCCGAGGGTTCAGTCGATGCAGCCCGGACACTGGGAGACCTGAGAAACCTCAATAACCATACACGCGGCACCGAGCATCAGTTTCACGTCGCGCAACCAATCGAGCAGCCGCAAGCGTTACAGGCCGATGCTGCCCCAATTCCCTCGACTGCCGCTCCCAGTGGAACGACGCCGCCACCTCCGGTAGCCCAGGATCCAGTTGCTCAGGCCGAACCCGCAGATTTCCGCTACCCACATTGGCCATGGTGGAAGCCAATGCAGTGGATCCGCGCGGCATTCCTCGAACTCATCGCCCAACCCTTCGTGTGGTTCCTCGGAAACCCAAGAGTCGTCGTTCCCTCGAAATTGCCGGTTGACGAGCCGATGCTGATCATCTGCAACCATGTCTCCGCATACGATGGGGCCCTCGTCGAGTACGCCCTGCCGGGCCGGATGCGGAGGCACGTCGCCGCGGCGATGCTGGGCGAAATGCTGGAAGACTTCCGCCACTTTCGCGATCCCGACACCGGGCGATTCATGCTGTTCGGTCCGGCGGCCTATTTCCTCGTGACCGCGCTCTATAACGTCTTCCCGCTGCCCCGCCGCAAAGACTTCCAGCGCAGTTTTGCCCATGCCGGCGAAGCGCTCGATCGCGGATACAACGTGCTGGTGTTTCCAGAAGGAACGCGGTCCACCGAGGGCAAGCTTGCGCGCTTTCGGCCCGGCATCGGGCTATTGGTAAAGCAGGCGCAAACAGCCGTGCTCCCGGTTGCCGTCCTCGGACTGGGGGAGTTGAAAATGAAAGGCAGCGGTTGGTTTCGCTCGGGAAAGATCGAAGTGCGCGTGGGGGAGCCATTGCGCTTCACACCATTCGAAAGCGAATCGGCCATTACCGAGCGGCTGCATACAGCCGTTTCGGCATTGATGACTGAGTCGCAGGCGGCAACCCCAACTCTTCGGCCCTGAGCCGATAGTGCATCAAGCCGAACAGGCTAGCTGAAGAATCGAGGTAAGCGCCTTCGAGACATGCAAACGCGTCTCAAGTGAGTAGCGGTTCGAGAGGAGCCGGTCATCGAGCAAATAGATTTCACACGCGCTTCGAAATCAAGAAAGCTTTCGAGACGCTTCTTTTTGAAAACTGCCTTGGTCGGCGCCGGCGGCCTGGCCCTTTACGCGGGCGAAATCGAGCGACACTGGCTGGAAGTCGTTCACCGGGATCTCTGGCTCAAGGGGCTGTCCACTGCTTTTGAGGGAGTGAAAATTGCGCAGCTCAGCGACATTCACATGGAGGAGTTCACTGAGCCATCTCTGCTGCGCGAAGCGATCAACAGGATCAACAGTGAGAATCCGGACTACGTTTTTCTAACCGGAGACTATGTCACCGCAGACGTGCTTCCGAAGAAATTGATTATCAGGGCTGCAGGGCAATGTGGCAGGCTTCTGAGCAGTCTCGAGTGCAAACAGCGGTATGCCGTTTTCGGTAATCACGATGCGCGTGCCGGCGAGTTGGACGTGGGTGATGCAATGAGCGAGGCCGACCTCGTGTTCCTGCGGAATACACATGTGCCGCTGGAACGGCAGGGCGGGAGGATCTGGCTCGCTGGGATTGACGATCCGGTGAACGGAATGCCGGATCAGGGCGCCGCAATTCCGGAGTCGATCCGGCACATTCCGAATGAGCCCGTAATACTGATGTGTCACGCGCCGGATTACATCGACTGTCTGCGCGCGCATCCCACCGGCCAGGCGATATCGCTGGTGCTAAGCGGTCACACGCATGGCGGGCAGGTCAGGATGCCGTTTGCCGGTCCGCTCTTTCTCCCCAATTGGGGCCGCAAGTACGTCGAGGGCCTCTTCAAGGTGGACTCGATGCAGTTGTATGTGAATCGCGGAATCGGCACTGTGGGTGTACCGTTCCGCTTCGATTGCCGGCCGGAGATCACAATCTTCACGCTAAGAAGCGCCTAACGGCGAGGCCAACCGCAGCATCTTTAGTCGGGCCGGGGCCGCACGAAACGTTAAAGAATATTTTCGGTCAAGCCGCAGAGCACACACATCCCCCATCTGACGAACACCGCGGTGAACGAGACTATTTCACTGGTTCTCTGCTGGCTCCGAGGGCGGTTGCACTTTCTCTGCCTCAAGCTGCTCCAGATTCGTGTAGTGCCTTGCAAAATATTCGTGCGGTGCACCGCGATGACCGTGACAACGCGCGAACAGTTCCAACCCAAGTGCAGTTGGAGTGAGATTGGCAGCCTGGTCAAAGGAGAAATATTTCGCCTTACTTCTGGGCTCGAGCAAGCCGAGAATCGAAAGCTGCAGCAGGTTGCGATCGATCTTCGCGAGGTCGTGCACACCGGTCACTTTCATCATCTCGTCTGCAGTGCGCATAAGCGTTTTCGCAGAAACCGCCCCACTGGTGGCAAACATCTTTGCGGAATTTGTACATGCTTCCATGTAGAGGCGCGTATCCACCGTGGCCAACTCGGCGAGAACATCGAGGTACGGCAGGTTCGACTCGTCATCGCCCATCAACGTACAGGCCGTCATCAGAATCCCAGCCCACAGCTGCTGCGTGGCGCTGTCTTCCGCCCATGAACCCTCCTGAACAACCCGGATAACGATGCTCTGGGGGGCGCGCAGCCGATCGAAATTCGGCTCGGCCGCCAGCATAATCTCTGCGCGATGCGCAATGGCAACGGCATGGGGAACGCGCAGGTTGCCAAGTCCCTCGCGAAATAGCAGCTTGAGTTCCTGGTTGGCCGGGGGACAAATTCGGCGATAAAACGAGAGTGCTCGCGAGAGCCGGAATTCGGTAAGAATGTCCTCGGGCTCGATCAGACCATCGGTCTTCCATAGCCAGAGGTCCATGCACTCCGGAAGGATGAACGTGAGCCCCATGCCGTCTTCGCCCCAACGGACGGCCTTGGTTTCAATGGTGACCTGGTTATCCGCGGAATCATCGCCGAGTTCGGGATATACGAGGCGGACCGGATTGATTTCCCCCTCCGGCCAGCGTTCGCGCGTGACAAGATACATGCCTGAAGCGCTGATGTTTCTCACAATATCCAGGCCGGGAGAGGAACCAGTCCAGTGAATGGCTTCAAGACCGGGCACTTCCCGCCGCTCGGCGCGCGAGTGCCTGGGCTCCTCCTGAAGAAAGGCTCTTTCAAACCAGCTTTTCAGTGACCTCATGCTGGCCTCCTTCGTTCTTTCCGACTGCGATGGTCCCCGGCTGGCGCTCTGCACTGGAAAAGTTAGCCGAATAAGGATTGTTCCTGAGTGCATCCTACTCCCGCAATTGCCGCTTGGTAACGGGGAGGTAATTACTTAGGCAGCAGCCCGGGGACCAGGAACACTGGACCATCGATCGAATTGGAGCAGATCCACCTCAATCGGCGGCAGAGATCGCCTCGACGCAGGTTGAAGCCTCATAAAACTCAGCAACTTCTCCCCGATAGCCGTGGCAGCGGGCAAAAAGCTCAAGCGCCAGCGGGGTGGGGGTGACCACAGCCTCTTCGATTTGCGAAAAGAACTTCCACTTGATGCTCTTCTCGATGAGACCCAGTTCGACCAGTTGCTGAATATCGCGTTCGATATGGACGCGATCATGAGTATCCGCAATTTGGACCAGTTCCTCCGCCGAGCAGGTCAACGGGTCGGCAGAGACATGGCCACTCCGGCTGACAGCTTTTGAAGCTCGCGTGCAGGATCCGGCGAAGATTCGGACGTGGATCGTGGTGAGCTGGCTGAGCAGCTTCACGAATTTCATGGGAGACGAGTCTGGCTCACCCGCCATGCACGCGGTGGCCAGAATGCCTGCCCAGTAATGATGAATCCACTCGGTTTCAGCCCAGGATCCATCGTCGAGAACCCGCAGCAGTACAGCCGGATGAACGTGCCAGGCAGCGGCGTTCTCCTCGAGCGCAAGCATTTCCTGGGCGAAGAGCGCGATTTCAATGGCGCTCTCAAGGCGGTAGTTGCTCAGGCCTTCGCGGTACAGCACCCTCGCTGCATCGATTGCCGCCGGCGAAATGCGCTGGGTAAACGCAATTGCAGCAGCCAGCCGGAACTCACGCACCACGTCTTCAGGCTCCGTCTGCGGCACTTCGGCCCGGATCGTACTCTGCCACAGCCGCAGATCAGCTCCGCGCGGCATCAGGAAAGCCACCCCAACACCCTCCCTGTCGCGACGGACAGATCGTGCCTGGACCGTAAAACGGGGCTGCCCCGAGTTCTCAATCGCTCCCTCCCGTTGCAGGGTCAGCGACAGAATCTCTCCCCTCTGCCAATTCTTCGTGGTCAGCAGGTAGGCGCCGCTGGTGCTGATGTTCGCCACTCTTACCGGACGGGGGTTTGGCCCTTCCCAGTGCACGGCTGTAAGAGCCGGCGATTCGCGTCGTTCCGCACGCGGACGATATACAAATGGCAAACGAAGCCAGTTTCTGGACGTGCCCAAGGCATTCCCCCCTGAAAGTCGAGAATCGACGAAGCACAAGCTGGACGGACGGCTGAAATCGCCGAAATTGCTCTCAACTTGTTCTGATGAAGTGGATTCTAGGGAGGGGAACGCCGCGGAAGTTGTGCCGTGCGTCACAAACGTGATGGAAACGTATCAGCCCAATTCCCATATTGGGGGGAAAGCACTGGCCGCGTACCATTCTGAAACTCTCTCCGCGCCGAACACAACCTGCGGATGATTGTGATCGGCGCGAGAAAGAAACTACTGTTCCAGAGCGATCGCCCCTGCAACTGTGAGGCCGACGCCATAGAAACCCTGGGCGTTGCCGCGATAGCCGTTGCAGCGAGCGTAAAGTTCCAGGCCGAGAGCTGTAGGAGCGATGGTCGTATCGGTCATTTGCTGGAAGAAAGCCGATTTCACCCTCGTAGCAATCACGCCGATATCAGCCATATAGTTCAGCTCCCGATCAAGCTTGATCAGATCATGCGAGCCCGAGAATTTCATCAGATCGGCGGCCTTCCAGTTCAGCGGACGCGTTGCCATGTTCCCCGAACCGTTGATCAGCTTCGTAGACTTGTTCGATGCTGCGGAAAGAATCCGCATGTGCAGCGCCTTGAGCTGGCTGAGCAGGTCAACAAAAATAAGGGTCGATTCATCACCGGCGCCGATGGTGCAGGATGCGGCGAGCAGGCCGGCCCAGAACTGCAGCATCCACTTGTCGTCGGCCCAGGATCCGCTTTCTACGACGCGTGTTGCTACATGCGGCAGAGCGCGAAGCTTGTCGCCCTCAACCGAGGTGCCAAGCATTCTCTCGGCTTTCAAGGCAATCTCAACCGCGTTCTCAAGACGGTAGTTGCTCAACTCCTCGTGGAGCAACTTGCTCATTACGTCCTTGATCTCCGGAGAAATCCGCGAAAGAAAGGAGATCGCCTGCGCAACCCGAAACTCCCGAAGAATGTCCTCGGGCTCGTTTTGTTCCGCAACACTCTTCAACGGACTCTGCCAAAGACGCAAGTCGGCCCCCGGAGGCAGGACAAAGGACACGGCTACGCCATGGTCGTCCAAGCGAACCGTCTTGGCCTGGACCGGAAAACTGTTCTCGCGCTGCAGAGGTCCGCTGCGCTGGAAGGTGAGCGCGATGACCTCACCGGGTTCCCAACGCTCCTGCGTCAGCAGGTAGGCCCCGGTTGAGCTGATGTCCCGGACACTGTTTTCCCGCGGAATCGAGCCCCTCCAGTGGTACGCGGCTAAGGCAGGTGAATTTCGCCGCTCGGCCCGCCGGCGCTCGATTGCGGATGATCTCTCGGTGTATTGGGTCATGTTGTCCTCAGAGGAGTTCAGGCCCGTCAATGGATCGGGAGGGGATTCGAGCTCTTGCGAAGTTCCCCTCGCCGAACGCATCCCAAGCGCCCTACGAACTCCAATCTTACTCCCGAATATTCCACTTTTGTGGGATCACTCGACGTTACTTTCGGCACCATGCTATTGAACCCTGGTGTGGACGGATGCCTGGTCGTGGATAATAGAGGAAAGATCAAGACCGTTGAACCTGAAAGTCGGAGCAGACGGCGAATTTGCTGTGAGGTCGTTGTGTCTATGGTCCTGCTCACTCAAGTACTAGCAATGGGCAGCCTGGGGAGTGCCGCATGCTGCTGCCTGCTTGAGATGTTAATGGTGGTCGAGATCCGCCGTGGCCTCACCGGTTGGCAGCCCGCCAATATGAACCGGGATATCGTGGTCACCTTCCGCAGTCATCGCAGGTTTTATCCCGCCAGCCCGTTGCGCCGGGCCTTTATCGTGTCATCGGTTCTATTGGGATTCTGTATCGCGGGCCTGATCGCGGTATACCGGATCGCCCACGGAATGTAGATACGAATGCGGCGATCGCGCCCCATCCGCTAATTCTCCGCCAGCCCGAGCATCTCCAGCTTTTCCGCCAGGGCCTGCTCGTCGAACGGCTTCAGCAGATACTCATCCGCTCCGCAATTGAGAGCGCGGACAATGAATCCATTGTCGGCTTCGGTAGTGACCATCATGACCTTCAGATCGCGAAAACCCTCAGCGCGCAGGGCCGTGAGCATCTCCAAGCCACTCATCACCGGCATATTCCAATCAACCAGGGCGAGATCAAAAGCGGCACTCGAATGCAATTGCGCCAGCCCCGCCTTGCCATCCACCGCCTCATCGCATGCAATTCCCCTCTCCTCCAGAAGACCGCGGAGGAGTCCCCGCACAAACCGTGAGTCATCGACAATCAGAGCGCGCACAGAGTCTCTCTTTCGAACTCTCGATCGGGAACTCTCGCGTCAGTTCTTCCATAACGAATCACGTTCCACGCTTTTCCAACCAAGGTCGGCTGTCTGGTTGATGGCTCCAACCGCCGGCTTCCGCTCGTCAAAAAGTCTTCCCGGAGGAGCGGCGCGTGCTCAGCTGATTTATCGGATGGAGGGCAACGCAACTTGAATGGGATGGGAGGCTCTGAGCAAGGGTGGAAATGAACGCGGTGAGGTCAGCGGTCCCGGGGAAATGCTGCTCTCCGCGACTTAATTCTCCGATGGCATCTCGACGTGGTCGATCACCAGAACCTGAACGGGTCCTTTTCCGGAGTTGAGTTTCAGACCGAGCTGCTCGTTGAGGGCGGTGAAGATGGACGGAGGTGCGTCGGCTGCGGAGCTTCCATTGGCTGGCAAGCCGTCGGGTGTCCACCGGACCTTCAGATTGTAACGGCCTGCAATCCCGGTCTTGTCGATAACCGGACGGCCAACTTCTTTCGAGAGTTCTTCGGCGAGAAGCGCGAGGCTGTCACCGCCCTGCACTTCGAGGTGATCGCGCCAATGATTGACTGTAGTTCCTTCCAGCTTCGCTTCGCCCAGCTTCGGCGTTCCCTTGGCAACGACCAGATCGTAAATCGGCAATTCGCGCGTCTCGAAGTGAGCCGCAAGCTTGAATCGGTCCGCCAACAATGCGCGCACCATCATCTCTTTCTGCAGCCTGCCGGCCTCGGATGTCAGGTGCACCATCTTTTCATCCATCGAGGAGCCTGATGAGGCTTCGATGTTGAAGTACGTGGATCTCGCCCAGCCTGGAGCGTTGAGAATTCTCGTCTCGGGCATCTCGAAGGCCCAATGAATGAGGCCGATCAGCGAGACGTTTCCTGCTCGGAAGTGAGTGTCGGAGGGTGAACTCCAAATTGAGTTATGCTCGTGTGGCTCGGGGATATGTTGATGAATCGCCGCGACATCAAACGCCGGGCCGGCAGACGGCTGTGCGGTCTGGGTAGATTTGGTCCGCTCGACGCCTGTCTGAGAGTAGCCTCTTGCAATCACGAGACACACTGCCAGAGTCGCCGACGAGTACCGAACCAAGATCGTCCGGCTTCGAAATCTCGAAAGCCTGCGTGGATGTACACGGGGGACGGTCATGCATTAGCCTCAAGGTTCACTCTGAACACAAAGAGGACAGCAATAATGAAGACGAGCTTATCGCAAGGTGTGCTCGACAATTTGCTCAAAGATGCGAAAAAGGCGGCGGAAATGTCGTATTCGCCGTACTCGGGATTCAGAGTAGGCGCTGCCCTGCTTCTCACCACCGGTGAAGTGGTCACCGGGACCAACGTGGAAAATGTGAGCTTCGGGTTGACGATCTGCGCCGAGCGCGCTGCACTGGTACGAGCGGTAAGTGAGTTGGGACCGGCGATCCGGATTGAAGCCGTGGCAGTGGCCAACCTGAACGGAGCGGCAAGCCCACCGTGCGGCGCCTGCCGGCAGATGCTCGCGGAGTTCGCGAATCCCGAGGCACCAGTCGTCTTTCCTGCTGCAAGCGGAACGCGGACCATGCGATTTGACGAAGTTCTGCCGCTTGGGTTCGATATGAAACTGAAGAAGAGCTGAATTGTGAATTGGGAACCGTAGGGTAGCAGCATGCGGCAATGGGTCGGCATCGGGCTTCTGGTCGTGATCGCTATCGCGATCTTTAATATTGTCTCGTTTATCCGAAGGAAAGACGATGATAAGCGGTACCTCAGCACTCTCATGGCCTATCGATCGGTGTTGAAACCGGGAACAAGCCGCGCCGAAGTCGAAGATTATCTCCGGCAAAAGGGAATGCCGTACGCAAGAAGTTGTTGCGAGCCGGACGTGTTCTCTGATCGATCGAAGATCGGGGAGTTGCCGCCCCATTTCACGTGTCGAAACTGGAATGTCTATCTCGATTTCCAGTTCCAAGGCTCCAATCATGCCGACGTTGCTCGCGGCACGGATCAGCTGACAAAGATTGACCTCTACGAAAACGGCCAGTGCCTTTAACCAGTGCGTTGCAACGCATACGCAAGGCTGCCGGCTGCGATAATCTCAAATGTTCGCAGTCCGAGGATGGTTTTATGTCCGCAGGGGCAAGTGTGAAGAAACAGAGCGGCACCCCGCTGCACATGATCGACTTGATTCGCAAGAAGCGCGATTGCGGGGTTCTCGATACGCGAGAGATCGAGTTCATCGTTAGCGGCGCCGCGCAGGAGTCGATCCCGCTGGAACAGCTGTCGGCGTGGTTGATGGCAGCATGGCTGAATGGCCTGAATACCGAGGAGGCGCGCGCATTGGCGGTGGCGATGCGCGATTCCGGCGAGAAGTTCGACCCCTCGCGTCTTGGCAAACAGGCAGTCGACAAGCATTCGACCGGAGGCGTCGGAGACAAAACCAGCTTCCTCGTGGCGCCGCTCGCAGCAGCCTGCGGGGTTGCGGTGCCGATGATCAGCGGACGCGCCCTCGGCCACACCGGCGGCACGCTCGACAAGCTCGATTCCATTCCGGGATTTCGTTCTGCCCTGTCCCTTGCCGAATTTGAAGCCGTCTTACAGCAATGCGGCGCCGCCATCGTGAGTCAGACGCCCACGCTGGTTCCCGCGGATCGGGTGCTCTATGCGCTGCGGGACCGAACCGGCACCGTCGAAAATCCGGGGCTGATCTGCGCGTCGATCCTCAGCAAGAAGCTCTCCGCGGGCCTGAATGCGCTGGTGCTGGACGTCAAGACGGGATCCGGCGCGTTCTTGCGCAAGCGTGCCGATGCCGAGTTTCTCGCAGCATTGATGGTGGCAACGGCGGAATCGGCAGGAACCCGGACTGTTGCACTGATGACAGACATGGGCCAACCGCTTGGTCGCGCCGCGGGGAATTGGATCGAGGTGGCCGAATGCGTCGAGTTGCTGCGAGGCGAGGTGCCAGTGGGCAGTGAGGATGTGCGAGAACTGTCGCTTCGCCTGGCGGGATGGATGATCTTTCTTGGGGGCAAAACCGAAACCGCCGAGCAGGGGTATTGGGCGGCAGCGGGTGCTCTTGGAGATGGAACGGCACTCAATGTCTTCCTCAAAATGATCAAGGCTCAGGACGGGGATCTCGCCGTCTTCGAGGATCTGAAAGCCTCGCACAAACCCGGCGCAACGCTGGAGTTGAAGGCGTGGCAAACCGGCTACGTTGCCGAAATGGACACCATGGAGCTGGGCTGGGCTGTTCAAAGGCTCGGGGCCGGACGGGAAAAGGCGGGTGAGCCCGTCGATCCCCACGCGGGGATCGAATTCCACGCCAAGCGTGGTGCGCGCGTCGTCAAGGGGCAACCGTTCGCCACGCTCTACGCCACCAGGGAAGACATGCTGGCCGAGCCCGTGGAGCGGATCAAGCGAGCTCTCAGCATCACTTCTGCCCCGCTTGAGAATGACATACCCCTGGTGAGCCACATCTTTGTGCGCGAAAACGCAGAAGCCTACCTGAGGGATGCGGTAAGGTAGGGAAAACAGTTGTCAGCCATCAGCTCAGCGTCAGGCCTCAGCCGTTAGCCGTTAGCCCACCAGCCTTCAGGTTGACGTGGCAGAACAGACGGTTTCGGTGAGCTGAAACGAATTCGAGTTGCAGGGCTGAGCTGAGGGCTGAGAGCTACTAAGCTGCTTTTGAAGGAGCGATGCATTGGCGCGATTTACGGGGGTGCTGGGGATCTTGGCCGTGTTGTCGGCGGCCTGGTTATTTTCGACCGACAGGCGGCACATCCGCTGGCGCACCGTAGCCTGGGGTCTGAGCCTGCAACTCTTGTTCGCCTTCTTCGTCCTGCGTTTCGACTTTGGTCAGCGCGCCATGTTCTGGGCCGGCGGCGTTGTAACCAAGATGTTGAGCGCCACCACCGCTGGGACGACCGTGCTGTTCGGCAAACTCGGCACTCCCGATACGTCCCTGGGATCCATCTTCGCCTTCCAGGTGCTCCCTACCATCATTTTCATCTCCGCGTTCTTCGCGGTCATGTATCACATCGGGTTGATGCAGATCATCATTCGAGGCCTTGCATGGGTGATGCTGAAGACCATGCGCATCTCGGGCGCCGAAAGTATGAATGTCGCCGCATCCATCTTCATGGGGCAAACCGAAGCTCCCCTTACCATCCGTCCCTTCCTCGCTGGCGCCACGCGCAGCGAATTGATGACCATCATGACCAGCGGCATGGCGCACGTTTCAGGTGGCATCATGGCGATGTACATTTCCCAGGGCATCGAGGCGCGTCATCTGCTTTCAGCCGTGATCATGACCTCGCCAGGCACCATCCTCATGGCCAAGATGTTGGTGCCGGAGACGGAAGTTCCCGCCACCGAAGGCAAAGTGATCATCCCGAAAGACGAGCAACACAGGGAAGAGAACCTCATCGGCGCAATTGCGCGCGGAACCATCGATGGTGGCAAGCTCGCGCTGAATGTTGCCATCATGCTCATCAGCTTCCTCGCACTGGTCGCGCTGCTTGACATGCTGCTGGGCTGGATTCACATGCATGCCGGTCTTCACTGGGTGCCGGGAAGTCTCGGCGAAATACTCGGCTACGTCTTCTGGCCGGTCGCCTGGCTGATCGGAATCCCCGCGCAAGACTGCAGCGTTATCGGCAACCTGCTGGGCACTCGCATGGCCCTCAATGAAGTGATTGCCTATATCGCGCTCGGCGTGCACAAGGCAACCATCCTGCCGCGATCCTTCACCATCGCGACCTTCGCGCTGTGCGGTTTCGCCAACCTTGGATCAATTGGCATGCAGATCGGCGGCATCGGAGCACTGGTGCCCGAGCGCCGCAACGACCTTGCCCGCCTCGGCGTCCGCGCCATGCTTGCCGGAACCATGGCCAACCTGATCTCCGCCTCAATCGCTGGCATGTTTCTGGGCTGATTTCACCGCGGAATCAGCCCGATCTGACCAGCATTGGTGCAAGCGCATACTCTTTTGTTTGCACGCGGGCCGCAACGGGCAACGCGCGTCGCGCAGACTCCTTCCAACGTGCAGGCTATGCGGGCGAAGAGCTCACTGAGTTGAAATGCACCGCAGTGTGATCGACCGTTTGCATCTCGGTGGTCTTCGTGTTGCGGGGCATAATTTATGGCTCATACCTCGATTACGCCGCCTATGCACGCCTCTTCCCGGCCACCCCGCAAGGGAAGGGTTCGACGCAAAGTCCGCAGCATCTGGCACGAAGCTCCTCTCTGGGTTCACATCGTCATTGTCGCAACCGGCGCCCTGCTTGCTGTCGCTGTCGTCTTCATCAGCGCCAACTGGCCCTATCGCCATCGCAAGATCCAGCCCATGCTTGAGGACGTGCTCACCAGCGACGTCGTGTTCTCAAAATACCATCGCATCTACTTTCCCCGGCCCGGCTTTGTGGCAACCGGAATCACCATCCGGCGCAAGACTGCGCCACCGGGCCTGGCGCCGCTGGGTCACATCGACAGCATGATGGTTGAGGGCACGTGGACGGACCTGATCATGCTCCGCCAGCGCGTGGAACTGGTCGACATCACCGGCTTTCACGTAATGGTGCCGGCCATCGGCAGCAATGAGAGCAAGCAAAGTTTCCCTGCAGGAAGCGCCAACGAATTCAGCGGCCCCGACACCATGATTGAACGGCTGGTTGTGCACAAGAGCCTGCTCGAGATCATGCGCACGCACGACAAGCCGCTGCTGTTTCCAATCAAGCAGGTTGAGATCCGGAACCTGCATAAAGGAGATGCGTTGACCTACGCCCTCGATATGCAGAACCCCATCCCCACTGGACGCATTCTGGCACGCGGCAGCATGGGGCCGATTCGGGGAGCGGACTTCCCTGCTACCCCGATCAGCGGCAACTTCGCGTTCATGCAGGTCAACCTCCACGATGTGGGGGAGATCAGCGGGACACTCGATGCACGCGGAATCTTCAAGGGCACGCTGCGCTCGATGCAGGTCGAAACAAAAACCGAGGTTCCGAATTTTGCCGTAACCGATGGGCGGCCCACTCCGGTCACAGGTTCGATGCAGGCCACACTTGCAGGCGCGAATGGCGACCTCGATATCCATGCAATTGATCTAAATATTGGTAAGTCCTCCATTCATGCAGCAGGGAGCATCAAGGGGGATGTGAAGGCGACCAATCTCGACATCAGCGTCGAACATGGACGGGCGGAAGACCTGATGCGGCCATTCCTCCATAAAGAAGTACCGATCGTTGGACAAGTTGCGCTGAAGAGTCACGCGTATCTGGGCCCCCCGGGCCATGGCTTCCTGGAAAAACTACGCCTGACTGGAAGCTTCGCTGTCCCCGCCGAAAAAGTAACAGACGAGCAGACTGAGAAGAATCTTTCGGCCTTCAGCCAGCGCGCCCAGGGCAAGGACAAACCAAACACCGGAGTTGAATCGAACGGCAAATCTGCCTCTGAGCAGGACGCGCTCTCGTCGCTTCAGGGTCCCGCAAACATCGAGAACGGTGTCGTTCGAACGTCTGGCCTCACCTTCAACGTGCCAGGTGCGTCGGCGAAGCTCGCCGGCACATTCCGGTTCCACGACCAATCAGTTCACCTGACCGGCACATTGAGGATGGACACCGATATCTCCCACACGTCCACCGGCTTCAAGTCGTTCCTGCTCAAACCACTCGCGCCATTTTTCAAGAAGAAACATGAAGGAACGGTGATTCCTATTGCGATCACCGGGTTGCCCAGACACTACAAGGTTTCGCAGGATATTGCGCATAACAAATAACTTGAACAAAATACTCCATGTAATTCATATAGCTCGAATTAGGACCAGTGACAAACAGGTGACAACTTATAGTCCAACCGCTGATTCCCCACCGCGCATCCCACCTGTCTGAGGTCATTTTCAGACTTGATAGTTTCACGAACAACGCGAATCACGATATCCATGTTTGTTGGCTTAGTGGCGGTGGGACTGGTGGCATTTCGCAGTGATCATGAACCGGTGGATGCCGACGCGGTCGCGGCCGCTCCCATTGTTCCGGCACTCGAATTAAAGCCCGCTCCTTCAACTCCAATCGCGGAGCAGAAAGCTCTGCTTGGCGACCAGGAAACCTGGCGCCCGGAATGGGACGCGACAATCGAAAAAGCTCTTCCGTCTGAATTACTCTCCCCGCAAATGGGACATGACGTACGGCAGTTCTGCCCTCGCTTCAGCGCCATGCGAGATCCAGACAAGCGTGCGTTCTGGGCATATTTCTTCCAGGCACTCGCAGGTGCGGAAGCCGGGCTCAAGGCAACATCGGATGTGCAGCACACGGAACCGCAGGTAGCTGTCGTGGACGGCGTGAGCCATCGCATGGTGCGCGCCGAAGGCCTGCTGCAGCTTACTTACGAAGACGCGGATCGCTATGGTTGTGAATTCGATTGGAAGGCTGACAAAGGACTGCCCCAGCACGATCCGGACAAGACGATTCTGCAGCCAAGCAACAACCTTCTCTGTGGCGTGAATATTCTTGAGAGCCAACTGGTGCGGCATAAGAAGCCGCTGCTTTCAACGTCGAGTTATTGGTCGACCTTGCGGCCAGGCTGGCCGGGCAATCGGGTATTTCTCGAGCAGATGGTGAATGTTCCGGAGGCGTGCGGCCACAGACCAGCTCCCGAGCTGAAAGAGAGCAAGCCGGCACCCGTAGCAGCTTCCCGCTGAAGTCTTGCCCTCATCGCGTCGCAAGAAGCGGTTTAAACCCTGAAGGATGGATTGACACTCTAGAACTGGTCGCATAAATGGCTTTGTGAAAGGGCACGACTTTAGTCGTGTCGAGAATGAGCCAATAAAATCGCGGGCTTTAGCCCCTGAGGGATGTTTCTTTTCGACCTTCTGGATTCATGCAACCGGCTCTAGCGATGTGACGCCCGATCCTCGCCGGGATTCGGGCTCTGGTGAAACAATTTGTTTTGCGCCTGCTGCATCGACGTTGACGCGTCGATCTGCTCGAAGTGCGACTTCATGTCATCCTCTTGCTCGGAAATTGTCTTGAAAATCAGAGCATGGCCTTGAATGTGAACGTGCGTCTCAGTAATCTGCCACACCTTGGGACTTAGCTCCCTGCGCTCCACATCGAAAGTCCCTCCAGCCTCAAGATTGCCCAGGAGTCCGTAGCCGATCTTCACGTCGTGTATCAGGCGCCCCTTGAGGGAGACGATGCGATGTTGATCGCGATCGATCGCCATATCGCCTTCCATTGCCGCAAACACGCGAGCTTCGAGGTCGGGCGGATGGAACTGGGGGTTCGGTCTGAAGTGCATCTGAATGTTGCTCCCGTGTTCTCCCACCTTCGTCCAGATAAAGGCATCGGGGAGCATCTTCGTCAGTTCCGCGGCCTGTTCGTCATCGTGCTCCCCGCTTTTTCGCTGTTTGTTTTGCGCATGCGGGTCGTTGATAAATGCGCTGATCTCCTGCCGTTGCTCCGGCTCGGAGAGTTGTTGTCCATTCCGCGCGATCACCCGGCTCAAAGTAACAGAGGTCGCCTGTGCCACCCACTGCTTCACCGTCTTTGACGGTTGCTGGTCAATTTCGAAATACAGCCAGTGGGAATGGTCGTTGCCGCTCGCAACAAGCTCGGTTTGGACGGCCTGACGGACCAAATCGCGCGGGCTCTGAGCGCGAAGCGTGAGCGCAGAAACGATCAGAATCGCGAAAATGACACGCCGAGTCCTGAACACAGAGGACCTCCGGTCGAATCCCTACATCAACTTGGATGCGAAATTCTGTCGGCGCACGTATCGGAACTCAGCAGTTGGAGAAATCCCGGGAAAAACTGCGTCGTCCGGAACAAGAAGACGCGTTGGACCCTGCATTTGCACGACAGACCACAATTCAGGCTGGTCTTGCCGACCGTACCCTGCGAAGACGGTAGAAAAGCGTGAGCGCGGTAACCGATCCGCAGGTCAGAAGGCTCGCCGACATGCCGAGAATGAGCGACAGGTCATGCTCATAGAGTCCGTGGATGATGCCGATGACCTGGAGAACACTGAAGCCGCCGAACGTGATGAGCGAAATACCCTCGTCCGTTTTCTTCCTCCAGACCGCTAAGACCTGGGGCACAAACAGCAGGGCATTGCAGACCAGTCCCAGGCCGAACACCACCGCAACAAACTCTTTCATGGCCTGGCTCTCTCCGGAAACCGCTGCGCATTGCGCAAGCGCGCCTTTTCTGCTTCCTCTTCGCGGGTGCGCGCCGGCGCACTGGTCTCGAGCGAGGCGAGCAGACGCGCGGACGTCGTCGCCACCTCATCAATCGCGGCATGGAATGCGGCCTCATTGGCCTTCGAGGGCTTGTTGATGCCGCTGATCTTGCGGACAAACTGCAGCGAGGCGGCGCGAATCTCTTCCGTCGTAACCGGAGGATCGAAATTAAACAGGATTTTGATGTTGCGGCACATATTGGCTACCTCCATGAGACTGGCCTTGAGATGCGCTTCGCCGCGGAAATCGTCTGCCAGCGCAGTTGTTAGAATCGCAGGAACGGATATATCCGCACAAATCCATGAGCTACTTTGACGAAGTTAATGAGGCCGCACAATTTCTGCGCGCCAAACTGGGCCGGCTGAGGCCGCACATCGGAATCGTCCTGGGATCCGGGCTCGGCGCTGCGGCCGACGCAGTCCAGAACGCGGTGATCGTGCCGTACGGGGACATTCCGCACTTCCCGAAATCAACTGTAGAGGGCCATTCCGGACGCCTGGTTGCCGGAACGCTCGGCGGTACGCAAGTGGTGGTGATGCAGGGCCGGGTGCACTTCTACGAGGGCTACTCGCTGCAGGGCATCACGTTTCCCATGCGGGTGCTGGGAGCGCTTGGCATCCGCGCGGTGATCCTCACCAATGCCGCCGGAGGTATCGCGGAGAGCTACAAAATTGGGCAACTGGTTCTGATTGCCGACCACATCAACATGATGGGGTGGAATCCGCTGGTTGGACCGAACGAGCCCCGCTTCGCCTTCGACCGCCCCAATTGCGGCCTGCGATTCTGCGACATGTCGGAAGCTTATTCCAAACGGTTGCGCCAGGTGGCGATGCAGGCGGCGGAACTCGAAGGAGAGAAGCTGGAGGAAGGCGTCTACCTCGCGGTCAGCGGTCCAAGCTTTGAGACCCCGGCTGAAATACGCGCCTATCGCACCCTGGGCGCAACGCTGGTGGGAATGTCGACTGTCCCGGAGACAATCGTGGCGCGCCACATGGGCATTGAGGTCCTGGGAATCTCATGCGTAACCAACCTCGCCTCGGGACTTAGCCCCACGCCTCTGAGTCACGCCGAGGTGTTTGAAGCCGGAAAGCGAGTGGAGAGAAAGCTGGCGGATTTGCTGGAACGTCTCTCGATGTGGATTGCGGCATTGGTGGACTCGGAACAGTGAGCAACGACGGCGACAAAACTGAAGACAGTCTGCCACGGCTCCCTTTCCCGCCGCACGTGATTGCGATCGCCGGAGCATCCGGCTCAGGCAAAACCACGCTGGCTGCCGAACTGGCCCGCGAACTCGCCGGCGTTTACTTTCCCATCGACAACTACTACCTCGATCTTTCCCACCTTCCCTACTCCGAGCGGCTGCAGCAGAATTTCGACGATCCCGCGCTCATTGAGAGTTCCCTGCTGGCATCCCACGTGGCAGCGCTCGCGCGCGGAGAAACCATCCAGCGCCCGCTCTACGACTTTTCCACCTACACGCGCATTCTCGATAAAACCGAGTCGATGCGGGGTGGTGCGTTTGTGCTGGTGGAGGGTCTCTTTGCGCTCTATTATCCGGAACTGCTTCCCCACTACCAACTCCGGATTTACCTCGACACGCCAGACGACGTCTGCTTTCAGCGGCGGATGAAGCGGGACATCGTCGAACGCGGCCGGACACCCGAGTCGATCCGGCTGCGATATGAGACAACCGTGCGGCCATCCAGTGTAGCGTTCGTGCGTCCATCGGCGGCAAACTCCGATCTCATCATCGATGGCACCGCGGCGCTCGATTGGAAAGTCGAGCAGGTGCTCGCCTCCATGCGCCAGCGAGGGCTGTTGCAACTTCCCCGCTGAAGAAACGAGATCTGCTCAGACCCTATCCAATGTTCATTGCGGCAGCACGGTCATCGGTTGTCCCTGCGAAGCGTCAGTTCGGGAACGTGCCCCTCGAACCTGCGCAATTGTCCTTTGTACTTCCGCTGCCTCGGGTGCCCGGTCCGTCTGTTTAAGAAATGCGGCGTATTGTTTCATGGCCTTGACATAGGTCGGGTGTCCCCAGCCGAGTTCGGCTTGCATGCCGCTGGTTCCCTTTTTCATTAGTTCCGATGCGAGTTCCGGGTTTCCGCTCTCCCAATACGCATGGCCGAGCAGGAAGTCGACATAAGCAGTGAAAAAGTTCTGCGGCCGATAGCTGGCCTCGGCAATCTCACGCGCCGACTTCAAGTTGCGAATAGCGTCGGTGTAATTGCCCTGTGCGCACCGCACATGCGAAAGGTAGATCAACGCGGTGATCTTCTGTTGTGGAGTCGCTGTGTTCCCCTGTTGCGCAAGCCGGCTCACAGCTAGTTCCGCAAACATCGCAGCATCCGTCAAATGATGTTGCTCCATGGAAACCATCGCCAGGTGCATCCAGCTGATCCCCATCGCCGTCGAATCGTTCTGCGCCTCTCGCAACGCGAGTGCATCCCGTTCCAGCTGCTCGGCCTTGCCCAATCGGCCCATTTCCATGTACATGGTTCCCATGTCGTCCATAGCGCTGGCCAGAAGCAGGGGCTTCTCCGTTTTCAGCTGTATGCGCGCTCAGCTTCCTTGTAGCGCGCCAGTGCCTGGTATTGCATAGCGAGCTTCCATAAGGTTGCACCATCGTTCGCAGCTGCGGCCTGACTCACCGGCACCTCATAGCCACGAATTGAGTCTACCGAGATTGAGTTTGCGTTCTGGCCCGGACAAACGATGCACGTCCCCAGGCACCCAGCGACCAGCATCCCCCAAAAGCTTCGCATCGATCAGACCTCCAATTCCGGGTAGGCGCCATGCCTTGCTTCGTCTGCAATCAGTCGGGCTTCCGCTGGGGCACTGCCGTCTACAGGATCTGTGGCCTAGAGCTACCCGGGAATGGGCCCTCTCGCAATGGAGATGAAATGAAGCTGGGATGTAGTTTTTGTGAAGCAGCAAACCCATAAGTTCAAATAACTTCCGAATAATCTAAGTGCTATACTTTGGCCCTCGGAGGTCGGCCTCGTGGGCGTTGCCGTTTATGAGATCGGCGCCTTTCGACTCGATTGTGGCCGTTTTGAGCTTCTCCGCAATGAACGCAGCGTGAAGTTGGAGCGCAAGCCGCTGGAGTTGCTGATCCTGCTCGTGGAATGCAGAGACCGGCTTGTGACGAGAGAAGAAGTCGCCCGGCGCCTATGGCATAGCGGCGTATTCGTCGACACGGACCACGGCATTAACACTGCCGTCCGCAAACTTCGCCAGGCATTGCGCGACGACCCGGAAGACCCGCAATTCATACAGACCGTCACCGGAATGGGCTACCGGTTCGTTGCCCCCGTCGTTCTTCTCAGCCCGGGGCCGGTTTCTGGCGCTGCGGAATCGCCTGCACTTCCAACTCGGCCCGTTCCGGAACCGCAGACACAGCAGCCGTTCCGGCGCAAACTCTGGATCGGCTTGAGCGTCGCTTCGACCGCCATCCTGCTCGCCGTCGCCACTTTCGGTTCACGATCAGTGGTCACCAGGTTTTTCCATCGCGCTACGCCACCGGCGATCTCCTCGATTGCCGTGCTGCCCCTGGACAATCTTTCCGGCGATCCCAATCAGGAGTATTTTGCGGACGGCATGACCGACGAGCTGATCACGATGCTGGCGAAGGACTCCAACCTGCGCATCACTTCGCGCACCTCGGTGATGCAATATAAAGGCGCAAAGCAGCCTCTGCCCCAAATCGCTCGTGCACTCCATGTCGACGCCATCATCGAGGGCTCCGTCTCGCGTTCGAACGATCGGGTTCACCTGACTCTTCAACTCGTGAACGCGGAGACAGACGCGCACCTCTGGGCAGAGAGCTACGACCGCTCGTCCAATCTCGCGGTAGACCTTCCCAATGAAGCCTCAGAAACCATTGCAAAGTATCTCCACAGCTACGTTCATTCGGCGCCCTCGACCCGGCCCGTCAACCCGGAGGCCCACGATGCATACCTGCGCGGCCACTACCTCTGGTGGGGCGGGCAAAAAGACCTTGGACTGGCAGATTTCAAGAGAGCCACAGAGATTCAGCCTGATTACGCAATGGGCTGGGCGGGGCTCGCCGAATACTACGGCGGAGGTGTCATTTCGGGCAACATCGACCCTAAGGATGGGCTGGGCCCTGCTCTCGCAGACGCTTCAAAAGCGGTCCAGCTGGACGATTCCCAGCCGGGAGCGCACCTCATGTTGTGCGGTTCGATCATGGCGGTGCAGTGGGATTTCGCGCACGCCGACAAGGAATGTCTGCGTGCGATTGAGCTCGATCCAAAATTCGCTGAAGCCTATCATCTTCGCGCCAAATTGCTGGGAGCCTTCAATCGCCACGACGAGGCGATCGAAGATCAAAGGAAAGCGGCGGAGCTGGATCCTTTGGCCCGGCCGTGGGGCCTCGCAAATGCTTATCTCGTCGCCCGCCGATTCGATGACGCTATTCGCGAAGCCCGCCAGCGACTCGATTCGTTCCCCAACGATGCAAGCATCTATGACGTACTTTCCAGCGCCTATCAAGGCAAGGGAATGGATAAAGAAGCCGAGGAAGCCAAGGAAATGCAGGTCAAGGTCGGCGGTTATCCGCAGTTCGCTGCCTTCCTTCATCGGCTGTATCAGCGCCGTGGCGCAAAAGGCGTACTCCAGTGGAGTATCCGCCAGATTGAGGAAGACTCAAAGGTTGAATACATCCCACCTGACCGCAAAGCCGAGCTCTATGCCCGGGCTGGCGATCATGAAAAGGCCCTCTCGCTACTCGAAGAAGGCTTCCGGCAGCATTCACCGCGTCTCTTGTGGATTCAATCGGACCCCGCCTTCGATTCGCTCCATTCTGATCCACGCTACCGCTCCCTGATACAGCAAATCGGCCTCCCGCCTGCCTATTAATCCACGCGCAATTCGCCTGCCATGCGTCCTGCCGCGCCCCAGTTTTCGCCAAATTCACGCCGTTTTTCCCACCTTGGGTACTCCCACTACGCCTAAAGTGGAGGTCCGCAGCCGGCTTCATCGTGCCTAAGCTTAAGTGAACTGACGGGAATCACTGAAACGAGCCCTGGTTTCAGCACACCATTGAGATGAGCGGTGCGATTTTTGGTTCGCTTCGACAAAGATTTACGCAACATCCAAATGGGAACCGGTTTCGTATCGATAACGTAGGAATCGCAATGAACAGATCATTCCGAGCAATGCGGCAAAAAGCGGAGTCCTGGTTGCGGCAAGGTATTTCGCCGGAACGGCTCGCGCTGACCCTTGCCCTGGGATTTGCCATTGGCTGCCTCCCAGTTATCGGTATCCCGACGGCGCTCTGCCTGCTCGTAGCTCTTGGATTGCGATTGAACGTCCCTGCGATTCAGGCGGCCAACTACGCGGCCATGCCGGTGCAGGTTGCCCTCATCTTTCCCTTTGTCCGATTAGGCGGATGGATGTTCGCATCCGGCGCCCATCAGCCGCTACAGACCGGCATCCTGCACGCGTCTCCTTTGAAGGTGGTGTGGGCTTCCGGAAGCATCGCCGGTCAGGCCCTGGCGGCCTGGCTCGTCATGGCGATTCCCACCGTGGTGCTGATGACCCTGGTGCTCACCGCTCTGCTGCGGCGAGTACCCGTGCTCGCTGCTGCCCAAGCCGGAGATTAACGCGAACCCTTCACTTGTTCGTATTCGGATACGTGTTCGGTACGGCCTTTCCGCTCTCCAGCCACGCTGAGTAAATCATGTCGCGCAACATGCTAGCGCCGGCGGCCAGCCGTTCCGCCGTAAAGCCGCGGGATTCCTGCGTTCCCTGGCCATCGAACCCACCCGCCTTTTCAAGCTGATACACCTGCTCGACATACATCGATGAATGGCGCAGATAAGAAACGTATTCGGCAAAGATATCGCCCTCAATCGCGTGGACCGGGCTCATGTGGGGCTGGACATCCGCCTCGTGCAGATTGGCGCCTACAAACGGACCCTCAAATTGCCAGTGGATTTTGTGCGACGTGGTATAGCCGTTGGGATTGGGACCCGTCCAGCCGTTGTATTGAACAGTGGTGTGCAAAGGCTGGGATGCGTCCCCAACATAGTGCCCCAGCCACCCGGCGTAGAAGAGGGCAGCCTCTTCAACCTCTTGGGTGTCCTGGTGAGCCGCAGATAAGCGTCGGTACTCACGCAGCGCCGCCTTCAGCCGTTCCCATACCTCGGTAGCAGCCCAGGGCTGAAGTCCGATCTTCTCCGGCCTCTGTCCGGCGGCAAAAACAGTGGCCTCAAAGTCGAGCCGGCGTCGCGGCAGAGGGCCCAGGACATCCGCCAATTCGAGATCGATGAAGTGCTCCGGGGCCTGTGCTGCATTCAGTTCCGCTTCCGCGGGCGAACGCCAGCGGTCTGGCTCAGGCCCGAGATACTCGATCTCGGCGATTGCGGCTTGAGATCGCAGAAATCCGGGCACGTCAGCAGGCAGGTTCATCGCAGCCAGGCGATTGATAATGCGATGACCTTCGTTACCCCACGCAAACGCGAAAGGTGCATGCAAGAACACGCTTGCAACGACAATAAGGGCAGGTGAAGTCAGTATGTTACGTGTATGCTTGCGGAGCATGAAAGCAAGTATACGGCGAACCAGATCGATGGCCTGCTCCTGACACTGCGAACAGCGAAAAACCCGCGCTTCGGTTCTATGATGTCAGATCGGGTACAACGGTACACTGGTTCAGTAACATACGCTTGAAAAGCAGGTTGAATTGTGGAAGGGTGCTAAGCAAGCCTTCTTGTGTTCAAAAGCACGTCCGCCGGGTACGTCCCGGAACACTGGGGCTGGCCCGTGCAGGCGTATTTTCGCTGATGCCAGCGAGGTCGCAGAGGGGATCTGGATCGGTTTCGCCTCCTGCGAGCGCACGTGCGGGTCGATAATTGTCGTGCGGCGATGAAGGTGCACCCGGTCGAGAAGCTTTCCCCAGGTTGGGAATGCCGGGAATGATGCAGGAGCGCGGCAATTGATGGATCCACGCGAAGCCAGGCAGTTGAAAGAGCGGGAAGAGAATCCCTCCCCGCCGATCTGGTCCTCGCTATCGGTGCTGGCTGTCGCCATGGCGGCAGGTGGCATTCTGGCTCGGCTCGAGGCCGGTCCCGCCTACGACTGGCTCCTCTTGATGACGGCGATGGGCCTGACCGCGGCAGTTCTGATGCGCGTGCTGGCCGACAACGCCGCGGACAGCGAAGCACGTACAAGAAATTTCGGCGATCCGTTGCGCGACATCCTGGACTCCGCCGGCACGCTGATGATCTCCGTTGGGCTCGACGGCAAGATCGCATACATGAATCCCGCTGCAGAGCGCTTGCTCGGCTACCACGCCGCTGAGTTGGTCGACAAAGAGTCCACTGACAAGTTGCTGGCTCCCGGTGAAGAGAATCGGCTCGTTTCCGAAGTGCACCGACTTTACGGCCTTAACAAGACCCTGGAAGGTGGGCAGTCAGGTTCCCTGGCGAGCTATGCGGAGGTCGTCCACTCTCTTGCTCCCAGCCAGGTTCCCAGTTTTGAAACCCACCTGTTGCGCAAAGACGGTGGTCTCTTTCCGGTTCGGCTGCACATCTCCACCTTGCGCAATCGCGATGGTCTGCCCATCGGATTGGTCGCCGTGGGGCTCGATCAGTCGGCCAATGCAGGCCCCGGCGCAGCCCTGCGCATCCCGCGCGATCGCTACCGCGACCTGTTCGAAAATTCGAGCGAAATGATTGCCACGCTCGATATGTCGGGTAAATTTCTATACGCGAATCCTGCGTGGAGACAAACTTTCCGGCTCGACCGAAACGCACCGCTGGAACAAGCTTCGTTCGCAGATATCTTCGGGTCGAACTGCCGGGATGAGGTTGCCGGCCTGTTGCGGAAGACTCTGGATGGAGTCACGATCGATCGCGCGCCAATTCGCACCGAGACCGCGGATGGTCGGGTCCTCGAACTGGAGATGAGCCTGCACCAGCGCAGGCGCGCCGGTAAACCGCTGGCAGTGCAATGCCTTCTGCACGACGTAACCCAGCAGAAGCAGCGCGAACACCGCTTGGCGCTGCAACTGGTCGTCAGCCAGATCGTAGGCGAAAACGTCTCTGCTGAAATCGCCACCAAGCGCGTGCTAGAAGCATTGTGCATCTCGCAGGGCTGGGACGTCGCGGTCAAGTGGGATGTGAATGCCGAAGAGAACCGCCTCGAGTTCAACACCGCATGGGGCGTCCAGGGAAAAGACGCTGAGGGGTTGATACAGGAAAGCATGGGCATCACCCTGACGCCGGGCGGCAGCCTGCCGGGTCGTGCGTGGAAAGAGGGTCGGCTCGTCTGGGCATCCGACTTGACGGGTCTAACCACGAGCCCGCGGGTGCATTCGGCCATTCGCAGCAAGATGGTGTCCGGATGGGCGGCACCCGTCCAGGTAGGCAATCACGTTCTGGCGGTGCTGGAGTTTTATTGCCACGCTAGGATCCGCGAAGATCGCGAAACCACTGCAGCCATGGAAACCGTTGCGGGATCATTGGCACAGATGCTGGCCCGGACTCGGGAGCGGGAACGTGCCGAAGAGTTGAGCCGGCAACAGGAGATCCTGCTGGGTTCGGTCGCCGATGGTATCTGCGGAGTGGATCGCAACGGCCTGGTTCGGTTCGCCAACCCCGCGGCTGCACGGCTGCTCGGAGCCCGTCCGCAGAACCTGATCGGCAAGCCGGTTCATCAACTGGTTCACGGCGCGGCGCCGCCCGACAAGAAATGCGCCGAAGACTGCCCTCTGCGTCGCGCTTCCGGGCAACGCAAGGCCGTAACCGGCGAAGGCACCATCTTCCGCAGCAATGGAACAGGTTTTCCAGCAGAGTTCTTCCTCAATCCGATTCTTGACCAGGGAAGATTCTCGGGGTCGGTGCTCAGCTTCAGAGATATCAGCCAGCGTTATGCGCTCGACCGCATGAAAGACGAATTCGTCTCCACGGTCAGCCATGAATTGCGAACGCCCCTCACTTCGATTCGCGGCGCGCTGGGATTGCTTTCGTCAGGCATGCTGGGCGTGATCAATGAAAAGGCTGCCAACCTGCTGCGCATCGCACTCAGCAACTCCGAGCGCCTGGTTCGGCTGATCAACGACATTCTCGATCTCGAGCGCACCCAGAGCGGACGGGAACCGTTGGCCTTCCGGCCGGTGCAATTGGGCGAAATCGTGCGTCAGGCGATTGACGGCGTGCAGCCCATGGCCGATGAGGCCGGTGTGCTGCTCATCCATGACAAGACCCAGGTGGAAGTCACCGCGGACACGGACCGGTTGTTGCAGGTGATAACCAACCTGCTGTCGAATGCGATCAAGTTTTCTCCAGCCAATTCGGCCATTTCTGTGATGCTGCGGTCGGGCGCCAGCGGAGTCACTCTCTCCGTGATCGACCAGGGACGCGGAATTCCTGCCGACAAACTCGAAGCCATCTTCGGCCGGTTCCAACAGGTCGACGCCTCTGACTCGCGCCAGAAAGGCGGCAGCGGCCTGGGCCTGGCGATTTGCCGGGCCATCGTTCTGCAGCACAGCGGCCGCATCTGGGCCGAGCGTAACCCGGTGCGTGGGTCCACCTTCAGAGTCTTCCTGCCCTATCAGCCGATTGCCGCAAAAGCGGAAGAAAACACGACTACTCCGGCGATGCATGGTGCGGTTCTGGTTGCCGACACGCATGGCACAACGCGTCCATTGATCGCCGATCAGCTTGCCCGCTTCGGATATCGCGTCGTCGAAGCGTCCACGGTCGATCAAGCTGTTGCCGTGGCCCACGACGGGGTTTCGGCCATCGTGCTCGACACCACGCTCGACGGCATCAATGGATGGGAGATTTTGCCGATATTGCGGCGCGAAGACCCCGAGGCTCGCACCCCGGTGGTCCTGCTGGGCGTCGCCACGTCTCAACAGCAGGGTGAAAATAACCGCAAGGTCGACCGGCTGTTTCCTCGACCCACTGACGACTCCCTGCTCGATGAGGTGGTCAAGTCGCTCTGTGCAACGGGAGAGCAAGCCCGATTCCTGATAGTCGAAGATGATCCTGATGTTGGCCAGGTCATCGGTGAGATTTTTGCGCGAGAACACATTACCGTGCGTGTCGCACATACCCGCCAGAGCGCGCTCGACGAATGCCTCTCCTTCCAGCCGCACATGATTGTGCTCGACATCGGCATGCCGAACGGCGATGGATTCAACGTGATCGACTGGCTGCGCCAGCACGAGGATTTGAATCGCGTGCCGCTGGTGGCCTATTCTGCACATGGACTGACGCAGGCCGAGCGGATGCAACTGGTTCTTGGATTGAGCCATTTCCTGACCAAAGCCAGCGTTGAGCCCGAACAGTTGGAAGCCCTGGTCCTTACCATGCTGCGCAGTTCGCAGGAAGCCGAAGAATCTCTTCCTGAAGTTTCAGCCGGCCAGGGTTCCTAGCGACCTGGAGAAGCAACTTTCATGCACCGCATTCTTATCATTGACGACGAAGACGATATTCGTGAGGTTGCCGCATTGAGCCTGGAGACAGTTGCTGGGTGGGAAGTGATGGTGGCGAGTTCCGGCGCTCAGGGCCTGGCCCGGGCCGCAACCTACCAGCCCGACGCCATCCTGCTCGACGTGATGATGCCGGGAATGGACGGACCAGCGACATTCCGCGAATTACAGAAGAATCCCGCTACCAGGCATATTCCAGTCATGCTGCTTACCGCCAAAGTACAGGCCACCGATCGCTCTCGCTTTGCAGATCTCGGCGTGAAGGCCGTACTGGTGAAGCCCTTCGACCCCATGACCCTTTCCCAACAAGTCGCGGGCATCCTGGGCTGGAGCTGAGCGGATATGGGTGAAGATGCCTCGAACGCCTTCGCCCAGGCCATGAACCTGCTCTGGGCTAAGCACCTTCCACAAATGACGGAACGTGTCGAAACTCTCGAGAAAGCCGCCGAGAGTCTCGCCAACGGAACCCTGACCCAGGCAGGGCAGCAGCAGGCCGCTGCTGAGGCCCACAAACTGGCAGGGGTGCTGGGTACTTTCGGCCTGAAGGAAGGAACGGAACTAGCCCGCGAAGCCGAAGGTCTCTACGAATCCGCTCTGGATAGAAATTCTTCAGCGGCATCTCGGCTGGCCGCAATCGCGGAGCAGTTGCATGTCATGATCACCAACCGGCGTTAGACGGCTGACAACACCTTCTGATCTGAACAATTAGACTCATAAGGATGATTCGTCAGGACACATCTGCGCGGCAACTGGATCTCAGTTTTGAAGAGCCGCAGGCTGCGCGGCGCGTCTGGTCAGTGCGCGAGCTGGTAGATCAGGTCTGCCAGCAAGTGGAACGCAAGTACGGCGATATATGGGTCGAAGGCGAGATTTCGAACTGCCGTCCTGCCCCGTCCGGCCACTTGTATTTCACGCTCAAGGATGCTGAAGCCCAATTGCCCGTAGTGCTTTTTCGGCGTCAAGCGGTTCTGCTTCGCTTCAAACCGGAAGACGGACTTCACGTCCTTGTCCGCGGCCGCGTAAGCGTCTATGCACAGCGCGGCCAGCTGCAACTGATAGGCGAAACCATCGAGCCGGTCGGCGCAGGATCCCTCCAGCTCGCCTTCGAACAGCTCAAAGAGCGACTGAAAGCCGAGGGGTTGTTTGATGCCGCCCGAAAGCGTCCCTTACCGGCGTTTCCCCGTACCGTCGGCATCGTCACCTCGCCCACCGGCGCAGTCATTCGTGACTTCCTGAATATTGTCGGCCGCAGGAACGCCGGGTTGAACGTGATCGTATGCTCAGCCGCGGTGCAGGGTGACCAGGCCGCGGGCGAAGTGGAAGCAGCGCTCGAGCGGTTGAACGCAAGCAGCCTGGTCGACTTGATCGTGATTGCGCGCGGTGGCGGATCGCTGGAGGATCTGAGCGCCTTCAACAGCGAACGGGTTGCCCGCGCAATCGTTGCTTCGAGGCTTCCGGTCGTCTCCGCGATCGGCCACGAGACCGATTTCACCATCGCTGATTTTGTGGCCGATCTGCGCGCGCCAACGCCTTCGGCCGCCGCGGAGCTGATCACCGAAGCGCAGCACCGCGTCGCCGACCGTGTGGAAACGCAATCGTCCCGCCTGGAACGCGCAGTACGATTCCAACTGCTGCACGCACGCCAGAAGATGGACCGGGTGCCGATTGATCGCTCGGAACGGCGTGTCGTCACCTTGCTCCACCGGCTCAGCCAGCGGCTCGATGACCTCGGCTTCCGCATGGAAGCTACGGTGACCGGGCTGATAAGAACGCAACAACGCCAAGTTGCCGCGCTGGCCGCAAACGTTCTGCATCACGAGCCGCGACAGATGCTGGCCCGCATGCGCGAGCGGCTTGCCGTAGCGACCACGCGTATGGAGCGTTCGCTGGAGCGAACCCTGGGCAGGGCTGCGGCTCGCTCTGAAGGGCTCGACGCACGCCTGCGCTCCCTTTCCCCCCTCGCCGTCCTTGATCGCGGATATGCGCTGGTACTGGATGCGGACGGATCGGTGGTTCGCTCCACCGCCCGGTTGTCGACGGGCGATCACCTCAGAACGCGACTGAGCGACGGCGAGTTTGCCAGTACCATCGACACGATCGCCCCAACGAAAAAAACAAAAAAAGTGAAGCCATGAGCAAAGCAACGGCACGCAAGCTGTTTGGAACTGACGGAATTCGCGGCATTGCCGGCGAGTCGCCACTCGATGCAACAACCATTTACGCCACTGCGCTCGCTCTTGGACACTCCGTGCGCGAGAAAACCACCCCCAGGGTTCTGCTCGGTCGCGACACGCGTGAATCCAGCCCCTGGATTGCCGCGGTGATGGCTGCAGGTCTTCGCGATGCCGGCGTTCAAGTCGAAAGCGCCGGTGTGGTTCCCACCCCCGCCATCGCATTTCTGGCACGTAGCCACGGATTCGATGCCGGCGTGGTGATCTCCGCCTCGCACAATCCATGGCGCGACAATGGCATCAAGCTCTTCGGTGCCGATGGTTTCAAGCTGCCCGATGTGGTCGAAGCACGAATCGAAGACGAGATCCTGCGCCGCGCCGAAAATGCCGCTGCTCCGGATCCGGCAAGTCTCCCGCCTCTTGTAGACAATCAGGCTCTGCGCAACGACTACATTCAGTTTCTGATAGATTGCGTACCCGGACTCGACATCGGCGGATTGCGAATCGTCGCCGATTGCGCCAACGGCGCAGCCGCTGCCGTTGCGCCGGAGTTGTTTCGGCGTCTGGGCGCGCAGATCCCCGGTGAGTTCGCCCTCCTGAACATCGCGCCCGATGGACGAAATATCAACGATGGCTGCGGAGCGCTCCACCCGCAATGGGTAGCAGCGGAGGTGCAGAAACGGGCTGCGCAGACTGGCCTCACCTTCGATGGAGACGCTGATCGCTGCATGATGGCCGGCGCTCACGGCAACGTCATTAACGGCGATGCGATTCTGCTGATGGCGGCACGCGACCTGGAGAGACGCGGTCTGCTTACCGGCAATATCGTCGTGGCGACGACCATGTCGAACATGGGCCTGGAGACCGCGCTGAAGCGTTCCGGCATACAGATGCTCCGCTCAGCGGTGGGCGACCGCTACGTGCTTGAGCAAATGCAGCGGAACAATGCCGCCCTGGGCGGCGAACAATCCGGCCACATTCTCCTCCCTCACCTCTCCACAACCGGCGATGGCTTGCTGACGTCGCTGGTGGTGCTCGACCTGATGGCGCGCACCGGCAAGAGCGTAGACCAGCTGACTGCCGACCTGAAGCTCTTTCCCCAGGTCATCGTCAACGTAAAGGTTCGCGAAAAAAGACCGCTCGAATCAATTCCCGGCGTGATGGATCGCATTCACGAAGCCGAACACGAATTAAGAGATACCGGGCGTGTCGTGATCCGTTATTCAGGCACCGAGGCGCTGGCCCGCGTCATGATTGAAGCGGAGAGCGAAGAAGCAATGCGGCGGCACGCTGACGCAATCGCCACTGCCATTCGCACCGAACTCGGCGCCTGACAGAAGCTACAGGTCGCGCCAATTCGGGCCGAAGCCAAGGTCGGCCACCAGCGGCACGTTCAGCTGAACTACTCCCTCCATCTCGCCGCGGACCAGGTCCTCCACTTCCCTGCTCTCGTCATCAGGAACTTCAAACAAAAGTTCATCGTGGACCTGCAGCACCATGCGCGTCTTCAGCCTGCGCTCGGTAAGCTTGCGGTCGAGGGCAATCATAGCCAGCTTGATCAGGTCCGCTGCCGTCCCCTGCAAAGGCGTATTCACCGCGGTTCGCTCGGCAAATCCGCGCGCATTGGGATTGCGGCTGGTGATATCGGGAATGGGGCGAATACGGCCGAACATGGTGCGAACCGCTCCATCGCGACGAGTGTCTTCGAGAGTCTTTTCGATGAACGCCTTCACGCCCTGGTAGCGGGCGAAGTAGCGCTCGATATAAGCCTTCGCTTCAGATTGCGGAATGCCGAGTTGCGCCGCCAACCCAAATGGCGAAATGCCATAGACAATCCCGAAATTGACGGCCTTGGCCCTATTCCGCGTCTCCTTGTCCATCCTGGCAGCGGGAACTCCAAATACCTCGCTGGCCGTCAGCGTGTGGATGTCCTCGTCCTGCTGGTAGGCGCGGACCAGCAGCGGATCGCCGCTGAAATGCGCCAGCAAACGCAGTTCGATCTGCGAATAGTCGGCTGAAAGAAGCCGGGTTCCCCGCGACGCAACGAATGCAGCACGAATCTCCCGGCCCAGTTCGGTCTTGATGGGAATGTTCTGCAGGTTGGGGTTGATCGACGACAGACGCCCGGTGGAGGTTGCCGCCGACTGAAACGTCGTGTGCACCCGCGCATCAGAGTCGGCCATCACCGGCAGCGAGTCCACGTACGTTGATTTGAGCTTGGAGAGATGACGAAACTCCAGCACGAGCCGCGGCACGTCATGCTTCTCTGCTAGGCCTTCGAGCACATCCTGCGCCGTGGAAATCGTCTTGCCCTTGCCATACTTCACCGGAACAGGAAGGCCCAGGTCCTTGAAAAGCACCTCGCCAAGCTGCTTCGGCGAGTTAACGTTGAATCGGCGACCAGCCAGCGAAAAGATCTGCTCTCCGACGCGCTCGAGTTCGGCGGCAAACCTCTTCGAGAGACTGTCGAGCACGCCCAGATCAATCCGAACGCCCTTCTTCTCCATGCGATAAAGCACTGGCGCAAGCGGCAGATCGATCTCCTCGTAGACCCGCGTAACCTTGCTGCGTTCGACCTCAGCGCGCAGATCGCTCACCAATGTTTGCGTCACCGCCGCCGCAGCCGGCAGAGATTTGGGTACTGTCTGGTTCTGCCGTGCCGCCACATCGCCAAGTGTGTGGGTCGTGTGGGTTGGATTCAGCGCATACGAGAGCAGCATCCCATCATCGACGCGTCCCTTGAGATCCACATTCAATCCGCACAGCACATGCAGCGCCAGTTTCAGATCGTGCACGAGCTTGGGAATCGAAGCATCTTCGAAAAGCTTTTTCAGCTCCGGAGTCAGCGAGAGACAAAGGCCTTTGCCGGCCTCAGCACTCACCCCAATGCTGGACTGCGTCTTCTTCTCCGCCTCTTCTACCGCATAAAGCAAGGAGAGCGTTTGCGGCACGGCTGGTTCGTCCGCTTCTTCCGTCTCTTTCGGTTCCTCGGCAGCCAGTGCGAAGGCGAACCCATTCTTCCGCGCAGCTTCATAAAACGCGCTCGCCTGCTCATCCGTGGCCTCGTCGATCAGCTCAAGCGCCGGAGCAGAAGCGGATGGCGCCAGTTCGCGCAGCATCGAGGTGAACTCGAGTTCGCTGAAGAGCGTGCGGCAAGCTTCAAGGTCAGGCTCCTGCGTCTGCATTGCTGTCAGATCGAGCGGCAGCGGCACATGGCAATCGATGGTTACGAGTTCTTTCGAAAGCAGCACCGCGTCACGATTCTGCTCGAGCGATTCGCGATAGCTCTTGCGTTTCACTTCAGAAGCGCGATCGAGAACCGCTTCAACGCTTCCGAATTCCACGATCAGATCAACGCTGCCCTTGTCGCCGATTCCCGGCGCGCCCGGAATATTGTCGATGTTGTCGCCGCGCAGTGCCATCACATCCACAACTTGCTCCGGCGGCACTCCAAGCACTTCCTTCACTTTCGCGGCATCGAGAATCAAGTTGTCCTTCTGCGGATTCAGGAACTTCACGTGGGCCGAGACGAGCTGCATCATATCCTTGTCGCCGGAGACGATGAACACCTCGTGACCCTGTTCCGCAGCCTCCCGCGCCAGGGTGCCGATTACGTCGTCCGCCTCAAAGCCCTGCACCTCGAGGATCGGAATATGAAGCGCTTCGAGCGAACGGCGGATATAGGGAACCTGGCGGCGCAGATCGTCGGGCATGGATTCGCGCTTGGCTTTGTAGCCCTCGTAGCTCACGTCTTCAAAGGCCTGCAGCTTCGAATTCCACTTCCGCAGCATGCCGATATCCTTTGCGCGCTCGTCGCGGAAGACCGCTCCGCTAGGGTCGAATATAGCGGCAAAGTATTTCGGCGAAAAATCCTGCCGCAGCTTGCGGATCATGTTCACGAATACATACGTGGCTGCCGTGGGCAGCCCAGATCGCGTGGACATGGGCCGGCTGCGCTGCATCGCATGGTATGCGCGGAAGATAAACGACATCGCGTCAAGAAGAAATACGGGAGGCTTTTCCTGGTCTGGCACGTTAACGAGTTTATCAGCGGGAATGAACAGGCTCGGAGCTGCGGGCCTTCTCCCGCCCCTGATGCGCGCCCCCTTGACATTCGACAGGAGCGAGGGTAATTCTGTTGTCAAACGCCGGGGGAAACATGCCTGACGCAATTGTCTTCAGCCGCGCGGCGGAGGCGGCCTCATGATCACCGAGTTCTTGACGAGGATGCGATATTTCTTTCTCCCGCGCAGGCAAGATGATGTCGCAAAGGAGTTGGCGTTTCACGTCGAGCAGTCCATTGCTCAGAAGACTGCGAGCGGACTGAGCCCCACGGAAGCTCGCCGCCAGGCCCTCGTCGAGTTTGGCGCCCTCGAAAGCACGCGCGAGCAATGCGAACAGGAGCGTCCCGGCTGGTGGATCGGCACGGTATGGCAGGACATTCGTTTTGCGCTACGCGGGTTTCGCCGCTATCCACTGTTTACGATCAGCGTCCTGATCACTCTTGCCCTCGGCATCGGCGCAACCACTGCTGTCTTCAGCGTGGTGGACCGCATTTTGTTCCGGCCTTTGCCCTATGCAGACCCCACTCGAATTGTCTCCATCGGATTCGTGCACTCGCTGGAGCGGCAGGAGTTCGTGATGGGCCGCTTCTATGTGGAATGGCAGAAGGATCAGACGCCTTTTTCGGCTCTCGCGGCCCAGAGCACAGGGGTTCAGAATTGCGACCTGGTGGAAGATAATCCCGCGCAACTGGGCTGCATCTCGTTCCAGGCGAACTTTCTACCCTTGTTCGGAATCTCTCCGCTTCTGGGCCGCAACTTTCTGCCGGAAGAAGATCGTCCCAACGGACCCCACGTAGTGATGATTTCTTATGGTCTGTGGAAGGGCCACTACAACAACGATCCTCACATTTTAGGCCGCATGATCAATGTGGACGGGGATTCCGTTCGCATTGTGGGGGTACTGCCAAAGGATTTTCAGTTTCCCACGCTGGAATCCGCGGATATCATCTCGCCTTTTGCGCTCGATCCTGCAGTTCAACAGACAGTCAATGGGGGTTTCGGCTACCCAGAGCGGGTATTTGCGCACCTCAAACCCGGTGTCAGCCTGCAGCAGGCATACGCGCAGATGCTACCGCTGTTCAATGGCGACGTTAAGCTGTTTCCCCCCAGGGCGAAAGGCGGGGTTCGCCTTAGCATCCGGACGCTGCGGGACAAAGAAACGCAGGATATACGACCGGTCGCGTGGGTGCTCTTCGGATTTGTTCTTGCGGTTTTGCTGATCGCGTGCGCCAATGTGGCGGGGTTGATGCTGGCGCGCGGAGCCGGCCGACAACGGGAGCTTGCGGTGCGCTCGGCAATCGGTGCGAGCCGTGGCCGGCTCATCCGCCAGGCACTCACTGAAGCTCTATTGCTCTCATTTGCGGGAGGCGTTGCCGGACTTGCCTTAGCGCAAGGGCTGGTCATGGTGTTTGTCCGCCTCGCCCCGACGGGAATTCCGTTCATCAGCAAGGTCCATCTCGATCTGCGGATTGCTGTGTTCGCGGCCCTGCTTTCCTGCCTCTGCGGAGTGATCTTCGGTCTCGCCGCGGCGCTCGAAAAGCCGGGATTGGCCGCGCTGAACGCGAAAGCATCGATGTCACGAAGTCGTGCTTTTCTGAGGCGCAGCCTGGTCACAACACAAATCGCCGTCAGCATCATCTTGTTGTCGGGCGCTTTGCGAAGATCCAGGAACAGAATCTAGGTATGCAAACCGGTGGAGTGCTGACCGTCAAGGCGGCGCTTCCCTCGTGGCGCTACAACACCGACCAGAAGCTGATGGATTTTTATCTTCGTCTTGAATCATCGTTGAGGCGGCTGCCCGGCACGTTAGCGGTGGGAATGACTACTTCGATTCCGCCTGAGGCCGGAGGCTCACAAAGCTTTCGGTACTCCGATCTTCAAGTGGAAGGCAAGCCGCCGGTCCCACCCGCGACCGGAGGAGACGTGACCGGCCGATCCGTCACGCCCGACTATTTTCGTGCACTCAATATTCCCATTGTTCGCGGGCGAAATTTCGCAGAACAGGATCGCACAGGAGATGAGCGGGAAGCGATCCTGAGCCGGTTATTAGCTGTGCGCCTCTTCCCGGGCGAGGATCCCATCGGCAAGAGGTTCGCACCAGATAAGCTTTTCAGAGGCCCTGGATGCATCATCGTCGGCGTGGCAGACAACGTAAAAAACAATGGGCTCACCGAACAAAGTGACCCGGAAATGTACACACTCCGCCGGAGCGTGCCCAGCGACTGGAGCGGAAACAGATTGATTGTCGTCATCCATTCGGCGATGCCGGCCTCTGCGATTGAACCATGGGTCAGGTCGGAAGTTGTTTCGATTGATCGAACCGTTCCTGTTGAGATAGAGCCTCTGAATCAAACCATCAGCCGAATGGCGGACCGCCCGCGCTTTGAGACGACACTGCTTGGCTTCTTTGCGTTTACGGGCTTGGCGCTAGCGGTTGTCGGGCTTTATGGTCTCATCGCTTTTATGACGACGCAGCGCACGCATGAGATCGGCGTGCGCATGGCCCTCGGCGCCACCAGGACAAACATTCTTAGCCTCATTGCGCAGGACGGTCTGCGCATGGTGCTAGCCGGCAGCGCAATCGGGTTCGGTGTGGCCATTGCTACCTCCCGGATGCTGAAAAGTCTTCTCTTCCAGATCAGCATCTACGACCCCACCACCTTTATTGCGGTTCCCATCCTCCTGGGTCTCGTGGCCATCGTCGCGATCCTCATTCCCGCTCGTGCAGGAATGAAGGTCGAACCCTCAGTCGCTTTGCGCAATGAATAGTGCCAAAGCCGCGACTTGGCGCAGTTGTTGTCAACCCCCTCCGCCCCGCTTTCGTCGCCAACTCATTCAATCCAAAGGGAAGATTCTCCCCTGAATTTTGCAAGGTATTACGGCCCAAAAGCGCACAATGACTCTATGTTGACCGCTCCTACCCTCTTTTTGCGCGCTGCCCCTTAACGACCTGCCAAAGCCACAAACGCAACGCGGGACATCCTGCCCCGAAAAGGATGCAAAATGCCAAAAACGGCAGCTAAACCATTATTTATGACGATTTTGAGACTTAAGACATTTGTAATCAATGGCTCACGGGACCAACCGCAAACTAAAGCTCATCGAATGAATAATTTAGGTCCAAAAGGAGAAAAAATTCCGCCACGGCAGCAAAAGACACGGCATCCCTAGTCCCTAGTCCCTAGTCCCTAGTCCCTAGTCCCTAGAAACTTACCAGCTCTTCCAGGGAGCACTCCCGCTGGCCCACAGCTCTTCAAGCTTCTGTTTGTCGCGCACCGTGTCCATGGGCTGCCAGAAACCGTGATGGAAGAACGCCTGCACCTCGTTCCGTTCAGTCAGGCGCTGGATGGGACCGAACTCAAACGTCGTGCTCTCGCCGGGAATCTCCTGGATGACGGAAGGCGACAGCACGAAGAAGCCCCCGTTCACCCATCCGCCTTCCCCTTCAGGCTTCTCGCGGAAGGCGTGCACCGCCGCACCCTCGACGCTCAGGCCTCCGAAACGGGCGGCTGGATGAACAGCAGTGACCGTCACCTGCTTGCCGTGGCTCTTGTGGAACGCGATCGAAGCAGTGATATCGACATCGCTGACCCCATCGCCATAGGTCATGCAGAAGCTTTCTTCGTCCTGGACGTACCGGGCAATATTGCGCAACCTTCCGCCCGTTGCCGCGCTCTCGCCCGTATCGACCAGGGTGACGCGCCACGGTTCGGCGACGCTCTGATGGACCTGCATGCGGTTCTCAGCCATATCGAACGTCACGTCAGACATGTGCAGGAAATAGTTGGCGAAGTACTCCTTGATCAGATAGCCCTTGTATCCGCAGCAGATGATGAAATCGTTAATCTGATGATGGGAGTAGATTTTGAGGATGTGCCAGAGCATCGGACGCCCCCCGATTTCGACCATCGGCTTGGGCCGTACGGTGGTCTCCTCACTGAGCCGGGTCCCGAGACCTCCGGCAAGGATAACTGCTTTCATTGCTTCCCCTTGCTGCCCAATAAAAAAGATTGCACGGCAGCCAGAATACAACTTGGTACCTTGGTGGCTTTCCTTGACTAATACACTACACCGCGATGATTCGATTGGATATGCTTGGGAGTGGACCCCCAGATGACCAATGGCAGGGAACGGCTTCGGCAACAAATTCTGGACCTCACGGCGCAGTACTTCGCCGAGGCTTTTCCTCCCACGGAATTCAAGCCGGGGGTTTCGCCGGTTCCCATATCCGGCAAGGTCATCGACGCCGGCGATGTGAGCGCAGTGGTGGATTCGGCCCTGGATGCATGGTTCACCACCGGGCGCTTCGCTGAAGATTTTGAGCGGAAACTGGCGCGCTTCGTTGGAGTGCGGAGCGCCTCCCTCGTCAACTCCGGATCATCGGCAAATCTGGTGGCCCTGAGTACGCTGACCTCGCTAAAGCTGGGCGATCGGCGGCTGAAGCCCGGCGATGAGGTCATCACCGTGGCCGCAGGATTCCCGACCACCGTCAATCCCATCTTCCAAAACCGGCTCGTACCGGTGTTTGTGGATGTCGTGCTGCCGACCTATGAAATCGACGTCACACAACTCGAGGCGGCGCGCAGCCAGAAAACCCGCGCCATCATGATCGCCCACACCCTGGGCAATGTGTTTGATATCGACGCCGTCACGGCCTTCGCGAAGAAACACGACCTGTGGCTCATCGAAGATTGCTGTGATGCCCTGGGAGCGACCTGGAAAGGACGAAACGTCGGCACCTTCGGCGACATAGCAACGGTAAGTTTCTATCCCGCACACCACATCACAATGGGCGAAGGTGGTGCGGTCCTGACAAATTCGCCGAACCTCAAAGTCATCATCGAATCGTTCCGCGACTGGGGCCGCGACTGCTGGTGCGAACCCGGAAAGGAAAATACGTGTGGTAAGCGGTTCGACTGGCAGCTGGGTTCGCTCCCCTGCGGCTACGATCACAAGTACACCTACTCGCATATCGGATACAACCTGAAGGCAACCGATATGCAGGCTGCGCTGGGAGCCTCGCAGATCGGCAAGCTGCCACATTTCATTCAGCGGCGGAAAGAAAATTTCCAATACATTTACAACGCTTTAGAACCGCTGCACGATGTGCTTGTGCTTCCGCAAGCAACACCAGGCTCCGATCCTTCGTGGTTCGGTTTTCCCATCGGGGTGCGTGAATCGGCGCCGTTTTCACGACAGGAATTGGTCCACGCTCTTGAGGCGAAAAAGATCGGTACCCGCCAGCTGTTCGGCGGAAACCTGATGCGCCAGCCGGCTTATGAAGGATGCGAATTCCGGACGGTCGGCGATTTGAAGAACACCGACTTCGCCATGAACAACGTCTTCTGGATCGGCGTCTACCCAGGCCTGACTGAATCGATGCTGGACTACGTGGCTGGGGTGATTACGGAATTTGTGTCGAATTCTGTCGCCGCGCGCGATGAAGCGCAGGTTTGAGTCTCTCTCCCTGCGCGAATGAGCCAAAAGCTTAGCGGCAATCAGCGATATCGACCCAGGAGTGGGAGATAGCTCGAGAGGCTGGCGGTTTCCGTTTTAAGAGCCACTGACTCTTCGGATGAGTTTCTTTGGGGTTTGCTATGCCGGATCCGGGCGCAGTGTTCGACAGGCAGCAAGCAGCTTTGCGACACTGAGCCTTCAATCGGCTTTCAGTCGAATCAACGCCGAATGTGCGGATTCCTGATCTCAACACAATCATGTATGGGATTGATCGTGGAAATATTCAAAGATCAAAACCAGGTCGTCAATCTAATCAATCATCTCCCAGGTCAGGGGCGTTCCTCTTTTGACGCCGCGATTGATTCTTTTCCCCAGGACCAAGTCAAAGCATTTGGGCGGCAGGCCTAAGCCCGGCCGAATGCAACGGACACTCTCTTTTGTCAGCATCTCGCCCTTTTCCATGTCCATTGCAATGTAAAGGGAACGGCGATAAATCAAGGACTTCTTTTCCGGTTCTGTCGGACCATACATTACCTTCCCCAATGCTTGCCACCCTCGCTCCGTTTCCCCCACTAGCGCCCTCATCTCCTGTGGCTCCAGTGAAAACGCGGAATCCACGCCGCCCTCTGCGCGGCTCAGTGTGAAATGCTTCTCGATCACGGTGCAGCCTAAGGCGATGCTGGAAACCGCCACGCCAATTCCCCCGGTGTGGTCGGAAAGACCAGCTTCGCAGTTGAACAATGCGCGCAGGGAGGGCAGGGTCCGCAAGTTCGTGTGCTCCGGAGTAGCAGGATACGAACTAGTGCATTTCAAAAGCACCAACTCTTTGCATCCGGCGCTCCGGGCTGCGCCGACAGCTTCGTCTAGCTCAGCAAGCGAAGCCATCCCGGTCGACATGATGACCGGCTTGCCCGTGGACGCAACCTTGCGTATCAAGTCGAAATAGTTATTCTCGAAAGACGCTATTTTGTAACATGGCACATCGAGTGATTCCAGAAAATCCACTGCTGATTCGTCAAATGGCGTACTAAAACCAATCAATCCCAATTCACGGCAACGCCCCAAGATCGGTTTGTGCCATGCCGCCGGCGTGTACGCCTCCTGGTAAAGCTTGTAGAGAGACTTGCCCTTCCAGAGACTCTGTGGATCGGAGATCAGGAAGTCGTCATTCTCCAGCTCGAGGGTCATGCTATCGGGGGTGTACGTCTGGATTTTCAGGGCATCGACCCCCGCCTTGGCGGCCGCCTCCACTATCTCGAGCGCGCGTTCTAAGGACTGATTGTGATTGCCGGACATCTCCGCAATGATGAAAGGCTTGTAACCAAGTCCGATCTTTCGGTTCCCGATCACGATGGCTTCAGATGGATTGTCCATGACCCTGTTCTTTCCAGTTTAGGATTGCACCCAAGATTTGCTGGCGCGCCACCCCGTTGTTGTCCTGCATAACGCGGAGCCCTGCCAGTCCCATTTCCAGCACTGTTTGCGGATTGTCGCGGAGCTGCGCTACGGCCTCCGCTATTTTCACCGAAGTCACATCACTGTGCCAGCCAAGATTAACTATCGCGCCAGCCGAGCCCATACCCTCGCCCACCAATTGCTGATTCGGTGCCAAAACAATCGCGATAGCCGGCAGGCCGAGAAGGCAACGTTCCCAGGTCGTCGTTCCAGGGGCGCCAATCGCCAGGTCTGCTTTGGCCATCAAGTCGGCCATATTGGAAACATCGTGAAGCAGGCGTGCATGGGCGAACTGCGAGCAAAGATTCGACACTGCCTCAACCTGCCGGTTGCTTCCTCCGAGAACTACCTCCAGATCGATGCCGGAAGGCCCCAGCAGCAACATCGCGCGCAAAGCCTTGGTTGTTTCATTGGATGGATCGGAACCGCCAAAGGAAATGAGAATGGATCGGATGTGCCCGTCGCGGACCCGTAGACGGTTACGCGCCTCATAGAACTCAGAGCGCAGCAGAGCGTACCTGGGGCCCAACAGCTTCAGTGCATCAGTTGGCACGAGCGCATCGTAGCGAATCTCGAAATTCGGAGAGAGATTCTGATCCAGAAGCACATCACAATCATGGGCGCGATTTGCGAGATCATCGATGACCATGATTCTCTTAACATGGGGCCTGACTTGCCGCTCCCAATCGAGACCGATGGAGTAATTGTCTATGACAATCCAATCCGGTTTTCCGAGGTAGTTCACGTATTGGACGGTCTCAAGTGCATCCTCTTCAGAGGCAAGGGAACGTTCTGTTCCTGTACATGCTTTGAGCCAATGCAGTGAGAAATTCTTTGAGACCAGGCGTTCTAGAGCTGCCGGCATCTCTCGGCTGACAAATGCAACCGAGGCTCCCTCCTGCTTCAGCGCATGAGCAAGCGTGAGGCAGCGCATCATGTGGCCAGTCCCAAGCTGGGCGGAGGCATCTGCTCTGATCACGATATCCATCACGCGCTTAACTGCTCTTTGAGTTTCTCGATGATGTACTGTTGTTGCTCGTCCGTCAATCCGTAGTACAGCGGCAGGCTAATAGCACCCTGATAGTAACGGAGCGCGTTGGGAAAGTCTTCGGGCTTGAAACCAAAGCGCCGGTAGTATGGCTGTGTGTGCACCGGGATATAGTGGACATTGACTCCTATACCGGCCTGCCGCAGCCCGGAAAAGACATCGCGACGTGCGCGCGAACCTCTCTCCTGCTCCAGACAGATGACATAAAGGTGATAAGCGGAACAAGACCCCTCCAATTGCTCAGCCGGGCGCAGGGGCAGCTCTCGGAGCGCTTGGTCATACTGCCGGGCCAGTTGACTTCGACGCGCTATAAACTGATCCACCTTCCGCAATTGGCTTGAGCCCAAGGCGGCCTGGATGTCCGTCATCCTGTAGTTGAAGCCCAGCTCAAGTTGCTCGTAGTACCATCCACCTTCGATGGCGCCGGACATTGCGCTCGGATCGCGCGTGATGCCGTGGGTGCGCAGCAGACGAAAACGCCTCGCCAGCTCGGGGTCATTTGTGAGCGCCATCCCGCCTTCACCGGTGGTCATGATCTTGACCGGGTGAAAACTGAACACGGTGATATCGGAATAGGCATTGGATCCGACTTTTGAGCCGCAATATTCCGCACCTAGCGCGTGTGAGGCATCTTCAAGCACGTGAAATCCGTAGCGCTTCGCCAGCAGAGCTATCTGTTTCAGTTCGCACGGCTGCCCTCCAAAGTCGACTGCCACAATGACCTTGGGAAGTCGTCCTTGTGTCTCGGCCTTTTCCAGTTTCGCGGCCAAAAGCTCCGGCGACATGTTGAATGTACGGGGATCGATGTCTACGAAGTCGACATTCGCGCCACAATAAAGAGCGCAATTCGCCGAAGCAACAAATGTGTTAGGAGTTGTCCAAACCGTATCGCCGGGGCCGACTTTCAAGGCGAGGCATGCGAGGTGCAAGGCGGCAGTGCCGTTGGACACAGCAATTGCGTGGGCCGCACCGCAATAGCGGGCCACCTCCTGCTCGAAACGCTCGATGGCGGGGCCCTGGGTCAGCCAGTCCGAACGCAGTACATCGACCACGGCTTCGATGTCGTCGGCATCGATGCATTGCCGCCCGTATGGAATCAAGATATGATCCGGCATTCCATTGTGCCTCTCTAACATTCTCTGTGTTCGACGTCTTGCCGGCAAGTTTCTAGCGCCTCATGCCGATGTTGTCGCCCAACGGGTTGGTCGAAATCGGCTACTTTTGGCCGAGGCACCACGCCACGTCCGCACTCCCCGTTCGAGCCGAGCTGAAGTATGTACCGGCGCTGACTACGGTACCACCACATTTCCGCATCAGTTCGATCAAGGAGCGTTCGGTGAAGTAGTTGATGTGTTCGTGCATCATGTATAACCCTGCCGGCCGCAGTATGTAGGGAGCCAGCGAAGGCCTATAGAGACTCATGATTCCGATTTGCGTAATGCGGCGGAGGATACGGGAGACCCCAGTTGCTACTTCACACGGCACCTCAAGAAAGATTAAGCCTTGATCTGGAGCAGCACGAAGAATGTCTGTAACCAGCGCCCTTGGAAAGCCTACGTGTTCAAGCACATTGCTGTTAATGATCAGGTCAGGATTAATTGCTTTCGGATCGGTGGTCGACGTGACGCCTGGGGCGGGAGCAACTCCCGAGATGTCATAGACAAATGGCTCGGCCCCCTCGATCAACCCAAGCACCAGGTCGCCGTGGTCGCCTCCGTGATCGAGAACCCTTTTGATCTCTCGCTGCCCGAGATACTTCTTCAGAATTGGTTCAAGCCTTTCCCTGCGCTTTTCATAGTTTGTTTGCGAGGAGAGATCAGCGTTAAAGCTGGTTGTGTACCATGGTTCCGTTGAATGCCGCATGCGTATGTATTCGTCCGAACGATAACCTTCGTATAAATTCCGCAAATCGGCATCATCGAGACGAGGATTGTAAAACGCGAATCCACATGATCGGCACCTGACCAGGTTTACACAGAACGGCTTTCTCTTCCAGATACGCTCCGCTAAGAATGGCGCCACCAACGCCCTCGTCAGCAAGTCGATTGGGCCGTCGCAAATCACGCACTCTAGCGCTTCAATCAAACAGCTCACCTGGTCGCACGAGTCGTTCGGCGATCCTATATCCCAGTATCTATCAGACAATGAGGTGTTTGGAGATGGGAATTGATCGAAATGGTACATCCGTCACAGGATCAGATCCAAAGGGTCCCTTTGTAACTTTCCTTGAACATGCCGCAGATCTCTTTGACCCGAGTATCCGAGCTTGTTTCGTCGGCTTGTCAAGGTAATCCGCTGGTAACAGGTAGACCTTGAGTTTACATTCGCTTCTTTCGGAAGTTTGTTCATACTGGAAATTTAGCTTGAGCGAGTTGCGCGCGCGTCGATCATCGGCAATGAGCGCATCTTGCCTATGTGTTTTCGATGCTGCGGCATCATGACCGACTCTGAAGTTCGACAAGACCTCTACTCCTTTCCTCACGCAGCTTTCAAGGGTGCACCAGATAATCAGGCCATTGATCAACTGTCCACTAGCAAATCGTGAGCACAAGAGCCAAGATGCTTTAGGATGGTTTGTGCACGAGGGGATTGATCTGCGCGAGCGTGTTTCGATGCTTCTGAGAAAAGCCGGGATCGCAGATTCCGAGATTCTGCTGGCGTGGCGGAATGACGAAGCGACCCGAATGAACTCTCTCAATTCGGCAATCGTCCAGTTCGATGAACATGCACGCTGGCTGGATCGAGCGCTTCGGAGCACAGACCGGAGTCTGTTCATCGTTGAAGAATTCGGGATACCGGTTGGCACCCTGCGTATTGATTCTCTACCGGATGGGAAAAAGGATCTTTCATGGACTATCGCGCCCGAACGGCGAGGAACAGGAATTGCGAAGCGAGCTGTCAAACAGGTCGTTGATGAGCATCCAGATTGGGTGTTCGTGGCCCAAATCAAACCGGCAAATACGGCTTCGATCAGAATTGCGGAGAACGCGGGCTTCCGCCTCCAACGCGAAGAAAACGGTGTACTGTTCTTTACAAGCTACCGCGGCTGATGTGTAGCGTCGCGGTTTATGCGCGCCAACTCTGCCTCGGCTGTTTCGGGTTCAGGGGCCAATGCCTCGAAGTTGATTCGCTCCTTCTCAACCACCAGCGGACGACACAAAATCTGAGTGTGAATGGCGCCCACATATTCGCCGATCATGCCAATGAAGAACAACTGCACTGCGCCTAGGAAAAACAGGCCGACCACCACTGGCGCGGTACCCGCCTGGAAAGTTGTCCAGAACAGTAATTTGTAGACAAGGTAGGCAAAGCCGAACAGGAAGCTGATCGCACCGACGCAAAACGAACTCAAGATGGCAAGCCTCAGCGGCACCTTGGAATGGTTGACGAAGCCGAGCATTGCCATGTCATAGAGGGTGTACAGGTTGTTCTTGGTGAAGCCGCGTTTACGCGCCGGCTGGTTGAAGGGGATGAGCGCCTGCTCGTATCCCAAATCGCAGATCAACCCGCGAAAATAGGGATACGGATCGTTGATCTGGCGAATCTGCTCGATCACGCAGCGGTCATAGATACCGAATCCGGTGACATTCTTGACCAGCGGAACATCGGATAGCCGGTTCACCAAGTGGTAATAAGCCTTGCGCACAAGGAAAAACAACGCGGACTCTTCGCTCGTGGTTTTCTGCGCGAGCGCAATCTTGTAACCGGCCTCCCATTTCCGCACGAATTGGGGGATCATCTCCGGCGGGTCTTGGAGGTCGGAGGCCATGGCGATAATGGCATCACCCCTGGCCTGGAATATCGCATGGTAGCCCGACCGGATGTGGCCGAAGTTACGGTTATTGACGATGACTTTGACCCTGGTGTCTTCACTGCAGATGCCGCGCAGAACCTCAACCGTTTTGTCCTGCGAGCAATTGTCGATCAGGATCAACTCGAAGGAGTATTCTGGCAATTCCTCGGCAAAAACTCGCGTGATCCTCTCGTACAGCTCACGGACGTTCTCTTCCTCGTTATAACAGCCGGTGACAACGCTAAGAAACTTCACGCAGGTTTAGTGCTCCCCTCCGGATCATTCTCGCCTTTTTCCGCCAGTACTTCAAAGTTTTCTGCAACCTGTTGCTCATCATCGAACAGGTGCATATTCTCCCATACTTCTTCCCTGGGGAGGAACGGCGCCATGTCCTCTAAAGGCCGGGACTCAAAGGTGCCGTCTGGGCGGCGGAACGCGGATGCCTTGGGCGATATCCTCTGTTCAGGAGAGATGTTCACTTCGCAAAGCCCCGGCCCGGATTGCTCTAAGAAACTCCGAATTCCCGACTCCAGATCGGAGTTGTTACGAATAAAGGAATACCTGAGTCCGTAGGCCAAAGCCAGTTTGTGGTAGTCCGGATTTCCCACTCCCGAAGCCTGATCGGCTCCTACAAAACGCCGCTCGAAGAAGCCTTCCTGTGTTCCCCGGATGTTTGAATAGCCGCGGTTATTGAAAATGAACATTTTGATCGGCAGGCGGTAGTGACTGATGGTGAGCAATTCCTGTGAATTGAACTGGAAGCTGCCATCTCCGGTCACGCAGATTACCCGCTTGCTTCCGTGCCCCACGCAAGCGCCCACGGACATCGGCAGGCACCAGCCCATCGCTCCCCAGCCGCTGGTGACGGTGCGCTGGCCGCTCTTGACCCGAAACGTCTGGAACAAGCTAGCTACATCCAGCGCGTCCCCAGTTACGACAACGTCGTCTGGGCCAAGCGCGTCAGACAAGCGGTCGAAGAAAACATAGCTGTTGACGTGCTCACGATCCTCAAAATATCCGCTCACGACCAAGGGGTATCGCGCTTTCCAGTTTGCGCAGGCGTTTAACCAGCGGAAAGACGCGGAATAGGGCGCTGATTCGAGTTGGGCCAGCATTTCACGCAGAAAATCGCCGGCGTCGGCCTGCAGCGCCAGGTCTGGCAGGAGTATCTGGTGCTTCAGCTGAGCATCATCGATGTCCACGATGATCTTGTAAGCCTCCGGTGCGAAACCTGCCGCATTGAAACCGACCTTTTGCACGTTCAGGCCGGCGCCAATTGCCAGAAGACAGTCGCTGTTCTGGATGGCAAAGTTGGCGCGTCGCTGGCCGGCAGTGCCAAAAACCCCTATATTCAGGGGGTGGTCCTCTTCGATCACATCTTTGGCCGTGAGGGGTAGCGCAATGGGAATTCGCAGCCGATCAAGCAGAGTCCGCAAAAGCTGCTGCGCACCCGCGCGGTGAACGCCATTTCCACAGACGAGGATTGGCCGTTTCGCTTGCCGAACCAACGCGGCGATATGAGCAACCTGTTCGGCAAGCTTCTCTCCGGATGTCTCCGGGGCGGTGTAGCCAATGAATGTTTGGGGATCGATCAAGGAGCCCTGTACGTCAACTGGAATCTCAAGAAATACTGGGCCAGGCCTCCCACTGGTGGCCTGGGCGTAGGCATATTCCATTTCATAGCGGATCGTTTGCGGATCGCGAACGCTCTTAGCGTATTTGGTGACCGGCCTCGCCATCGCAACTGTATTGGCTTCCTGTGGACCTAGCTGACGAAGCTTATCAAAATCCGCGATCAGCTCCCGCTTCACGGTGCCTGCAATTACCAACAAAGGAATGGAGTCCACGAATGCCGCAGGCAGGGCAGAAATGGCATTCGCAGCACCCGGTCCGGTCGTGACGAGGCATGCTCCCACGCCATTGCGCACGCGAGCATATCCCTCCGCCGCAACGACGCACGCCTGCTCGTGATAATTGCAGTAGTAGCGAATTTTTGGGTTCAGGCCGACGGCATCTGTGAGATACATGATCCCACCACCGGAGACCATGAACACATCTTGAATTCCTCTTTGCACGAGGAATTCGATTATATAGTCAGATACGCGCATGGATTGATTTCGATTCTACCAACATTAGTAGCGCACATTGGCGCTTAGGGCGGGGGCCAGCAGTACACGATTCCTCCCTCGAAACCTGAAAACTAACTCGAATGCCTGTGCATTCACGAAGACTAATTGGAAGCTGAGGCAATGGTTGTCTCGGGTTCGCTCATCATCTCAAGCAGTTCCTGTGCTGAAAGCCATTTGGCGTTCGTTTCACTGTCGTACCGGAAACCTTCTGGCAGGGCTTTGCCCGCCGGCATTGGCTGGTCTTTCCACCATGGGTGTGCCGGCTGAATTACAAAACGGTCTGCCAGTTCTACCGAATGGCGCGATTCATCTTCGGAGAGCAGCACTTCGTGCAGTTTTTCCCCGGGCCGTATCCCGATCACCTGAATTTCGCAATCAGGTGCAATGGCTCTTGCCAGATCGACCATCCGCATACTGGCGATCTTGGGAACAAACACCTCGCCGCCGACCATCGTTTCGATCGAATCCAGTACAAAACGGACTCCCTGCTCAAGCGTGATCCAGAAACGGGTCATTCTCGGGTCCGTGACGGTGACTTTGCCCGACGTCCGCTGCTGCAGAAACAAGGGGATAACACTACCTCGGCTGCCAGCGACATTTCCATAACGAACCGAGCTAAACCGGATCTGGTCTCCCCCGCGATAGGCGTTGGCCTGAACGAAGAGCTTTTCCGCGACAAGCTTCGTTGCTCCATAGAGGTTCACTGGGTTTACGGCTTTGTCGGTGCTCATTGCCAGAACGCGCTGCACCTTGTTATCGAGCGCTGCCTCGATAACGTTCTTGCCGCCGTTTACATTGGTCTGAATCGCCTCAATCGGATTGTATTCGCACGCCGGCACTTGCTTGAGGGCGGCTGCATGAATGACCACATCAACACCGACCATCGCACGGCGGAGGCGATCGACATCGCGAACATCTCCGATGAAATACCTAAGACTGGGGTGGTCGAAGCCGGTGGTTCGCATTTCATGCTGCTTGAGTTCATCGCGGCTAAAAATTATCAACCGACTGGGTTCGAACTGATCCAGAAGAATCCGCGCGCACTTCTTGCCAAACGATCCCGTTCCGCCAGTAATCAAAATGCTTTTCTTGCGAAGATCGAACATCATACCTCCCCGACAGACTGGTTATTCGCTTGGTGGTCTTCTTTCGAGATGATACACGGCGATTTGGTGTCTAGTGTTCCTCAAACTGAGGCCCTACTACACAATGGTTTCCGCCTGCCTGATGCGTCTTCAAGTGCCATTCGCACATCCGTCGGATAGATACATCCAACGGAATCCAGGATTCGAGTCCTAGTCGAGCTGCGCGGTCCGTGGCCGGTACATACCGTAACGGGGCGGATCCGGGCACAGGCTCGCGCTCAATACGGATCTCCGCAGCCGGATCGGCTACCTCTACGACTCTGTGTGCCAGGTCCACGATGGAAATCTCATGGGGCGATCCAATGTTGTAAGCTGTGCCACCTTCACCGCGCAGAAGCAGAACCCAGATCCAGATCGCCAGGTCCGCCGCATACAGGTAGGATCGATACGGAGTACCATCGCCCCGAATCCGCACGGGACCGCCGGACAGCACGTCGCGCACGAAGTTACCCACCGCATAGTTGGCGTCCAGAGGCAGTAGCGGTCCCGCAAAGGTAAAGAGGCGACCGATAACGGCATCGAAGCCGTACACACGAGACCAGACAGCGCAGAGAAACTCCGAGATGCGCTTCGACTGGGCATAGGATGAGTTCGCATCGGTCGGCGACGGAGCGCCCGCATAGTCTTCGGGAATATGCCCTAAGTCAGCTGGCTGCTTGCCGTAGACAGCCCCTGAACTGGTGAAGAGCAATCGGCGTGTGCCTCGAGTACGCGCCAGTTCAAGCACGTGACGCGTCGTCATAAGATCACCTTCCAAAGAGGACACGGGGCTGTCTGCACTGGGCGGATAGTAAGGCTCGGTAGCCAGATGAATAACCAAGGAAAAGCTTCCCTCGGGGTAGGCAAAGTTCCGGCTGTCACCCGCCCATAGAGTCACCTCGGGGGCCTCCGCCAGATGGGGCGCACGCCGGCTAAACGCCTCCGGGTCGCGCGTCAAGAGCACCGCAGAAACGCCCAACCCCAGGCGACGATTTGCCCAGAGAAGACTTTCGGTCAACCACGTGCCGACGAAACCTGTGGCGCCCGTGATGAAAAAGCGCTCGCCGCGAATCAGCGGCCAGACCTCCTCGGTGTGGGCCAGTATGTGGTCAAGATCTATCGCGGGCAGGCAGGGCATCAACGACCTCCTCCAGGAAGAACTACCATCCGTGGCGTACCTCGTACAGCGAGTCGCGGGTGTAATCGGGGAGCCCCGGTACTCACAATAGTGATCGCCCGTTCCGTGGCGAAGTAAGAGTTGGCAAAGTCTCTGCTTTCACAATACCGCACTGCACCTCCATCGGGCGGTTGCCTCATAAATGGATGCACTTGGACTTCTTCCACGAAGTTCTTCTGATTGTCCCCGCGTTTAGCAGGCTGCTGAAAAACTCCTGCCTGCGTGGTCACCAACTGTTTGGCGCCGTGTCTGGATCTACTGCTCTTTGGATTCAAGGCCTATGGCCTTAACAAATGTGACTATGTCGGGTGCTATCTCTTCTGCACTTTCCG
>DASXLY010000220.1:0-4253 GCA_036495975.1 Occallatibacter sp. | reverse complement strand
AGGATCTGCCGCATGGCCGTGCAGGCTACGGCGAAAAAATGACACCGGTTCTCATACGATGCGTTCTCCGCTCCAGCCAGCTTCAGATAGGCCTCATTGAGCAGAGCCGTCGGCTGCAGAGTATTGCCTTGGTCCTGGCCGACCCACGCGCGACGCGCGATGCGATGCAGCTCCTTGTAGACCAGCGGCATTAGCTCGTTGAGCGCGTTCTGGTCGCCTTTGCCCCAGGCGGCCAGCAGGCTAGTCACCTCACCTTGAGGATTCATCGTCTCCCAGTCCCGCGTGGAATCATATAGTCCGCCTTACGTCTCAGCGCAGCCCCTGGCCCAGCCGATGCATCTGCCACAGATCGCGCGGCGTCTGCGACAGCAGTGGCCGGACCGCCAGCATTCCGGTCGGCCCGATACTTCTCTCCAGGTACTTCAACTCCGTGAACAGGCTCTCCAGCTCGGGGTCGGGGGGGACCTCCAGGCCGGACTCCCGAAGCATAAGATCGCTCTTGGCCCGCACGCTTAGTTCGGTTGTCAACTGCAGAAGAGACAGCATATCGCCGCGCAGCTCGGGCGGAAAGGCCTCCTGCAGAGACATCAGGTAGGTGCCGACCCGGCTCTCAGGAAACTCCTGAGATCCGATCATGTTGAGCATGTCGATGTCGCGGTCCAGATTGCCCCCCAACCACCGCCGCAGCGAGTGTTCGCTGAAGTAAAACACGAACCCGAAGATCAGCGGAACGCCTGTAACCGCCGCGACCGTCGACAACACCGGCGACTGCAGGCTCTGGTTGAATAACGAGTGAAGCACAGCCGCCGCCAGCACGCCAGGGATAAAGAGCCGCACTCCGCGCCATTGCCGGCTATCGAGCAGATACGCTGAGATAGTCGCACCAAACGCCGCGACACCACCATGCATGACGGCCGTTCCAAACCCACGCAGGATCCAGATACCGATTCCGTGGCCCTCCAGGAGGTGGAGGTACGAGATGTTTTCCACCAGCGCGAATCCAGCCCCAACCGCGAAGCCGCAGATGGCCGAATCCGCCATGAACGCCACCCTGGCCGTTGCTATGAGAAAGATCCAGTAAACGGACTTGGCTAACTCTTCCACCACGGGAGCGCCGAAGCGGGCGTAATCGTCCTGGTATGCAGGAAATTGCCGAAAAACGATCGTATTGATCGCAAAGCAGAGCAACGCCGACAGCGCGCCGGCCGCGAGCGCTGTGAGAACGGTGCGTGGGGAAACCAGCTTATAGCTGTCCAGCGATCGTAACGCGGCAAGAAACAGCAGCACCGGCACCAGCGCCAGCGCAAACCGAACCGCCTCCCCAATGGGCATCCCGGCGTGAATCACGGGTTCGACGAGATTCCGAAAGTCAAGCGGTTCCAGCCTTGTTCGCGGCGATAACTCAGCGAACTGGCAAAGGTCCGCAACAGAAAGATACCGAGACCGCCAATTGGCCGCTGGGCTAAATCCAGCGTCAGATCCGGCGGAGTCGCCGCCAGCGGATCGAACTCAATCCCCTGATCGCCCACCTCCACCGCCAGCTCGCCCGGCCTGGACACCCGATAGGTGACGTTTACCACTCCCGGTGCGCCCTCCGGATAGGAGTGGCGCGCTATGTTCATGAAGATCTCCTCGATGAGGAGGTCCAGCTCACCCATGCGTGACTCCGGCAGCTTTGCCTCCCGTGCGCCTTTTCTGACGAACTCCGTAACAGGCCCGAGCGATTCGACCCTTGCGAGCAGCGTCAGCGATTGTGGGGTGCTCGACAAGCCGTTCGCTCAGCTCTTCATAAGTGCCGACTCGACCGAGTCATGCGCAGGAAAGACACGGTTGAGCTTGGTGATCTCAAACAATTGCCGGACCAGCCCGGTCAGGCAGCAGATTCGGAGCTCTCCGCCCTTATCCTGCAACTTCTTGGCCATCCTCACGATTGCACCAAGTCCCATGCTGCTCACGTATATGAGATCGCCCAGATCGGCGACGATGCTCGTGAACCCCTCTGACATGCAGGACTCGCACTGGTCCTCGAAGTGAACGGCGCTTTCGGCGTCCATACGGCCGGCCACATGCAACACAACCTTATCGCCAATCTGCGTCCGTTCGATGTTCACGATACCTAAGAGTGCCTTACAGAGGCCCGAGCGTCAATAACATCGAAATCCATAGCTTTGGCAAGCGGCGCCAGGGAAATCCTGACTGCGGCCATAAAAGACGTCATCGCCAAAGACGTCATTGCCGCAGCCGGAGGTATCGACCCGTACCAGAAGCTCGGAGCGTTCGTCGCGGATGGGGCGCTCTCCGCTATCGTGGAGCAGGTGTATCCAGTGGAACAGTTCAAGGAACCGATTGGTCACGCGATGAGATCAAGTCGTGTGGGCAAAATCCTGTTTCGATTCAATGGATGAACAGGCGTCTGTGCAGACCGCTGATTTCAGCAATTTGACAGTGAGTGACCAACAAAATGTCTGACGTGATTACGCAAATCGCACCGCCAAGCGCCGGCGCGGAAACCGCACGCGGCCTTTTTATCGACGGAAGGGAACAACCGGTTGGACAACGGGAGGTATTTCCAATACGTGCGCCGGGCACGGGAAAGGTTATCGCCTATACCGTGAATGCGACAGACGATGATGTCGATGCCGCTATCAGGAGTGCCCGGCGAGCATTCGAAGACGACGCTTGGCGAAAAATGCCGAATCGGACGCGCGCCAAACTTGTCTACTCGCTTGGTGATGTACTGGAAGAGCACCTTGATGAATTGTTCGAGCTTGAGTCGTTGAACAATGGCCGGCCGACTCGCGAGACACGGGCACAGCTTAGGAAGCTCCCTGACCTCTTCCGGTATAACGCCGGTCTAGCATTATCTCGGCGGGATGCGGTGATTCCGGTGGAGGGTAACTACCTGGCCTATACCCTGCGCGAGCCCGTAGGCGTTGTCGCCAACATAGCCCCCTTTAATCATCCATTGCTCATTGCGTGCCGAAATCTCGCGCCCACGTTCGCCTCTGGCTGCACGACAGTGGTGAAGCCATCGGAGTACACTCCTTTGACCACAATACGAATTGCTGAGCTGTTCGCACAAGCTGGGTTACCGCAGGGTGTCTTTAATGTCGTAACCGGTCTTGGCGCCACGACCGGCAAAGCGCTCTCCAGCCATTCGGACATCAACAAGCTTGTTCTGACCGGAGGAACAGAAGCCGGGCGGCTCGCAGGCTCTGCGGCAGCGCGCCATTTCGCTGTTCAGACACTGTAGCTAGGCGGCAAAGCCCCCGTAATCGTGTTTGACGACTTTGATGTCGACCAGGCGGTGGCGTACGCTGCCTTCGGCGCGTTCATTGGAGCAGGCCAAACTTGTGTCTGTGCGTCCCGGCACCTTGTTCAGAAGAAGATCTACCAAAAGTTCGTCGACAAGCTGGCCGTCAAGACAAAAGCGATTAGGATTGGTGACCCTTTCGACAGCAAGACACAAATGGGGCCGCTCATCTCGGAACGCCAGCGGGCCCGTGTGCTCGACTTCGTTGAGATCGGGATCAAAGAGGGCGCCCGTCTCGTCGCCGGGGGGACGATACCCGAGGCTATGAAAGACTCAGGCGGCTACTATCTCGAGCCTACAGTCTTCGCCGATGTGCAGCCATCGATGCGGATTGCGCGGGAGGAGGTTTTCGGCCCATTCACTGTCGTCATTCCCTTCGACACCGAAGAAGACGCCTTGCGCATCGCAAACGATTCCGTCTATGGCCTCGCTGCCGGCATCAGGACCCAGAACGTGGGGAGGGCGCATCGCGTCGCGGAGGGCCTCCAAGCCGGAATCATTTGGATCAATGACCATCATCGCGTGGACGCTGCATCTCCTTGGGGCGGTGTCAAGGATTCCGGCACTGGGCGGGAGTTCGGTCAAGAGGCATTCGATCACTATTTCGAGACAAAGGCAATCATGGTGAATACAGGTGATGAACCGTTCGACTGGTTCGAGGATGAAATGCGGGATCTCCGGCTGAATTGACTTCGGCTTTCATCAGATACCGGAATCACTTGTCAATCGAAAATTCGCACTAAACTAAACAGGAATATCGTTATGAATGACTCTTGGAGCCATCGGCTCCCTGCCGTCTTCGCACTGACGTTGAAGCTGGCCGCGGCCAGCTTCAATGTCACCTTTTGCTCCAGCACCCCGCCGTGCAAGCTGTTGTCTACTGTGAACCTTCAATCGGGAATCTCCGGTGGTAGCCCATTCGATCTTCTGAGTCCTGATG
>DASXLY010000219.1:0-4436 GCA_036495975.1 Occallatibacter sp. | reverse complement strand
ACCTGGTTGCAGCCGCGCTACCGCGTGGCGGCGCTGGTGGGCGACCTGGCAACCGAGAACGACGCCGAACGGCTCGCGCGCAGCCGCGCGCTGGTCCGCCAGATCGTTACCGGAACGGTCTGTCACCTGGAAGCCGAAATGGTCCGCACCGCCCTGGAGCCGTGGAACCTCCGCGAGCTGGATTTCCTGTTCATCGAAAATGTGGGCAACCTGGTGTGCCCGTCGTCTTACGATCTCGGCGAAGAGCTCCGGCTGATACTGCTGTCGGTGACCGAAGGCGAAGACAAACCATTGAAGTACCCGACCATCTTCAACAGCGCGGACGTGGCCGTGATTACCAAGACCGACCTGTCGGCAGCCGTGGAATTCGACTGGCCGGTTGTCCAAAACAACATCCAAAGAGTGCGCCCCGGCATGCGCACCATCCGGGTTTCGGCCAAGACCGGCGAAGGGATGGACGAGTGGCTAAGTCTGCTGGAATCGATGCGGGGCCAGGTAGATACCGGCACGTTACCGTCAAAATAACCGGTAAAACGAGGGGAGAAGATGCCAGCACAGGCTAATAAATCAATTTGATATTTACTTTATCGTTACCGTCACTTATCTGTAATCCGAAAGCCGGCTCAATAGTCCGATACGTGAACAAAAGATTGGAGATCTTCGCAGAAAATCATGGTGAAAAAACTGTGGAAAAATGTTTGACATATTTTAGATTCAGATTTACATTTATGGTATCTAGTACCTCTCCTTAGTACACGTAGCGGAAGGAATCCGAATGGCTTTCAGTCGCGGTGACCGCTCCTAACCCGCGAAGCCGAATCGTGTCGCGAAACTTGTGTACTTAGTGACAGGAATCGCCTCGGGAAGAGTATGTTGAAGATCGCAATCGTAGCAAGGTGATCTCATATGAACAACCAATCGGGGATTAAAACAAATCGGAACGAATTAACCGTCCTCTCCGTGAGTCCGTATGAACAGGATCACGCGTCCCTGCAGGACATCATGGGGCACTCCACATGGAAGCTGCTTCAGGCGGACAAAATCTCCACCGCCAAGAACTTGTTGCACGACCACGCCGTCTCCGTGGTGGTTTGCGAGTTTCAACTGATGCCGGGGACGTGGGTCGATATGCTGAAGCACATTGAGCCGATGCCAAATCCTCCGTCCGTGATCGTTACGTCGCGACTGGCTGACGAGCGCCTTTGGGCGGAAGCTCTGAACTTAGGCGCCTGGGATGTTCTGCCGAAGCCATTTGATCGGAGTGAAGTGATCCGCAGCGTGAAAGTGGCATGGGAGCATTGGTACCATCAAGTCCCCAGTGCCGCGGCACCAATGAGCGTGATGCGCGCCGCAAGCTGACCGCCTGGTTGATCCACAGCGCGGCAAGTTCGTTCCCAAAATAGCTATCCTGTTTGAAACCGGGCATAACTTCCCTGCCGGTTGCACCGCTGTCTTTTTTCATCTTCGAGACCCGCCGTTAGCCCGTCTTTCGCAGTTGAGGAGTTCCGCAGCTGGTAAGCCGTTCAGAATCAGCGAAGGGGTCTAAAAGGTCTTCACCACAAAGTGGGGCTGTGTCGAGTAGGAAATGTCTTCCAGTCAGGCGGCGCTGAGTTTGGCCATGCGCTCGTAGCGGAAATGATCGCGGATGTGAGAGAGGAAAAAGCGGCCCTTCGATTCGGCGCTGAGGAAGGCCTGATTATCGAGAGCCGGGAACTCGAAGTAGCGATAAACGTCGCCGGTGTTGCGGAATCGCAGGTACAGGAGCCTCTTCGAATGATCATAGGCAGTCGCGGAAAGCATCATCGATTCCAGCGCTGTCCATTTCATATCTCTGCGTCCTCTCTGGTGCCGGAATCGTACCCACGATCCGGGAAACGGGACCGCGACTGCTGCTGAGACAAAACAGGCGGCAGTTGCGAGGACTTGATTCGCGGCGGGGGCTGGGGTGGGAGTGTGATGCGAATCTGCTCCATCAATGCCTGCACATCGGCTTCCGGCTGAGTGTGGCGTGGCAGGACCAGCCAACGGCCGTCCAGCATCGGAATCCACACCTCCACCATCTGAATGGTGGAAAGTTTTTCGAACACCGAGACCGGCGTCAGACCGGGTGCGTGGATCATCAGCCGGTTCTTCAGCGTCACCTGCAGGCAATAAGCGAGGAATGCGATGAGCACATGGGCATCGGCGCGGTGTTCGAGTTGATGATAGATCGGCCGAATGCCCAGTTCGCTTTTCAGGGATCGAAACACGCTCTCGATCTGCGTCAACTGCACATAACGTGTCCACAGCACCGCCGGGTCTTCGCCGGTAAGATTGCTGCGCAGCAGATAGTGTCCATCGCGCTGCTCGGCACCCTCGAGCTTCGCCTTGTCGGTTTGAAACGTGAATGTCGCGCGCGTGACCTCTTGATCCTTCTCCGGAATCTGAATCTTCACGAAGCCGAAGGCGCGTCCCGCTTCCTTCTTCGCCGCGCCGATACGCAGCAGTAGTTGATCCCGCTTGGGCAGACTCTTTCGCATGGCGCGCAGCCGGCGCAACAGGCGAGCCAGACGCTTACGCCGCATCGCGATTTCTTTGGCCTGCCGTCCGCTGCTTTTAGCCAAAACATAAAGTTCCCCTTCATGCTGGTAGAGCTTCACCTCCACTGAGTCGCGCACCTTCTGCCACGGCAGATCGAGCCATTTCTTCTCGTGTTGATGGATGCGTCCTTTGGGCGTCCCTACCAGGTAAAAGGTCTCCCGTTGTGGATCGCGCATCTCCTGGAGAATCGCTTCGGTCGGTATTCCGCGATCCATCACCCACACCCGCCGCGCTTTGCCGTAGGCGGTTTCGATCTTCACCAGAAAATCGCGCAGTGTGGAGCAATCTGCAGTGTTGCCGTTCATTACTTCATAGGCCAGTGGAAAGCCGTCGGGTGTCACTACCAGCGCGATCACCAGTTGCACGCAGTCCGGACGTCCGTCGCGGCTGTAGCCGCGCCGCGCTTTGGGATTCTGTTCCATCTCCCCTTCGAAGTATGTGCTGGTCAGATCGTAGAGCAGAACTTCGAAATCGGCCCCGAACAGATCGGCCCATTTCTGTTTCAGGTAAGCGAACAACTCCTGCTTGTGTTCGAGCACGCGATCCAGACACCGATACAGCCGATCCTTCTCCGCCACTTCAAAACCCGTCCCCAGCAACTCATCCATGGCGGAGTTTATATACCATTGGCGATGGATACGAAATTCGCTGCCGGGATCGAGCAAACGATTGACCGCGAGCAACCGCAGCACCTTTTCCCAACTCACCGTTTCACGGCCTTCCGGCAGACGTTGTTGCCAGAACTCATCCAAACCCAGTTGTTGCCAGAGTTCACAGGCGAGCCAGCAGTTGCCGAATCTCCGCGGACGCTTCAGCTCCAGGCCGCTCAGCCGGACCTGTATGCTATCGATGGCATCGGCGGGAAGGTCCCGGTCATCGGGAAACAGACTCATGGAGGTGAACCGCTGTTCGGCTTCATCGAATACATCGAGCGTCTTTCGCCAGGCCGCCTGCGGCTGGTCATTGATCTCGCCGAGATAGAGAACGGTGCGTTGTGCTGTCTTCCCGCCGGGCAATCTACGATTCTCGACCACGCTGAAGTAGCGATGATCCTTGCCGTCCTTGCGCCGGTTTGTGCTGCGGAGAAACATTCTCTCAGCAGCAGCATGCCAGAGATCGAAGCCTCAGAACAGAGGCAAGGTCTTCACCTGGCCTGTTTTCGGAGTACCGCCATTGAAAGCAAAGAGAATTCTCCTGCTCAAACGCCGAAAATGCCTGCCAAGTGCGAAAGTCAGGCTAACTGGTTGACCAAGCAGAACAGGGTCCCAAGCCTAATCCACAGGCTGTTCAGGCGAAGGGGTTTCGTCGGTTCGAGCGGAGGTCACCTTGTGACGCAAAAGTTCGAAACGTGTCCAACGTGGGGAGCCAATCTAAGTCCTTTATTTCCAATATATCTATTAGATAACGCGCCGTTTGCCAGGGTTGCGCAGAGGTTGGCACCTTCATCGCGAATTACCCATCCTTACTCAAATTTCCTCGTCTTTGACCCTCGGGGTACCCCCAGAAGTCCCCCCAGTGAATTCGCGCGGAGGCGACGACTACCCCACGACTTCTTCGTAGCGATGCCGCCAAGCAACCGCGCCAACGGACTGGAAGACGCTAAGGGCTTGCTCGTAGAGATCTCGCGGGATTTCGATGCCGCCGTCCCAACAGCCAAGGCTCTGGTAGCGCTTGACCGCAGCGGCCAGGACCGCGCCGGCCATGTCAGGGAAAAAGGAGATCTCCTTGGCCGCGACCTCCTCGCTAGGTGCGGTCCGAGTCCACTCTTTCGCGCGCTCATACGCCCTCAGGAACGTGTAGTAACCCTCAGCTCTCTGGTAGTCCCTAGCGCAGCACAGGCTACTAAACGCAACCGG
>DASXLY010000218.1:0-25402 GCA_036495975.1 Occallatibacter sp. | reverse complement strand
GGCAGAAGTAGACCAGCACGCGCTGATCGATTCGTTCGAGCTTGACGGTGTGCGAGGCCAGAGCCTGGCTTACCTTCCAAGAGCGGTCTCCGATGTAGATATGTCCCTGTCGGCCGACTTTGCGCAGCTCGGCCCCGGGGCCATAGTCCCAGGTCTGCGGATTGGGATCGTAGGTCCGCACGCTGGGTCGCCATAAACTGGCCGGGGTGCGCATGCCCAGAGCTTCATGAGGCCGCAGATGGTTGTACTCGTGGCGGAAGTTATCCAGCCAACTTTGCGTCAGCCACCGTTCTGCGTCCGCCCTGCTGCGTGCACGCTCCAGCGATCCATGGAATCGCTCCACCTTGCCTTGTGTCTGAGGATGACGCGTACCGGAAAACAGACAGCTCACGCCCTGTTTCATCAGCCACACCATCAACTGCGTCCAGCCGTTCGGAGAACGGGCATTCCACCACGGCACGCCATGATCCATTAACAGCGCGTCCGGCACCCCGCAGCTGCGGAAGGCTCCTTCCAGACGTTCGCGGACTGCTTCGCTGCGCGTCGTGCCGGTCTGCTCCAGCGCGATCAGATAGCGGCTGTGATCGTCCAGCACAGACAATGGGCCGATCGCTGCACTGGACCCCTTCTGTCCCTTGAAGTCCATCTGCCATAGCTGGTTGGGCTCCTCGCGCTCGAACCGCCCAGTGGCATGCCTGCGGCTCTTCCCATCTGGCACCAGATCATGCCGGACCAGCACGCGGTGAATCGTGATCACCGGCAACACGATCCCTTCCCGCTCCAACAGCACAGCCAACTTCCGCGCTCCCCAGTCCGGCCGTTGACCGCGCAACGTAATGATGCGCGCTTCAATCTCGGCCGACGTCCGGCGCGGGCTCAGATGTGGTCGGCGGCTACGCTCTTCCACTCCAGCAACGCCCTGTTCGCCAAAACGCTTCACCCACAGATAACCCGTTGGACGGCTGATCTCGTACTCCCGGCACAATCGGCTGAGGCTCTCTCCACGGCTGGCTCGAATCACAAACTCTACCCGCTGATCTCGCACGCCCACAAGTCTCCACGGCATCCCTTACCCCCAGTTCGGAATCTATCCACCGATTCTGACTTGTAAAGAATGTCCTGATAACAACCTGTAAAGCATGTCCTGATACTGAACAATGAAACTGCGATGAATGGGGCACAGCGGGTTGAGTGGACCACCTGGAATTTCAATCGAGAGAATAATCGGGATCCATCCTGGGTTCGCGCAGGCCTGCTATCTCGAGGGCCTGCAGCACAAACGAATTCCACGCAAAAACGCGGTGAAAGCCGAAGAAAGCATTCTTGAGATCAGTCGGCAGGTACTCCTGGCTGGTGGGGAAGTCTTGATCTGTGTGGATCTCAGCCCAGAGCCGGTTTGCAATCGCACGCTCTGCCTTTTGCCATCCATGAAGTTTGCCGGTGACATAGCCGCAAATCTCAATCCTCATCCAACTGCCGCCGTTGTAGTAGACGCCATCCGCTGCATTGCCGGCATAACCAGCGGCATAAGAGTCGCTCACCATCGGGTGCCACTTTTCAGTGAAATATCTCCACTGTTCGCTTGCAGCCGGCATGCCGATAAAGATCGGACGCACAGAGCCTCCCTCGCCGGGATAAGGACAATCGCTCCTCGGCAACATTGTCGGGATGTGGTTGAGGTGACTTACTACCATTTCATCCGTCAAGATCTTGCGTTTGAAAAGCCACAGCGAGAGGAATTCGGGAAAGATGTCCGCAAAGCCTATTGCATCGCTAATATTCCGGGCCGGGCAGAGAAATCCACGGCCCGCATCGTAATAACTTCGATATGTTTCTTCTGCCTTTGCAATGTAGCTCTCTGGGATAGATGCGCTCACTTCCGGAATTTGCAATTCGCGAATCACCCTCAGGAGCACAGCCAGCATTCCCTGGTTTTCGCATAAGATCCTGGTTCCCTCGGGATAGTGGATTACGTCGAGTTGCCCCATCACAAATTGGGCGGTGCAAATGGCTTCGCGGCCCGGATCGTATGCAGCAAGACAGTATTCAGCGGCGCGGCGCACTTCAGCCATCGGGAGCCTGGTGCCGAATCTGCGGCGATTAAGCAGCGCCCACATCAGCCATAGCGGTGTCGAATCATTTGATTTTCGTTCGAGGTTGGCGATGTTCGGTTCCACGAGGGTGTTGATGGCACCGTCCGCGCCCTGATTGTCGGCCCAAAGGCAAAAGATCTTTTCATTCAACTCGCGGTTATGAATACCGTTGATTGCGTAAAAGCTGTCGCGCAGATACATTTCACCAGCAGCCGAGTACCAGATGCTGGGAGCCAGCATGGGACGAGGATCTTGCAGCTCGGCATTCCAACTCAGCATCATTACATCGGCATAGAGCACCTTCTCCGTGTCGCCACCTTTGAATCCAAGACCCTCGGCCAGGTTAAGTTGGCTGGCCAGCCGGTAACCGCGAATCGTATCAGGGACCGTATCACTCGCAAAGATGAAGATCGTCTTCGCTTCAGGTTTTCCCATTCGCAAACGATGGTACGGTTCGTTCTGGGTCGCAATGCGAAAAAGCTCAATGTCTCGCATTTCTATCGAGGGTGGCCTGGCTATGTGATCGAGGGGCGCATTTTCGGGATTGGATTCTGCAAGCGAAAGGACAAGTGCTGCGTTGGTGCCTTGTAGAGCTGGAACTACAAAAGAATTGGAAAACTCGGCAAGTGTTGAAGGAGACGCCGGCGCCGTATCGTTGAACAGCGTGATGTCGCCAAGCTTCTGGAAGCTTGCATCCGTATCCCATGCACGTACCTGGATCGGAACCGGGGATTTGTATTTCAGACGGACTGAGAAAACTTCACCGCCCTTCGCTGCAAATGGCAGTAAGACGAAGTCCTTATGGGTGGCTGGAGAAAGCTTGACCGTGGAGCCTTCCTGTTCAATGCGGATTTGACCGCTCTTCTTCCAAAGTGAAGGCTCTGGAATGTCTACTGGTTTACGGAAACCCTCTCCGGATAAAAGGACGGTGGCTTCTCCGAATGTCTGCTGGATGAATGTGCCTTGCTGAACTCGCTCATCGAGCATCGGAAGGGAATAGAGATTCAAGTCTGGAATGCATGCGGGTGCCGGCTTCACCGGCGTTCCATCGCGCCGTATGATTCGGCTCCATTGATTGCGATATCCCGCGTCGGTGAGCAGCCCGACGGTGACTCCATCAAGCGTGCGGAAGCCTGCTGCCGGGAAATATTCATGCAGCGCACCACCTTTACAGTCTGCGTGGTCAAAACTCCAGAGTTTTGCCGGTGTCGCTTCGGGCTCGAGACGATTGGCCAGTTGATAAAGCAGCGTGAACATATCAGCCTGACGCAACTGAATGGTTTTCCTCACCACTTGCGATGGAAGAACCTCATATCGGACCTCTACAACGACAGTTGTGCGCAGATTCTCAAGATGCAAATCTCCGATTAGATTGACCCGAGCCTTATCTCCGGACCATGAAGTCGCTTTCCAATCGTTGGTCCGGTCCTCGAGGCTGCGCTCACTGTTTTGGAAGATCGCAGAAAACTCTCCGCCTTGATGGTGGCGCGCGATGGCTTGTCCACGATAGAGGATCGAAACTGCATATCCATGTTTCGCGTCTCCGGTGACATGGAGGGAAGTGGTCCCGGATTCAGTTGATTCAGTAGCATGTACGGCATTGGGTAGCAGGATTGACGAAGATGCGAGCGCCGACAGCCTGAGGAATTCTCGCCGGTCCAGCTCTTTGGGAGAAATCATGCAGTTGAATTCCTAACGTCGTTAAAATCGACACGCCTAGCCTGAAAATCGATGGTTGAAATACACAGTTCCACCTTAGGGTTGTGCTGAAGGTGTTGCCGATATCTGCGGCTGGAGACTGACGGCTCGTTCGCGTTGTTTGCGGAGCGCTTCATTTCGCTGCGCATCGATGAGGACATGGGTTTGCTTTGCCTCTTCCTCGGATTTGGCATTGAGCCCCAAATGCGCATACACCCGGCTCAACTGATAATGCGCAGGAACGAATTGAGGATTCAATTCGATGACGTGTTCGAGCGAATGGCGCGCTCGCGTCCAATCCTGATGGGCCTCGTAGAGTTTGCCAAGCTCATAAAATGGGTCAGGGGAGTTGGGCTCAATTTGCGCCGCCTTTTCGAGTGCAGCGAGAGCTTCTTGTTCGCGTCCCATGCGACTGGCCAACAGGCCGAAGTAGTATTCCAGCGGATAGTGGCCGGGGAGTTTGGCTCTCGCGGCTTCAAGGATCCGAATCGCCTCCGCATCATTGGCTTCGCGGGAGTAGGTTTGCGCGAGGCCAACGTACCCGGCGTCGAGTTCCGGATTGTCAGCGAGCGCCGCCTTGAAGGCATCGCGTGCGGCAGCATAGTCGCCCTTGATCATCTCAACTGCGCCCAACCTCAGTTTTACCGGTGAAGTTGAGGCAGTCTCGGTAGTTCCGGATTGGATGAATTGGATCGCCTCATCATAGCGGTCCATGTCCATCAGCAGACGCGTGTAGTCCAGCGTCCGATCTGGATTGGAAGGATCGGCTACTGCGGCAGCGCGATAGGCCTCCAAGGCCTCGGGCATCTTTTCCTGCATTTCAAATGCCGAGCCGAGGAACATGAGCGCATCTGCATTTGAGGGGCGCTCGTTGTGAAGGGCGGAGAGAAGCCTGGAGGCCTCGGCGAACTTTCCATCGTAGAGCAATGCGAGCGCGAGGTTGTAGCGGCTCTCCCAGGACGGATCGAGCAAAGCAATCCGCTCGAAGCAACCTACTGCCTGCCCATAGAATGCGTGCCGGCTGAGGAGCACAGCAATAGCGTACTCCCGCACCGGGGTGAGTTGATTGGCCGCCTCCATGTTCTTGATCCGGGTGGAGGCCTCATCCACATGCCCCAGGCGGATTTCGGCTTCAATCAAACCAACTCCGGCGTCCAGATCATTTTCGATCAACTTCTCCGCATGAGAGGCCTGTGCGAGCGCATCTGCATCATGATTCGTGGCAAGCGCAAGCAGAAACAGATAATAGTGGGCAAAAGGATCGTCAGCATTCAGGCGCGACGCTTCCCGCAGTTCCGATTCCGCAGGACCATATTGCTTTGCAGTGAGCAAATTGAATCCAAGGTTTCGATGTGGAGCCGCTTGCGAGGGATCCAGCCGAATTGCATTGCGATAGTGAATTGCAGCCTCGGCGGGGCGATTGAGCTGGGTCTCCGTGATCCCAAGCAGGTTCTCGATCGTGGCATCCCGAGGTGCGAGTCGATGGGCCTCTTCTAACCTGGTCAGAGCTTGATCGAAATGGCCTTCGCGAATCAGTCTCACACCATCTTCCAATGCTCCTTTCTGTGCGGTGAGTGAACAGGCAGATGCGAGGAAGAGTACGGCCAGTGCAAGGATCCGGTTCGGGGTCATTGCTTCGCCCCGTCGTCTGCATGATCGTCGGTAGAGGCGGCGGCTGATCTCTCGGTCTTGATGGCGCGCACCTGGGCAAAGAGCTTAGCGGCTTCAGCGGTCTTGCCCTCGGCACGCAGGACCAGCGCGAGCTGATAGTGCGCACCGCCATCGGGATCATGCGCGAGATCGAGCTTTAGAATCTCTTCAGCTCGGACATAGTTCTTTTGTGTTGCGTAGGCCTGGCCCAGTTGCTGGTACGCAGGCCAGAGGTCGGGCTTGCTGCGAATTGCCAACTCAAGGTGCGGAATTGCCTCCGCTGTGCGATCTTTCGCGACCAGAACGGCGCCCAGTTCCCCATTGGCCTCGGGATGTCCCGGATCAATCTCCAATTGACGCATCAACTCTGCAATTGCCTGGTCTGCATCGCCATGTTTCCAGTAAAGGTGACCGAGCCAAAAGTGTACGTCGGGAAGATTCGGATGGGCTGCGGCCACCGCAAGATATTCGGTGAGAGCCTTCTCGTCTTCTTCGCGGTCGACATAAAGCTGGCCCAGCAACTGATGCACATGGTAGGAATCAGGCGCGACTGCCAGCAAACGGGAAATCTGTTCCATGGCGACTCGACGACGCACGACAACCAACTCATAGCGCGCGGAGAGATCGCCGGGGTGAAGTGCCAACCAGCGACGAAGAGCTGCCTCGGCCGCGTCATAGCGATGCTGATACATCGCATCCATCGCCTGCGCGAAAGCACTCTCATTCGGTTTCGCGATTTGCCGTGCCGTCGCCAGTCGCTGATAGGCTCCGGCAGCCGCGGCATCATCTCCCGAAAATGCATATAGACCCGCAAGTGCAACATCTATTGCGGTGCTTGAGGGTTGCATCGCCTTCAGCTTCTCTTCCATTGCAGCGCACAGCGCGAGAAGGTCGGCGCTCCTCTCTTCAGCAGCGATGCGACCTTCCACAGGAAGCCCCAGTGCGTCGAGAGCTTCGCTTTCGTCAGATTTGATAGCCTGCTCAACAAGAGACAGTCCCCCCGATAGTTGCCCGGAGAGAATCAGCAACTTGCCGCTTTTTGCGAGCACGGTTGCGGACTTTGGAGACAGCGCACGCGCCTGCTCAAGCTGCTCCAGCGCGGCCTGCAGCTGAGCTTGATTGAGAAAGACCTCAGCAAGGTCGAGGCGTGCATCGACTGATTTCGGATCGCGCCGGATGGCGCGGCGCAGATGGCCCTCGGCTTTAGTCCAATCGTGGTCGGCGGCATACTTGCCCGCATAGATTCGATCCGAGATCGCTGTTCCCGCGGAGTCTTCCAGTAGCTGTTCCGATTGCTGCTTTGCGGCTTTGCCGTATGCTTCACCGAGGGCGAAGAGCAAATCAGGATCGGTTGGAAACTGCGTCGCCGCTTTTCGCAATTGAATCAGGGCTGCATCCACTTGACCTGCGTTCCAGAGTGCTGTCCCTAACCAGCTCTCGGCCTGTTTATCCTGCGGATCCGTCCGCACGGCCTCGCGCAACAGCGGCACTCCCTGTGTCGGATGATTCAGACGCACTTCATCGATTCCCAGCCACAGGCTTACACCGCGCATGCCGGGCCTCAGCTTGCCGGCGGTCGACAGCGCCCGCGCGGAATCGTCGAACTTGGACTGAGCATAATAGACCAGCCCAAGATTCACGTATGCCTCGGGCAATCCGGGCGCAAGCTTCAAGACAGCCAGATACTCACCGACTGCCTCATCAAGCCGGTCCTGCTGCTGTGCCTGCTGAGCAGCGAGAAAGTGTTCCTGAACTTGTTCCTGGATTTGTGAACTGACTGCCTGAGCGGCGCCGGCTATCGAGAGCACTCCGACAATTAGGAACAGTGCGGAAACGACCAGAGAACGCCGGCTCTGGATACGAAACATGCATTGATAGTAGTGTATTTTCACGTCACTGAATGCCATGGCGATATCCGGTGCGGCTTTTTCTGATGATCCGATCGTCCAGCAATCTGGTTATGCAGCTCGCAAAGTACAACACTCCCGAACCTCGCTGTTGAGGCTCGGGAGTGTTGGGTTGGGTTGTTTTCAAACGTTAAATCCAACAGGGCAGGTTCACCCGATGGCATCAATATGTGATCCGCAGAGATCCCTGGATGTTCCGCGGGCCATAGGCAAGGCCCCCAGCGTTCCCAAAGTTTGAATTGGTGTTGACCAGCGGATTACAGGTTTCCGTCGGTGAGGTGCTACAAGTCACTGACGTGTCAAAGCCGGTGAAGCGGTGTCGGTTGAAGAGGTCAAAGAACTCCACGCGAAAGTCGGTATGGACTTTTTCGGTGAACATCGGGATGGCCTTAGTGACGTTGAAGTCCTCGCTGGTGTTGAAAAGCTCGCGGATCCCAAGGGCTTTGGGTGCGTCGCCAAAGGTGAAGTTGGGGGCTGGAGTAAAGGCAGCCTGGTTGAGGAGGCGGCTCGTGCCCCAGACATATTTGCCGTGGAGGGCGCCAACCTTCTGTCCGCTAACGAAGTTGGGACGGCCATTGGAATTTCCGGTTGCGCCCTGGGGGCCCGCGAAGATCCCCGAGGTCCATCCCGCTGAGGAGACGCTTAGGGGGGTGCCGGTTTGATACTTCTGGACGGCAGCAATCTTCCACCCACCGGCCAGCACGTTCACAACTCCGCCCTGATTGGCAATCCGCTTGCCCTTGCCGAAGGGCAGATCGTAAGTCCAGGCCAGGACGACGCGTTGCGGGATGTCAAACGAGCTGAGAGCCTTCTCGGCTTTGAGGTTGTAGACGTTCAGCGCGCCGGCATTCCCATTCCCTTCCCATCCGGCCTCGCTTGGATACTCCGAGTCGGCGTTGGTGATGTTCTTTGACCAGGTGTAGCTGGCCAACACTGTCAGCCCGGCACTGGTTCGCTTGGTTGCCTGAGCCTGGAGGGCGTTGTAGGTGTAATCGCCGAAGGGATCGTCCATGGTCGCTGAATCCACCGAGACGGTCCCATACTGCGGGAAGGGACGGAGCGCCTGAGAAACGGTGCCGGTGAACCCGGCAAAAGGTGCTGCGACGAGAGGCTGGCCCGCGCAAGCTGAGTTGGTGGCTTGATCGGCAAGATTGACTTCAAGACACGCGCCTCGCGACAGGTTGGCCGGACTGCCCTGGTTGGGGTCGTGCAGAAATGCCTGCAGGTGGTCGCCATGACCGCCAACGTAGGCCACGTCAACAATGGTATTGAAGGGAAGTTGACGCTGCACATCGAGGGTCCAGTTTTGGATGGTTCCGGGGCGGTCGACCTTCGACTCGAGGAAAAGGGCATTTCCCTGCCCGTTCATGACGGTGGGATCGATGAAAGGCGGCTCGTTGCCGGGATAGGCGGTAATCTGCGAGAGGACAACGACCGGAGTCTGAAGACTGGCCGGGGTGGGGTAAGTGTAGCTGGAGAAGAAGCCCTGGCTGTCGTTCTCGGCGAATCCTCCGACCCGCTGGGTGGAGAAGTAAATACCGTAGCCGGCGCGAATGACGGTATTGGGATCGAGCGAATAGGAGAGACCCACGCGCGGACCGAAGGCCTTTCGGAAGATCGACTGCGGGGAGCTGCCGCCGAGCCGTCCCGTGCCGCTGCCTTCAAACACGTACGCTCCGGGAAGGCCGCCCGCACCCGGGTTCGCCAGCGTTGGATCCACGTAGGACATGCGGTTTTGCGCCTCGGTCACCGGGATTGGGATGTCATAACGCAAGCCAAGATTGAGGGTAAGCTTGTTGTCGACTTTCCAGTCGTCGGCGGCAAAGACGGCTACATACTTGGCGCGCCATCCGTTGATCTGGGGAATGTCAATAAACGCATTGGAGGCTGCGCCGAGATAGAAGCTGGCGAAGCCAAAGCCGGAGTTGGTGTCAGACGGACTGCTGGTGGGGCCCTCGGTGAAGTTGAACTGGCCGGCGCTGCCGGTCAGAATATTCAAGTTGAACTGCGCGGCGCGGAACTCGCCGCCGAACCTGAAGTTGTGACGGCCCTTCTGCCACGCGACCGAGTCGTCATACTGAAAAACGTTGTCGTCAAAGGCGCTGGCGCCATCGCTGGGGGTGTTGATGCCATTGCCGGGATAGTTATAGCTGAATCGAGGGAAGACGCTGTCGCCTACGCCCTTGAGGCCGAACTTAGTGGCCCAGTCGCCGCCATATCCGCCTGCGCCCGAACCCTCGACGCGATGACGGCGAGTGAAGCCGGCATTGAAGTGGTTGAGCATGGTGGGCGAGATGAAGTAGTCATAGCCGAAACGCACATACTTGTTGCCCTGCGTGTTGCCGCCGTTGTAAAGCGGCCCCAGGCTTTGGGTGCTGATATAAGGCATGTTGCCCGCGAAGTAACTGGCTGAGATCTTGTTGCGGGCGTTGATGTTCTCGTCGATGCGGATGCTCCACATATCCGCTTGCTCGTGGTTCGAACTGTTATCGCTGATGTTGAAGTAAGGGCTGGTGACGCCGGAGGGGGCGGAGGGCATGACCTTAGAAGCGGCGACAAAGACCGGATCCGGGGTTTCGGTGATTTTGTTGTTTGGATAAGCCTGGCAGGGCTGTCCCTGGTGGGCGCCTGTGCAGGTCGAGTAGTCGTAAAGAATGTGAGCCTGGAAGGTCTGACCGTTGACGGTCGTCGGGGTTAGAAGGGACGAGAAATCGCCGCCCAGCATATCCTGGGTGGGGGCTGATAGCAACGATGTGCCGCCATTGACCTGCCGGAATCCCTCGTAGTTGAAAAAGAAGAACGTCCTGTCTTTACCGTTGTAAAGCCAGGGAACGCGCACTGGCCCTCCGACGCTTGCACCGAAGTCGTTCTGGGTGTCGAGGGGCTTGGTTGCTGAATTTGCCCCGAGGGTGGCGTTCTGGTAGTTGTTGATCCAACTGTTGGCATCGAGGACGCGGTTCTTGAGCAGATCGTAAGCCGAGCCGTGAATGCTGTTCGTTCCTTGCTTAGAGGCGAGATTGACCACGCCACCGCTGGCACTCCCAAACTGGGCGTCGAAGGTGTTGGTCATGACCTTGAATTCGGAGACTGCCTCAACGCTGAAGCCATAGGTCACCTGCATGTTGGCCGATGCCAGCTCGGTGGTGGCGCCGTCGAGCAGGATGTCGCCGCCGCCCTGTTGTCCGCCGCTGAGCTTGAAGGCTCCGGATGGCGGCGAGGATGGGTTGTTGGTCATGTCGCCGGCAAATCCTGGCGCGAGTGCTGCAAACTCGAGCGGGTTGCGGATCTCACCGCCGAAGGGCAGCGGAAGCGAATCCAGAACCTTAGGCGTCATCGTGAAGCCGACATCGGAGGATTCAGTTTCCAAGTGGGATGCATCGCTATTCACAGTGACAGTGGCTGACTCCGCACCTACCTTCAATGCGGCGTTCACAGTGGATGTGTTGCCTACGTCTACGGCAATGCCGCTCTGAGTGTAGGACTCGAATCCTGGCGCTGTGACGGTAAGGGTGTAGTTTCCCGGGGGGAGCTCTTTGAAGGTGAACAGGCCCTCCGCAGTCGCGTTGGAGGCATAGCTGCTGCCTGTGTTTGCTTCCTTCAAATTCACGGCGGCACCTGGGATAAATGCACCGTTCGCATCCTTCACAGTACCGGCCAGAGCGCCTCTGCTCGATTGGGCCAAGACGGGAATTCCGACCCACAGACTGAGCACAACCAACAGCCACGCTGCCATCCGCCAGTACCTTTGCGCCTTGGATTCTCTGTGAATCATGTCGTGCCTCCTATTAATCATTGTTGTTCATGCCTCCGAAGTAAGTCCGGTGAAGCTTGCGGCGGTGGAGGTGGTGCCCGCTGCGGCGAGACCGCGAAAAATCTGGCCAGCTACCCGGATGGACAACAACTGCAAGAGCGCAATTACAGGTAAGGCATACTTGAGGGCAGCATTTCCGGACCACCCGTAGGCGATGGCCAGGAATAACCCGCAACCTATGCAGCGCCCTGTAAAGAGACCGAATTCATGATTGAAAATGTAAGTGTATTCGTTACGCTCCTCGAGCCGCGAGACTACGTCGATGACCTGCAGCTGAATCGGATAGTACGCAAGATCGAGAAGCGGTTTAGCCAGCAACAGGCACGCGATGAAGATCAGCACGCCAACGGCGTTGAAGAGCAATGTATTGGTGACTGCTCCAAGGAAGAAAAGCAGCAGTCCTGCGGAGAAGACAAGGATGCGGTGTTTGGGGGCCGCAACGCGTCCAACGGCATACATGAGGCACGCCGTGAACACGCCGCCGATAGCCTGCGTTGCTCCGAGAGTTCCTTCCTGACCAACCAGCAACATGATGAGCATGGCTGGCGCCGTAACGATATATCCCTGGGCCAACCCTTTCAGCAGAGCGAGTTCAAGCATCCGCCACCATAGCGGATGAAAGCGAAAATAAAAGAAGCGAGTGTGCTTTGGATTTCGGAATGTGCCACGTTCTAAGATCCCGGCTGCGAGAACCGTCAGCCCAAAGACCACCATCGCAATGATGTGGTACGCACGATTGGGAATCCCTCCCAACCAGCCGTACAGAGTGGTCCCGCTGATGAACCACCCAATCGAAGCCGGAACCGCAACTGCAGCCAGGGTGGCAACAAAGTTTTCCACGCCATAGTAGTAATTCCTATTGCTGTCTTCAGTTGCAGTCAGGGCGAGGAAGCCGCGATTGGCCCAGAAGAGGCCCGTCGCTAGCCCCATCGTGAATCCTGATGTGGCTACGCCGATGGGAGTGAGGATGCTCAATTGCATCATCAACATCATCGCGACTCCTGACAGAAGCATACCTGCTGCGTACAGGTGCTTGGCTCCAATGCGGCCAAGCAGCTTGCCGTTTATATAGAAGGCCAATGGAGTGGCCGCGTAGATCGACAACTGGTAAGTGACTACTTTGGCGACTGCCCGGGAGTTCCGCATGACATATGCCGCCACAAAAATCTCGATCACTGGCAGGACAAGGGCATACATCATGTTGGAGACCATCAATATTTGCATGGAATGGGAGCAGCTTCGGAAGACCTCAAGCTCTTTGCGGAGACGGTTCATGCGGTCACCGCCTTTTCTGAGGTGAGGCTCGCAAGGATACTCGCAATCGACATTTGCGCCGCGCAAATGACGTTGTCAGCAGCACCGTAGTAAAGCGTTAAATCATCGCCGTCGACGAGGTGTCCGTTGGTGAAGATCACGTGGCCGAAGAAGCCCTCCTGCTCATACGAGGCAAGCGGCTCCATGATTGGGGTCTCGGACCGTGCGATCACCCGCCAGGGTTCGTCAAGATCAAGCAACAGGGCGCCAAGACAATAGCGATTATCCTTCGTCGCGCCGTGGTAAATCTCAAGCCAACCCTCGGCCGTCGCGATCGGCGCTCCTCCAGCGCCGACCCGCGCACCATCCCAGTACCCCTCGCGGCTCTGCGCCAGGCAGCGGTGCCGGCCCCAATGAATCAGGTCAGGCGACTCCGCCAGCCACATATAATTGCCGCCCAACTCCGGGCTGCTGGGCCGATGGAGCGCATAATACTTGCCACCAATCCGCTCTTCGAAGAGAGCGCAGTCTTTGTTGTGGGGGGGGAAGATCATGCCCTCATGCACGAATTCCTTCCAGTTGCGCGTCGTCCTCAATCCCACGCCTACGCCATTGCTTGAAACTTGCGTATAGGTCAGGCAATATGTGCCGTCGATCTTCGCGACTCGGCAGTCTTCGATTCCGTAGGTCTCCAGTTCGCCGCTCCCCATGAGGGGCACGCCGTGCTTCGGCTCGTTGAAAGCGATGCCGTCATCGCTCACCAGCAACCGGAGATGGGAGAGAGTGGTGAGATAGTCCCTTCCATCGAAACTGATTACACGAGGATCGCTCAGGTCGAGCCTCGGATCGTCTGAGTTGAACTCAAGAACCTCAAGCCGGCCGTCGGCGCTCAGGATCGGAAAAGAGGTCTTTCCGGGAACCTGCGTCGGGCGCTCTGCCACTCGCACTAGCAGCCAGGTCCGTCCGTCGTATTGAAAGACTCCCGGATTCAAAAGGCACGTAACTTCCATACCCTCCACACTGGGCCGGATATCCGCCGGCTTCAGCAGAGGGTTTTCTCGGAAGCGTCGTGCCAGATCTTTCATCTTGAGCTCTTTGGCTTTTAGGGAAATGGGGCTTTGCGCCGGCATTTTAGCTGCACAACAAAGTCATCTTGAAAAGCCGTCAATAAGCCTCTTCGAGTGCACATACACTGGAAAAGGGACTTACCGCGATAATCATTGATAAACAATGCGAATAACGTGTGATTCGCACGCCGACACCCGAAGTGTTACGTGAGGTCTGAGGGAGGGCTTCCGTCGAGCGCAATGGCAAACAACCCCGACTGAAGTGCGTGATGAATTGCACGAATACTGACCCTCTATCTAACAAACTGGCTGTCCCAGTCAGGCTTTCCTTCGTCTACTGGATGCGCTACAATCAGCGCGCAGTCAAGAAGCGCTTGTTGTTCTTACGATTGGCCTTGAAACCGGCTGTATCAAGCGAAATGGGATTACACGCGGATGAAAGATGTAGATCCGGAACTTCGGGCTGACGTCCGCTGGCAGTTGATCGAGAGAATCACCGCCAGCCCGCCGTTCCAGAAGTCGACGCGTTTGAGAGACCTGCTTCGCTTCATGGCCGAGAGGTCAATCCGGGGCCAGATCCAAGATCTGAGCGAACACCGAATTGGCAGCGCAGTTTTTGGTAAGGCCGAGGACTATAGCGTCGTCGAGGACAGTTCAGTACGGGTCCATGTCCGGCAGTTGCGTCTCAAGCTGCACGAGTATTTCGATGGAGAAGGCCGCGAAGAACCAGCCATCGTCGAAATTCCCAAAGGGGCTTACACCACCCTCTTTCGGACCGTTGAGCACCGGGCTCCAACGAATCCGGCACCCGTCGCACATCAATTCGGATCTGCTCTCTGGATCAGAGTGCTGCCCTGGGCGCTTGTGGCGTGCTTTCTCGCCACCACTTTAGTTCTCTGGTTCATTCGTCCGAAGATTGCGACCCCGCCTACGCCGCCCTGGCCGCTGGCTACACTCTTTAGTCCTCCCAACCAACCAGTCGAAGTCGTGGTTGCGGACGTCAACTACGGGATGACGCGCCTGGTGGATGAGCAGCCTGTGACGCTGGAGCGATATCTGAGCCCCTCTTATCGGAGCGGCGCAGATTTGACGAATGCTCATCCAACCAGCCGCGAAGCGCGCATGATGAAGTATTTATCCGGTTCGCTGCTTACGTCCTACGCGGATCTGGTGGTGGTTGACACTCTCATGCGGCTCAGTGGAAGTTCGCGTGACTGGCTCGCAGTTCGTTCCGCCAGGGAGTTACGACCGCGTGACCTTGAGTCTGGCAATTTTGTATTCGTCGGCAGCCCCAGTTCGAACCCCTGGGTGTCCTATTTTCAAGACAAACTCAACTTTCGAGAAGGAGAAGGCAAGGTTGGAGAAAGCCTCAAATTCTTCCGAAATACTCATCCCGAACAGGGAGAACAGGCAACCTACCAGGGTTTAGCCTTCACCGGGAGTTCAGGAGAGGATTACGCCACAATCTCACTGTTGCCACTTGCCAACGGCCGCGGCAGTGTCCTCATCCTGCAAGGATTGCAACAGGAGGGGACCGAGGCGGCCGGGCTGTTCCTGGCCGACGCCAGCAACCGGCAAAAACTCCAGGCGGCCCTCGGCTTCTCCGGCTCGCCTACCCAGCCCGTTTACTTCGAAGCCCTCATCCGGACACAGGCAGTCGCAGGCGCTCCAAATGCAACGTCGATCATCGCCACGCGCGTGATTAATCCCTAAATAGCAGCGAGGCACCTCGGATCGCCGATCCGGGAATCAGTCTACCTCCGAATCTCGACAACCTTCGCCTCAAATGGGCGCAATGTCAACTCTGCTGCCCCCGCATGGGTTTGCAGTGACTTCTTGCGCATCAGGTCGTGCAATCGGTTTTCTTTATTCGCCATCACAACTCTAATGCGCTTCTCTTCCGGCCACGGATTGTAGTAGAGAAATGCAGGCGGCAAGTCTGGCTCCATAAAGTCTGTCTTGCCCAGATCCCAACGCAGCAGCCATGGGTCTCCCTGCGGCTGAATCATCTTGTCCAGCCACATCACGTATGCGCCGCCATAGATGGAGCGATGCCCGGCAAAGTCACCGGTTGCGTAGGGGCTGTGCCCCTTCTCTTCCCGGCTCAACCGCTCGTAGGGGAACATCGGCGGCAGGTCCGGACGGCTCTGATTCTCGTGCGGCAAGTATTCCGGATAGAACCAGCGCATGTTCGCCGAGACGTTGAGTGCCAGTCGCGCAACCTCGCCAGCCAACTCCGGGCGAAATCGAACTGACGGCAACAGGTAAGGCAGCGTCACCATCGACTCCATGCTGTAGGTCTGGCCGGAGGGCTCAGTGCAGAACCCCGCCATCAGCCCACTGACTTCACGTCCGCCCCATCTGCCGGAGGCCATAAGCCCGACCTTCGCGTCGAGCACAAATCGCAAGGCCTTTTCCGCATTCGTTGGATATCCCATCGCATCCAATCGCGCGGCTGACAGCACCGCCATGGCCCCGCTTGGAATCTCATACCAGGGGTTAGCTGCAAAATCGAGATAGCGGTCAATCGCGATCCTGGCTTCCTTTAGGAACGCTTCCTTCCCGGTCAGCTTCCACGCCAAGAGCATCACATAGCTGTATCCGCCCACGGCGTCGGGTTGCCGATAGATGTCCTGCTTGGTAAAGGCTGCGGTTTTGGCGAAGTCGTAGCCCTGGCTATTAAAGTCGTAGTGCAGTTGCTGCGCCATATCCTTCAGCCGCGTCGCGCTTTTCTCCACCCGCGCCAGCCATTCCGGGTCCTTTGCAAAGCGCAATCGAATCAGCCCATAGGCCATTGCAGTCACATTCATCAGGTACCAGTATTCGCAGAGCGTTGCACCTGCCCCGTCGAGAAACAGCCCATACGGCTCGCTGAAGTAACCGTTGAGTGAGGCTGCCAGGCCTGGAAGACCCTCTCCGCGCAGCTCCTTGCCAAGAGCCATTGGCGCGTAGGTTGTCAGTCCACCGTCTTGCTCGCCTTCAAGCGCGGAAGGAAAAACCTGGCGGCCATCTTTCGCGAATGTATTCAACCCATGCGCGGGATCCATCACCCAGGCATCAAAGGCATTGGCGAGCGCATGGAAATCCAACGGACGTTCCTCTGGCCGAGCCGGCAGTCCGCTCCATCCAGACGTTTCTTCGGCCCATGCGAATCCCTTATCCGCACATCCGACGAGTCCCAGTGCAGCAGATCCTGTCATGAATTCTCTGCGGCTAGGCAACCAATCTCCCCTGGCCATTTCACTTTTCTCTCTTGCCGTCTTTTCCACGTTCACTTGTACCCTCTTTGATCTCGAGTTCGTACCCATCAGAATATTTTCTTCAGCGTCTCGTCGCAGAACCTAAAACAAGCAGACCCCATTTTTGATATGGATTGCGAAACCGCCAAGGGATTAACGCCGAAATCAACCCACAAACAATGAATTCACTTGTGAATCGCATCAAGTCGCCGGGCTACGCACAGGGAATGCCGCGATTGTGTCAGCGAGTTGGCTAAGAGTTGAGCCGCGAAGAGGAAGTGGCGTCTGCATTGCGGGAATGTGCATGGGCTCTTCCGAATCGATCGTTGGGGGAACTGGGAGCGCTTCAAGAATCAACCGAGTCTCAATCACGCAAAGACCCCTTGTCAAGCATCCAAGCCGCTCACGAACTCCTCCTCCCAGCGGGTTTGAAGCGACAAATTGAAACCAGCGCCCCAAGGTATTGCTTGAGGATTCGCACCCGGTTGACGTGACTCCACCTTCATCAGGGCGTCGGCAATCGTCATCAGCACTCCGAGACCCGGCTTCACACCGTGCAATGCTAGAATCCCGGACAAGATGAGCAACCGAACCTCAGCTTCCCTGGTCCTGCTCTTCTCTGCCTTCACTGTCTGCGCACAAACTCCCTCTGCTTCTGTGACCGGACCGCTCGCGCAACCCTCTGTGCCGCATTTTCGAGATGTTTCGGCGGAGGTCGGACTGCGCACTCTTCCTCACACAAATCTCGACAGGCGTTACGTCATCGAAACCATGAGCGGAGGAGGAGTTGCCTTTCTCGACTGCGATAACAATGGCAAATTGGATATCGCTGTGGTGAACGATTCCTCAATCGACCGCTTCCTTGCTGGCGGCGATCCCATGATCACGCTCTACCGGCAGGATGGCATCGGCAGGACGCTGCACTTCACAGACGTCACCACGGCCGCAGGGTTGACAACCAGGGGCTGGGCCACCGGGATTGCGGTCGCCGATTATGACAATGACGGCCTTCCCGATATTTTTGTCACCGGCTACGGCCACAATGTTCTCTATCACAATCTAGGCGGCTGCAAGTTCACCGACGCCACGGCAAAAGCGGGCGTCGCCGGCGGAGGCTTTAGCGCCGGAGCCGCCTGGGCCGACTATAACCGTGACGGATTCGTCGATCTTTACGTTGCCCGCTATGTCTTCACTGATCCCCGCCATCTTCCCGACCCTCGGCGCACGGTTTACAAGAACGTACTCGCCGAACTGCCCGATAAAATGCCCGGCGAAACCAACCTCCTCTACCGCAATCGGGGCGACGGAACCTTTGAAGAGGTCGCGGCCAAAGCCGGTGTCCAGAATCCTCAGAAGGCCCACGGCATGGGCATCTGCTGGGGAGATTTCGACGGGGATGGCTGGCCCGATCTCTATGTCACCAACGATGCATCGAGCAATTTTCTGTTTCACAACAAAAGGGTCGGGACCTTTGATGATATCGGTCTCGATTCAGGCACCGCCTACGGGGAAATGGGGCAGACGTACGGCAACATGGCATGCGATCTTGCCGACCTCGACCACAACGGCAGGCTCGACCTATTCGTGACCCGTTTTGCCGGCCAGCCGGCCAGCCTCTACATCAACGACGGCCACAACGAGTTTCACGATGCTGCCGCTCGCGCCGGAATTGCCGCTCCCACTTCTCGCCTCGTCAAATGGGGAGCTAACTTCGCGGACTTCGACAACAGCGGCTGGCACGATGTTCTCATGGCCTCGGGTAACTTCTCGACGTTGCTCGATGGCGCGCCCAGCGAACCACCATTTGTCGAGCCGATCGAGTTTTTCCTCAATCAGACTAACGGCACATTCCGCGAGGTTGCCGCCGATACCGGCTTGAATGCCGGTCCCTTGAAGTCTCGCCGGGGAACAGCCTTGGGCGATGTCAATAACGATGGAAAACTCGACGTCCTGGTCTTTAACGTTGGCGCTCCACCCTCGCTCTTTCTCAATGAGACCACAAATGATAACCACTGGATCACTCTGCGCCTGGTGGGCACGAAGAGTAATCGGATGGGCATCGGTGCACGAGTCACAATCACTACCGGTAGCGTCAGGCAAATGGATGAAGTGCGCGCCGGGGGAAGTTATCTTTCCACCAGCGACCCACGCCTCCACTTTGGACTCGGATCGGCTGCCTCTTTCGACCGCATCGAAGTCCAATGGCCTGGCGGCTTGCTCGAACAATTTCCAAGAGGCTCCAGCGATCGTTTCATATCTTTGGTGGAAGGCAGTGGCACTGCACTGCCCTCAGGTCAGGCTCGTCCGAAGGAGAAGTAAGATCGCCAAATGACGCGCCCCTTACCGGGCTACGCCCCCATGTACGGAGTACTCTCATCGCTATCCGCGATGGAGGCGGCCGGCATAAGCAGACAAAGAAAAAGAAAACTCCGAAGCCAAAACGGCCTAAGACAAGGCTTGGCCTTCCCGATCTGGATCACAGCAAATCGGCAATTCTTGACAGTCTTCGTTTCTCGCAAGACGAAGCGCGGCCATTGACACGCAATCGATGAGTTTATTAACTGGTATTGCTCTGAACCGCGACGTGGCCGATTCAGCTTCGCGCTCTGGGTGCGTATTTCGCGCGGGAGTAGCTGAGCCGTCACCATGCACGTCAAAGAAGTCGGCCACGCAATAGATGCCATTGTTTACACTCGAACTGCATGCTCAACCGAGGTTATGCCTACACCACAACCATTAGCACCAAATGCCATGGAAAGACCTTGCTCTCCCATTTGGCAAGACTTTACCCCCACTCAACTCCACAATCCTGGCAACAAAAACTGAACTGCGGTGAAGTCACCCTCAACGGCGTCACCGCCACCGGAAGCGAATCGGTCACTTCGGGCCAAACCCTGGTCTGGAACCGTCCCCCCTGGATCGAACCAGACTCGCCTCAGCACTTCGAAGTTCTGTTTGATGACCCTCATCTGCTGGCCGTCAGCAAACCCAGCGGGCTGCCTACCCTCCCGGGCGGCGGCTTCATGGAAAACACCCTCCTGCGCCTGGTGCAACAAAATATCCCCGACGCAAACCCTGTCCATCGATTAGGGCGAGCCACCACCGGCATCGTCCTCTTTGCTAAAACTGCGCAGGCGGCCTCAAATCTAGTTGCAAATTGGAACACATCCAAAATTCAAAAAACTTACCGGGCGCTGGCTCAAAACGTCGCAAAGCACGACGCCTATGAAATCCTCACACCCATCGGCCTCGTACCGCACCCGCTCATCGGTTCAGTGTGGGCTGCTAAACCAGGCGGCAAGCCGTCAAGGTCATTGGCAAAGGTGATCTCACGCACCACAAGCACCACAACATTTGAGGTAAGCCTGTGTTCGGGCCGCCCTCATCAAATCAGAATCCATCTGGCATCTATCGGACATCCCCTGGTTGGCGATCCTTTGTACGGCGTAACTGGCCAGCCTCTCGAAGATCACCCCGGCCTACCCGGCGACGGAGGATATTTGCTACACGCCCAATTTCTGAAATTCCACCACCCCATCACTGGAGAACCAATCCATCTTGAGGCAGCGTTGCCGTTCAGCTTCTCATTGCATCGGTAGGTTCAAAGCGAATATGCAATCAGGTTTTTGAAAGAGTGGAGTTGCTCCGTGGGAACTCCTGGCGGCTGCGAGGTCTCTTGTTGAAAGGCGAAACCGAAAAAAGTCCGACATCCACCGGGTGTTGAACAGAGAATGAGCTGAGTTCACCACTGTCTCGCGCTGCAGTTGCAGACGAGAATCAGCATCCTGCGATGCTTCACCCTCCCCGCTTGAACTGCTCTCGCAACCGTTATCATCAAAGCTGGGAATTCAGATTCGATGCGTGAGAGGACCGCTTATGCCAGTTTCTGCAAATCGTGTTTGGCGACAATTGCCCGATGAGATCCGCGTCGCTGCCTGCAGAATATTTTGGGCTGAGTCAAAGGGCGCAGAGAAACAGCTCCTCTTTGCCACTCTCGCAAAAGCCAAAAGCCTGCGCGAGGTCTTTGTGCGCAAAAGCCCGACTGAGCGCCTGGTCAATTGGACAGCGGCAACCCTGTCGCTTCCTGACCAGATCGTGGATTGCCTTCTGAAGCAGTATCTCCTCCACGAGCATCGTGCCGTGATTGTCAGCTTCCTTGAATTGCTCAAAATTCCCCATTCAGCGGGCATGATTGAGGAGAGATTTGACTTGGCTACCCTGACAAATGAGCGCGTTCAGGAGTCGGCCCGTAGCTTGCTCGCATCCGCAGATCGTGCAGGCGCCGAACTTTACTTGAAGTACCTTGTGCTTCAAGGCGATCCCTGGGCAGGGATTGAAGAAGTCATGCCGACCGGAGAGTGAGGCTGCTGGCGGGTTATTTAACTCGTCGTCGGACACACCGGCATGCTCGGTGCAACTTGACGCATAACGGGCTAACGTTCCTTGTGAAACAGGATGTGCTGTCGGTTGTCAGTGGATGGTTTGGCGACAGCGGCTTTCCAAAGCGCTAGAAAGCCCTGGTAGGCCGCCAATGCTTTCGCATTGTCACCCTGTAATGCATAGGCACGTCCAAGGCCCAGATGCGCCAGTGCTCCGATTGGCTCGTTAACCACAATTCCGCGATGATCCAGGATCTTCTGGAATTCCGCAGCAGCTTCCCTGCCTTTCTTTGCCGCCAGGTAAGCCTGTCCGCGCACAAAAACTGGATACATGGCATTCCATCCTAAGCTGCTGCCAGTCGTGCCTCCCAGTTCATAGGAAGCCGCTTTTTCCAGAGCGTCAATTGCCTCTACCGGCTTACCTCGATTCAACGCGAGGTTGGCGCGGAGCGTTGGCAGGTAATTGAATTGAACCAGGGAGTCTTCGGGATACACGCTCGCCAGGTCGTTCACGAGTCCCGGTGCTCGCTCGCTGTCTCCCGCAAATGTCAGAGTTAACGCGGCAGCATACTTCACATCGCGACCATTAGAGCGGCCAATTGCCAGCCGTGCTCGCTTTTCCGCTTCATCCTTGTTACCGAACAAGGCCTCTCTGAGCGCTGATTGTGCAATGTAGCCCGCGGCAGATTCCTGTTCTCCGGACCGCTCCGCCGAATCAGCGGCCCTCCGCGACAACGCGCGCGCATTGCCAAGGTAACCCGAATAAGCTGCGGTGTCGGCTTTCAGGCTCAGAAAAATATCCTCCACTCCCGGCTGATCCGATGCGAATGCCGCCTGGCGTTCCATCTCTGTTGGATCGTTATCCAGGAAGGCAGCCTGATACAGAAATTCATGGAAGAATGGACTGTCGAGCTTGCGGCTCTTTGCTTGCTCGTAAGCGGCCCTCACTTGATCGATATGATTCTCGGCGATGTTTGCCAGCATGAGAAAAGCATTGGGGGCGGGATCATCGGGGTTGAGGCGGAGCGCCTCTCGAGCTTCTGCACCCGATTTTTCATACTGGCCGATCGCCGGATACATTGCGCCGGCAAGATAGGTATGCGGCATCTCGGATCGTGGGTAGGCCTGGATCCAGACCCTGCAGACTTGTTCGGCCTGTTGCATGTCCCCAATCACTTCCTTGAAATAGACTGCGGAGATGAAATACTTCTCAGGCTCGCTCGTCTGGAGTCTCAGTTCGTACGCCTTCTGCGTGTACCGCGGCGCGAGTTGCGGCTCTCCAAGAGCGATGTGGGCGATTCCTAAATAGGCATAGGGCAGTGCAAAGTTGGGATCGAGTTCGATCGCATGCTTATAGAACGGAATTGCTGCTGCATCCCCTGACACCGACAAGACCTTCAGACCCTCACTAAATGCCTTCAGAGCTTCCAGAGAAGTTGTCGTTGCGTCTTGGAGAGGAGTTTCGCGAGTTTGAATGGTTCCGAGCGACTCTCCAAGTTTTCTGCGAATTTCTGAAGCCGTTTTTCCCAGAGCTTGAATTACTTCGTTTTTGTTGCCTGCCTGCGATTCCGTGCTCGCGATCGACTCCCCGTTGCGACAGTTGATCGCCTCGAGAGTGATGAGATACATCGACCCGATCTGCGCGATCGAGCCGTTCAATCCGCGAGCCTTTGTCTGGCAAAACGGAATGATGACGGATTTGAACACACTCATCCCCGAAAGTTCCACGTTGTATCTCTTGATTGCCTGTTCGATCAATGCCGACGGACAGATCGTTGGCTTTGGAGTAGACACGATCACTGGCGAAACGCACGGCTATCTCGCAACCCCGAAGATGAAGTGAGGAACGTCTCTAACTGCTGCGCCCGCGAACCAACGTGGGCGCAGCCAGTCAGCCGGCATGGAACGCCTTGGGGCAAAGGAATCTCGGAGAACGTTATCTGGTACGTGTTCCGAAGGTACGCTGAGCGGATGCAACTGGACCATCTCGCACCACACGATCTCCGTGGGACGTGCGCCAAGCTGTGCCATGTAAATGGTGAGGAGTTGGAGCAGATTCAGTTCCTTCTTGGCCATGTGTCCGCCCTGACTACCGAACGGAATCTGGGCTGCAAGCAGAATCTGGAGGAGCCCGTAAACGACCGCTTTGGCTGTCTCTTCGCTCGGAAATCCGTGGGTTTACGGTAAGTCCTGTTCACGTCAACGCACAACGAATATCCACCGGGAAGAGCTCTGTCTGTGACCAGTGGAATTCGGTTATCCTCCATGGCAACCCGAGTGGAGCAACGTGCACGCGCTGAATGCGCGCAAATCGCGTCGAGGCGGAACTGCGGCTTACAATTCGCGAATCGCAGTCACGGGGTTCCGGCGCATCGCTCGATGTGCGGGAAGATAGCATGCCAGCAACGACATCGCTCCCAGGAGCACGACGACGGAAACGACGGTCACGGGATCATTGGCGCCGATTCCGTACAACAGCCGGGCGATGAAACGTGTCAGTCCCAACGCAAACGCCAAACCCAGCGCCAGCCCAATGCCTGTGAGCCACAATCCCTGCACCAGCACGAGCCGCAGCACATCCACACGGGAAGCACCCAGAGCCATTCGCACTCCGATCTCGTGGGTCCGCATCTGGGTGCGATACGCCACGACTCCGTAGATCCCGGTTGCCGCAAGAACCAGCCCGATCAGCGCGAACATTCCCGCCAGCGTGCTCTGTATGACGGCGAAGCTGCTCGCCAACTGGGTGCTCTCTCGCATGGGGCGCACGTCGAAAATCGGCAGCCGTGTATCGATTTCGCGGATGGCGTTTTCCACCGCCGGCGCCAGGTCGACCGGATTTCCCTCGGTCTCCACCTGCACCATCGTCTCGTACCCCTGCTGGAAAAAGCTCATGTAGACCATAGGCTCCGGTGACTCATTCACGAATGTATGGGTTGAATTCCTCACAACGCCGACTACCGTGAAAGGGCTGCCCCACACCCTGAGTTTCTTTCCCAGCGGATCCTGTCCTGGCCAGTAGCGCCTCGCCGCGGTCTGGTCCACGATAAGTACCCTCGGGGCCTTTTCATCGTCATCCGGCGTAAACTCGCGTCCTTCCAGTATGGGTATATGGAGGGATTCGAAATACCGCGGGCCCACCTCGGCATGCGCCACCTTCAAAGATTCATGGGGGCGCGGCACATATCCTTCCGGATACGCATCCTCCTTCTTTTGGGTCAGGCTCATCGGAATCCAGTCCGTAAGAGACGCAACCTTTACGCCGGCCAAGGCCGACACGCGATCCAGAATCTTACGACGGATGAGCTGTTCCTCGTCGTTGCTGTAGCCGGCGATATTCAGTCCCACGGTCGCAGTGAGAATGTGGTCCTGCTCAAATCCAGGATTCGCGTCGGCGAGATTCTTGAGCGTTCGCAGAAGTAGCCCGGAGCACAACAGCAGAGGAAGTGAAAGTGCGATTTGCGCTACCACCAGCCCGCTGAGCAATTTCCGGTTGCGTGAGCCGCCGGAGATGCTTGCAGACTCTGCCTTGAGTACCTCGACTGCCGGCGCGTGGGACGAACGCCAGGCGGGGAGCGCGCCGCACAGCATGCCGGCCAACAGGGAAAACACCGCAATCCCGATCACCACGTTCTGGTCCATGCTCCCGTTCAGGGTGGTAGGACTCGAGCTCGCCCGAAAGAACCATGCGAATGTCTTCGATGTCCACGTTGTCAAGGCGAGGGCCACGGCTCCTGCGACGATGGAAAGCACCACGCCCTCCAGCACCATCTGCCGCACCAGTTGAATGCGATTCGCCCCGAGCGACTGCCGGATCGCAAGCTCACGCCGCCGGGATACAAACCGCACCAGCGTGAGCGTCGCCACGTTCGCGCTGGTCAGCAACAGCACCACAGCAGCGAAGGCCAGCAAGATGGGCAGCGTCGCCGCCATGAATCCGTTGGCGCCGAATGGCGAGCGCCACATAGGATCCAGAGTGATCCGGTTCTCGCCCAGATGATCGTCGGGATACGCAGCCACAATGTGGTGCATCACGGTGTCGAGATCCTGGGCCGCCTGGTCACGGCTCACTCCGGGCCGCAATCTTCCTATTACGTTCAGCCAGACCGCACCACCACTGCGATGCGTGATCCGCCACACATCCGTTCCGAGGGGATCGAGCGTTACCCACAGATCGTCACGCAGCCCGGGCATTGCTCCCACAAACCCCTCCGGCGCCACACCGATCACCGTCACAGGATGCCGGGCGATCTCGATCGATTTGCCCACAATTGCCGGGTCTGCGGCATAGCGCGCCTTCCAGA
>DASXLY010000217.1:0-2875 GCA_036495975.1 Occallatibacter sp. | reverse complement strand
ACGTGGGGTACTTCCTCGTGGTCGGCATTCCATCGGTGTATCCCGCGGGAAGCCAGACGCGCACGGTTATCAATCTGTCAAAAATCTTGCTTTGGAAATGCTCGATGCGGAGATCTCCTACCACCGTAGATTTGCAGGGCTCTTGCGCGAGCCCGACGCCTGTAACGCATAGCAATACAGACAGAGAAACGGCGAAGGGAGTCTTCATGACACCAGATTACGGACCAACCACCGAAACGGTTCCGAACGCCGACTCCAACGATACCGCAACATCTCTTCTGCCGCTTCCACGACGGATCTAGGTGTTGCGGGTGGGTCTCGGATGACGAGGAGGCACAGAAGCTGGATATCAATTGCTGATATCAGGGCAACTCGCTCATTGACCTGAAGTCCGGTCATTCCTGCGTTCCGAGAAGATTGTCGGCCACACGTCAGTTATATAGAAGTAAACACTTTTGGTTGGGTACCGGCAAACGCGCTTGTCGTCATTTGGACGAATAGTCGGCTACACGTACAGTTGGCTTCCGTGCGCGGCCGACACAGTCATGTGTACGGGATGCCCGTTTTATGGCAAAGTGGATTACTACTGGCATGGCCCGCCGCCTAAACCTCATCGGGGTATAAGTGGTGAAGACAGGAGGCGTGCCATGGAGATTCACACGATCGGCATAGATTTAGCGAAGACCATTTTTCACCTCGTAGGTGTTAACGCACGCGGCGAAGTCGTGGTGCGCAAGAAGTGCTCGCACAATCAGCTGCTGCGCTTCACATCGAATCTGCGGGTGTCCCTGATCGGCATGGAGGCCTGCGGAGGGTCCCACTTCCTGGGCCGGCCTCTACGAGAACAGGGGCATGATGTACGCCTGATGCCGGCGCAGTATGTAAAGCCGTATGTGAAGACGAACAAGAACGACTACATTGATGCGGAAGCCATCGCCGAAGCCGTGGGACGGCCAAGTATGCGCTTCGTACCGATCAAGACGGACGATCAGCTGGATTTGCAGTCGCTGCACCGGGTGCGCGAGCGCTGGGTGAGGTGCCGCACCGCGGTGATCAACCAGATTCGTGGAATGCTGCTCGAGCGCGGCATCACCGTGACGAAGGACGCCGCCACATCGAAGAGTCACTGCCCGGGATCCTGGAGGACTCCGACAACAAGCTCTCAGGTGCGTTGCGGGTACTGCTGACCGAGTTGCGACGGGAGATGCAGTATCTCAGCCGACAGATCGAAAAATCCGACAAGCTAATCCTACGCATCGCCAGCGAACTTGAACCCTGCAGGCGGCTTCTAGCGATCCCCGGAATTGGACCGGTGATCGCCACGGCCACTATTGCAGCAATCGGTAACGGAGCAGCTTTCAAAAAGGGCCGCGGGTTTGCCGCTTGGTTGGGAGTGGTTCCCGGCGAGCACTCTAGCGGAGGCAAGCAAACACTGACGGAGACGAGCCGGCGCGGAAACAGGTACTTGCGCAAACTCTTCGTGCAAGGGGCACACGCCGTACGGCAAAAGAGAATGACACAATCTACCGGCCTGAGCACGTGGCTGGCACAACTCACAACCCGCAAGCGCATTCAAGTCGCGGCAGTCGCTTTAGCGAATAAGCTGGCGCGCATGGTCTGGGCGGTTTCGTATAAGGGAGAAGCCTATCGCCCGCCGCTGCTACCGCAACCTGTCGTAGCTTGATGGCCTGTCACATGACGCCTGGCAAAAAACGCCAGGCTTGGAAATCGCTGAAGCGATTCCCACATCCGCAGGCCAGCGACGACGGCTACTGATTTCAGTTTTTGATTCCTGCCAGGTTTGCTGGCGAACCATGAGATGGCACAACGGTCGATCCCGGCGCTCCCGAAACCTGTAACTCGGAAAAGCCTACCAAGGCCGCGTTACTAAGTAGGACGAGGGCGCAGCGCATTCCATTCAGGCCAGGAGACAGCTACTCCAACAAAGGCCGGATACATTCGCGCAGACCAACATGTCATCTCATCTTTCGCTTGCAATACGGCGGCGGACCATACATTCCGAGTAGCCGGTAATTCACCCAAGATAGTTGCTTCACCGGAAGAACTCGCTCCAAATTTATCTCCGCGGAAGCCCGATGTACACTCGCAATCGTGAGATCTGATCGTGTGCAGAAGTGGCAGGCAGCGGTGCTTTGGCTCACGCTTTTGCTGTACCTGCAGGCTCGCATCTGCCAGCTATTCGCTGATAGGCTTCCAACGTTGCTGATAGTGATTGTTGCACGTGGTGCCTCCGGCGGCATTTGCATTGGCTCACGGACGCATCGTGTACCGACTGAAGGGGATCTTGTTTTTTGCGATCACTTGCCTATCTGTAAGTGGTGCCAGTGAGGCCCTGAGCTTGCGGACAGGATTTCCCTTCGGACACTACTACTTCACAGATGTGATGGGACCGAAGGTATGGAACCTTCCAGTTCTGCTCGTCCTGGCGTATCTCGGAATTGGTTATTGTTCTTGGGTGCTTGCGTTCTGATTCTTGGCGTTTGGGAAAAACCTATATGTGGTTTTCAGACCGTGGCCATTCCAGCGTTTGCTGGCTTCATCATGTTGGCGTGGGACTGGTCCATGGAACCCGACTGGTCCAGAGTGGATCAGGCTTGGATCTGGCGTGATGGTGGAATGTACTTCGTTGTCCCCATCTCCAACTTCTTCGGCTGGTATTTGACGGCTCTTGTTTTCTTCCAAGTGTTTGCCCTCTACTGCAGAAATCGGAGTTTCACTCCAACAGCATTCCGATTCGTCATTGGCGAATGCCAATACTGATGTACGCGATTTGTGCCATTGGGAACATCCTCATCCTGAAGCTGCCGATGGCACCGTCCGTTGTCATAGACCAACGGGGGCATCGCTGGTCGAC
>DASXLY010000216.1:0-2946 GCA_036495975.1 Occallatibacter sp. | reverse complement strand
GATGCTGCGACAGACGCAGGGTCAGACAAGCTCTTTCCCTGGTATCCGCGAATGTAGGCACGGGCAATCGCCGAGCCGAGATACGGATCTTCTCCAGCACCCTCGGTGCAACGGCCCCAGCGCGCGTCTCGAGCGATGTCCACCATGGGTGAGTAGACCCAGTCGACGCCTGCGGTGCGGGCTTCGACCGCAGCCATGTGAGCGAGCTCTGTGATCATTTCCGGGTCCCAGCTTGATGCCGTTCCGAGAGGTACAGGGAAGATGGTGCGAAACCCATGAATCACGTCTGCTCCGAAGAGCAGGGGAATGTGCAGCCGCGTATTATCGACCGCGGCGTGCTGAAAGTGGTTGGTGAGTCCCTGGCCGACGGTATTCAGCATGGACCCAAGCTCGCCCTTCTGCGCCAGCTCGTAGCTATCGACGCCTCCCGGCCCCGGCGGGTTCACGTTCAGCGCAGTCGTCGTGGGGCCGGCATTCTTGTCCGGGTGAGCTTCCGTGGCGCTGTACTGGACTAATTGCCCGATCTTCTCCTGAAGCGTCATTCTTGCCAGAAGGTCGTTGACCTTGCGCTCGATTTCCGCGCTTGCCAATTGTGGATTCGACGGTGCAGGCGGGATGCTTTGTGCAAAGAGCCATCCTCCCTGGAGCAATACGCCGCATAGCAAAGTTGATCGAAGAAAGAACATGCCTGAAAACTCCTCCGGACAGGCGCCCCGCGCTCAGCTTTAACAAAATGTGGGGTGCAGTAAATAAACCCGATGTGCGTCATCGTGATGCGCAAGGGGCGTATCGCGCGCCCCCAAAAACGGCCCGAGGTAGCTGTCATCGCTGTTCGGAAGAATTGCCGACCACGTAGCCCACCCGATATTCCTCTTCTTTTGATACCTGGCGATAAATCTTCGCCTCGGTACAACTTGGGCACAGTATCTGTAATGACCTATCCTCGGACCAGGACAGTTGGATTTCTGGCCTTCCCTTATACCCGAAAAGTATGCTGTCATCTCGAAGTTTGACTCGATTCGTTTGGATACTGACGTAGGCAAAAAAGTCAGTGGTTGCGCCGCAGTTAACCGTCACCACCTTAGCTGTTGTTTCGCCGTTTGGTGAAGACGCTGATTGCAGCACAGTTTCGCCGCATTGCCTCGACCCGTTGCATCTAGCGATCAATATGAATGATACCCAGTATCAACAGGGACACGCTATGTCTAACTAAGCGAAGCAGGATGGTCCGCGGAGCTCTGCCTGCCGCTCTGCACGGTGGCCCCAGCAATTGCGACAAATCCGATTGAAAGCCGGCGATGAAATAAAGCTCACTGAAGCCGACTTTGCCGGCTCGCTGACGCGTTTGTCGAGGAGTGGCAGCACGGGGATTGCCCTGCGGAGTACCATTCGGAGCGAACGACTCTAAAGCCACGATGACAGCCAGCATGATGTCCGGCTCAGGAACCGGATGCCGGCCTGACCGGGATGCTTGGGCCTCTCATCTTCCTCGGATTAAGAGTTGAAGGGTGACACCAAAGATACTCCCAGGTGCATCTAAGGGGCTAATAGTAGTACAACATCTGGTTGCAGTCACCACGGTTTTGCGGAGGCGCTATGGCCAATCCGGCTCGATCAGGTGCAACGAGAAAACTGCCCGCCTTGCTGCACAATCCTTCCTTAGAGCATCCGATGCCCAGATTTCCGCAAATGGATGGCATGCGGCCAGAACTCCAACCAGCTCATAACGAAGCAGAATTTCTGGAGGCAAGTTATGAAGACAAGAATGTCCGGCTTTCTTGCGATCAGTGGGATAGCAGTTATTTGGCTGTGCTTGACTTCGAGTGCAGTCGCGCAGTTTCGCACTTCAATCCAAGGCGTTGTTGCTGATTCCACGGGAGCTGTCATTCCCGGGGCAACCCTTACTCTCAAGAATCTTTCCACCAACGAGACCTTAACGCGGACCAGCGGCGCCGACGGTGTTTACAACTTCAATGCGCTTCCTGCCGACCACTTTGATTTAACGGTGGAAAAGGACGGCTTCGAGAAGAAGGTTCTTAGTGATCTCCAGCTGACTCCCGAACAAGCCAATTCAGTGAACGTGGTGTTGGAGCCTGGTGGCGCTTCGCAGACCATTACCGTAAACGCCTCTACGATACCGGCCCTTGATAACCAGACAGCAAATATCGGAGGAACAATTTCCGCCAACGAAATCCAGCATATACCGCTCTATCAACGCGACCCAACCAGCCTCATTCGGCTGGTGCCTGGCGTCCTCTCCGATGGTGCGCAGTCAGCCGGAGGCGGCGGCTTCCAGGCTCCGGGCACGCAAACCGGAGCCTCATCCGGTGGCGGCGGCAACCTGGGACACTCAAGCAGTATCTTTGCTACGGAAAATGGAGCTTCAGCCAACGCGAACGGCGGCCAATTCCAAAACAACGGATACACCGTCGACGGCATCAGCACCGCAAGCGCTGTCTGGGGTGGATCGACAGTCGTCACTCCGAGTCCCGATTCGATCGGCAACATCAGGGTACTCACGAATCAATATGACGCTGAAAATGGCCGCTTTTCAGGGGCGCTGACCGAAATTACATCGAAGAGCGGAACCAACAATCTACACGGCAGCTTCTTCTTTGAGATCGTTCGCCCCGGGCTGAACGCGTATCAGCGTTGGAACGGCCCTCAGTCCGTACAGGCATTCGATCCGGTGACTGGAGCTAAGCTGACGCCCGCCCAACGGGGCCTGCTCCGCGACGAAGACCGCTACAACCAGTGGGGGGGCAGTCTCGGCGGTCCAATCTGGAAGGATAGGATTTTCGCCTTTTTCTCCTTTGAGCGACAACTCCAGAACGTCAATTTGACCAGCACTCAATGGTTTCCGACAAGCCAGTTTAATGGCCTGGCGCCTGCAAACAGCATTGCTGCCACTTTCCTAGGTTTTCCGGGATCAAGCGTCAACGGCAC
>DASXLY010000215.1:0-59391 GCA_036495975.1 Occallatibacter sp. | reverse complement strand
CGGCATTCGCATGGCTCTCGGCGCCGACCGAGTCGCCGTCATCAGTATGGTCATGCGCCAAGCCTTGCTGCTCATGGCTCTCGGCGCGGCGGCCGGAGTCTGCATCGCTCTCTGGAGCAACCGCCTGCTGCATGCCTTCCTTTACGGTGTCGCCGTATCCGATCCTTGGACTATCGCCTTGGCGCCCATCGGCCTCATTCTCTGCGGACTCGCCGCAGCCGCCGTCCCCGCACGCCGCGCTGCCGGCTTGAACCCCGTCGACGCGATCAGAGCAGAGTAAAACCCACTGGCTGGTAGACTCCCGCACTTCCAGCTTGTCGAACGGTTCAAAAGAATAGTGCAGCTTGCCGTGCGTGTTGGCCAAGTGCACGTTCCAGCGTCGCGTTCCATTGGAGAGAATATGGATTTGGAAGCGAACGCGGAAAGATATAACCGAGGCTTTCTGCGCTGGGCACATCCGGAGGATCGAGCCCAGGTGCAGAGGCGGGAATCGCTGCGCTTTCCAGAAGTGTGGTGCTCGTGAATCCGAGTGCGGCGAATGCGGGCGCAGCGGCACGATCCGGCGTATCGAAGATGACGCCAAGGCCCGCGCGAAGAATGAACTCCTGGCCGGACTCGACGTGCTGTGTCTTTTCCGGCTGCCAGGCAAAGCCGATCCGCGGACCGAAACAATTTGACAGTTACTTATTACTTGTTTACTCTAGGCATTATTGGTCAATGCCTTATGGAAAATAAGAAGGATATTTCTCGGGATCTGTTTCCCGGCGCACTCGAGATGATGATTCTCGAATCTCTCCGCCGCCAGCCCGCCCATGGCTATGCGCTGGTGCAACACATTCAGCAGCGTTCCAAGAACCTTCTCGAGGTGGAAGAAGGTTCGTTGTATCCGGCGCTCCAACGGCTACTCAAAACGAAGATGGTCAAGGCAGAATGGACAATATCGCCCTCGACCAACCGCCGCGTGCGCGTCTACCAGATCACCAAAGCCGGTCTGCAGCACCTGGAACTTGAGATATCGAGTTTTGATCGGATGCTCGAAGGCATCCAGATGGTGCTTGGGCCGGCCCGGCGCGCTACCAACCCCTAAGGAGGTCACCGGTATGAGCTGGTTTGAACGAACCTTTCACCGCAGGCGCCTTGATGACGACCTAGCCGAGGAGTTGCAGGAGCATATCGCAGAGAGAACCGAGCAGATCATGCGTCTCGAGAATCTGTCGCGAACGGAGGCTCGCGCGGCCGCCCTTCGCGCCTTTGGCAATCCCACCCTGGTCCAGACGCGCAGTCGCGAGGTCTGGGAATGGTCCAGGCTTGAGACTCTTCTGGTCGATCTCAAACTCGTTGCTCGTCGACTGTCGAGGTCTCCGGGCTTCGCTGTCACCGTTCTTCTTACCTTGTCGATCGGCATCGGCGCCAATACGGCCGTGTTCAGCGTCGTCGACAGCGTCCTTTTAAAGCCGCTCCCTTATCCGCAATCGAATCGGCTGGTCACGCTTTCGCTCCAGGCGCCGGGAGCCGCAGGATTAACGAGCTTTCGCGACGGCCTCCTCCTGTCTCCATCCCTGTTCCTCACCTTCGCCGAGCACAATCGCGCCTTCCAGTCGCTTGGGGTGTGGAGCGCGGGTACGGCGAACCTTACCGGAATTGCACAGCCGGAAGAGGTTCACGTGATCACGGTGAGCAGCGGACTACTCGAGACGCTGGCGGTTCCGCCCCTCGCGGGTCGTTGGTTGAACGCAGGCGATCAAAAACCGCAGGGGAGCAAAAGCGTGATGATCGGCTACGGTTTCTGGCAGAGGCAATTCGGCGGCCAGCGAAGCATCATCGGACAGACCATCCGACTGGATACGCAATCCTGGCAGATTGTCGGAATCATGCCGCGCGGTTTCAAAGTGGTTGATTCCGAGTTCGACGTCTTGCGGCCCGCACCCGCAGCCTTCGATCCTCGTCATCAGATCATGGAAGGATTTGCCTGGAATGGCGTTGGACGATTGAAAGACGGCGTCACCATCGGACAAGCCGATGCGGACATTTCGAGCCTCATTCCCGTCTGGATGGATTCCTGGTCGGATGGCCCGGGCAGCAATTCGCACTTCTTTGAAATCTGGCGCATCACCGCTGCTCTAATGCCGCTCAAGCTGCAGGTTATTGGCGGCATCGGCAATGTGCTCTGGCTGGTGATGGGCACGATTGGCATGGTGATGCTGATCGTCTGTACCAATGTGGCCAACCTGCTCCTCGTACGCGCCGATTCCCGGCAACAAGAACTAGCGGTGCGGGCAGCGCTGGGTGCCGGCCGCGGCCGCATCGCTCGCGAGCTGATCTTCGAGAGCCTGACGCTCGGAGCAGTCGGCGGAGCGGGGGGAATCGCCGTGGCGTACGCGGCGCTGCGACTGCTCTCGGCGATCGGGCCTGCGAACCTGCCTCGCCTGAGTGAGGTTTCGCTCAGCCTCGAGTCATTGATTTTCACCGTCGGGCTGGCAGTTTTTTCCGGGCTCTTCTTCGGATCGATCGTGTCGCTCAAATACTCGCGCATCGGACCCGGCGGCGCAGCTCTGCGCGGATCGAGTCGTACCGCAAGCGCGGGACGCGATCGGCATCGTTCGCAAAACGTGCTGGTCGTCGCGCAGGTCGCCATGGCGCTGGTTTTGCTGGTCTGTGCCGGATTGATGATGCGCAGCTTTGACGTACTGCTCAACACGCCGCCAGGCTTTTCAACCCCGGAGCATCTCCAGACCATGCGGGTTGCGATTTTGCCATCCATCGCTTCCGATCCAGTTTCCGCGACACGTGCGCAGAACGAGATCGCTGACAAGCTTGCCCAGCTACCCAGCGTCTCGTCAGTGGGATATGCGGCGGACGTGCCGATGGATGGCCTCGAGCCCAATTGGAATAGCATCTTCGTCCGGGGCCGAGATCCGTGGGGCGCGAAGAGCACACTTCCCATGCGCCTCTTCAACTACACTTCGCCCAATTACTTCCATACGATGGGTTCCCGCATGGTTGCGGGCCGTGAATTCACGTGGGACGACGTATACAACCAACGGCCGGTCAGTATCCTCTCGAAGAATCTTGCGCGCGAACTTTTTGGCTCAGCCCAGGCGGCCATTGGCAAGCAAATCACCTATTTCGAACCGATGCCGTGGCATCAAGTAATCGGCGTGGTTGAGGACGCGCGGCACAATGGAGTGGACGCCCCGGCGCCAGCCATCGTGTATTGGCCAACGATGATGCCGAATCTCTACGGCCCCGAGCCCCTCGATGCCGTGCGGGGAGTGACGTTTGTCGTGCGCAGCCCGCGCGCCGGCTCGCAGAGCCTCATGCAGGAGATGCAGCAGGCTGTTTGGCAAATCAATGGCGAGCTGCCTGTGAGCGGACTCCGCACCATGCGGGAGATCAACGCCAAATCCCTGGCGCGAACTTCCTTTACGCTCACGATGCTCGGAATCGCCGCCGCCATGGCCCTGGCCCTTGGCGTCATCGGAATCTACGGGGTCATCTCTTACTCTGTCTCGCAGCGCACGCGAGAAATGGGCATTCGCATCGCTCTGGGCGCCCAAAAAAGGGAACTGCGGTGGCTGTTCGTTCGCTCCGCCATGGCGCTCACCGGTGCCGGCTTAGTCATCGGCTTCTGCGCAGCTGCCGCAGTAGCTCAACTGTTGAGGGCCCTCCTGTTTGGAATCAGTCCGCTGGATCCTCTGAGCTTCGCACTGGTAGGTCTCATCCTGGTCGCGGCTGGCGCACTCGCAAGCTATTTGCCGGCGTCTCGCGTCTTCGCAATTAATCCTGCTGACGTCCTCAAAGGGGAGTGATCGCACCTGACCGGCGAGCAGATTCCCTTGAATACTGACAGCCGCTTGGGAAAGAGGGCCGGCTGTCTTCACTCATTTAAAGAGCTTCCCGATCCGGACGTGCCCGGTCTAGCTATCCACTTTGACGAGGAGTCGCCATCTCGGACTTGTGTCAATGGATTACTTCACGTAAGTCGGCTAGTTCACTGATCTCTTGAACGGCAAATCGCTTTTGGCAGCAACTCAGTTTCCGATGCTTCACTACGCGCCCGGCGGACGTGAAACGGAACTAACGCCAAAAACGACGCGGGCTTTGCGCGGCCTCTTCGATTAGAAATCCGCAGCGGCAAGGGACACTCTCAGATGAAATCTGGTGCCGCTCCGTTCCGTGATCTAGTGCATTTTGATGGGACTAGGTGCGATGTGGATTGCCGGGCTACGGTCATGCCAACGCAGTTTTCGCTGTTCTGGCGAGGGAGGAAGGCCAGTCATGCAGTTTGAACGGTTGGTCGAACGCGTTGACTCGCTCTGGTCTGGAGGAAACGCATCACTCTAGTCCGAATGAGCTGTCGGCTTCGGAATAGCCGTGATTTTGCTGCGCTCACCGAAATGCCCTGTGCCACCGCCAGCTCTTTCAATGAACGCTCATTCAGAACACACATTTCGAACGCCAACCGCGGTGCGGACCGGAGCTTCTTTAGTGCAGCTTCCGCGATTCGACACCGTTCCTGCTTGTCGCAGCACTGCTCAGGATTCGGTCTTGCATCTACGATTGCGGGTATAAATCCAGACTCTTCAAATCCAGAGGGGGTCGGGCCGCTAACCTCAAACCGCACCCGAGATTTCCGTTTCCACATGAGAGCTTCGTTGATAGCGATGCGTGTGAGCCAGGTTGAAAACGAACACGCTCCTCTGAAACTCCGTACGTTCAAGAAAGCCTTCATCAATGCCTCCTGGATCAAATCTTCTGCGTCGGCGGCATTCCCTGTTATCCGTCGAACAATATTGAGGATTCTCTTCCGGTAAGTTGAAGCAAGAACATCAAAGGCCTCAGTGTCGCCAGCCCTGGCATAGGCAACGAGTGAGGGTGCCACATCATTGAACGAGTGATCGAGGCTCATCTCCTGGAACTCCGGTCGGGCCGCATTGTGCATCTGATTGTTCTCCTGTTCAACAGAAGGACCAATTGAGCGGTGGATTTGTGACAAATTCCGCTCCGAGTTATTTGCAAGCGCATCTCTGTCACAGTTACGAGGGCTGTCCTGTCATGTTAGGTAACAAGGTGCGAATCTGCGTCATGCGTCATCACGCATTGCATACGATGAACGGCCCGTGCCGGATCACCAGGAGTTGAGGCCAGATGACAACAAGGCGATTGGAAGCGTTTAGCGACGGAGTAATCGCAATCATCATTACGATCATGGTGCTGGAACTGAGGGTACCCCGTGGCAGTGCTCTAAAGGACCTGGGGCCGCTGCTGCCGGTTTTTCTTAGCTACGTCCTGAGCTTCATTTTTGTCGGCATCTACTGGAACAATCACCACCACATGCTGTATGCGTGCACCGCGGTGACAGGTGCAATGCTCTGGGCCAATCTGCACCTCTTGTTTTGGCTTTCATTGTTTCCATTCACCACCGGGTGGATGGGAGAAAACCATTTCACCGCCGTGCCAACCGCGCTCTACGCTGGGGTGTTGATGATGGCCGCGATTGCCTACTATATGCTGCAGCTGACAATCATCCGCGCGCAAGGACCGGACTCCATCTTGAAGAAAGCGATCGGGCGCGACTGGAAGGGAAGGCTGTCGCTCGTGCTGTATATCGTGGCGATCATTGCTACCGCACGATCCTCGTGGCTAGCCCAGGCGGTTCTTGTGATTGCCGCGCTGATATGGATTGTTCCAGATCGGCGCATCGAAAAACGCCTTGCCAACCTAGGATGAAGGACCATGACACAAACCGCCATTGCAATTCGAAGTCACTGCCTGGCGCCGACGCATTCCAGGTTGGCAATCGATGCACCTCTTGGTGCCGCAAGTTATGCTCGGATGTTTCCCGAGCTGCCGTCATTCCAGGCCAATGAGCAATTCCTGCACGCGCTTGGTCGGGTAGGCGGTGTATGCGATTGCGGAGAACTCGACGACTCTTCCGAGTCCTTGGGGAACACCGCCGCTGGCTGGCCAATCTTCGGCCAACTGGTGGCTCATGACATCACGGCTGACCGTTCCAGCTTGCGATCTCATGCGAACACCGCGGAATTGCGCAACGCACGCAGCCCACAACTCAACCTTGAATGCCTGTACGGCGATGGACCAACCGGGCATCCGTTCCTTTACCAGCGTGACGACCCGAACAAGTTCCTGCTTGGTTTAGACGGAGCAGACCTGCAACGAAATGCGGAGGGCATCGCGGTTATTGGCGACCCGCGCAATGATTCGCACATGTTGATATCTCAGCTGCATCTCGCCATGCTCAAGGCTCACAACGCATTGGTCGATGACGCGCTGCTAGCCGGAATCGCGAGCGATCACGCGTTTGAAGAAGCTGCACAGCAGTTGCGGTGGCACTATCAATGGATTGTTCTTAACGAGTTCTTGCCCACGCTCGTCGGGCCGGCCCTTGCAGATCAGGTGCTTCGAGAAGGCCCGCAATGGTTTCGTCCTGGTCATAGCGCATTTATCCCGCTCGAATTTGCCGACGCGGCCTATCGTTATGGCCACTCTCAGATTCGCCACCAATACCGTTTGAACTTACAAACCGATCCTGTGCCACTCTTTCCTGACCTCCTGGGATTCCGCGCGGTGCCGCGTCACCGCAAGATCGACTGGACGCTGTTCTTTGATGTACCCGGCGCCACCACCGCACAGCGATCCAAGAAAATCGATGGAAAGATCGTGCGAGCACTCATTGAATTACCGATTGCCGTCACCGGTGCATGCGAAATGGAAGACCATCACTCTCTCGCAGTTCGTGACCTGCAACGCGGCCAAGGTGTCGGGCTTCCCTCTGGCGAAGCTGTGGCCCGTCATATGGGAATCACCCCGCTCACCGCAGAACAGATTGGCATCGCCTCCACCGGCTGGCGTGACGAAACTCCTCTTTGGTACTACATTCTCCGCGAAGCCGACGCATGCACAGGCGGCAATCGTCTTGGTCCTGTTGGCGGCCGGATTGTTGCGGAAGTATTGGTTGCACTCATCGATGCCGACGCAACATCGTTTCGTCGAAGCCACCCGGAATGGCGGCCTCATAAAACGCTTTTGGAGCTACTGACGTCATAATCGGCGACCAGATCCTTCGGCCGTCGGCTTGAGGATAGCCTCGTAAGAGGCTACGGTATCCGTATCGCAGCATTGCCTTCCAACGTTGAAGCGCTCACACATCGTATTTTCTCCTTCGTGTCACAAAGCGCCGGCGTGTTCGGTCTTAGCGAGTACGACGGGCAGATGCACAATCCATTCGAAAATAGAGGGAGAAATCATGAAAATTGTAGTGATCGGCGGTACTGGACTTATTGGATCAAAGCTAGTCAACAAGCTGCGTGCACACGGACACGAAGCCGTGGCGGCGTCGCCGAATTCGGGTGTCAATACGGTAACCGGCGAGGGGTTGGCCGAAGTGCTGAAAGGGGCCTCGGTAGTGGTTGACGTGTCAAATTCTCCCTCCTGGGACGACGCAGCAGTATTGAAGTTCTTTGAAACTTCAACACGTAACCTCCTCACCTATGAGGCGGCCGCAAAGGTTGGGCATCACGTTGCTTTATCGGTTGTGGGGACCGACCGGCTGTCAGAGAGCGGCTATTTCAGAGCAAAGATTGCTCAGGAGAAGCTGATCAAGAGCTCACCCATCCCCTATTCGATCGTTCATGCGACCCAGTTCTTCGAGTTCCTCAAGGGACTTGCCGATATCTCCATGGTTGGCGACAAAGTGCATTTGCCAGATGTACTTTTCCAGCCGATGGCCGCCGATGATGTGGCGAGTGCCGTAGGCAGGGTTGCAATAGGTCTGCCGGTCAACGGAATAATCGAAATTGGGGGCCCGGAGCAGTTTCGTGTGGATGAACTAGTCCGGCGACGCCTGGCCTCGCTCCACGATCCTCGTGAAGTTATCGCTGACCCAAACGCGCTCTACTCTGGAGCGAGACTCAGCGAGAAAACGTTGGTTCCGGGCAATAATGCACGACTGGGCGAGACGCGCTTCGAGACCTGGCTCACACAGCCCGCGTCACAAATCCCGAGCACAAAAGCTCAGTCCACAGGCGTCGAAGCCGTGACCAAGTAGAAAGAATCGCCGCGGACACCGCTCGTCTTCAGCTTATTTGAATCACCTTCTAGCGATACGGCCATAACGCCGACGACTGGCTGGGGTTCGAAGAAGAACTCGTGCGGCACGGCGTCTAACCGCGAAGTGCCGACCAAATACACATCGGCGCACTCAAATGGCGTCGGCCAAGCGAAAGGCTAATTTATGACGTTCACGAAAGTAGTTCTGACACTGGTATGTCTCATGTCCAGCGGCCTGGTAGCGCAGGAAGCCAAGGTAACGCCGCTCATGTCGAAAGACCTAACCAACCTTCCAGGCAAAGAAGGTCTGATGATCTCCGTGGAATATCCGCCAGGCAGTTCTGACCCAATCCATCGCCACTTTGCACATGCGTTTGTTTACGTGCTGGAGGGTTCAATTGTGATGCAGGTGAGAGGCGGAAAGGAAATGACGCTCACGCCTGGTCAGACCTTCTATGAAGGCCCCGACGATGTCCACGTCGTTGGCCGCAACGCAAGCAAAACCAAGCCGGCGAAATTCATTGTGTTCCTCGTGAAAGACAAGGGGGCCCCAGTAGTGGTGCCCGCCAAATAGAAACAGGAAACCTGCAAAAACGGAAGGAGAAACTCAAATGAGCACAATCACGATGAAAGATGGAACGACGATCTACTACAAAGACTGGGGCAAAGGGCCGGCTGTCACGTTTTCGCACGGATGGCCGCTGAGTTCCGATGCATGGGACGGACAAATGCTCTTCCTCGCGCAGAAGGGCTTTCGCGCGGTCGCCCACGACCGGCGTGGCCACGGCCGCTCGAGCCAGGCGTCATCCGGAAACGATATGAACGGCTACGCCGACGATCTGGCTGCGGTCATTGAGGCGCTGGATCTTAAGGATGTGACTCTCGTGGGGCACTCCACGGGCGGAGGAGAAGTTGCGCGTTATATCGGACGCCACGGCACAAAGCGGGTTGCCGCGGCCATCCTGATCGCCGCCGTGCCGCCGATCCTGGTGAAGTCCGCTTCCAACCCCGAAGGCATACCGATCGAAGTGTTCGACGGACTGCGGAAAGGCCTTTTCAATGACCGTTCGCAGTTTTACAAAGACTTTGCCGTACAGTTCTACGGCGCCAATCGGTCAGGTGCGAAGGTTTCGCAGGGAATGCTTGACCAGTTCTGGCTGTGGAGCATGCAGAGCGGCCTCAAAAACTCCTACGACAGCATCAAGGCTTTCTCCGAAACCGACTTCACTGAGGACCTCAAGAAATTTGATGTGCCGACACTGGTTATGCACGGCGAGGACGACCAGGTCGTTCCAATCAAAGACTCAGCGAAGAAATCGGCCAAGCTGATCAAAGGGGCCAAGGAAATCTACTATCCGGGCAGGCCCCACGGCTTGACGGCTACGCACCAGGATGAAGTCAACGCCGACCTGCTGAAATTTCTGAGGTCGGTCCAGGAGAATCGCGAGGCAGCCTGACGTCCCGCGTTTCCGGAGATCGATCTACGCGGTTGGCGTAGCGTTCTTTGATTCCAGTGTTTTCACAATTGCCAGGCTTATGCGCGACACGCAGGGGAACGGAGTTTTCGCGATTTCTTCCGCTTGCTACCGACGAAGGAGAATCGCAGCCAGTCGGTGGACTTTGCGTGTAACGCATAGGGATGTCAGAGTGCTGGTTTCATCGAAGCGTACATAGAGTAAACAGAGGCTCGCGAGATTAGGAGATCAAATTATGGCGACCATGACGAAATCAGTGAACGGCGCTTGGACGCGATCGACCCGACTAAAAGCATCGGGACCATCAGATCTGGCATCCGCCTTTCTTCGACTCGCAATGGGAGCCGGCCTTCTCTCTGCGGTTGCTGATCGCCTGGGATTCTGGGGCCCCCCGGAACCGCCCTCGTTTCGTGGGGCAACTTTCACAATTTTCTGCAATACACCGCCAAGCTCAGTCCTTGGTGCCCAGACGCGTGTATTCCACTGCTTGGTATCGTAGTGACGATCGCAGAGGCTGGACTGGGAATACTTCTGGTATTGGGCTTCTTCACTCGAGTGTCAGCGCTGCTGACTGGGATCATGACACTCGGATTCGCTTTGGCGATGACTTTCGTCCTCGGTGTCCAGGCGCCGATGAACTACTCAGCGTTCGTGTTTTCGGCAGCGTCATTCCTTCTTGTATCGCAGGCACCCGACAGGCTCAGCATAGACAAGCATCGCGAGTTGAGGAGCGGCACGAAGAACTAATGGGAAGTTAACTCGCGAATTGAAAAGACATGGGCCATTGTTGCTTGGTCGACATTGCGGCTAAGTGCAATGTCGTTGCAGGGGCCAGCACCATACGCACGAGATGAAATCCAGGAGGTAAGGTTCATTGAGCTGGAAAGGCTCAATGGAGAGACCGTGACGTGTCCATCGCACGACGCTGAGTTCAATCTGTGCTCGGGTGCCATGTTGCGATGGCCGGCGGATCGGTTCGAAGCCTCGCGCGCCAGTGAACGATAAAAGTCGGCTGATGTAGAACCCTGCGACAGACACGTTATCTCGCAACAGCTGACCGGATGGTTTTAACGGAGTTTGAAATGTTCAAGACAACTGAAAGAGACCGCGGGCGGCGGTCCACATTTTTCCAAATCGAGGCAGGAATTCTGCTCCTCATCGGCTGCGGGTTTGCGCAAGGGGCGATGGGGCAGAGCGCGCCCGCTGAGTCCCAGAGCCTGACCTTGACCGGCGCCGTCAATCTCGCCCTGAAGCAGAATCTCGATCTTCAAATTGCCAATCTCGAGACGGCGTCGCGGCAGCAGGATCGGGTACTCGCCCGCTCCGAACTGCTTCCACATGCGGGCTTTGATGTCAACGACACAATCGCGCGATACAACACAAAGGCCGAACTCGGCGTCCAGCCGTCTATCATTCCCCATGACGTCGGTCCCTATCAGGCCGTCCACGTCGGACCGACCTTCTCCACTCCGATCTTCGACCTGACCTTGATCCGCCAATATCAAGAGAGCGGGCACCGGCTGCTGGCAACTCGCGCCGATGAACAAACTGTCCGTGAAGCAACGGTATTGTTGACCGTCAGCGAGTATATGGCGCATCTTCGCGCGCTCGCCAGCATCATGGCTGCTCAATCCCGCGTGGAACTGGCTGACCGTCTGGCCCATCAGGCAGACGATCTGTTGAGCGATGGTGTGGCCAGCAAAATTGACGGATCACGTGCTCAGGTGCGTCTCAGAGAAGAACAGCAGCAATTGATCGATGCCCGACGCAATGCAGAGACTACCCTCTATGCGTTGAAGCGCATCTTGAATCTCCACGACAGCCAGCAGATCGAATTCGCTGATCAAAAGAACTTCTTTTCGACTCCGTCGCTTGATTTCTCGGATCCTCTGGCAACGGCCCTCGAACAGCGGCCAGAATTGCACTCCCTATCTGAGAGCGTCAAGGCTACAGAACTGGCGCATAAGGCTGCCGGGGCAAAGTCCTTGCCGAAAGTGACCTTCAATGGCTTCTGGAATGAGCAGGGGCGGACGTTCAACACGGCTACTCCCGGATATCAATACAGGGTTAGTCTGAGCGTTCCTATCTTCACCGGTGGACGGCTCAGTGCCGAGCGGAAGAAAACGGCGCTGGCGGAACAGCGGACACAGAAGCAGCTCGTCCAGGAGCGGAATCTGGTTACCGAACAGGTACGCGACGGGCAGGTTGAGTTAAAAGCAGCCCTGCACCAGGTGGAACTCGGGCGGCAGCAGGTAGAGCTGGCGAACGAAGAAGTATCTCTTTCGATGGGGCGCTTTAAGTCCGGCGTAACTGACAACATCGAAGTCACCGCGGCGCAGGATTCGCTGGCTCGAGCCAACGACGCGGAAATCAGCGCGCTGTTCCGGTACAACATCGCGCGAGCGCAGCTTGCCCGTGCGGTTGGCGGCGAAGAACAAACCTACAGCCACTGAGACACATTCTTGAGGGAGGAGAGTGCCATGACCCAAACAGTTCTTGAACCACAAGTAGAAGAATCAACTATCGAGAGGGAGCTTCCGCGAGGAGGCGGACTTGCCCGGCACAAGACGACCTTTCTGATTTGGGGCGGGGGCGCTGTTCTGGCTCTCCTGCTGATCTTCGGCATCCGTTACCTCCTATGGTCGGCTCATCATGAGACGACGAATGATGCCTATCTTGCAGGCCACGTGCATCCCATCAGCGCGCGCATTACGGACACGGTCCAGCAGGTGCTTATTGACGACAACCAGCATGTGGTTGAAGGACAGACCCTGGTGATCCTCGATCCGAACGACTACAGAGTGAGACTTGATCACGCCGCGGCCGCTCTGGATGCTGCGAGGCGGCAGGCGGATACCGCTGAAGCCGCAATCCGTTCCATATCGCAATCCGCGACGGCGCAGACAACCCAAGCGCAAGGCTCGATCGGCGAGGCTAAAGCATCGATCCAGGCGACGAAGGCAGCAGTCACCGCTGCTGAAGCAGGAGTTCCCCGGGCAGAAGCTCAGCTGAATGAGGCATCCGCTAACTTGCAACGCGAGGAGACCGATCTACACAGATACGAAGACCTTTACGCAAAAGAACAGGTTTCCAGGCAAACCCTCGATCACCAGAAGGCGAGCTATCAAGTGGCAGTCGCTGCGCGCACGGCGTCGCAGGAGCAAGTACGCCAGGCACGCGCACAGCTGATCGCCGCACAGGAAGGTGTTGTTCGAGCCGAATCCCAGTTGACCAACTCCGAAGGTGGATTGCAGTCCGCCGGAGCAACTCGCCTTGAAACTCGCGTCCGCGAAGGCCAGTTTGCCACCGCGCAGGCGGCTGTTGCAGAAGCCATGGCGGCATTGGAAGATGCCAAGCTTCAACTCTCATACACCATCATCAAGGCTCCAACGAGCGGACGGATTGGCAAGAAATCAGTTGAGGCCGGTCAGCGTGTGCAGGTAGGACAGCCTTTGATGGCGATCGTTGAAGACCAGCCGTGGGTGGTGGCCAACTTCAAGGAAACTCAGTTGGACAAAATGCGCACGGGTCAATCTGTTGAAGTTGAGATCGATACTTTCCCCAAGCATAAGTTTCACGGACATGTAGACAGCCTTGCTCCGGGCTCCGGCAATGAATTCGCTCTGCTGCCTCCAGACAATGCTACCGGTAACTTCACAAAGATCGTGCAGCGCATCCCAGTCAAGATCGTTCTTGACCAGGACAGCGTGCGTGGCTACGAGAACCTGATCTCGCCAGGGATGTCGTCGGTCGTTACCGTGGCTACGAAGTAAGGAGAACTCCGTTGGTAACCACAAGTGCAAATCCGGCTATGGCTGCGAGAAATCTTGCCTCAGAAGTCTCTGATCGTGTGACCCTGAAGACCTGGATCTGCGTAATCGGGGTTCTACTCGGATGCTTCGTTGCAGTGCTTAACATCATTGTTACAAACTCCTCACTGCGCGACATTGCCGGAACACTAGGGGCTAGTGCGGACGAGATTTCATGGGTGCCAACTTCCTACCTGGTCGCGGAAATCATCGTGATTCCGCTGACTGCGTGGTTGTCCGACGCGTTCTCACTCAAGAAATATCTTCTGGTCAACTCGATCTTATTCGTGATCTTCTCTCTTTGCTGCGGACAAGCGCATTCTCTCAGTCTGATGATTGTCTTCCGGGTCCTGCAAGGTTTTACCGGCGGCGTCCTCATTCCCCTCTCATTCGTTGTCATTCTCACCTATCTCCCCGCATCGAAGCAGCCCGTGGGCATGGCGTTGTTCACCATTACCGCGACATTTGCTCCGGCTATCGGACCTCTGGTCGGCGGTTGGCTCACTGATAACTATGGCTGGCCGTTCATCTTTTACATGAACGCTATACCTGGAGTTCTGCTGATTGCGGCTGTATGGTTCACCATGGAAAACCAGCCAATGAATCTTCGCCTGCTGAAGAAGGGTGACTGGTGGGGAATCCTCACCATGGCGATTGGATTGGCCGCATTCGAGGTAGTACTCGAAGATGGAAATCGCAAAGACTGGTTTGGCGACCCTGGCATCTTAAAACTGGCCTGGATTGCCGCGATCTTCATCCCTGCTTTCATCCTCATTGAGCTACATAAGACTGATCCGCTCGTAGATTTACGCCTCTTTGCTCGCCGGAACTTCACAATGGGCAGCATCGTCAACGTCATTCTCGGCGTCGGCCTCTATGGCGTGGTGTTCATCCTGCCGTTATACCTTGGACAGATTCATGGCTATGACGCGTCGCAGATTGGCACGGTCATCATCTGGTTAGGCCTGCCGCAGCTCGTCATCATTCCGCTGGTGCCTAAGTTGATGGAAAACGTCGACTCACGCATTATTATCGGCATCGGCGTTCTCTTTTTCGGCGGCAGCTCGTTCTTCACCGCACACCTCGACACAAATTTCGCCGGTCCGCAATTCTATTTCCCGCTCGTAATCCGTGCGATTGGCCAGCCTCTCATCATGGTTCCACTTTCCGCGGTCACAACCTCAGGCATGGCGAAGGGGCGTGAAAGTGGTGCCGCTTCCGCGCTCTTCAACATGATGCGGAACATCGGCGGATCGATTGGAATCGCCGGACTCTCGACACTGCTATCAGTACGAGAGCGGTTCCACTCCGAACGGATCGGAGAATCGGTAACCGTCTATTCGAGCGCCCTTCAAGGACGACTCAACCAGTCAGCAACCTACTTCATGTCCCGGGGCAGCGACTCATCGTCTGCCCAAATGCGAGCGATTGGCGCAATCGGCGGGTTAGTCCGGCGCGAAGCATTTCTGCTCGCGTACAGTGACTGTTTCCTGGTGCTGGGCTGCGTATTGCTCGCGAGCGGCATTGCTCTGCTCTTTATGAAGAAGTCGCATATTGCGGGTGCGGTGGGCGGACACTGATAAAGAGGCCAGCGCGCTCTCTACTCTTGCAATCGCTCGGCACTCTAAAAATCCTCCAACACCCGATTCCTGAAACGCGCCTCCAACAGGGGGTTTGCGCGGCAGTGCGGTCATCACGATGCCAGCCATGCAGGAACGCGGTTTGTATCTCATATTGTCCAGCTCTGTGACGAAGTGCCGCCTCCTTTCCAACGCCCGCACTTGCCCCGGCGACACACGAAATGTCGTGAGATAGAAAGCATAACCATAGGCGGATAACGAAATAGCGGGATTCTTCCTGAGCGAGCCTGGCCCTCAGTCTCTCTAAGTCCCATTGTTCTATGTAATGGTGGGCTGGATTCCTTTGGCACTTCGTTTGCATTCCATAGAGCAGTCGGGAACAAAAACTCGCAAGCTCATAAACAAACTGCTCCCGTTCTGAATTGGCTTCAGCACCTCAATCGACAACGACACCCACAGTAGAAAGGGCCGCCAATGGATAAGCGTGCAAGCATCAACGAAACGAGGAGCGACATCATTTGCAAAGTTGCGAATGTGCTTCGGGAAGAACGGGCAACGGCCACCAATATCGAATCGGCCGTCGATAAGGCGGGGATTAATCGTGAGGCGGTCGCCACTACGTTCGGATCGATGCACGGCCTCATCCTGGAAATGGTCTCCGATCTGTCAAGCGCAGCTATACAGCCCTTGGAAGACCACCCTGATGAGCAAACAGTTCGAGATGTTCTCATTGAGTTCGGACGTCGGCTTGTCAATATCTACTGTGTCTCTCATTTGGTTGCTCTCTATCGGATAGCGTTGACCGAGGCTACCCGGCATTCGGGCATAGGAAGGGAGTTTTTTGATAGAGGCCCTGGAAGGATCGCGATATGCCTCGCACAATACCTGGAATATTCATCCCGACGATTTGACCAGTGGCGAATGGATAATCCGAGGCGCGTTGCGGATAGCTTTCTAAGCTTGTTAGGAGACCAGATCGAATTATTCGATGCGATAACCCCCGCCAGAACCCTGTCTGCCTCCGATCAGAGCAATGCGGTTGTTGACGCTGTAGAGCTCGTTTGCCGCGGAATCGCTACGGAGGGACAGTGATGATGCGGACTCTTATAAGCAAGTGTCTACAGCGACTCAAGGTGCCACCAGAACAGACTCCGGATGGGAGGGCTCAGAGTGACGGCGTTCCAGATGAATTAAGCATAGAGGTCGATCACGACGGTTCCCCTGTCAGCAAGCGACCCTCTGAGTGGTTTGTCTGTTTCGTTCCTGGACTGCAGAAGCAATGGTGGCATAGGTTCACCCACCCAAGACACAAACACGTTTTTGCCCTGAAGATGATCGGAGACCACCAATGGGTCATCTTCGAACCATGGTGGAATCGCATCATGGTGACCGCCCTTACTGTTGATGAGGCGGTGAAGTTTCTGCGCTGGGGCGCGGCCGGCAGCATCTTAAAGGTTACGGAAAGAATTCCCGGTGACGGGAGCCAGGCGCGCGGGTGGGCAAATTGCGCAGTGCAGATCTCATTGATGCTTGGTAGGTCGTATTGGACGTGGACACCACATGGTCTGTACAAGCGGCTCCTGGCCGAGGATGGCGTCAAATCCGTCGACCTGGCCAATTTCCTTGAAGAGAAACTGATCTCGGTGACCCGGAAAATGGCCGGCGAAGGTTTAGGTGACGTTTCCGGGCTCACTAAACTCTCACCCGTAGCTGCCTTTACAGAACTCGGGAAGCGTATTTGCAGGATCCTATTCTCTCCGAGATATCTAAGCCTCTACCGCTTAGCTGTGTCTGAGACTTCAAGATTCCCGGCCGCGGCCGCTGCCTTTTTCGCGTACGGACCTCTTCAGGTGGCAGCCTCAGTGAAGGCGCTCATCTCACATTTCTGCGAGACAGGACAGTTCCGCAATTGTGACCGGGAGAAACTCTCGCGAGCCTTTATGTCCATGTTGCGAGGGAATCTCTACCTGGAGACTGCCTTGGAAAGTAAGGTCCAACCGGATGAAAAAGATTTGGAGTCACGCACGAAATCCGTGGTCGAGGTCTTTCTCCGTGGGATAGAGGAACTGCCTGCAGGAGCCCTGAGGAATCGTCGAATAGAGGTGTTTGCGAGCGGGAATGAAAGGATCCGACTCAGGCCGATCGCGCACATCGAAAGAGCCGAGACGTTCGCGAATACTACGAACCGAGTTGATGCTTATGGAGAAGTTGCTTAGCTGCGAGCGTGAATACCAGCTTGCACGCATCATTTTGAGGACTGATATGAAGAGGATTGTCATTGCTGGCGGTGGATACGCGGGGTTCTATGCAGCCATGGGGCTGGAAAGAAAGCTAAAGAAGAGCGACAGGGCTGAGGTTACTTTGATAGATCCACGCCCCTACATGACTTATCAGCCATTTCTCCCGGAGGTCTTGGCTGGCTCGATTGCGCCGCGGGATGCTCTGGTGTCGTTACGGAAAAACCTGCCGCGAACGCAGGTGATATCAGGTTCCGTTGTTGAAATATCCCATGCGGATAAGACCGTGGTTGTACGCCCGTTTGTGGGGGATGACTATGTTCTAAGGTATGACGTTATCGTGGTAACTGCGGGAGCTGTCACGCGCATGTTCCCGGTGGTAGGACTCAGGGAGGGAGCTATTGGTCTCAAGCACGTGGAGGAAGCAATCGCCATCCACAACAGGCTCCTCGCTTCGTTCGACCGGGCTGCCGGATTGCCGAATGGGCGCGAACGGAAGCGCCTGCTCACAGCGGTCGTCGTCGGAGGCGGCTTTACCGGTATCGAAGGGTTTGGAGAACTGCTCTCTCTCGCAGCATCTTTGTTGCCGTATTATCCGGAACTGAAGCTGAAGGATCTCGATTTTCGATTGGTGCAGGCCGCCAATCGGATTATGCCGGAAGTATCGGAGAGAACTGCAGCTCGTGTCATGAAGTCGCTTGAACGCCGAGGTGCGCGCGTCCACCTCAACACGCAGGTCGTGTCCGTGGTCGATGGCCACGTAGTCCTCTCGACGGGCGAGCAATTCGACGCTCACATCATTGTTTGGGCCGCTGGCAACGGCGCCAATCCCGTCATTGCCAGGCACACCGATCTTCCCGTTGATCCTCGAGGTTTTCTGGTCGTGCGCGCAGACCTTCGTGTGGGCACCGAAGATCTGTTGATCGAGGATGCCTGGGGAGCGGGAGACGATGCAAGTGTTCCAGATATTTCCGGAGAGTCGCCGACCGGCAGGGCTGTGCCGAACGCGCAAAACGCGGTTCGACAAGGACGTCTTTTAGCCGGCAACGTCGTGGCGTCTCTTCGTGGGAAACCAACCCGACAATATGTCCACCGCAATTTGGGAACACTTGCGACGCTCGGTCTGGGAAGAGGCGCCTTCCAATCCGGACGCATAGGGTTCACCGGTTTCCTCGCCTGGTTGATCCATCGCGCTTATCACCTCTACGCCATCCCAACAGCGGAGCGGAAAGTACGGGTGTTCGTGGGTTGGTGCATTGGCGCGCTATTTGGCCGTGACATTGTCTCTGTTGAGGACGCACTTCACCCACGAGCGGCTTTTGTAAGAGGCGGCCTGCCCCGGCACCACTCAACATTCTTGTGCGACGAAAGCACCACTGAAGAGACGGTAGACAAATGATGCCGCCAATTGGTTCGATTGGTCTTTGCTGGTAGAGCACGCCGATGTGCATCGCTTCGTGAAACTGTTGATCGCGAGACGGGTCCTCCGAGACGTTAGTCCGGAAAACAGGCGGATGACTCTAACTAAACTAATCACAGCCGAGATCAAAGATTGGCACGGAGTAAAGCTTAGCCAGCCCGATTGGGGCTACCACTCTCACTGTATCGTTCTAAGAGCCGAATCCCTCTCTCGGGCCGTGTCTGTCTACGCTATCTTCAATGCCTATTGGGAGCATTGGAATTCGAGCTCCCGAGTTCCGATGATGGGTCAGAATTGCCATGGAGGCGATGGATAGACACCTTTTTTGAAGCGCCCCAGGAAATAATGCCGTGGGACGAAGCACCGGCTGTTCCGGGGTCTACCCACCGAGTGGGCCCCCGGTCCGTGATTGTGCTTTGGCGCAGCAGCAAAGGGACACGCGTTAGTGGCACCCCGCCGGACTGAGAACGTGTCCACCAGGGCCGTCGTTCGGAATCAATCACATGCATTTGGATTGCTTTCTACTCCGGCGGACCGTTCGTGTCGGAGATATATGCGGCGCTCGTCCAGCACATTTCGGAACAAAGCCGAAGTCGAGTAAAATGGAAATCTACGCGGAGGAGGCCACTCCCCAGATCGCATCGACCCGGCTGCCGGCAATCGCGTGTTCACCGGGATATTGTGCGGCTTTAACAAGAAGCGAAAAGATTGTGAAATCTTCTTTCGCCACGTGGCACTCACGAGTAAATGCAAGTGCGATAAATGCACCGGCTTCTGCGGTGCGGCCCTTGGCACTTTCAGAGTAAGGTACGCGGATATCGCTCGCAATTGAAGATCCTACGTCTTTGAACACAAATCCTCTCGCACGGGGAGAATTCTGATGAGTTCCAACGCGCCCCCCATTTATTTTGCCGGCTCTCAATTCGGCGACCAACGTCACGTTTGTGCTTTCTTCCACAGTCCTGACGAAAAGTATCGCGTACTTCTTCCGTTCATCAAAGACGGGTTCGACTGCGGGGACAGGGCCTTCCATGTCGTAGACCCCGATCGGCGCAAGGAACACCTCCAGCGACTTGAAACCGTCGGCATTGACACCGCCGCGGCAGAATCCAGCTGCCAACTCACGGTATATGGGTGGGATGATGCCCATCTTGATCCTGATGGTCATTTCGACCAGCATCGGATGCTTGCCCTTATCGAAAGTGAGCTGAAACTTGGCGTAACGCAGGGGTTTAGGGTGAGTCGCTCGATTGGCAATATGGAGTGGGCACTGGAAGATCGACTTGGTGTTGACGACCTCGTTGAGTATGAGGCACGGCTGAACTACATCTTGCCTCGCTACGACGATCCCGTCATTTGCGTTTACGATATCGCCAAATTCAGTGGCGCTGTAATTGTTGACATCCTGCGAACGCATCCAATGGTTGTCATCGGCGGCACGCTCCAGGAAAATCCATTCTTCGTACCACCCGATGAGTTCTTGCGGGAACTGCGCGAAAAGCGTGTAGCACAAAACCAATAGCGGGAAGGTGTTTGGTGGATGAGACCGCGGTCGAGACTAAGGAACTCAATGCCTTTATCAACGACCTGATAGGGATTGTGGCCCTTCCGGCAATTTGGAGTGGGAGCGCTCCATCGGAAATCGTCCGCACTCTTCTTGACATGCTCGTAGGTATGCTCCAACTGGATTTCGCCTATTTGCGACTGCAGCATTCGGCCGGGGAGCCGCCGCTTGAGGTAGTCCGCTGCCCCGATTCGCATGCTGGAACAGGCCTGCCGCGAGAGATCGGCGAACTGCTCAAAAACTGGTCCGATGATCACCTGCACGGACGACCCCGGCTAGTCCGGAACGCTTTTGGAGACGAAGACCTTTCAATTAGCGCTCTGCCGCTAGGCCTCAACGGTGAAATAGGAATCCTCGCAGCCGGGTCCCGACGGGCAGATTTTCCAGCGGGCACCGAAAGACTTCTTCTGAGTGTAGCGGCGAATCAGGTGGCGGTGTGGTTGCAGGGGGCGCGTTACTTGAGCGAACAGAAACGCGTGGCCGAGGATCTCGATCAAAAGGTCGCCCAGCGAACCGAGGAACTCGCAGCCGCGAACAGCGAACTTCGAAAGCAGATTGCAAAGGAACAATCCATATCCCATGAGAATACGCGGCTTTATCGCGATCTTGAAGATCGTGAACAGAAAATCCGGAGACTGATCGATTCCAATATCATCGGGATCGTCATCTGGGATTTGGACGGGCGGCTCATCGATGCCAATGATGCGTTTCTCCGTATGGTCGGGTATGAGCGCGAGGATTTGCGGGGAGGGCTTCGATGGTTCGACATGACACCTCCCGAGTGGCAAGAGGCGCACGCTCGCTACGAGGCTGAAGAACTCAAGACCACCGGCAGGATGCAAGCCCGTGAGAAAGAGTATTTCAGGAAGGATGGCAGTCGAGTGCCTGTGCTGATCGGGGCAGCTTGCTTCGAAGGCCAGTCCGACCAAGGGGTCGCATACATTGTCGACTTGACCGAACAAAAACGCGCTGAGGAGGCTCTGCGGCGTAGCCAGTCTTACCTGGCGGAAGCGCAGCGGTTGACCCAAACCGGAAGTTGCGCCATTGATGGCGCAAGCCGGGAAACGGTCTACTGGTCTGACGAAATGTTCCAACTTTTCGGCTTCGATCCAAAACAGGGCCCGCCCAGGTGGGAGCAATTCCTCGAGCGCATACACCCAGAAGACCGCGACAAGGTTAAGCTGGCGAATGAGCGGACGTTCCGCACCAAGCTAAATTGCGACGTCGAGTTCAGAATCGTGAAGCCTGACGGAACGGTCAAGCACATCCATGGCATCGGCCATCCAGTCCTGGGTTCTTCTGAGCAGCTTGCTCAAGTGCTCGGCACGATGGTCGATGTTACAGAGCGCAAGCGTGGTGAAGAGGTGCGTGTGAAGGTGCGCCGGCTCGAGGCGGATCTCGCACATACTATCCGCATAAGCGCGATGGGCGAACTCACCGCGTCGTTGGCCCACGAAATCAAGCAGCCGATTGGGGCCGCCGTCACAAATGCCCAGGTGTGCTTGCGATTGATCGATCGCGATAAACCCAACCTGCTGGAGGCGCGAGAAGCGGCGTTGGAAATGATCAAGGACGCCCGGCGTGCAGCCGATATCATTGATCGCGTCCGGTTGCTCTTCCAAAGGGGTTCTTCTCAATTGGAGACGGTTGACCTCAACCAGGTGATTGAAGAGATGGTCACAATGATGCGCGAGAAAGCAAATCAGCAGGCAGTGTCCGTTCGCACCGAGCTTGCGCAGGGGCTCCCCTATGTGATGGCAGACCGCGTGCAGTTGCAACAGGCGTTGATGAACCTCATGCTCAATGCGATTGAGGCGATGGAAGTTGCGGGTGGTGAGCTCAGGATAGAATCGCAGCTGGCCCCGGACGGTCAACAGCTCATCTCAGTCAGTGATACCGGAGTGGGGCTACCTGCCGAGAATCTGGATAAGATCTTCAACGCGTTTTTCACTACAAAGACTCAAGGCACAGGTCTGGGGTTGGCGATTACCCGCTCCGTTATCGAATCGCACGGCGGCCACATTTGGGCTACCGCAAACTCAGAAGGAGGGGCAACGTTCCACTTCACTTTGCCCGTCAGCGAGGAAGCCGTCAGATGAATTCTGCCGACTCGCCTGTTGTGTTAATCGTTGACGACGATACCCGCATGAGTGCGGCGACACAGCGTCTGTTAAGGACGGTTGGTCTGCATTCCGAATCGTTCGCTACTCCCGAGGACTTCCTGCAGCATAAGCGTCCAAGTGGTCCTAGTTGCCTCGTGCTGGATTTGCGACTTCCTGGAATGAGCGGGCTAGAGGTCCAAAGAAGATTAATAGAGATGGGAGTGCAAATCCCTATCATTTTCATTACTGGCCACGCAGATATCCCGGTGACTGTGAAAGCGATGAAGTCAGGAGCAGTGGAATTTCTGACTAAACCCTTCCGCGATCAGGATCTCATAGATGCGATTCAGCAAGCCTTGAAGTGTGATAGCGAATCCAGGCGACAGCAGAGCGAGATTGCAGAATTGAAGGAGCGCTACGCGAGGTTGACTGCTCGAGAGCGCGAAGTAATGCTTCTTATTGTCTCTGGCATGCTCACCAAGCAGATTGCGTCGACGCTTGGCACTACGGAAATCACTGCGACGGTCCATCGCGGGCAGGTGATGCACAAGATGTGCGCCAACTCCCCCGCTGAACTCGGAAGGATGGCGGAAAAGCTAAAGCTGCCGCCAACCGAGTGACCTTAGACCGCTAGTCCCCGACATCCTGTGCTACCCACTTAGCTGCCCCTAATACATATGCATCAGGGATCTTATAACAATCCATAATTGCGTTCCGCGACGAGTGGATCGATCGTAGACTTACATGGCTAGAGAGAGGAAGGCCAAAATGGTTGTCGTTATCGAGGACGACGAATCCTATCGAGCCGCAGTGGAGCGTTTGCTGAGATCGGCAGGACTTTCAGTGCAGTCGTTTGGCTCCGCTGAAGGTTTCTTGGATTCTGGTCGCCAACACGAAACTGGATGTCTGATCTCCGACATTAGAATGCCAGGGATGTCAGGGCTGGAACTCCAGTCCAAGCTGAACTCCGATCATTGTCCCATCCCGACCATCTTCATCACTGCACACGGCGACGAAAAGATGCGACTGCAGGCGATGCGAGGTGGTGCAGTGTTGTTTCTTACGAAGCCATTTGACGACGAAATTCTACTTGAGGCTGTTGGGGTAGCGCTCAAAAGGTAAAGGTTGATCCTTATCGCCTGCACTAATCCATTGGGAGGTCTTTGTGGTCCCTTTCGAGAGACTTCAGCGTGATCCACAAGACGAAAGAGACCGCGAATTTGCCCAGATCGTAGGCAGTAGCACTGCTCTGGAATCTGTCCTTGCTGAGATTGAGCGCGTGGCACCAACGGATTCCACCGTGCTCGTCCAAGGAGAGACCGGTACCGGCAAGGAGTTAATCGCTCGCGCTATTCACAATTTGAGCCCCCGCTGTGGACACCCATTTGTAAAGCTAAACTGCGCAGCCATTCCCTTCGATTTGCTGGAGAGTGAGTTGTTTGGACACGAGAAAGGCGCCTTTACCGGAGCCGTAACACAAAGAGCGGGTCGATTTGAAATCGCGGACACCGGCACTCTCTTCCTCGACGAAATCGGAGATTTACCGCTGGCCCTGCAGCCGAAGCTTTTGCGCGTTTTGCAGGAGCAGGAATTTGAACGTCTGGGCAGCGGTCGTACCCATCGCATCAACGTTCGTCTGGTTGCCGCCACTCATCGCGACCTGGGCCAGATGGTCGCACAAAGCGAATTCCGTAGCGATCTTTACTATCGACTGAACGTATTTCCTGTTGTTGTACCGCCCCTGAGGGACCGCCGCGATGACATACCTCAGTTGGTCCTGCATTTCGTGGAGGTATTCTCCAGGCGCATGGGCAAGCGGATTGAGCAGATACCACAGGCAACCATGAATGCATTCTCCTCATACGATTGGCCCGGCAATGTGCGAGAACTTCAGAACTTGATTGAACGCGCCGTGATCCGATCGGATAATGGGGTGCTTCAGAATCCCCTTTCAATATCACAGGCCTGCCGAAGCTCCGCTCTCAAAGCGGAGGCGGATCTCCTACCAATTGAGGAATCGGGCGAGACAAGAGAACTGGGAGAGATGCATGAGCCGCAGTCCGCAGATTCACTCGAATATATAGAACGCCAGCATATTCTTCGAGTGCTCGAGAGAACCGGCTGGCTGATTAGCGGACCCAGCGGCGCGGGAGCCATCCTCAACGTCCATCCCAACACGCTCCGCAGCCTGATGGACAGGCTTGGCATTCGGCGGCAGCGCGGAGTTTGTGAGTGATGCCATGGCGGGGCCGGCCTTTTTCGAGTTTCATGAAGCTCGGTCTTTCTTGTCTATGAATATCCCCGAGTTCAAAAGAACTGACCCTGGACCGGCGGTGAGCGAGATGCGATGCGACTAACCTATCTCGGCTGTCTTCTCGGTTTCTCCTTCTGCTCCTGGCTTATATTTCTCTGCGTTCCTCTTTACGGTATTGATCGGGATCGCAAACTCGCCGAGCTATACCACACAGCTTGGACCTTCAAGGAAGGTGCCCCGTCGGAAGTACATGCCCTGGCCCAAACCACGGATGGCTTCCTGTGGCTGGGGACAGCAAGCGGACTGTTTTGTTTCGATGGAATTCGATTTCAACCCTTCAAACCGCCATCCGGTCAATCCTTTCCGCAACGAAACGTGGTTTCTCTATTCGCGGTGCCAGATGGAGGTCTCTGGGTGGGCTATTGGTACGGAGGCGTCAGCTTCATTAAAGGCGGGACGGTTACCGAATACGGCAAGTCGGATGGACTTCCTTCGCAGGCGGTGTGGGCATTCGCACGTGACCGACAGGGTGTGATTTGGATAGCAGCAGGAAAGGGTGGGCTCGCTCGACTGGAAGGGGCACGCTGGCAGAAGATCGGATCTGATTGGGGCTTTGCCGATGCAGCGGATACTGTCTTCGTGGACCACGCCGGCACAGTCTGGGTCGGGACCGAGACCAGTGTCGAATATCTCGTCGAAGGAGGACACCAGTTTCAGATAGCTGCACGGGGCCTGGTACTTGTCAAAAACCTTGCCGAATCGTCCGATGGCACGTTATGGATGGCAGAACAAGGCTACGGGGTGCGACCGGTTCCGCTACCTGGAAAAAGGCCGGGGCCGGCAATTTTCGTAGGATCCCAGGCAATCACGTTTGACAATCAAGGAAGTCTTTGGATCACCACGCTGGGAACCGGAATTCGCAGAGTCCCGTCTCCGGGCCAACTCCATCAAGTGCAAAGAAGAGGACCCTCCGCATGGCAATTCCATAATTCCGAAGTCGAGGCGTTCACTGAAGAGGCTGGTCTGACAAGCGATTTCATGTATTGCGCGCTCCAGGACCGCGAGGGAAATCTCTGGTTCGGCACGAGCGCAGGATTGGATCGATTCCGACAGAGTTCTGTGGTCTCGGTGCCTCTTCAGCCAATTTCCTATCGTGGTGCTCCGCCGATCCCATCGCTGCACTCTTTTACAACGAGCGCGTTGGCAGTCGGTGATCAAGGAGCACTCTGGGTCGCGGGTATGGGGCCTAAACTTCTGCTGAAGATTCAAAACGACAAAATCGTGACTCAACTGCGTGACCGGAATGTTGACTCCGCCTATCGTGATCCGGAAGGCGTTGTCTGGCTCGCGACGTCGTGGTCCAAATTCTGCCTTGCCGATGAGTGTTTGGATTCGATTGGTTCGAAGCAAGGAGCGCCGTACAACTACCATGGCGCTGTACCTGCAGGGCAGGGACTGATCCTGCGCCAAGTCGATTTGCCAACGGGAGGTGAAGGAACTATGAGTCCCCGATCCTTCGTTAAAGCTGTCACCCAGGACCGGATGGGTGGGTTGTGGGTATCCATGGAGTCAGGAACGTTTCGACTGGAACGATCCGCTTGGACCAGTCTCAATAGCCTGGGCGGCCCGCAGGGCACCGCATCCGCCGAGTTTACCGATTCGAAAGGCCGTATCTGGTTCGGATTCACAAATACAGTAGCGATGCTGGACGGTGACAAAGTCAGCACGTTTTCTTCCAAGGACGGGGTTCGCGTCGGGGCCATCACCTCTATCCAGGGACAGGGTACAAAGATCTGGATTGGTGGTGAGTTCGGTCTTGAATACTATGATGGAAGCCGTTTTGAGTCCATACAACCCTCGGATGGCAGTTCATTCGGTGGTGTTTCCGGAATCATTGCGGATCCTGAAGGGGAGCTATGGTTTTCCGATAACCGGGGAATCATCCACATTCGCAGAGCTCAGCTTCAACAAACGGGCTCGGGGAAGGTGGAATTCGAGAGTTTCGGGTTGCTTGATGGGTTGACTGCGGGACTAAGAGGATCGCTTGCCTCACCGTCAGCCGTAAGAACAGCGGATGGCCGCATTTGGTTCGCTACCAGCAAAGGGGTGGCTTGGATCAATCCCAAGCGCATTGTGCGGAACCCGGTGCCACCGCCGGTCATCATTGAGTCGGTCATCGCCAATGGCAGGGAATACGACAACTCGACGGATTTGAAGTTGCCGCCCCGAACTGCAAATCTGCAAATCTCCTATACTGCGACCAGTCTCACGATCCCCCAGCGGGTTCGCTTTCGCTATAAGCTCGAAGGACAAGACACAGATTGGCAGGATGCGGGAACACGCCGGGAAGCCTTCTACACCAAGCTCGATCCGGGATCTTATCAGTTCCGTGTGATCGCGTGTAACAACGACGGGGTCTGGAATGAAGCTGGGACAGCGATTCATTTCGTCGTCCTGCCGGCGTTCAATCAAACGATCACATTCAAAATTCTTTGCGGTCTCGCGGCATTGGCAGCCCTGTGGTTGCTCTACCTGCTGCGGCTCAGACAGGCTACAGCGCAGATTCACCAACGTCTCGGAGCACGGCTGGAAGAGCGAGAACGCATTGCGCGCGAACTGCATGACACTCTGCTCCAGAGCTTTCAGGGACTGTTGCTTCGTTTTCAAGCGGCGTCTAACTTACTGCCTAATCGCCCAGCGGACGCAAAGAAGAAGCTCGATCACGCCATCACGCAAACGAGCCAGGCGATTGTTGAGGGGCGTGGCGCTGTACAGGGTTTGCGCTCGTCACCGGCTACGTCCAGCGATCTTGCGGATGCCATCAGAATGCTGGGCGATGAACTCTCCGCGAGCATGCCCAGCGCCAAGGTTCCCGGTCTTGATGTGGTTGTCGAGGGCGTGCCAAGGACTCTCCATCCCGTTGTTCGGGATGAAGTCTACCGGATTGCGGCGGAAGCATTGCGCAACGCATTTCATCATGCTGAATCTGACCGGATAGAAGTGGAGCTTCATTTTGATGCAATCCGCTTGTGGCTGCGAATTCGCGACGACGGCAAAGGCATTGAACCTCGTCTTCTCGAAGACGGGGGCCAAGCTGGGCATTGGGGCCTGCAAGGGATGCGGGAACGAGCCAGCATCATAGGGGGCAAATTCGAGATTTGGAGCGATGTTCGGTCGGGGACAGAAATCGAATTGACGTTGCCCTCCTACGTGGCCTACGACGAACAAGATTCTCGGCGCTCTCACGATCTCCAGGAAAGGACTCACGAGTGATGGGCAATTCAATCAGGGTTCTTGCAGTCGACGATCATTCGCATTCACCTTCTAGGCTCCCAATTTGGCGATCAACGTCATGCCTGTTCTTTCTTTCGTAGTCCGAGGAAAACGCCGCGTACTTGTTCCATTCATCAAAGATGGGTTTGGCTGCGACGATAGGTTTTTCACCATCAATTTCCTCGAGTTCCAAACAATTCACCCTGGATCGACCATGCGCAGCATTCAACGTGATCTAAGACAATTGACCGGCTTCGTAAGATCCCTTGCTCGGTATCCACGTCGTAAGAGGACGTTCGGACTCTCGATCTGCTCTTTGCTGATGACGCCAAGAAGAAGCTCGACTACGCAATCAATCAAACAAGTCAGGCCATCGCCGAGGGACGAGGCACCGTTCAGGGTTTGCGTTCGGCGCTCGGCGGATTTCCAGGAAAGGAATCAAGAGTGATAAGTACCGGCAATCCAATTCGGATTCTTGCAGTCGATGATCATTCGGTCTTTCGGCAGGGAATAGCCAGCCTGCTTGAAGACCAACCGGATATGACCCTTGTCGCCGAGGCTTCGAATGGTCGTGAGGCGATACAGAAATTTCGCGCACACCGCCCTGACGTCACACTAATGGACTTGCAGATGCAGGAAATGAACGGCCTCGACGCCACGATGGCTATTCGTAGTGAGTTTCCAGATGCACGAATTGTCGTCTTGACAACCTACAGTGGCGATGTTCAAGTACTGCGCGCACTCAAAGCTGGTGCCCAGGGATACCTATTGAAGGGGCTGCTGCATCAGGAGTTGCTGGAGACCATTCGCGCTGTGCATGCCGGCAGGAAGGCCCTTTCGCCAGAAGCATCGCACGAACTAGCTCAACATGCAACCGATGATGCTCTCACTCCGGCGGAGATCGCGGTGCTGTGTCTGATAGCCGCCGGCAACGCCAACAAGCAGATCGCATCGCATTTGTCGATCAGCGAGGAGACAGTCAAAAGCAGAGTAAAAAATATCCTATCGAAATTAGGAGCCAATGATCGGACGCATGCCGCGATGATCGGGCTAAAACGAGGAATTATCGAGTTGTAATCACCCAAAAGAGTGAACAAATCCTCTCGTTGGAGGCTTTCATCCGTCTCGATCTCGAAGCTAGTCTGGATTTCCGGGCGGCTCTTGTTGTATGCCTCGTAGACGGCTCACAATTGCGTAGACTATTCTCAACGTTCGCTCGTGGTTGGCCGGGCGTCGGCCTGCTTTTGTTGCGGTTAATAACTGCAATCGCGCTGCTGAATCAGGGAGCGTCCCGGATTCAAACTGGGGAACCCGGCAGATTAATCGTCTTCGTCGTTCTAACCTTTGCGACGGCACTACTCCTGATTGCAGGACTGTGGACCCCCATCGCCGGCGGTCTGGTGCTGGCAGTCGAGCTATGGGCCGCTTTCCTGGAACCAGGGGATCACTGGATTCATATTCTGCTCGGGACCCAGGGTGCAGGACTTGCTCTGCTTGGACCAGGAGTGTGGTCTGTCGATGCTCGTCTCTTTGGATGGAAGCGCATCGGTTCTCGACCCCGAAAGAGTTAACCTTTCATACCCAAATAAGGGTTCCACGCCACACCACATCAAGTGAATTACTGTCCCTGCAAGTGGGGTTGTGATGGATGCAACGCGGGTCGCAGAATGGCTGTGTCTCTGGAGGTTGACTAAATGTGGCTTCCGCAATGCTTCCCCATTTCCGTTACACCAAACCGACGCAACTTTTCGTCGAGCAAGCCTTCAATTCCGCGGCCATAACCCCGCTTGCCACAGTCTCGCCGGATAGACCCACACCAGCGAGGCGAGGTTTTGAAGAAATCATTGGCAATAGCCAGGCACTCGGGTCCGCGCTTTCCGACGTGGAGCGGGTCGCATCGACTGACTCCACCGTCCTTATCCTGGGAGAAACTGGCACAGGCAAGGAACTCGTCGCGCGAGCCATCTACAATCTCAGTCGACGCGCTGGATGCTCCTTTGTAAAACTGAATTGCGCCGCCATACCGTCTGACCTGCTTGAGAGCGAACTCTTCGGCCACGAAAAGGGCGCTTTCACAGGAGCGATTGGTCAGAAGATTGGCCGCTTCGAAATGGCCGATGCCGGTACTCTCTTTCTGGATGAAATTGGAGATTTGCCCCTGGCGCTGCAACCCAAGCTCCTGCGCGTATTGCAGGAGCAGGAATTTGAACGTCTCGGCAGCGGCCGTACGCATCGAATCAACATTCGTCTTGTCGTCGCCACGCATCGCAACCTGGCCGAAATGGTGGCGCGCAACGAATTCCGCAGTGACCTCTACTATCGGCTAAACGTATTTCCAGTTTTGCTCCCGCCCTTGCGGGAGCGCCGGGACGATATAGAACAACTGATCCTGCACTTCGTGGAGGTATTCTCCAGGCGCATGGGTAAGCGGATTTACAAGATAGAGCAAGCAACCATGGATGCATTCATCTCATACGATTGGCCCGGCAATGTGCGGGAACTTCAGAACCTGGTTGAACGCGCTGTTATCAGATCGGACAACGGAGTGCTTCCGAATCCACTTTCAACATCACAGGCCAATCGAAACTCCGCACTCAAAGTCGAGGCAGGTCTCCTACCGATGTCAGGTTTGGGAAGTGAACTGGGATCGACGCATGAGCCGCAGTCCAAGAATTCGCTCGAGCATATAAGACGCCAACATATTCTTCAAGTGCTTGAGAGAACCCGCTGGCTGATCAGCGGACCCAGCGGCGCGGGAGCCATCCTCAACCTCCATCCCAACACACTTCGCAGCTTGATGGACAGGCTAGGTATTCGGCGGGAGCCGCGCATTCTCGTAAACAGCACCCAGCTCGCACTACAATAGACCAAGCCTCTGAACGTGCACTCGAGTGGTGCGGCGGAATGCGCTGACCCTTTCAACGCTGATTGCGATTTGGCCGCCGCACGCGGTGATCGGTTGCCATCATTGCCGCATCCCTGTAACCAGTCCTTCACATTCAAATGCTGATTCACAGACGCGGCACCTGCGCGTTTCCTCATTACACCTTCAGTCCGGGAGTCTGGTCCATTCTCCACCCAGTTGATGGCCGAACACTCCGAAGGGCTTCAACCCTCACGCCATTTCGTAAGTGACAGGCGACGTCAAATGCACTTCACGAAATATCGTCGACGTTGATTGACGCGCTGTAGGAACCACCACCGCTAAGTGTTTCGTCTTCGTGATGATCGTCCACTCTTCAAGAACTCGACTCTTTTGGCGAGACACGTGCATTCATCCCAGTCGAGGCCGAGGGATGCGAGGCAGTAGGGCTGGATCAATCTCGGTAATAGTCAAAATCGCAGCGAGAGAGGGAATGATCATGACGATCGAAAACCAAAAGGTACCAGAAACCCCGACATACAACGACGCCTACTTCGAGCAGCAGGCAAGCAAGGAAGAAATCTACCTTGAGGAAACCGAAGAGGAACTGCGCGCGAACCTCGTGTCCAGCGCGTCAGACTCTTCTCAAAGCAGCGAATAAGGCTTCGCGATGAGCACCTGCCCAATTCACGGAGGAGACATCGATGGCAAAGATCATACAGAGCAAGGGTACGAAAGGGGCCATCGTCATGACCTCATTGGAAGTCTTCTATCGGAGCATGCGAAGAACCGGGAGTTCACGGGTGACGGAAGGAGCCCGCGTGTCTGAATCGACTTTCTATGAAGGGTCTCAATCGAAAGAAGCTCTACTGCGGGCATTCCTGGAAGATCGCAATGCCATCTGGCTACGCTGGTTTCAAACCGAGATCAACGCAAGGTACGAGACCACCAGGGGCGGGTTGGAAATCATTGCCGACGTTTTGCGGAAGTGGTTCGAGAATCCAAAGTTGTGTCGTTCCGCCATCGTCAACGTCGATGTTTCAAATCGCAATGTCAGCGCTCAGGCGTTCGAAGTCGTCAGAAACCAGAAGCATCAGTTGCGACGATTCTTCGAGCGGCTAGCCGTGAAAATGGGGATTCAATATCCGGATATCGCAGCCTGTGCAGCCGTTCAGATAGTCGAACGCACGATTGTGGCGACTCTTAGGTCGAGCGACTTGTCGGAGCTTAAGACGGCGCAGCTACTCTTCCAATGTCTTCAGCACGCCGTATCAGTTGGATTCAACCAAACACCGTTGATCATCCCGAATTCTTGAACCGCAGCATTCAGATAGGAGTCACTTTATGGCTACCGCACAAGTACATCATCTACAGACTGTTGGTATCGAGACCTACGAACCCGACGGCGGTCTTTCAGCTTTCAGGGATGTCCGACCGCGTTTGTTCGCAATTGCCTACCGTATGCTCCAGAGCTCGGCCGAAGCCGAAGATGTCGTGCAGGACGTTTGGCTGAGATGGCAGCAGACGAACCGTAGCGTAGTACAAGACGCGCCCTCATTCCTGGCGACGACCACCACCAGGTTATGTCTGAATATCATCCAGTCCGCGCGCTCGCGTTGTGAAACCTTCCTTGGTTCGTGGCTTCCAGAACCAGTCGATACACAAGCAGATCCTGAGCTGGGCGCGATACGCGGGGCAGGACTGAAACTTGCGATTATGATGCTGCTCGAGAGACTCTCTCCCACGGAACGTGCCGCATACGTTCTGCGCGAAGCGTTCGACTATTCCTACCGCCAAATCGCCGATATTCTGAGAATTGCCGAGGCAAACGGTCGGCAACTCGTTGTCCGCGCGCGGAAACATCTCGCGGAAGGGCGGCGGGCGTCTTTTACTCCCACTGAGCAGAAACGCCTTCTTGACGCCTTTGTCCATGCTGCTCGCAAGGGAGACCTTAGTGCATTGGAGAATCTCCTCGCGAAGGACGCAGCCTCCCCTGCGAATGGTGGCGGGCCTGCACACGCGGCACGCCTCCACCTGTTCGGTCGTGATCGTGTCGCGAAGCTCGTCGCCGGCGTGTCGTCAAAGTTGTGGAGTGGGGGGACTCTCTGCGGGGAACCAAGCTAGCCGGCGTCGCGTGCGGCATGCTCTCTTGTTGAACGCCTGGGGCTGGGTCTCGATAACATGGCGTTCACAAAACGCCGGGGTGTTCGGCCTCAACAGGCGCGCCAGCAGATGGATTGCCGTTTCCCGCAATCTATATCGGTAAAGCAACGTGGTCCTGCGTAACGGGCCATGCAGAAAGCAGAGCCCCGTGACGCACGAGATCTGCGGAACTGGAGTCAAGTATGGAAAGGAAGAAGACAGTCATCGTTACCGGCGCCTCGCAAGGCATTGGAGCGGCCATTGTCCAGGCGTTTCTGGTTGGCGGCTATAGCGTTGTCGCAACCTCGCGCAACATTTCCAAGGCCGGGTTTGCGCCGTCACCAAAATTGGCGCTCGTCGACGGAGATATTGGTCAGGCAAAGACGGGCCAAATAGTCGCACAGGCCGCGATCGACAAGTTCGGCTCGATCGATCATGTCGTTAACAATGCGGGCATCTTCGTATCGAAGCCCTTCACGGACTACACCGCTGACGACTTTCACGCACTTGTCTCCATCAACCTGGAAGGGTTCATCTACATCACGCAGCAAGCAGTCAAGCAGATGCTTGCGCAGGGTACCGGAGGCAGTGTGACAACCATTACGGCGTCGACGGCCGAGCACCCCATCGCTGGAGCTCCCGGGTCGATTCCGATGATCACCAAAGGGGGGTTGAATTCGATTACCCTCAGCCTCGCTGCCGAATACGCAAAAGACAACATCCGTTTCAATGCGGTCGCACCTGGAATTGTCGATACCCCCATGCACAAGGGTGTGTCGAAGGACTTCCTGAAGTCTTTCTCGCCGATGGGCACGATCACCGATCCCAAAGACATCGCTGCAGCTGTCATTTATCTAACCGAGGCAAGTCATGTAACCGGGGAGGTGCTGTACGTTGACGACGGTGCGCACGTGGGCAAGTGGTGAGGACCGGAGGTTCCCAGCTTGGCACCGCAGAGCACCAGCTGCGGGACCTCGGCTTAGACCAGGTCTTCTCAGGGTAGGCCAGGAATATCTTTGACCGACCAATGGAGCAGTTCCAGTTTGCACCGCGGTCATTCAAGGGGCCCCTCGTCAGGCTCTGCGAGACCCCGCCGTGAATGGAGTTCACGTGACCATATTCATTCCGAGATTTGTCGAGGTCTGCATCGCAGCATCATCCGCAGTGGTCGCGATGGGATTATTCCGCGCAAAAGAGCGGCATGAACTGGAAGGACGCTTCATAACGCCACAGGAGCTTCACACACTGATGTCAAGACGGAAGGTTCTTCTTTTCGACATCCGCGAACCACTCGACTTGTTGGGAAAGTCTGAAATCATTACGGGAGCTAAGTGGATCGACCCGGAAGCCGTGATCAAAAACCCCTCACTCATTCCCAAAGATCAGGACTCGGTCATTTACTGTACTTGTCCGAGTGACGAGACTGCAATGAAGGTCATGCGTCGAGCTCTCGCGATGCGCTTTTCACAAATGAAGCTCCTGCGAGGGGGATTAGATGCATGGAAATCGAGCGGCTATCAAACCGTGCCATATACACAAACCTTCCATCTCAACACCGCAAAGTCACCGGTCGTCGGAATTGCAAGTTGAAATACATGGAGCAATGGCCGAAGCGCGACGGCGGTCAAAATCATCATTTAGGACCTCGATCGAAGCAAAATGCAGCGAACCGAGGCCGGCCAGAACTCCCAATTGCGGCGAAGCGCCAATCCGTTGCGGCACTGGACGGAGAAGTGCTAATGTCGGAAGCTCACCAAAAATGGGCGGTGTCCACGAGGCACACAGACCCGAATTTACCCACAAACGTCACTCGGCTGCTGAAGTGATCGTCAGCGAGACGCAACATCATCCAGCGCCAGGTTCAGCTGGAGCACGTTGACGCGCGGCTCTCCCAGAAAACCAAGTTGACGGCCCTCAATATGGCTCTCTACGAGATTGCGAACCACATCGTCCGTCAAATGCCGGGCCTTGGCGACCGTGTGAACCTGATAGAGCGCTGCGGCAGGGGAAATATCGGGATCGATGCCCGATGCCGAGGTCGATACCAGCTCAACGGGAACGAGCTTTCCTGGATTTTGCTTTTGATAGGCGGCGACCGCAGCGTTCATGCGATCGAGCAGCGCTGTGTTCGATTGCGCAAGGTTGGAGCCGCCGGAGTTCGCAGCATCGTAACCATTACTACCTGCCGCAGATGGCCGGCTGTGAAAATAGCGGTCGGTCGCAAATCCCTGGCCGATGATCGCCGAGCCGATAACCACTCCGTTGCGCGTGATGAGCTGACCGTCAGCCTTGTCGCGCATGGTCAATTGTGCGATCCCGGTGATGGCCAATGGATAGACAATCCCGAGAAGGACTGCAGTGATAATGGTGTAACGAACGGCAATGATCAATGTTGAACGCACAGGTTCCTCACTAAACGAGGTGGAGGCCGATCAGGGCCAGGTCAATCAGCTTGATCCCGATAAATGGCGCGATAATGCCGCCAATTCCGTAGATGATGAGGTTGCGGCGCAACAAGGCTTCGGCGGACATCGGCTGGTACTTGACGCCTTTCAGAGCAAGGGGAATAAGCGCCACGATAATCAGCGCATTGAATATGACCGCTGACAAGATGGCCGATTGCGGCGTTCCAAGCCGCATAATGTTGAGCGCTTGAAACGAAGGAAACACGCCCAGGAACATGGCCGGGATGATGGCGAAGTATTTGGCAACGTCGTTGGCAATGGAAAAAGTAGTCAGCGCACCGCGGGTCATCAAAAGCTGTTTGCCGATCTCCACGATCTCGATGAGCTTGGTTGGGTTGGAGTCCAGATCGACCATGTTGCCGGCTTCTTTTGCCGCCTGCGTGCCGGTGTTCATCGCTACACCCACGTCAGCCTGCGCCAGCGCCGGGGCATCATTGGTGCCGTCGCCAGTCATCGCAACAAGCTTGCCCTTGGCCTGTTCGCGCTTGATCAGATCCATCTTGTCCTTGGGCTTGGCTTCGGCGAGAAAGTCATCGACGCCCGCCTCGTGCGCGATAACGGCAGCAGTGAGAGGATTGTCTCCGGTGATCATGATGCTGCGAATGCCCATGGAGCGCAGCCGCGCGAGGCGCTCTTTCAGGCCGCCCTTCACTACGTCCTTGAGGTAAATCACCCCAAGGGCGATATCGTTTTCCGCAACCACGAGAGGCGTGCCCCCAAGCCTGGCGATTTCCTCCACGCGGTCTGAAACAGGGCGTGGCATCCGCGTGCCTCCGCATTCAAGAAAATGGGTGATTGCGTCGGCCGAACCCTTACGAATTCTCACCCCCGGCAGGTCAACGCCGGACATGCGAGTCTGTGCGGTGAAGGGTACGAATTGTGCGTGGATGCTTTCCAGGTCGCGTCCGCGAAGGTTGAATTTCTGTTTCGCGAGCACCGCAATGGAGCGGCCCTCCGGGGTTTCGTCCGCGATGGATGCCAATTGGGCAGCGTCAGCCAACCGTTCCGCCGTAATGCCCGGAGCAGGGAAGAACTCGGTCGCCTGGCGGTTGCCTAGCGTAATCGTGCCGGTCTTATCGAGCAGAAGCGTGTTGACGTCACCCGCGGCTTCCACCGCGCAGCCCGACATGGCGAGCACGTTGTACTGGACCAGCCGATCCATGCCTGCGATGCCAATGGCCGACAGCAAGCCGCCAATTGTGGTCGGGATCAGGCATACCAGCAGCGACACAAGCACAAAGATGGTTTGCGGAGCATGCGAGTAGATCGCGAAGGGCTGCAGCGTTGCGACTGCAAGCAGAAAGATGATGGTCAGCCCCGAGAGCAGGATACTCAGTGCGATCTCGTTGGGCGTCTTCTGGCGAGTAGCGCCTTCCACCAGCGCGATCATATGATCCAGAAATGTTTCGCCAGGGTTGGAGGTGATCTTGACTCTGATCCAGTCAGAGAGGACACGTGTTCCGCCAGTGACCGCAGAACGATCGCCGCCCGCTTCGCGAATCACGGGAGCCGACTCGCCGGTGATCGCCGACTCATCTACTGACGCGACACCTTCGATGACCTCGCCATCGCCGGCAATGAATTGCCCCGCTTCAATCCGGATGACATCGCCCGCGCGCAACATCGAACTGGAGACGGTTTCGAGAGAGCCATCCGCCAGATAGCGATAAGCGATGGTTTCCCCCTTCGCCTTGCGCAAAGTATCTGCCTGCGCCTTGCCGCGTCCTTCAGCCACCGCTTCGGCAAAGTTCGCGAACAATACCGTAAACCAAAGCCACAAGGTGATCTGCAGGTTGAATGCGAGGCGGTGATGATGGAGTGCGTCCAACAGAAGCAGAGCACTGGTGACGGCGCTCCCTACTTCCACCACAAACATCACGGGATTCTTCGCCATTGTCCGCGGATTGAGCTTGCGGAACGAGTCCACGATGGCGGGCCGTATTAATTCCGGGGTCCAAAGACTTTGTTTCTGTGCCATGTTCCGTTCCTTACGAAAACAGCATGCCGTGGTGCAGCAGCAGGTGTTCAAGAATGGGTCCTAGGCTCAGCGCTGGGAAAAACGTCAGCGCGCCGACGATGAGGATGACGCCGGTCAGCAGGATCGTGAAGAGCGTCGAATCAACGGGAAATGTTCCGGAAGAAGGAGGGACCTGTTTCTTCTGAGCCAGGTTCCCGGCCATCGCGAGCATTGGGACCATCATCAGGAATCGGCCGCAAAGCATGACGAACCCGAGTGAGAAGTTGTACCAGTGTGTATTCGCATTGAGTCCCGCGAAGGCAGAGCCGTTGTTGCCCGCCGCCGACGAGTACGCATACAGGATCTCGCTGAGGCCGTGCGGTCCGTGATTGGCCAGGCTGCTTAAACCCATTTGCGGTGAGATCGCCGTAATAGCCGCGAATACCAGGATCAGGATTGGGAAAATGAGCACGTAAAGCATTGCCATTTTCACGTCGTATGCTTCGATCTTTTTGCCCAGGTACTCAGGCGTGCGGCCAACCATGAGGCCGGCGATAAAAACAGCCAGGACAACGTAGATGAGAATGCCGTAGAGCCCGGATCCCACCCCGCCGAACACGATCTCGCCCAGCATGATGTTGGCCATCGGAACCAGTCCGCCGAGCGGAGTGAAAGAGTCATGCCAGGAGTTGATCGCGCCGCAGCTTGCGTCGGTGGTGATTGTCGCGAACAGGGCCGATTGCGAGACTCCGAAGCGTGTCTCTTTGCCCTCCATGTTTCCGCCTGACTGCAGCGCACTGGCATGCTGATTCACGCCGTGCAGCAGGGGATTTCCCTGAGCTTCGGTATAGAAGGCAATTACGAATCCCGCCGCGAACAGGATCGACATGCAGGCAAATACTGCCCACCCATGTCCGCGCGATCCAGTCATCCTGCCCAGAGTGACGGTGAGGCCCGCACCGATGAGGAAAATCGACCCCATCTGGAGAAAGTTGGAAAGCGGTGTAGGATTCTCGAACGGATGCGAGCTATTCGCATTGAAGAATCCTCCGCCGTTGGTGCCCAGCATCTTGATGGCTTCCTGCGAGGCGACCGGCCCCTGCGCAATCGTCTGCGTTGCATGCTCAAGGGTCTGCGCGGAAGTGTAAGGGTGGAGATTCTGAATAACACCCTGGCTCACCAGAGCCAGCGCAAAGATGATGCAGATGGGCAACAGCAGGTAAAGGCAGGCGCGGGTGGTATCAACCCAGAAGTTGCCGATGAGCTTGCTCTGATTGCGTGCAATGCCACGCACCAGGGCGATGGCAACGGCAATCCCAACCGCGGCACTGAAGAAGTTGTGATATGCCAGTCCCACCATTTGCGTGAAATAGCTCATGGTGGATTCGGGTGTATAGGCCTGCCAATTCGTATTTGTCGTGAACGAAGCTGCCGTATTCCATGCCAGATCCGTGGCGACCGCACCGAAGTGCTGCGGATTCCACGGCAGCCATTGCTGCGTACGCTCGATCACGTAGGTGAGGAGCATTGATATAAAGCTGAAGATAAGCATGGCGGCGGAGTATTGGCGCCAGTTCATCTCTTCATCGGCGCGCACACCGCAGAGACGGTAGATCGCATTTTCTATGGGTCTCAGAAATCGGATTTCGCCATTGAATAGTCGATACATGTAAATGCCGACAGGGCGCATCAGCAGTAGCAAAACCACGAAGTAAACAAGGAATTGAATCCAGCCGTTCAGGGTCATTTCAAAACTTCTCCGGATACAGGAGAGCGAAGACAAGGTAGCCGATCAGTAGAATGGTCAGCGTGAGTACGATAAGAGTCGTCAGGTTCATGACGTCACCTCAAACGGTCGCATGCGCCGACATACAGCAGGGCGATTGCGAAGAAAGCGATTGTGAACAGCAACATCATCAGATCCGACACGAGACACTACCTCCCAATCGCAGTGAACGAAGGTGAAGGGCTATTCCGAAAAAATCTGCAGGTGCTCGAAGAAGGACCAACACGAGCGGACGAATGGAGAACAAGGCATTCATAAAAGGCGCAACGCGGCGCCAACTAAAGTAAAACGGTTTTCCTGTAAATCGCTCGTAAGCAATTTGTAAGAAAACTCTAAAGTTGCGGGTTATTCGATCTCGCCGCTGGGCAGAAAACGGTAGCCAACCCAGGGCTCCGTCTGGATGTACTCTTTTCCTGGCTCTGCCTGGAGCTTCTTTCGCAACTGTCCTACCAGGACGCGAAGGTGTTCTGGTTGCGTCGACTGGGCTCCCCAAACCGCACCCAGCAGGGCGCGATGCGTGAGGACCTTGTCCGCGTTTCGCACAAAAAACAGGAGCAATTCGAATTCCTTGGGGGTCAAATGCATCGGTTCGCCGGAAACAGTGACCCTATGCGCCGCGGGATCAACCAGGAAGTCACCCGCTTCAATCGGAGTGTCGCCAGCGCGTTCCGGCGCCCGGCGCAGGTGGGCGCGCACCCGGGCCAGCAGTTCCTGAGTGCGAAAGGGCTTGATCACATAGTCGTCAGCGCCGGCGTCAAGCGCCTCTACCTTGGCCTGCTCCTGGTCGCGTACCGAAAGTACGATGATCGGGGTCAGCGATTTCTTGCGAATCGCCTGGCAAATCTCCAGGCCGCTGATGTCGGGCATGATCAGATCGGTAATCACCAGGTCTGGCTCCCATTCTGCAAAAAGGCGCAGTGCTTCTTCCGGATCATTGGCAACGCGCACATCGTAGCGCTGGCCTGAGAGTGCAGCACGCAACACTCGCGTGATCTGCGGTTCGTCGTCGATTATCAATATCCGTTCTGCCATATGGTCGAAGAGAGTATCATGCCCTCTCATGGAGAAGGATACATCCCGTGCAACGGTATTCTTTCGATATGCTCTTCTGACAGCGATTGCAGGCGTACTGGTTTTCGTCTTTAAACTATTGGTACACGTTAACCAAACGATGATCGCTTTCGCTTTTCTGATAACCGTCCTCCTAACGGCTTATCGTTGGCGGCTCGCCTATTCCGTATACGCTTCAGTCTTGTTCACCTTGCTTTTTAACATCTTTTTTCTTCCCCCGCTGGGCAGGGTTACCATCGCCGATCCTCAGAACTGGGTCGCGCTTGCCGGGTTTCTTTGCACCAGCGTACTGGTGAGTCATCTGTCTGATCGCGAGCGCCGGCACGCGGAAATGTCAGAGGCCCGCAGGCGCGATGTGGATCTCTTGTACAAGCTCAGCCAAAAGTTGCTGGTGCAGGATGAAGTGAAGGAACTGGCGCGAAGTACGCCGTCAATTCTCGCCTCCGTGTTCGGTTTTCAGGCTGTGGCGCTCTATGTTCATGCGACGGATGCGACGTTCTATTCCGACCCAAACCAGATTCTGGTGTCGTCCGCCAAGTTGAAATCGGCTCAGGCAGACAACGAAGACGCAGTCTCCAGTCGAGATGGAATCAAGTTCATTCAGCTTCGACTGGGAATGCGGCACATCTTGGGTCGTCTGGCGATCACGGATGGCGGTCAGACGCCTGAGATGTACGAAGCAATGGGCAGCCTGGTTTCAGTTGCGATGGAGCGCGCTGCGGCACTGGAGCGAACCAGCCGCCTGGAAGCTGCGCGCGAGAGTGAGCGCCTGCGCTCGGCGCTGGTGGATTCCGTCACGCACGACCTTCGAACTCCGCTCACAGCGATTCGAGCAGCCGCGACCACCTTGCAAAACCAGCCGTCCATCGCTGAGGCGGAACGGAACGATTTGATTGCTGTGGTGGAAGAAGAAAGTGCCAGGCTGGACCGCCTCATCGGTCAGGCGATCGAGATGGCAACGCTCGATTCGCAATCTCTCCGCCTGGAATTGCGGCCACTCAATGTTCGAGAGCTGATCGAGCTGACGGTGGAACGAACGCTGGGAACCCAGAAGCATCCAGTCGAGATTCAATTGTCCGAGCCCTTTCCCGGTGTCTACGCAGATCGCAATTTATTGGAGCGCGTGCTGAGACACTTGCTGGAAAATGCTTCCGCATATTCGAAGCCCGGCGATCCCATTACGATCTCCGCGAGAATAGAAGGGGATCGTTTGTTTATTACCGTGGCGGATCGCGGGCGCGGAATCGATCAGGAAGATCTGCCCTTTGTCTTCGATAAGTATTTTCGCGGCAAAGGGCACAAAAACAGAACCAAGGGCACAGGAATGGGCCTTGCCATCGCTCGGGCGATCATGAAGATTCACCAGGGAGGTATCACCGCGGAGAGCCGATCGGGCGAAGGCTCGCAATTCGCTTTCTGGATTCCTCTTTCACTCACTTCGACTTATCCGAGTTCAGCAACAGCGCGCGATGAGGACCCACTGATGCACCGATCCGCTGCGACATGACTCGCGATTTCGGCGACTGAGGCGCGGTGGTGTGGCTTATCTCTGTGCCGTGAGTCGATATCCATCCCGGGTCCGGACTCGGTATTTTTCCAGGTCCTTGCCTACCAGCCTGACCTTGATTCCCCGCCATCCACGATTGGGGTTGGCCTGCGGATAGTAACTCAACGTGTAAAGGTGGACCAGGTCTTCGCGGATCGAAGCAAAGGCTTGCTTCTCCTCGCGCCAGTTCTTGGCAAAGTATGCTTTTCCACCTGAGACCTTGCTCATTCGCTCAAATGCGGCAGCGGAGGCCGGATCGTCCTGGGCTTGCCGCGTACTGATGATGTAGATGATCGTTCCTGTCGATTGCGCCAGCTCCGCCACATCCTCGGGCGGAACAGAACTGGCGTTGTCAGGACCATTGGAAAACACCACGATCGCCTTTCGTCCCTTGAGTGGAGCGGCATCCTTAACGGTCAGCAGCAGGCTGTTATACAAAGCGGCATCGTCGCCGGCAACCGTACTGCGAACCCCGTTGATGATGCGGAAGTGATCGGAAGTCAGCTGGATTCCGCGCGAAAGGTCGCGACAATACGAATAGAAGGCGACCTTGCTGGCATCGTCCATCGAGCGAATGAAATCGGCGATCGCATCCTGGGCAAATACGAAACTGCGGTACATGTAATTGCTGGTGTCGAAGAGAACGAAAACACTGGCTTCACTCAAATGCGGAATCGCGGTAGTGGAAGGAACTGCGCCGGCCGGATCGGAGTCCGAGCTATCGTTAGAGTTCTTTCCCCGGTGAACCTGGCCTGCGCGCGTGACCTCATTCGCACCAGGTGCAGACTCGCTACTTTCTTCGAAACTGGAGATCTTCTGGGGGATCTTGTCTTCGACAATTTGAAAATCTTCCGGGCGCAGGCCAGTCACGTAGTTTCCCTTGCTGTCAGTGACCGCTACGCTGAGCTGAACCAGGACGACGTTTACGCGCAGATGCATCGGGTCATCTTCCGCGGGCCAGGGCTCGGCCTTTTGTAGAAGAAGGCAGGAGCAGATGCCAAAGAGGGCAAGATGTTTTTTCTTCATCGCTTTTCCGATCCTCAATTCATCCGATTGCTCGCGGAGTTTATTGCTGTGAGAGTGCTGTTGTCGTCTGGAGCGCTATTTTGCCCTGCCGGAATTGTTCGCCAGTTTGCTCCATCGCGCGAAGTAATGCGGGCCAATCGTCAATGTTGCTGGCAAAAATGTTGGCGATCATGTTGCGGGTTAGTTCAGGAACGAGAAGATTGAGCTGAACTGGGGAATAGCCCATTTCATCCGCCAGCCTCGCCCAATAGAGATTGTTTGAATCCCAGGACTCTGCGAACACCCTGCCCGCGGTTCCTCCGAAAGTGGAAATTGGCTTGATGTTCAGAAGGCCGGAGGAACTGGTCAAGGCAGAATGGAGCACTCCGAAATCGGCCGATAGCCGGTCCAAACTCGCGTCAGCTGGATACCTTTGAGAGAGCTCAACCAATTCTCGTCCTGCTGGTCCCCACGCGGGTACCTGATTCGGATACTTCTTCAAGAACTGGACGGCGAGATAGAAGATGTCCGCGGGCGGAGTTCGAGCGATCATAGCAGTCGCGTTTTCGCGGTTCTCGAGGCCTCTTTCCGTGCGTTCCAACCGCACCGGTGTCATCCGATCAGCAAGGATATCGATTACTTTTCCACGGACATCTGCGTTGTCGACCGCTGTAGTCAGGATCTCCTCGCCGGTTCGTTGATACAGTGCTGCGAAATGCAATTCATGTTGGCTCACATTCCACCAGCGCGGTACAGTGGCGCCCACCAGGAGGTCGGGAACCACTTCTCGCCAGATCAATGCCTGCACGTTTTTGGGAACGATAAAGTCCTGTTCCATGGAAGCCAGCGCATACGGCAAATCGGCAAGGGAACCCAACAGGTAGGCGCCGCCTCCGGCAGTTGCACCCACGCCGACCAGCTGCGGAACGCCCCAGATCTGGTTCACTCCCTGAACCGAGATGGAAGTGAAATCGTGTGAGCGGACAAAGAGAGGATTATTGTGAAGAACTTCGGCGCCCGGCGGCTCGTAGTAGGCGTAATTCAAACCGACCAGCGTATCCCTGAGGAACGGGGTGAGCTGCGCACGCGCCGCTTCGAGTTGGGCCGGCGTGGGAGAGGATCGAAGCACCTTCGCGAGGTCGGTCCTCACCTGTAACTCGGCGTGCCTGCTGGTGTAGACGGCAGGCGCCCAGGCGCTTTTCTCACCGCCGGTAAAAATGGGTCGCGGCATCTCGAACTCGCGCAGGTCTTCAGCGAGAGGGATCAGGCTGTTTCCGACCGCGGCTCCATGCGACATCTCCAGCATTCCGTCGTACAGTCCAAACAACGTGTCAAGAGAGGCCAGGCGCTGATCTTCCAGTACCGCATGAATTCTTCCCGAGAGGTCGTGATGTACTCGTTGGCTCTCGCGGTCATCGTGAACCGGCCCTGCGAGCAACTCGATGAGCTGATCCTGATTCAGATTTCCGTTTCCGGATGCCGCTTGTAAGCACGCCCGCAGGGAAGTTCGGGCCGCTTCAAATAGCTGTGCGGATGACCCAACGCTCAGAAAAGGTTGCAACGCGTTATGCCAGGACGAGTTCAGCTGATCCCGCGGAATCTGTCCCTGTCGCGCCAAAATCTGCCAAAGCCCGACATTGGCTTGAAATGATCCGAGCGCGTTGGCGCGCAGAGTGGTATTGGAAATGCCGTCAATTCGGTCTGCCGCATTCACAAATTCCGTAATGGCAGCATCGTCAAGCGTCGAGAATTCAGCGAAGATCGGAAGCCAGTGATCGAATTGACCAAACCTGTGTGCAATCAGTTCTTCCGTCTGGTCCGACATCTGCCGTTCCGGCGGCCTTTGCGAGTCGATGGCGCTTAGCAGGAGAAACATCTGCACGGGGCCGGTTGCAGATCGAAGGTTCGAGGAAGCGACCAATGTTTCCAGAAACTGGCCAGAGGTGCTCCAGGCATGACCCCGCCCGAGCCATGCTCGCATCTCCCTCGATCTGGCGATTTGAGTAAGGATTTCGTCCCAGACACCCAGACCTCCGGGGATCTCCAAATCCCCGTCCGGTTTCCACTTGAGCGAAGCTAACAAAATGAGCAGGTCGGCATTTTTCGGATAGACGCCCCTCGAGGCGTCGGAATGCATCGCGGTCGACCGGTACGCGCTATAAAAGCGCCTCAAACGATTGCCTTCAGTGAAATGCGCCTGCTCCGCCGGATTCAAACGACTCAGGACATCGAAATACGCCGCCATCCATCCACCGTCTTTTGTCAGAAGATGGGTGGCGAAGGAACCGGGCGATTGCGGACTCTCTCCAACCAGTTCCTCCCAGGCTTTGTCGGCATCGCTGGGCACAATCACATGGCCGGACTTGATCCGAATCTGACTCCCATATAGATCGATGACCGGCGCGGAGAGCACCAGTCTCGACAATCCTGGTGACCGGCTCAAGGCAATCCGCGTCTCTCGGTCGTACTTGGCCATCGCGGCGTAGAGGCGATCCATGTCCTGATCGTGCAGCAGTATGTCGAGAAGGTTGTTGTACGATCTGTGGTCCGACTTGGAGATGGCGGTTACCCAGTCCTTCTCTTTGAAAAAGATGGGAACCCTGGTGCCTGGATAGGAATACGTAAACGGTTGATCCTTCTGTAGCGCCTCTTCAAGATCGGTCAGCGGGAAACCGGAGTCGATGGTGAGGAATGCTCTTTCGGCGTTTTCTGTAATCAGAGAGCTGTTTTTCTGTCCGCAGGCGCGTTGAAACTTATATCCGAGAACACTCAGCAGCGCAGGCGCCTCATTACAGCCGGCAATGTGAATGGCGCCCTTGGCATCGGAGAGATGTTGGATGTCTCGCGCCTGATGCACATATCGATTGACCAGCACGAGATACTCTTTCTCTTTCCCCTGGTCATAGCCGTAGAGCGAAAGATTGCGAGCAAGCATCGGCAGGACATCGTCAGGAGTGACCTCCTGGCTAATGCCGGCCATGCGAAGAAAAGAACGCAGCGGTCCCGGAATCTCGATGGTATCGGACACCGCTTGCGACGTTTCGTCGTTGGAAGAATTGGCCTGGACGCCGTCAGGCAATGAAGAGCCGTGAATCGGGCAGCTGATTGCGAGTGAGAACATCAGCGCCGATACGCAGGCGATCTGAGGACGAGGGAACCTCATGCAGATACCTCCTCCAAACCGTGGGAAACGTGACAGCCTTCCCGCCGGGCGAACCACGGGTATTGCGGATCGAACCTCGCGCGATCACTTGCACACGGTTCGATACAAAACTATGCGGGCTGATGACTCACTACGCCAAACGAGAACTGAAACCAAATCCTGCGCCACATCCCTGATCCTGGAGGCGTGGGAGAGACGTCACGCGGACTGGGCAACCATCATCGCAAATCACCGTTCGCCCGGCAAGTCTAATTGGCTTTGCAATCCGTGGCTACATTTTTTCTCTGAATCAGGCCTGACGCCCGGAAAATGATTGCGATCCAAAAACGACGGGAATATTCCGATTGGTTTAGAGAACAGCGGATTGCGCCGGGATGCCCGCCGAGGGTGAGAGCGTGAATTATCTGGATCCCTACATCTGTTGGAGCAATCCGGGGGCGGGATGGAATCGCAGTCCGAAATGGAATTCAAGCTCCAAGCGGGACTGCGGTCGGGTCTGGACGCGAACCGGGAAATTCCCAATGCGGATTCATCTTTGATGTAGCGGCGCCTGGTAGCCGGAGTGATTACCTGATGGATCTCAAAATCTCTCGCTAAGGCATTGGGATTCAATGAGCTGATGCGATCCACGCGGTGCACCCGCCAAGGTTCCTTTAGTACCAAAGTCCCGGAGATTACCGGGCTGATACAGCACATCCGTCATATGGGTGCAAGTGTTTTGAATTGAATGCGGAACGAAGCCCGTGATATCTCAGAATCAGCTGATTACTTCAGAAGCCGCAGAAAAGGTATGTGCAGTTGAGTTGAGCCGAAGAAGGGGTGCCTATGGATCGCAACAAATATCCCGTTTCTGTCGTCCCGTACCCAATTGACCGAGCCTCGAATGCGAGAGGTAAAACCGTGGACGAGAATTCGACCTGGGACTCCAAGTGGCTGCGCCCCAATATATCGGTCATCGAGAAGCCGCAGAGTGAAATCAAGGCTGAGGAGCCCGCTGAAGAGGAAACCCCTTCGTTCGCCCTTCGCGTTCTGCGCTGGCTCTTCCCCGAGGTGAATCAGCGCCGCGCGATCCGCTATCCGACGCCCGGCCTGGTGGCGTACTACTGGACGGGAGGGGCGCCGCACTCCTATCACGTGGGCGACATGAGTGCGACGGGGCTTTTTCTGCTCACAAAGGAGCGGTGGGCGCCAGGCACCTTGATCCAGATGACGCTCCAGCCACAGGACGGCAGACAGCACAGTGCTGAAGAGTCGATCTGCGTACTGTCGGAGGTCGTCCGGTGGAGTCAGAATGGCGCCGGGTTCAACTTCGTCCTGACCGATTACGAGAATGTCCTCAACTATGGGATCATGCCGGGAGAGGCAACCGACCGGAAGTCGGTCGAGCGGTTCCTTCACAAGGTAGCCGTTCCCATTGGTCGCTAATTTGCTTTAGAGGGCCCGCCGAGTCGTTTCGCGATTGCTTTTCAGAGTTGCCGCCGCAAATTGCCAAAAACTGTTCCGGCGTGAAGCTCATTCAATGCGCAGAGCCCTTACGGGGTCGATGGACGCCGCGCGTCGGGCGGGAATAATGCCGGCAATGGCAGCGGCAAGCACCAGTACTCCAATGGCGATGGACATGACGGGAATGTTTACGCTCGTGATGTCGTAGAGTTGCGATTTGACGAAGCGTACGCAGAAGACTGCAACCGGAATTCCTATGGCGAGTCCGGCGACGGTCTGCAGCATGGCCCCGCGCATCACTCCCGCGATGACACGACTGCGCGCGGCTCCCAGCGCCATGCGAATGCCGATTTCGGGTGTGCGGCGGACGACCGTGTAGGCCGTGACCCCGTAAAGACCGATGGCGGCGAGCAGTAGCGCCAGCAAGCCGAACAGCGAAGTGAGGCGCGCGATCAGACGCTCCTCGATGAACCGGTCGTCAATCTGCTGCTGGAATGTTTGGAACTTTACGATGGTCAGGTTGGGGTTGATGCTCGCCAGGGTGTCGCCGACAATCTTTTCAAACCCGGGGATAGGGCGACTGGTCTGGATAACCAGGGCGCCGGCGAACATGGAGAGGTCCTTGTCGAGAGTGTCGTCGGGGTCGACCCCGTTGCCAGCGCGCTGTGTGAGCGGCAAGAAATACATCGCGTGGTCTTTCCAGTAGACGCTGGTGTAGGTGGTGTCCTCTACGACGCCGACGATTTCATGCGCGGCATCGCGGCCGCCGGGCCCTGGACCGGAAAAGCCGAATCGATGGCCGATTGGGTTGCGTTTGCCGAAGAACTGCTTGACGAATTCCTGGTTGACGACGGCCACCGGCGGCGCGTTCATCGTGTCCTGCCGCGTGAAGCCGCGGCCCATGACGACATGGGTGCCGACGGAGTCGAAGTACTCCGAAGTGCCCTTGACCCACGATGCGCCTTTGTTGAGATCCGGATCGCCCTGGATCTTTACGCCGGACCCCCAGTTGTTCTGCTCCATCGGCGTGTAAGTGGAGAGGCCGACTTTGACAACGCCGGGAAGAGCATGGAAGCGGTCGATGATGGTTTGATAGAGGGGCTCGACCTCGGTGTTTTTGTATCCCGCCGCCTGCGGATTGATGTGCGCGATATAGCGATTGGTTGCATCTAGCCTCATGTCAACGTTCTGAGCCTTGTTGAGACTCTGCGCAAAGAGTCCTGCGGCAACCAGCAACACCAGAGAGAGCGCTGCCTGCAGGATCACGAGGGCGCGCTGCAGAATGGATGCTCCCTGGGCGGTAGTGCGCGAGTTGGAGCGCAGGGATTCGACGGGCTGCGTGCGCGCGGCCATCAGGGCCGGCGCAAGGCCAAACAGGACGCCCGTGACGAGCGAGAGGGCAAAGGCGAATCCGATGACCAGCGGAGATGGCGAAGCATTCACGGGCATGTTCTGCTGATTGGGGAACGCGAGCGCAAGCAGCGCGTGTGCCCCGAGGTACGAAATGGCGAGCCCGAGCAGGCCGCCCACACCCGAGAGGAGAACGCTTTCCGTAAGAAGCTGGCGCACAATACGGCTGCGCTGCGCGCCAAGAGCCGAGCGGATGGAAAGCTCTGCACGGCGGCTCATGCCGCGCACCAGCAGTAGGTTGGCGATATTCGCGCACGCAACCAGAAGGACCATGGCCGCGATCCATTGCAGCAGCCTCAGGTGGTCCTTGTAACCGTCCTGCATGTTCTGGATTCCGCCACCACCCGGAGTGAGTACAACGTGAGTGTGGGGAAGATGCTCCTTGGCGCGCTGATCAGTGAACGTCTTGAGCGGAGCGAACTGCTGCTTTAGCAGGGTGCTGGCCTTTGTCTGCAACAACGCCAGGGAAGTGCCAGGCTTGATGCGTCCAATGACGTAAGCCCACTGCATGTCCGGGTCGGTGAAGTACGGTGCGCCGCTGACGAAATCCATCGAGTTCATGGGAAGGAAATACTTGGGCGGGTTCGTATCGATCCGGTCGCCGTAGAACCCCTTTGGCGCAACACCGATGATGGTGGCCGGCTTGGTGTTGATGTAAAACGCGCTTCCCACCACGCTCGGATCGCCTGCATAATCCTGCATCCAGGCGTCGTAGCTCATCACGGCGGTGATCGGAGCGCCCTTCGTGTCGTCGGAATCCATAAACAGCCGACCCGCAGCCGGCGAGAGGCCAAAGACGCGGAAGTAGTTGCCGGAGACGAAGGTTCCCGTGACGGATTTGGCGACAGTCTGAGGGCCGGCGCGACGGACCGTGATTGGACGCCAGGCATAGCCGGCTTCCATTGCAGCAAGCTCTTCAAATTCCGGGAGGTTTTTCTTGAACATGTAGTAGGTGTCGGTGGCGAAGAGCGAGTAGTCGTCGGTGTCGCGCCAACCGCCGTTGACGCAGCAGTCGTCGCTGTCGCCAATGCGGACGAGGCTTTTGGGATCGGTTACCGGCAGGTTATGAAGCAGGATGGCATTCACCAGCGTAAAAATAGCCGAGTTGGCACCGATGCCGAGCGCGAGCGTGAGCAACACGGTGGCGGTGAACCCCGGCGTCTTGCGTAATTGCCGGAATGCATAACTCAGATCCTGCAGCAGAACTCTCATCCGTTACCCTCCACACACACGTCGCCTTGGAGATACAGGAAGCATGTTGCGTGCCACAAAGTTAGCTGCGCCAGCGACCTGAAATTGATAGGTTAGCAAGGCCGAGAGCGCGGACTCGCGTTCACAGCTGAAAAACAGTGTTCAAAATCGGACAGTCTATTTTGACCAGCGGCACTGAAATTTGTCCTTGTCCCTGGCCTTCGCGCGGTTAGGGTACGCACAAGGTCGGGCTGCTGGAAGATTCGGTAGTGTCCTAAGTTGAAATCCATAGACTTATGCCCCTACCGTGGCAAGCAAAATGCCTCGCGCCCATTCGGATACAGTTTTGTTACAAGCCTTTGCCGCCGACTCGACTCGCCGCTGTTCCTCGGGGCTGAGGCGCACTTGGACCTTTGCCGCCTTCGCGAAACCCTTGGGCAGTTTGGGACGGCCAACCCTTCTTGGCTTAGTTTGATTTGGCATTTTTATGCTCCTGAACAATGACTACCTGTACGGCGAAGTCATGCGTTCAATAGATCGAATGCTGGAACCTTCAGCAAGTGCTGCAATTACTGAGAGTTGCTGGTCGGTATTGAGGACATTCGCCATGTCGACCCTCGATATAATTGCTGTACTCCAATAATTACGCTTAGTCAATAGTTTTTGGAGTACAATTTTGGAACTATGTTGAAATATGCGATTGGTCTCGCGTTGGTCCTCGGTTGTGCGTTTGTCATAGCCCGTCGCGATGAGTATGCCGCCAATCAAAGCGCACCCCCATCCGCCCAATCGGACAAAGCTACTGTTGCCGCTCAACAGGACGAAAATCATCCCCAAAAACACGTAGAAAATACCGGTTGGGACAGCCCAAGTGGGCACATATTCCACGCTGCTTTCAAGTGGCCTGAAGGTATTACGGTATGGGCCATCGTTCTGACCCTCTTGGCTATCGCGGAACAAACCTCTGCGACCCACAAAGCGGCAGAAGCCACTGAAGATGCGGTCGTGGCTAGTCGGGACAGCCTTAAGGTTCAGGAAGCGGAATTTGTTCAATGGCTGGATATTGGAGAATGGGGCATTCACTACGACCGTAGTGTGTATCGGTTGGAAAGGACTGGACATGAGGTATCGAATCATCCCGGGGAGATGAAAGTTAGGCTCTCTTTTCCTTTGGTGAACAACACAACTCGACCACTGTTTATTAAATCGGTCAGAACGCTGCTCACAATCGGGCCTGAAAAAACCATAAAAGTCTTCGTCACTGACGAGAGCATCCCCGTACCTCCAAAGGATGAATATAAGGTTCTGATCAATATGGTCCTGAGCCCCGATCACGTCACTCATTTCGCAGTTTTTCAACTGTTCATAGAATCTGCCGTTCAGGTCAAATTCTCCAACGCTCTCAAAAAATCGGACGAAGCCAGCTTCCGGAGACTCTTCACATGTAACGCCTTTGATGGCAGTAGCACTGTCACTAAAGGCCACATAGCAAAAGAGGAAAATCAGGACACAGGGCATTCCTGAAAAGACGCGGATTACCCCTAGGTGGCGCATATCAGGACACCACCGAAGATTCAGAGTTGGGAAAACGCCGGCGCAGGTTCTGCTAGCCTGAGCGGTGCAGTGCGGCACGGCTTTACTTGGCACGCCAAAGTGCGGGCCCACCCAGAAGAATCTCAAGATCGCTACGCTTCCCGAGGACGCGTTTGTTGAGTTCAATCACAGTCAGACCCGGCAGAACCAACCTGTGAAGACCGGTGTTCCAGGTTTCATTCCGCGAGGCAAATTCAGCATGAAGACGGACCAGCACCCAGAGCAGTCGATGCAGGAGCAACAAATACGCGAGGCCCTTAATTCTCACTGGCTTGCGTCGGCAGCGGGCGATGCAAACGCGGAACACGATATCTACGATGACGATGCCATCTGCGATTATCCCCAGTCAGGCGAGCGAATCGTCGGTCGAAATAACTTGCAGGCTCTGCGGACTCATCATCCGGGTAAGCCGTCAGGCTTCGAAGTCAGGCGGATTGTCGGGAGAGGGGATGTCTGGATCACGGAATACACCATCACTTACCAGGGGCGACCGGCATACACAGTGAGCATCATGGAGTTCCGCGACGGTAAGGTCATACACGAGACCCAGTATTTTGCGGATCCCTTTGAAGCTCCGGCGTGGCGGGCTCAATGGGTTCAAAAGATCGCCTGAGACGACAAACCGGACGAAATCCTATTCCGAAAATGAGCCGAAAGGAACAGCTTCCTGCCTCCACAGGAAGAGTCCATGAGTCGCGCGTGAGTTCTTCACAATAGAACCATTCTTCTCCCCACGGAGTGCGACCGTCGAAGGCAAACTGCAGAGCCAAAACATTGGTCATCAGAGAGCTGCGTCGGGACGCATCTACGGCGGCATGACGATTTGTTTCGCGATCTTCATTTCTTCTTTATGCGCTCTTTGCACTACTAGTGTTAATCCGCAACGACCGGACTACATCAGAAGGGACGCTGAGGCTGCGCAACTTCTGAATCAATTTCTCCATACCCGCAATCTGCGATTGCAAATTTGCAGTCTGGCCAGCATCGAAGTCCGCACCGGCTAAGGGTGCGTTTTGAAGTTCCTTTCATTGCCGAATTTTCCGCGTCATGGACTAGTCATTTTTAGAGAGGACAACGCAAATGTACCTCAAGGAAAACCCTATCCTGAAGCTGGTTGCCGGCATAGCCGTCGGAATATCGGTGCCAGTATTCGCGCAGGCGCCGGTAACGCCTGCTGCTGCTCAAGCGACTCCTCCAGCTGCGGCCCTTGCAGCAACTCCAGCAGCCCCCGCGGCAACCGATGCAGCTGCGCCCGCCACACCAAAGCCCTGGCATTTCGCCGGGTTCGACTTTTCCGGTTTCGGGGACGGTTTCTACACATGGAACGATAACCATCCCACCAATTTCGCGAATGGCGAAATGAATGATTTCTATAACTTCAACCAGGATGCCAATCAACCGGCCCTGAGCGCGCTCAAGCTCACCATGGACCATGCCCCCGCTCCGGTCGGAGCGCATTTCGACTTTGTCTACGGACGCACCAACAAGCTCATCAACGCACCCAATCAGCTCTATTACGTCGAGCAGGCGTTCGTCAGCGTCAAGCCTCCCAAGGCAAAGGGATTCGAACTCGATTTGGGCAAGTTTGTAACTTCGGCCGGCGCTGAAACCATCGAGGCGAAGGACAACTGGAATTACTCCCGCTCGCTGCTCTTTGCCTGGGCCATTCCGTACTGGCACTTCGGCGCTCGCACCTCGATGCCGGTTTCGAAGGTGGAAACGCTGGGTGTGCAGATCGTCAACGGCTGGAACAACATTGGACACAGCACTGGCGGCGTTACGGCCGGATTCACAAGCGGGCTGGTGGAACCGAAGTACACCGTCAACGTGAACGTGTACACGGGACCCGCGAGCACCGATACGCAGCACGCCTATCGCAACCTGTTAGATACGACCCTTCTGCTCACGCCAAACTCAAAGTTCAATGCCTACGTCAACTTCGATTTCGGCACGAATAAGGATTCGATCAACTCCGCGAAGCAGGGTGACGACGCCAAGAGTTTTTGGAACGGCATCGCGCTCGCCGCGCATGAGCAACTCACCGCAACGCAGGCTGTCGCCGCGCGCGTTGAATATTTCGACGACGAGGATGGCTTCTCGACCGGAACCAGGCAGGTTCTCAAGGAGTTCACCGGAACATACGAGTACCACCTGAAGTACGGCCTGGTAAGCCGTCTCGAGTACCGCCACGACTCCTCCGACGAGCCCACGTTCCACCGTGGAAACGCCATGACGGACGGGCAATCGACTCTAGGCGTGGGGCTGATCATGATCCTCGCGCCCAAGCGCTAGTTCCTCCGCCATCTGTATACGGCTTTCTTGATTTGGTTCTATGCACCTGCGGCTACACTCGATCGACTCAGTCAACTGCGAAGAGGGAATTAGGGCAATTGACCAACTCGCCTGTCTCAGCACGTAACCGAAACTCGACCTGCATGGAGGAACACACGATGAAGTCCATTGTGCGCCCGGGGACCTCTCTATCTTTCGGACAGAAGATCTCCCGTCTTACAACGCGCTTGCACAAACCGGAGTGGAGGAAATACGCCGCCACTCTGCTGGCCGGCAAATTGATGGGCGTCGGATTGGCGCTTTTGGTTATGGCCGGCCTGACCAGCCTTCTGTTCACAAAGGTTTTCGCCGCGGAGACGACGGTGAAGGCGGCGGACGTCATAAACCCCGTCAACACCATGTGGACCCTGGTCGCGGCCTTCCTGGTATTCGGCATGCAGGTAGGCTTCACCATGCTGGAGGCCGGTTTCTGCCGCTCCCGCGAAACGGTGAACGTGCTGATGGAGTGCATTGTCGACACCTGTTTATGCGGGATTCTGTTTTACGCCATCGGCTTCGCATTCATGTTCAGCCACGGCAATGGATTCATCGGCTATCACTGGTTCTTCCTGCAGGATGCTCCTGAAACCTATGAGTCGACCGGCGTAGCATTTCTGGCTTTCTGGATCTTCCAGTTCGCCTTCGCCGATACCTGCTCCACCATCACCTCCGGTGCAATGATCGGCCGGACAGGATTCGTTGGCGACCTGCTCTATTCGCTGGGCGTGTCGGGGTTCATTTATCCGATCATCGGCCACTGGGCGTGGGGACCGGATGGCTTTCTCGCCACGATGGGTTCCGCTGGCTACTTCCTTCCCAGCCTGGGGCAGAGCTTCCACGATTTCGCCGGATCGACGGTGGTCCACACCATTGGCGGATTCATTGCGCTGGCCGGCTCGATCGTTCTGGGGCCGCGCCTCGGCCGCAAATTCAAGCGTGACGGTGGCGGACCCATGCTGCCGCACGATCTCACGATTGCTGCCTCCGGCGGACTGCTGCTTTGGTTCGGCTGGTACGGCTTCAATCCCGGATCCACGCTTTCGGCCATGGACTTCGCCGGGATCGGACGCGTCGCTGCGAATACCACGCTGGCCGCATGTGCTGCGGGACTCACGGCCATGATGTACGCCTACATGATCAGCAAGAAGTGGGACGTGGGCTTTACCGTCAACGGCTTCCTGGCCGGCCTGGTCGCCATCACGTGTCCCTGCTACTGGGTGTCGCCAACCGGTGCCATCCTTCTGGGCGGCGCGGCCGGAGTGATCGTCTGCGCCGGCGTCGAACTGCTGGAATGGCTGCGTATCGATGATCCCATCGGCGCGGTTCCCGTCCACGGCTTCTGCGGAATCTGGGGCACGATTTCACTGGGACTGTTCGCTTGCGGAAAGTATGGCGCAACCGGTCCCACTGGGCCTGACAATTCTGCCGCGCTGAACGGGCTGTTCTACCACGGAGGATTCACGTTGCTGAAGGCGCAGTTCATCGGGAGCGCTGTGATTACATTCTCGACCTTCGGCGTCGCGCTTGCTTTGATGTATCTCGTCAACCTGACCGGTACGCTGCGCGTCTCCGCAGAAGGCGAACTGTACGGCCTCGATCTTCACGAGCACGGCATCTCGGCTTATCCCGAGTATGTCATCTCGTCGCTCTCGGCTCCCCAGGGTGTCCCTGCGGATTTGAAAGAGTCCGCGCGTCAATCTGTCGCCAGCCGCACCGCTGTCGTATCCGGTGACTAGCCAACTTCCACTGAAAGGGAACCTATGACGAAACTCGAGGTAATTGTTCGCCCCAACAAGTTCGAATCCGTCAAGGATGCTCTCATCAAAATGGGAGTGGAAGGCATGACGGTTTCTGAAGTCCGCGGCCACGGCCGGCAAAAAGGCCATACCGAGTTCTTCAAGGGACGGGAGTATGAAGTCGACCTCCTGCCGAAAATCAAAGTAGAACTGGTGCTTCCAGATGAACTGGTGGACAAGGCGGTTGATGCCATTCTCTCCAATGCCTACACAGGAGTGATCGGCGACGGCAAGATCTTCCTGTACAAAGTCGACAACGTGATCAGGATCCGCAACCGCGAATATGGGTTGGCCGCCATCTGATTCACGCTCCGCAACAGGAAGAGCCGAAGAGCCAACCCGCTCTCCGGCTCTTTCATTCTCCGACGCCATTCTCCCGGTCACGGGCGTCCTCGCCCATTCGCAATCAGAAGGCGTTCTTCACGCGATCTTTATACGTTGTCCACTACGTTTTTTATTGAAGTCCAATCTCTTCCTGCCGAAGGAGACCCATGGCGAAGTACAAACTGGAATACATCTGGCTCGATGGCAAAACGCCGATTCCCGAATTGCGTGGCAAGACGACGGTGAAGGAATTTGCCGCGCCGCCCACGCTTTCCGATCTGCCCCTGTGGGGATTTGACGGCAGCTCAACCATGCAGGCCGAGGGCAGAAGCTCTGACTGCATCTTGAAGCCGGTCGCGCTGTACCCTGATGCGAGCCGCAAAAGCGCTTACATCGTCTTGAGCGAAGTGATGCATCCAGATGGGACTCCACACTCGAGCAACATGCGTGCCTCTGCCGAGAACGATCCCGATCTGTGGTTCGGCTTCGAGCAGGAGTATTTCCTCTATAAGGACGGCCGTCCGCTGGGATTCCCGGCCGAGGGTTATCCTGCCCCGCAGGGTCCCTACTACTGCGGCGTCGGTTACAAGTACATGGGCAGCATCGCCCGCACCATCGTTGAAGAGCACCTCGACCTGTGTCTGCATGCCGGCATCAATCACGAGGGCATCAACGCCGAAGTTGCCAAAGGCCAGTGGGAGTTCCAGATCTTCGGCAAGGGCTCGCACCGGGCCGCCGACGACCTCTGGGTAGCACGCTACCTGATGATGCGCCTCTGCGAAAAGTACGAAGTCGACGTCATGTGGCACTGCAAGCCGATCCGGGGCGATTGGAACGGTTCCGGCATGCACACCAACTTCTCCACCAAGCACCTGCGCGAAGTGGGCGGCAAGGAATACTTTGAATCGCTCATGACCGCCTTCGAGAACAACATCGAGGCGCACATCGAAGTGTATGGCCCCGACAATCATCTGCGCCTGACCGGCCACCACGAGACCCAGTCGATCGACAAGTTCAGCTACGGCCTGTCTGACCGCGGTGCCTCGATCCGCCTCCCGGTAAATTTCATCCGAAACGGATACAAGGGCTATCTGGAAGACCGGCGTCCGAATTCGGAAGCCGATCCTTATCAGATCGTCGCGCGAATCCTCGAGACAGTAACCAGTGTGGGCATGCCGGAATTGACCACAGCATAAAACGGGGTTGGCAGGTCGCCCACTCAACCCTCTGTGCCCCCATTCATCGTTTCATCGCGATGAGTGGGCCGTCGAAGGCTTGCCGTCCACTCGGACTCAATTTGCGATGACTCCCCGATCTCCGGTCGGCAGGTGGTCCACTCAACCCGCTGTGGCAGGTGGCCCAGTCAACGGACTGTGCCCCATTCATCGCAGTTTCATCGCGATGAGTGGGTGGTAGTGACGACTCTCATAGCGGGCGGGTGGCACACATCTGGATTAGGGTGGCCCATATCTCGAAGAGATGTGGGAGTTAAGATGATCGTCGATGCCCCCGGGCCTAAAACGGTACCATCGAAGCGATTTGGACCGCGGCACGAAGCTGTGGCCTGCCGGACATCCTTCAACCTCATCACCGACATTCCCACATCTCAAAAGCGAGGTGTGGGGCGCCCATATCGAAACTTGCGCAAAGGGATGATATGTGGGCCACCCGTCAGGTAATCCAGGGTGCAACACCGGGTTTTTGAAAGTGGAGAGAAACCTTCTTCAGAACAGTGGTTGGACGTTCAAAGGCGAGTACTGGGTTCCGCCGGGAAGGTAGGAGGACAGGCACCATGTTGCAAATCGATCCACGTCCCGCCGCGTAACAAAATAGGACGAAGGCGCAGCGCATTCCATCCAGGTCAGGAGTTCACCCTCCAAAAAAGGCCGTATACATGTGCGCAGACCAACATGCCCTCTCATTCTTCGCTTGCAAAAAGGCGGCGGACTATATATGACGAGTGGGCGGCAACTCGCTCGGGACTACGAGAATGTTTTTCCGGGCGGAGCGTCAACCGTACGTGAGGTCAGTGCTTCGTCCGACCTCGATAATATATCCGTCAGGATCACGGATATAGCGGCGCGTCTCGTCGTACGTAGGGATCGGCCCAGCGACAGGTCTTCGTCGCCGGGGTGGCAAGGAGCGATGGCCTTAAGAGATCAAGGCATCGGACACAGTATTTCCAAAAGCGGCTAAGCCATCACATAATGCCTTCCAGATCCGGATCGTTCAGCTTAAGCCAAGCCCGGACCTCGATCTCGTCCGAGGAGCCGCTGTCAGCGCGGTTTTGAGCATTGCCTTGAAGCGGGAGTAGACAATCTACTTCCACTGGGAGTAGAGTGTCTACATCTATGAGCGAGAAAGACCAGTATAAAAACCGGATTGAGCTGCTGCAGGGAACACTCGACATGCTTATTCTTCAGACCCTGCAATGGGGGCCGCAGCATGGATATGGCATTGTCCAGGCTTTGCGTTTGCGATCCGGAGAAGTGCTTCAGGTGGAGACCGGATCACTGTATCCGGCTCTCCATCGATTGGAGCGTCAGAGCTGGGTGCAGTCGGAGTGGAAGCAGTCAGAGGGCAAGCAAAGAGCCCGCTACTACCGAATCACGGCCAGAGGGAAAAAGCAGTTGGCCTCAGATCTGGGCCGATGGGAGCGAATTGTCGAAGCGATTGGGTCGGTGATGTACGTCAAGCCGGAGGAGAGTGAGTCATGAAGTGGTTCCCAAGCCTCGGTTTTCAGCGGCGCAAGCACGAATTGCAGGAAGAGATCGATGCTCACCTGCAGATGGCGATTGCAGATCGAGTGGCGCGCGGCGAGACGGCAGAGACGGCGCGGCAAGCGGCAGCGCGGGAATTTGGAAATGTTCCTCTAGTGCAGGATGTGACGCGCGAGATGTGGGGCCAGGCGTGGCTTGAACAATTGGGCCGAGACGTCCGTTATGCCTTGCGGCAACTGCGCAAGAGCCCCGGTTTTACGATCACCGCGACGGCGATGCTGGCAGTAGCTATCTGCGCCAACAGCACCGTATTCAGTTGGATCGACGGCACAATGTTGCGTCCGATTCCTGGCGCGCGGGACACGGGCGATCTTGTGAGCCTGCAGCGGGGGGAGCGGAACTTCTCTCCGGTTCCGCCCTTCTCGTATCTCGACTATCGCGATCTGCGCGAGCAGAATCATACCTTCGCCGGAATACTCGCATTTCACCACGATTGGATCACGCTGACTGGCGGCGCACAGCCGGAGCGCGTCTTCATAGCGAACGTGACGGCGAACTATTTCGATGTGCTCGGCATCAAGCCGGTGCTGGGACGATTCTTTCTGGCTGAAGAAGAGACACGTCCAGATGCGGTTCCCAACGTGATCTTGAGTTACTCGGTCTGGAAGGCGCGCTATGCCGCAGACCCGGCAATTGTGGGCAAATCGATCGAGATCGCCCGGCATCCTGTGACGGTGATCGGTGTGGCGCCGGAGGGGTTTGTGGGAGCAATGCCCGGGCTGCGTGACGATCTGTGGGTAA
>DASXLY010000214.1:0-1617 GCA_036495975.1 Occallatibacter sp. | reverse complement strand
GAACTTCAGCGATGAGGTGCTGCGGTGGCTTCTTCATGGGAAACAGTCTCTCCGATCCAATCCGAAGGACCTGCTCATCCCATTTATCAGTACTGATCCCCCAAGCACTTATCTGAGATGACGGGTAGGATCGCTAAGGGACCAGAAGACCTGAAAAAATCAAACAGGGACGCGGATGAACTCCCATGAACGTGGATGGCCTACAGTGTGTTCCATCGGTGTTCATTCGCATCCATTGGGGGCACCCCTGGATTTGCGCTGGGAGGACGGCGAGATGCGGAAAGGGTTTACGAGAAAACCACAAGCGGACGAGCCCGCGACACGAAGCAAAAACTACATAACGCCGAGCGGGCTGCAGCGCCTTAAAGATGAGCACCGGTTTCTACTCACCCGGGACCGCCCCGCCGTGGTGGAGGTGGTGGCGTGGGCTGCCGGCAACGGCGATCGCAGCGAAAACGCCGACTATCAGTACGGCAAGCGGCGACTGCGGCAGATTGATGGTCGGATTCGTTTTCTCGCGAAGCGAATCGAAGCCGCGGAAGTGGTGGACCCGGAGGCTCCGAGAGCCGGGCAGCGAGCGATGAGGGCATTCTTCGGGGCGACCGTGCGCTATGCCAATGCCGCGGGCGCGGAGCGAGTCGTGAGCATCGTAGGCACCGACGAGGTCGACCTCAACCGCAACCACATCAGTTGGGTGTCACCTCTGGGTCGCGCGTTGATGAAGTCGGCAGCGGGTGACAGCGTAGTTCTAGAAGCGCCGGGCGGCGCGGAAGACCTGACGGTGATGGAAGTGCGGTACGAGCGCATTTCTGTGGGACCGTTCCGTGAACCACCTGGATCCGAGGCCTCGGTAAAGGTATCACGCCGACGCTCAACTGACGAAGAAGAGACGATTCGGCACAGGTCATGAAAGAGCGACGACCGTAATAGGGCTCTACCGGCTTTTGGCAAGCGACAAGCGATGAGTTGAGTCCTGATAACGCTTTTCTTGTCACTTGGACATTACTGGCGAGGAGCCGACTTTCCGGTACTGATCTGAGGTCAATGAGTGACTCGGCGATTACGCGTCAACCGTCGAACCAATGAGAATTGGCCGTAGTCCATCCTACCCTTGACACTCGACAGGAACGCGCGTAAAGCTATTGTCGAATGTCGAGAGGAGAAGATGCCGCAATCGACTGACCTTCTGCAAGGAACACTGGATCTACTCATCCTTCAGACGCTCGCGCTTGAGCCAATGCATGGATGGGGCGTGGCGCAGCGTATCCACCAGCTATCGAAAGACGTCTTGCAGATCGGGCAGGGTTCACTTTATCCAGCGCTCTATCGCCTTGAGTACAAGGGATGGATACGATCGGAATGGCAGATCACGGAGAATAATCGGCGGGCGAAGTATTACCGCTTGACCCAGATCGGCAAGAAGCAACTCGCGACCGAGTTGGCCACCTGGGATCGCTTGTCCTCGGCGATTGCGTGTGTTCTTGGCCGGACCACGGAGGCGACCTCATGATCTCCGAACTTCTGACGCGGCTTCGCTTCCTGATTTTTCGCAAAAGCCGCAGCGAACTCGATGAGGAGATCGAGTTTCATCTCGAACAGGCAATCACAACCAGAATT
>DASXLY010000213.1:0-3431 GCA_036495975.1 Occallatibacter sp. | reverse complement strand
GGCGATGCCGTGAACAGATATGATCACGCGGCCCCGCTCCTCACGCGAAAGGTTTTTCACATCGCAGGGGCTATCGCACTCGATCTGATGGTCCATGCCGCATGCCAGGGTCATTCTGCTGGACCGCGTCATGGCCATGATGATTGCTTTGGATTCCGAAGCCAGCAGCCCTTGCGGAAGGAGGACGCGTTCCGCGAAGGCCCGGCCGCCACGTTGATCACCCTCCACCGAGCGGCTCTCTTCCTGATACACCAGTTCGGACGAGATCACGATGGGTGCGTCGGCATTGAGCAGTGTGACCTCATACGAAATAGCGGCCATGTGTCGGTGTTCGAACGAGACTAGCCGTCTTGAGAGAATGCAGATCCGCTTGCCCGAGCCCTTCTCCCAGATCAATTCGCGAGTGAGAATTCCAGTTCGAGTATCAAGATTGCGGTCATAGCTGACCAGCGTAGCCCGAGCGAGGTCGAACGGTTCATCGTCAACGTAGAGCCGAATCAATGTGCCATCCGGGACATTGACGATGGTCTGTCCTACCTTGGCATATCCGTAAGCTGATTCCGCATAACCGATCGGCCACGTCTCATGAAAACCATTGATCAGTGTGCCCTTCTGAAAAGTAGGTGTGCCCTCGTCAGACGTACCGCGGATGCCCATATAACCATTGCTTAGCGCAAATAAGGTTTCCATTTGCGCCATTCGAACAGGATTGTACTTTTTCTCCACCAGACGAAAGGGGTCATGTGGATAGAGGAAGGTCGGAAATGTCTGGATTTCACGCTGCAGCATGACATCGACCTTTCAGGATCGTGGCGGAAACAATTCCTCGAGGTCCGTTACCACAAGGCTCGCCCCTTCTTTCTGTAACGCGTCGGCGTTTCCGGTTCGCGCAATACCGATCACCAGTCCGAACCCGCCTCGCTTTCCCGCCTGTACACCGGCAATTGCATCTTCAACGACGATGGAGCGCTTAGCGTCCACTCCGAGTTGCCGGGCCGCTGCAAGAAACATATCGGGCTCAGGCTTTCCGGGTAGAGCCAGTGTTGTTGCGGTTTTACCGTCAACGCGGACATCGAAGAGCGACTCAATCCCGGCGGCCTTGAGAACCGCAGCGCAGTTCTCGCTCGAAGAAACCACCGCGGTCTTGTATCCCTGTTCTCTCAGGTACTTCACCGCTTTGATCGATCCAGGGTATGCGGCGACTCCATCTCTCGCCATGATCTGATTGACTAAATCATTCTTCTGATTACCTACCCCGCAGATGGTTTCAGCGGTGGGAGGGTCGGCCGGCGCTCCATAGGGTAGGTCGATTCCGCGAGATATTAGAAAGCTTTGCACACCGTCGAAGCGCTGTTTCCCATCAACGTATTTGTGATAGTCGTCGCCGATGTCGAACGGAACGAAGCTCTCGTTTCTCGTTTCAGCGCGACGCTGCAGTATCGTATCGAACGTCTGTTTCCATGCGGCAGCATGAAGCCTGGCCGTCGACGTTAATACGCCGTCCAGGTCAAATAGAAACGCATCGAAGTTTTTAGGCGTGATCTCGGTGGGCGAAGTCATGCAATCACTCTGTCGAATAGCGCATGCGCAAAGTATTCGCGTGGATGGGGACTCACTCGTCCTGAAATCCAAGTTAAGAGTACGCACTGGAAATACATAGTGTGAAGTGACAGTGTTGACAGTTCCAGTTAGGAAGAACTCGAGTCGCGAAGAGCGGAGGAAAGATAAAAGTGTCCCGTAACTTCCATACACAGCCGTTTCTATGATCACAGCCAGCCGCGAAAAAGTCACGCGCTCCTTTGGGGAAGCAAAGAGCGCGTGAGCGCCGAACCTGCTCGCTGCTGAGAAGTTGGCTCCTAACTACCGGCGATGCCCTTGTTCACCAGAACCTTCACTTCAACCCGACGGTTCTCGGCCCGTCCCTCTTTAGTCTCGTTCGGTGCCGCTGCTCCGTATTCGCCCATTGCGCCCGGTGCCACGATGTTCCGCACTGGTACGCCGCCCTGCTGCATCAAATAAGTGATGACTGCTTTAGCCCGGGCCTCGCTAAGTCTTGTGTTCATCGCAGCGCTGCCCCTCGAGTCGGCATAGCCAGTCACCTCGACGATGTATCCTGGCGTGCCAATTGCGCTTTGCGCCAACTGTTTGAGTTGATCCATATCCCCTTTTGAGATCTGGGAGCTACCGCTTGCGAACTTCACGGTCGCCTGTCCCTTCACGTCATAATCATCTAACGCGGTAAAGCGCTGCGTGTTCGCCTGGGTGTCGCTTACGTTCTGTTCGATCTTCTGTTTGTGGGCCGCGATCTGCTGCTCGTTGGTTTCGATGTCCGCTGTGTTGGCCGCGATTTGCTCATTGTGGGTTCCGAGCTGCTTCTCGTGGTCCAGGAGCTGTTTCTCGTGCTCAAGGACCTCATCTGCGGTAGGTTGTACGCCGGCCTCGATCATCTCGGATGTTTCAAGGTCGTCGCCATCAACGGTGATCGTTTTCGCCACAACCCGGCCCTTTTCATCGGTCGTTCCGTCGACTTCTATCTTCAGTCCCGGAATCAGCACCGTGTCGGCCATTTCCTGCTTTTCCAGGCCAAACAGCCCCCTATCATCTTTAACTCTCGTGTCATTGGCCAGAACCACAGTAGTTTTCCCCTGCGTGCCATTCACGATCAACGTATCTCCGGCGCGCCCACTGATCATGCCTTTGACTTGTGGATCGTCGCCGCCTGCGCCGAATGCCGATACCCCAGTTAGTAAGCACACTGCCATGAGACTCACTACAATCGTTGTCCGGTTCTTATGCATAGCTCCTCATCTCTCTTTTGTTTCGAATTCAAGGTGAATGTCAGCTGCAGATCTCTCGGCGCCACATGCAGCTTCCTACACTCTTTGTGAACGTCTTTGGGGAGTACCCTGGACGAGGCGTCGGGTATTGCGCGTTGCGTCCTAACTTTTCTCTGCTGTCGATGGGCCGGCTACGCCATACGCACTCAAAGCATTATCCGTTCCTTCGACTACTGTGGTAGTTGGCATAAATCACACCCCTAGTGTGCTCAAGCTTGGGAGGAGTGTAGATTGAGACGAGATGAAATGTCGTCTGTCAGAACTGACAGCATCATGTTCTTATTACTGCTTCTGAATGAAGGGATAGTGGAAATTTAAATCGAGATCTAGAAGTTATCTCATATATGCCTCGACGGCCTTGAGAAAGAGCATGAGCCCGCTTCGATGGCGGGCCTCCTACTTGATGTCGCCAAGCGCCAGGTTTTATGAGGCAGCTTCTACTGCATTCCCAGATCAACTAATAACTTCGGATTCGCTTCGTCGGTGGCAAGCAAGTTATGACACGTTGAGCAGTCGTTATCGATGCTCTTTCCATCCTTCGTCGTGTGGCTTCCATCGTGGCAACGGAAACACCCCGGATACGCATTGTGCCCC
>DASXLY010000212.1:0-4827 GCA_036495975.1 Occallatibacter sp. | reverse complement strand
GTGTAGGTCGTCAGGACAATAATCCGCGCGTTGGGGAATTCACTCTGAATGCGGTTGATTGCCTCGATGCCATTCAAACCGGGCATCTGGAGATCCATTAAGGTTACGTCCGGGCGGTGTGATCGAAACTTTTCGATCGCTTCCTCTCCGTTGGACGCCTCCGCCACTAACTTCATGTCAGGTTCAGTGTTAACCAGGGCTGCAATCCCTTCGCGCAGGAGGGCGTGGTCATCGACGGTCAGGATTCGAATCAGACTAGGACTAATGCTCATGAATTCTCGCCTTTCGGAACAGCCTGAATCCAGCGCCATCACGTGATTTATCGTAGGCAACGGCGGCTGGAACCGCCATCTGAACTTCGGTGCCCGCTCCGGCTTCACTCCAAAAGTCCAATCGTGCTCCGAGTGTTTGTGCACGTTCACGAACACCGGGCAACCCCCAGTGTCCGGCGCGCCCACCAGCTTCCAGCACCTTGGGGTCCATACCCCCTCCATCATCGCGTACGCGCAGTCGAAACAGGTGATCCTCATATCGAATCTCAGCTTCGATCCGATGTGCACTGGCGTGTTGGAAAGCATTTCGCAGCAGTTCGCGGGCGATCGAATAGACTTCCGCTTGGAGGGTCGGAGATAGCCTTCGTCGCTTGCCCTCTACGATCACGCGGAAGACCGGACCATCGCGGTTCGCATCCTCAAAGGACGCTAGTTCCTGACCCATTGCCGTCAGCAATTCTGCGAGATCGCTCTGAGCGACTGGTTCGGGGCGCAAGTCCTGGATAGCATCCCGGCTCTCGGCCATTGCCTGCTCCGTTCTTGCGATCGCGCCATCGAAAGCCTGCATTGCTTGCTCGGGGCGCCCGGGTAGCATGTTGCGAGCGGCCTGAAATCGAAACATGAGTCCGTGGAAGCTTTGCAGCAGAGTATCGTGCAGTTCCCGCGCGATGCGGGTCCGCTCGCCGACGCGTGCTTCCAACGTCATGTTGAACTGCCGCTGCAGCTGTTGAAGACGGAGTTGATAGAGCGCCCACAGCAGTAGAACCAAACCTCCCACGCACGAGGCGCGGAACCAGATCGTCTGGTACCAGGCTGGCGCGACCCTGAAGTCCAGAGTTGCTCCATCTTCGTTCCAGACACCGTCGTTATTGCAGGCGATCACGCGAAACTTGTATTTTCGCGGACGAAGATCGTTATAGAACGCCTGTCGCCGAGCCCCTGGTTCCTGCCATTCCGTATCGTGGCCATCAAGTTTGTACCGAAAGCGTACCTTCTGTGGCGCCATGAAGCTCAATGCTGTGTAGTCAATTTCCAGATCTCGAGTGATCGGCGGAAGACTAAGATTGCGTGCTACTGCATAGCTCCTGCGATCGGCGATGATTTCTTCGATATGCACTGGCGGCGGAATGGAGTTCATATACAGGTGAGCCGGGTCAACTACCTGCAATTCATATCCATTGACGAACCATAACCGCCCATCGGGAGATCGCGCCGCCGCATCAAAAGAGGCCTGTCCTGGACGAACTCCGTCACGAGAATCCAGCATGCGGAAATGCACGATGGTGTCAGGTTTTTGCCACCACTTCTGAATCTCCTCCTTCGAGACCTCAACGAGGCCACATTGCAAGTACAGCCAGAGATCGCCCTGATTGTCAAAAACAAGTGCGTCGACTCCATCACAGGGAAGGCCGTTGCGGACTGTGAGGGTTTGTTGAGTTCCGTTTCTCCACGCGATGACTCCAAAATGTGTAGCTCCCAATACAGCGTCATCGGAAGTCACGAGCAATTGATTTACTTCAGTATCGATGCCGGGAACCGCGCTGTGCCTGAAGCGAAAGATCTCGAGCTTGTCGTTCTTGTATCGGGCTAGATTGCCTTGAATGAGACCCAACCAGATGCCGCCCCCCGGGTCAGGCGCAATCCTCCGAGCAGCAGGCATCTGAGGGGCAGGAAGCCTTTCCTGGATCTTAAAGTCCTGAATGCGTAGCAGCGTCTTGGGCGACCCTGTGGTTTCGGCCCAGATATTGTGGTCCAAATCTTCGGTCATTCCAACAACGAACCCAATTGGCTTACCGTCAGGCTTGTCGATCCTACGGAATGTTCCGTTCTTATATATCGTCAAGAAATCATCGACACCCACCCATAGTTGACCGGCATGATCTTTCAGGAGCGACGTAACCTGATTTCCCGGTGCCCGGTGCGCCTCAATGAGGGGAGTTCGTTCCTGTCGAAATGCGACCAGGGATTTCGGAGTGCCTGACCATATCGTGCCATCGCGCGAGACGAGGACCGAATCGACTTCGCCCGATGGGAGCCCCTCGCGGATTGTGTACGTCGTGACAGGTAGATCGCTAAAACAGTCGAGGCCGTGGGACGTGGCTACCCACATGTTGCCTTCACGATCCTCATACAGCCCCGTCTCACTCACAGAGTCACTTGACAGACCGTCTGAACTCCCAAAGTGATCCACCCGCCGGCCGCGAATACGGTAAAGTCCTTGGCTTGCGGTACCAACCCACAACGTATTCTCCCGGTCTAACCACAATGCGGTAAGCGTCAAAGTACTACTGTCGAAAAGCTGCGCAATAAACGGCTTCCATGCGCCATTTGTGAATTGTTGCAAGCCTGCGCCGTGCCCGCTAGAAGTCATTCCGACCCACATCGAACCATCTCTTGCCAGAGCGAGGTAAGCTATACCCGTCGCCCCCACCAATCTCAGCCCATGCTCAGCGTAGGTAGTGGATAAACCCGCTTTCCAGCGCTTGAGCGTTGCACCGTAGCCAGTCCAAAGAAATCCAGAACCATCCTCGACCAGCGGTACACCATTGTTCTTCCCGTAGTAGCATTGCGTTTGCGCTCCGGTGACTTTACACATCCCCCATGCGGTCTCGATGGGTTGAATGTGCGAGAACCAGATATCTCCATCGGCGCGCTGCACTATTGACGCGACTCCTCCTGGCCGCTCAGGATATTGGATCAGTTTGCCATCGACCAAATGGCTCAAGCCCGAGTCCGTCCCGATCCATAGGCTCCCATCGCGAGCGCCCAGGAGTGCGCTAATGTGGGATGACGACAACTCTTTCCCACTCGTCGGCTTCCATGGAACAAATCGGACGCCATCGAAACGCAAGAGGCCAGCCGGCGTTCCAATCCATAGGTAACCATCCTTAGTCTGAGCAATTGCGGTTGGCACGCCGTTGAAAAATCCATCCTGGATTCTCCAGGCGGTATGTGCATATTGGGTCATCTGCTTGTTGGGATCGACTGCGAGACATGACTCTCCAGCCAAGAGCAACAGCAAGCAGAGCGGAATTGATAGCAGGTAATTCAATTTTGCAGCCTCGGTAAGAGACGTTCTCACCACCTTTTCAGTGGCATCATGACCGGGTCTCTCTGCAATGGAAAATCGCACGGACGGGAGTGCCGTCACATCTTGTTCCGGTCACAAATATCTGTCTTTGGTTTGCGTGAGAGCTGTGATACGAGCCGGAGCGCCTTCCTTTTCCGTCCATGCGCTATGGACGAATTGAGTGATGGCCTTCTGCGGGTCGAGCGCGAACGCAGCCGTGGCAAACAAGGACACCGATGACGAGCCGAGCCGAGCGCCATGCACGCGGCTGCCGGGCTCCAGAAATGTGAGTTGCAATCGCGGGTTGAGCAATTGCGGGATTCATGGCGAGCGCTCAGCAGATGGTTTGATTCATACAAGGACTTCGACTTCATCAATACGATAATCTTACCCAGCTCAAGTCATCCACAGACTGCCGTCCCGTGAGCCCAGATCCGGCGGGTCTTCCGAGAATGGAATTCCAGGACGCAAGGTAGTCATATTGATCCCGAGCAAATTGCTCATATGGCAATTGCGGTCGTTCCATGTTCGTGCTTCGAATCGCCTCGGGCGTTCAGGGATTGCTTCGTGCCTTCGCTTGAGTCCACGTCTTTCGTGCTCAATACTGCTGAAGTGAATATGAAGGAAGACTGGGATGATTGCATCCCGCGAAGGAAGGTATTTTCAACGCTAGTGACGGGTGGGTATCGGATCCCACTATTTAGGGAGGATTTGATACCCAGGCATGCCCGCAGCTGTTGCGTTCAATCTCAATGAAGTGCAGAATTCCGTACGCAGAGTTTGGTTCACCGGATATCGATCAGGAGTACCGCCAAAGTCCACGCTGTCCAGGACTCCTGAAATCGCAAACTCGGTTTCGACATAACGTAGACGTCGGCCCACATACCACGCACGATGTGTTGGAGTTCGCTTTCGCGGAAGTTACCTGCTCTCCGGGCGATTCGGTCACGTACAGCTATCAACAGCCAGCCCTAGGTTCAGCGAGTCAGGCAACTGGCTGAGTCCTCGTCATTTTGCCGACAACGCAGCACTAAGAATCGACGTCCTCCGTTTTGCTTCAGTCGTTTACAAATGGCGCTCGCCATGCATACCCGGTTATTGCCGGACGTGGGTTCGCGAATCCGACAGCCGATGATGAGTTGATAAGGAGGAGCAACCAATGACTTCTGCAGCTTCCATCCGGATTACTCACGCTTACACTGGGATTGGCTCTGGCTATGCCGACCGCTTCGCCAGTCGGGGCCATGATCTCGCATTGGTAGCCTGCGACCGCGCTCGAAAGGATTGGTCGACCAATGTTGAGGATTGAAAAGGAATCGGACGGGCACACTATGAGCCTGCGACTCAGTGGCCGAATTCAATCGGCCAATATCGACAACATACGGGCTCAAATGGACGATGACAGCGTTCGCATACTCCTGGACTTGGATGAAGTCACTCTTGTGGACGTTGAGGTTGTACGATTCTTGAGTGACTGCGAGGACG
>DASXLY010000211.1:0-253764 GCA_036495975.1 Occallatibacter sp. | reverse complement strand
TCGAGAACGAAGAGGACACCCAAGCATGAGCGGAATCCCGTCAGACCAGGTCCTAGCCATCCTGCGCCTCAAACAGTGGGCCGTAGATCGCGCCGCACTCAAGACCGCCAGGGCAGTCAACATTCAGCACACCGGATGGCGTGAACGCCGCGCCCGCGAAGCCGACAGCCGCATCGTGCGCGTGTTGAGTTTCGAGCAAGCCCTGGCCCGCCTCGATCCCGCGCACCAGATGGCCCTCATCCTCACCTACCGCGACGGAGTAAGCCTCGCCACCGCAGCCGCCGCCCTCGGATGCAGCAAAGCCAACATCGTGTACATGCTCCCCGCCGCAAGAAGACGCCTAGCCGACACCCTAGACCGCCTCGACCTGCTGTGATTCATGAACAGAGGCTCACGACCTAGTAGTCCAAATGTGCTTCGCCTCGGCTGACCATCGGAAACTCAAGCTTTCGGACGGCCATTTCGAAGTCTCTAGCTATGTCCCGACGTCGAAGGTGGGATTGGTTGCGAACGAAGCCAACAGTGGTCACACACGGTGTCCCGGACTTGGCCGCGCAGATAGGACAGTCAAAATCTAGTGAGTGGTCGATCTTTGCCATGAATGCAACGTAGCTTGACTTCCTTCTGCCCGCTGTGACCCATCGCACATCGGCACGAGCAATATTCGTGTGACCATCGATCTCATCACCACGCGTGCGCAATTTCGAGAAGCAGTGTTGTTTGTCTCACGCGTGGTGTTTCTAGACGATACCGACCAGCCGACCATTTGCTCTTATTCTGCGGAAACTAGCCGGCTTCTCCACTACCGCCTAGGGGTGATAGAGGCTGCCTTGCTCAAGCTCGTCGACCTCCAACGTACGGCAGCCACTACACCGCCAGTCACAAGGAGTGCGCAGCGATGAAGACCATCACCACTGTCTTTCTAATCAACACACTTCGCGCCACTCTCGAACACGTCGAGCAAACCCCTGACATCGATCCCAACTATCCCGGCCTGCTCGAATTCAAGCGCACCCTCATTACCCAGATCCACAAGCTTCAGACCAAAGACGGCGGACCGAGAGAGGACACGAGCTCAGCATCATGAAGACTCGTGGACCCGACCCTTTAGCTGTCTATTCGATAGCCCTCAAACTTCGCGCCCTCCGCGCCGAGAAGCGCCTCACCCTTGTCCGCCTTGCGACGGAGACACGCTTGTCCACCGCCCTCCTTTCGAAACTCGAAACCGGCAAGATGGATCCGACCCTCACAACACTTGAGAAAATCTGCCACGTCTACGGCATCGGTCTTGGGCATTTCTTCTGCGAACCCAAACAGCATTCCTTGTCGATCACGCGCAAATCGCATCTCAGGGATAGAGAGCGGCCCGGTGCAAAAGTGACTCCCTTGCACCTGCCCACCGCAGACGGCAAGCTGGTCTCCAAGCTCATTGAGCTTCCTCCTGGTGCTCCCTCGACGACTGGAACACGCGGAGCCCGAACCGAACTCACCGCGTACGTGCTTGAGGGCACTCTCCGTCTGAGTTTCGCGGGTTCCGAGGAAGTACTTGAACAAGGCGACGTCGTCGTCGTGGACACAGATCAAATGCTCATCTGGAGCGCCGCCGGCGATTCCCTTTGCCGCATCCTCACAGTCTCCGTAAAGTGATCCAGCCAGGACACGCCCCCGCACGAAACAAAAAAAGGGAAGTCAGACTTGCGCTGCTGACTTCCCGCGTTCAGGTGTATGGGCTACTGCAGTTCCAACCCTACGCGTTCGTTTCCGCTGAGGATGTGACCCCCGCCACAGGCCGAGCAAGTTGTACTCAGGTGACATCGATCACACCGTTTATTTTCGTGTCAGGTAAAACTGAGCTATCGCATTCGTTCTGCCATGCTCAATCACGCCGGCCGCCCACTCCTCGATGCTCTTCACGAAACCCTCCGGGAAGTGGAGGGTGCACCCGACCCTATGACACCAGAGAAAGCCGAGCTTTTGCGCTATCTGCGCGAACGCATCGCCGATAACACTTCGCGGTCACACCCCGCTGCGCAGCCAGGACACGCCCCAAATAAAAGACCATAGATAAACCCAACTAAGCTCTACAAGGTGGCGCGGCTTTTCCGGTGCGCCCCACGTCGTCGCTTCGCTCCTAGCGCGTCGCACAGCCGCGCGTCCGCATCACCCGGCGCGCTACGCTTAAGCCGATTACTGCTCCTCGCTCTGCTCGTCGCTCGTGGCGTGCGCGCCTTCCCGCTACGCGGCTGCGCGGCCCAGCGGGGCCGGTCGCTCGTTCCTCACTCCCTGCGCTCCATTCGTCGCGCTCCCCGCTCCCCCGCGCATCCCCGCGCTGACGCGCGGGGTGGCCGCGAACGACAAAGACGCGGCCACCGCTACGCAATACAAAGCCTATAAACGGCGGGCCCAGCCCAAGCACGCGCGATGATCGCACCCGCATCAAGGCCAAGCGCTGGCGCGTCGGTGCCCGAGCCTTGACGCGCGTGCGAGTGTCCAACAATTCCGGCAGCTGGGCCAGAAGCAACAGCAACCGCAAAAGCAGCAGGGCCGCGCTCCGCGCGGCCCTGCGAGATACGCCCCGACTTATCCTCACCACTCCCACTTTGGTACTGTCTCGAAATAGTCCACCGCGTGACAGCGAGCACAAACGCATCATGCTACAGTGTGAGTGTCCAGATTGGACACCGTTTTGAGCCCTCAAAGCGGTCTGGTGTCCACCAGGACACCGAGGACACCAGCCATCTAGCTGGTGACAATCCCCCAAACAATATTCGTTGACATCTGCACACAACACTATACGGAAAACCCTCGAAAGGGGAAGTGATCCCGATGGCCATCGAGCCCTCATCACAAAATCCAGCTCGAAAATGCCTTATCCTCTTCATCAGGAGACGAGCGTGGCTACCATCTCAATGAGCAGCGCCAAGTTAAAGAAGGTTCTGGCCGCCCTTGAGGCCAACTGGCAGGCCGAAATGGAGGGCTACAACACCTACCGCGCCCTAGCCGACCGGGACAATGACCCGGTTCGCGCCCAGGTCCTGCGGCATCTCGCTTCGGCCGAGTGGGAACACGCTGCCCTTTGGAAGGGCCGCATTATCGAACTCGGCGGCACCGAGCCCACCTACAATGGCGCACCGGGTGGCGAAGCCGACTCCCTGGCCAACCGTGCCGGCGGTGTCCGCATGGCACTACGCCGGCTCGAGATCGAAGAGAGCCGTCACATTGCCAACTATGGCCGGCAACTCAGGGAACTGGGCGACGACGGCTCGATGGCGATTCTTGATCATGTCATTGAGGATGAAAAGGATCATCACCGCGAACTCGGATCGCTCCTGCGCGGTCACTACCAGGCACCGGCCGGAGCACCCAAAGTCGATCCCAAGGCCGTCCTCGAAGAACTCCTCTCCAAACGCAATGCTGGACGCAAGCAGCCCGGCGCTTGGATCGGCGACGCCATCTACGGCGTCAACGATGGACTCGGCGCCATCTTCGGCATTGTTTCCGGAGTCTCGGGCGCTACCGCGGGAGACAGTAAATATGTTCTGCTGGCCGGCCTCTCCGGCATGATCGCCTCCGCACTCTCCATGGGGTCAGGCGCTTACCTCGCCGCCAAGAGCGAACGCGAAATCTACCATGCCGAAATCGCCCGCGAGCGTGAAGCCATCCATTTCAATGGCCCCGAAGCCCGCGAGCTTCTCTCGCTCTACTACCAGGTGAAAGGCCTCCCCGAGGCCGACGCCGACCACATGGTCAACCACATTGCCAGCGATCCCGAGCAGATGCTCCGGGCCCTGGCGAGCGAGCGCCTCGGCACGTCAGAGGAAGCGCTGTCAAATCCGCTGGTTTCTGCCACATCGGGCGCTCTTTCCACGGCTGTCGGCGCAATCATTCCGGTCATCCCCTTCTTCTTCTTGCAGGGAATTCCAGCGGTGATCACTGCCGCCGTTGTTTCTCTGATTGCACACTTCGCAGTCGGCGCGGCCAAAAGCCTCATCACCATTCGCTCCTGGTGGTCTTCGGGAATGGAAATGACCATCGTCGGCGCGGTCGAAGGCGCCGTCACCTACGGCATCGGAATCCTATTGGGCAAAGGTGGAATGTAAGTGGCAGGCTTTGTTCCTCTGGGTGACGCGTCGCGGCCACCGGGCCGGATTGCGCCTATAACGCTCCTCATCATCGCCATCAACGCGACCGTCTTCTTCCAGGAGCTGACTTACGGCGATCGCTTTGTCGGCGCCTGGTCGGTCATCCCCATCCGCATTGTTCACGGCCATCACCTCATCACCCTGGTCACCTCGATGTTCATGCACGCCGGCTGGATGCACGTCATCGGCAACATGGTGTACCTCTGGGCCTTTGGGCGCGCTATCGAAGAGGCGATGGGCAGCGTGCGTTTTCTGTTTTTCTATCTCGTGGGCGGCGTCGTGGCCATGTCGGCGCAGATTCTCGGTGATCCGCTTTCGCACCTTCCATGCCTCGGAGCCAGCGGAGCCATCGCCGCAGTCATGGGCGCATTCATCATCACGTTTCCGCGCGATCGGATCAAAACCTTCGTCTTCTTTTTCATCTTCTTCCGCGTCACGCTGATTCCCGCGGTGCTGCTCATCGGCTTCTGGTTCCTGATGCAAGTTCTCAATTTCGGTTCGGTCGCCGAAGTCCGCACCGGCGGTGTCGCGTACCTGGCTCACATCGCAGGTTTCCTCTTCGGTGTCATCACCGGACGATTCCTGGCAAAGCCCAGCCGCATGATGTCTTCGCGTTTCTAGATCCTGCGTGGAAGCAGTGAGCCGGCATCTTCGAATCGAAAGAAGCCGACCCATCCCGCTTCAAAAGACCAGCTTCGCCGATACCTGCAACTGCCGCGACGATCCGAAGTCGCCAATCGGGAATCGCGTCGACGAAATCTGGCCGAACGTCCCCGCCGTTCCCCCTGGAGTAAACGTCGCACTAGGCTGCCCCAGGTTGGGGTGATTGGTCACGTTGAATGCGTCGGTCCTCAGATTCAGGCCCAGGCGTTCCGTCAGCTTGGTCTGTTTCTGCAGCCCCACATCCACATCTTCAAGCCCGGGATAGTAGATCGAGTTTCGCCGCTCGTTGCCGAAAAGATCCGGTCCCGAGCCCGGACTCGAGAAGAGGCATCCCGCAGTAGGCGTATTGCAGATTGCCTGCGGAATGTACTGGATGTTTCCATTCGCCGCCAGGGTCGTATGCGCGACGACGCGACCTAGAACATTCGGGCGCGTGCGGCCGTTGACGCCGTTATTCAGCAGGGTTGTTTCTACCGTGAAAGGATCTCCACTCTGCAGCACGGTGATGGTTGAGAGTTCCCACCCTTCCACAAGCCGATTCTTGTGCAGGGGCAGGTCATATACGCCGCTCAGCGAGAAGTGATTCCTGGTGTCAAAGTCAGCTGGCCCATAGTCGCCGCGGGCATTCGTGCTGTCCTGGGGGACCTGCGACGTCGAGGCCAGGTTGTACGAGTTGTAGTCCAGTGCTTTGCTCCACGTATAGGAAGCGCTGAACTGCAGCCCGCTGGTAAAGCTCTTGGTGAGTGTGGCCCAAAAGGCGTTGTAGTTGCTGTTGCCCACGCTCGCGCTCTCAAAGATGTTCGTGAGCGCAATTCCCGGGTCGATGGAACTCGATGCGCTCAGCGTTGCAAAGGGCACCAGGCCGTCAACCGGCTGATTCTGGTTAAGCAGCATCTGCAGGTGCGTCCCCTTCGAACCGATATAGCCCGTCTTGAAGCCCAGGGTGTTCGATAGCCGTTGTTCCAACGCCATGTTGTACGACTGGATCTGGGGATTCTTGAAGTTGCGGCTCACCGACGTTGGGGCAATGCTCTTGGCGGACTGCGATTGAGAGAACGCGTTCTGCATCGTCAATGCCGGACTAGGGGTGACATTCAGCGAAACCGGCACTGCGAAGGGTGGATTCGTTGTGAGTCCGGTTACGAGATTGGTCTCCGGCTCGTTGTAAAGGATGCCGTAGCCCGCGTGCAGCACGGTATTCCCCTTGCCATAGATGTCCCAGGCAAACCCGACGCGTGGCTCATACAGATAGTTCTGGTTGTAAAGACTGCCAAACCCGTTGGTCCCGACCTGCACCAGGGAAGCCGAAGATGGGTCGAAGACCACAAAGCGGTTTTCGGCCTCCGTTGGAGTGCCATTCCACTCAAAGCGGAATCCCAATTCTGCGGTAAGCCTCGGGTGCAGCTTCCACGAGTCCTCAACATATCCGCCGAGCGCATTCACACCAACACGGCTTGGCCGAGATCCCGGAGTCACACTGAACGTGTGTACCTGGTCATTCAGAAAATCGGTCAACGTGTTGAATGCGAAGGACCCCGTGTCTCCTGCGAAGTTGGCATTGTTAAAGCGTCGATATTCGCCTCCGAATTTGAACGAATGGTTCCCGCGCAGCAGGCTGTAGGTATCCGATATGACGCCTAGCGTATCGCCGCGTCCTTGCGGCTCTCCCGCTGGTCCGCCGAAGTTCAACCCCAGGCTCGTAATGGTGATTGAAGGTAGTCCGACAGACGAGGTGATCCCATTGCTGATGCCGTAATCGGTCGGATTTGCCGCTAACGTAGGGGTAAACGTGATGTGAATGCGATTCACGCCGATGCGTACCTCGTTGACCGCATTGGATCCGAATGTATGTGTCTCCACCACGGTCAGCAGTTGGCGGCGTGCCGGCCGGGCATCGCCATATCCCGGTATCGTATCGGCTACCGTGGGCGCGAGTGGTTCATTTCGCGAATCTTTCTGGATGGCATAGAACCCGTGCAGCCGGTCATTACTCCCAATGATCTGACTCACGTCGATGGTGCCTTGATCAATCGTCGCAATCGCGCTTGCCGATCCTACGAAGCTGTTGCCTGAATTCGGGGCAGGCAGCAAGGTGAGTAGCTTCTGAATCGTCGAGTCTGCTCCTACCGATCCCGAGGGCGGCACTCCAGTATTGACCGACTCTCCCTGCCGTTGCCGCAGCCCTTCGTAGCTCGCAAAGAAGAAGGTGTGATCCTTCCAGATTGAACCGCCCACATCACCGCCAAACTGATTCCGGATGAATTGGGACTGGTTCACGTGGGTTCCGCTGGTGGTGAATTGCCGGTTGAAATAGTTGCGCGCATCGAAGAACTGGTTACGCAGGTAGTTGTAGGCCTCACCGTGAAACTTGTTCGTGCCCGAGCGCGTGGCGATGTTCACAATCGCGCCGGAACTTCGCCCGTATTCGGCGGAGAACGTAGAGTTGTCGGCCTTGAATTCCTGAACGATATTCAATTCCGGCTGAAACGTGATCTGGTTCTGAATCATGTCGTTCAGGTTCACGCCGTTGATCATGAAGTTGACGGTGTCTTCGCGCTGCCCAGCGGTATCGAATGACAGTGCGCCCTGTCCGCGAATCGGCTGCGTCAGAAAACCATTGGCGGGCGCTGCCACCGAGCCCGGAATCAGCGCCCCGAGGTCAACAAAATGGCGGCCGTTCAGAGGCGCCTGTTGCACCGTCTCCTGGTCGACGACCTGGCCTGCGGAAATGCCCGTTTGGTCGACCACTGGAGCCGCTGCTGTAACGCTCACCGTCTGCTGCGTTCCAGATACGCTCAACTGCATATTGCCGGTCACAGTCGTGCCTACATTCACGACTACTCCCGTTGTTTTTGCGCTGGCGAATCCAGATGCCGCCGCCTCGATTTCGTAGTGTCCGGGTGAGAGCGCAGGTACGGAATAATTGCCCTGCGCGTCGGACTTGACGGTTCGCGTTGCGCCTGTGCCGACATCGCGAATCGTCACGGTAGCGTTCGGCAGCACCGCCCCCGAACTGTCGGTAATCGTTCCTTGCAGACTGCCGGTAGATTGCGCTGCGGCTATCGTCGTCATCAAGAAAAACAGAAATCCTGCCTGCGCCATTCGGAGCAAGCGTTTACCGCTGATCAACATGGAACTGCCTCCAAAAATGTGGATCCCTTCGGCGGAGCCGGGGGTCTTGCGACTGCTCATTGGGCCAATTGCGGGCGTCGCTTACCGCGCGACGACTCGCTAACTCCGGGAACCAACAATCAAATGCAAACCACAACCTGTGGAGTGTCTCTCTTGAACGTGCGGAAGGCGGGGAAGAAACGAATGCCCCGTCCTGAGTCAAAACCGGGGAAGCGGTGAGGCCGGCTTCAGGAGCCGATTCACCGGGTCATCTCATTTGAGACTTGCTTGTGGTCTATCGGGACGATCGTCCCCCACATCGGATGGATTAAAGATACCACGCGTCGCATGCGTGCGCGGCCTATGTTCCCTGTAGGACAGCAGATAGAGATTCCCGGGCTCTGAGGCACGCACGTTGGATTCTGGATCGATCACAGAAAACAGAATGATGATCGCCGATCAGTCACATTGGCCAGAATGCGAAGCCCGATCCCTCGGACAATTTCGAGCTCCGCATCTCTGCCGGGATCATCCGTTACTGATCGCTGCCGGTCACTAATTCGCTGGCAACCGGTTTGATATAGCCGAACAGGCCGCCCGATCCACCGTTCGGTCCAGCGGTGAAGTATAGTTCGGCGCCCGGTGCCGCCGACGCGTCAAAACTGCTTGCTGACGCCGCGTTGCCCGGACTGATGGCCCACAATCCATTGATGGCGAAAGTGGCTCCGCCCTGGTCTTTCAACTGCCCAAGAAAGTGTCCTGTCGCCAAATCATAAGCTGCGATTGTTCCGCTGTTCTCGGATGTTCCTCCGCCCGCGAACTGCCCAATCAGCAGCGCGTGGCTAAAGACGCCAAAGTCCAGCGGCGCTAGGGCTACGCCCCAGGGCGCGTTGAGCCACGAACCCGTCGCCAGGCTCCTCAACAACTGGCCACTCGACGAATAAATATCCACTCTGCCAAATCCCGGGCCGTCGGTCTCCACAGGGTTTCCGTCCTCGTGCAAGGCATACGTCACCACGATGTTGTTGCCGATTGCCTGCACATTGAATGGGACATAGTTGTTAGGCAGGCGTTCGTCGGTAAACGGTTGGTCGACGTCGTTGCTCTCGTCTCCGTCCCCATCGCCATCCTTGCCGACAATGTTAGCCAAAGTCACCTTGTGAAAGGCGTTGTCGAACACGTCCACCCTGCCCTTTGAAAAATTGGCGGCATAGAGATACCGCTTGCCATTGATGGTCGCGCTGGTAAGTCCGGTGAACACTGAGCCATCGGTAGTTTTCACCACGATGATCGAGTGGGTGGCTGGAGGCGATCCGCCGGCAGGCACGCCAACCGTCGGATTCCAACCCGAAATCGTGCCATCAATCGTGGCGAAGATAAAGACCGCGGGCTTCCCCGGCGCGAGCAGAAAATCCGTCGCGCTTCCATTGGAGATGACCCCGGTTGGCGTACCCGCCTTGAACGGACCGGTCGTTGGATTCGACCTTGGGATCGAAACATCCAGCGGAACAATCGATCCGGTCCCGGAGTAAAGGCTGCTGAACCCGGTCCCGTTGTCCGAAACCCACCACGGACTTCCCGAGGCTCGCGTAAGCCCCCATGGATTGATCAGGAATTTATCTGTCACCGGTGCAATCCCGCTCCGGTTTGATACAAGTTTGACCTCTGTGTAGTGTTGCGCGACCACGATAGCAGTCGTCGACGTCGCCAGCACCGCTGCAATGGGGAGTGAGAGCAACAACTTCATATCTGACCTCCAGATTCATGGGGCTGCCGAACACGACACACGACACACGCCACCTCCGCCGTATCGTGAACAGCTGAACCCATACGGAGCGTAGGCGCGATTTATTTTGGAGGTGTCAGAGCGCTGTCATTCTTCTGTCATGCATCCAAAAGGAGCGAACGAGCCGAAAAGACAGCTGTCACGCAAACGTCTGGAGCGGTCGAAGATTAACGCAAGGCGGCTCAGTTTACCACTTTTTGGGAGGCGAAATGCTACTGGGCAGCGTCGGAAACTGTCTGTCGCTCCATCAGGTCCTTCGCGGCATTGCGTCCGGTGCGAATGCAATCGGGAATGCCGATTCCGTCGTAGGCATTTCCTGCCAGCCGCAATCCTGGCAGAGCGTCGACGAGTTCCTGCACGCGTTTCATCCGGTCCTGGTGGCCGACTGCATACTGTGCCATCGCGCGCCGCCAGCGCGAAACCTGCGTGGCTTCCGCGGGAATGTGCGGTCCGATGATGCGAGCGCCAAGAATCTCACTTAGCTCGCGGCGGACCGTCGCTACCAGCACTTCGTCGCTCTGATCCAGCAGAGACTCGTTCTTCGCCCCGCCAAGAAACGCTCTCAGCACTGCCTTGCCCGTAGGCGTGCGCCCCACGAACTTCCGATGAACAAAGGTGCAAGCCAGCATCGCTCGGCCTTCCACGGCGGGAACCAGGAATCCGAACCCGTCCGGCAGGTGCCCAAGCTGCGCCTCATCAAACACAAGATTCACCGTGATGGAGGACGAGTAGGGAATTGCGCCGAGTTCATCCCCGAGCTTCGCATCCGTCGTCGACAGCAGTTTGCCCCCAGCCCAGGCCGGAGATGCCAGAATTACCCCGTCGTAGGACATGCTGCTACTTCCGCATTGCAGCCGCCAGCCATTTCCATCGCGCTCCAGCCCATTCACTTCAGTCGATTTGCGAATCCAGTCCGGATTCAGGCGTGCTTCCAGCGCATCGACCATCTGCTGGAGCCCTCCCTTCAGGGTTGTGAAAATCGAACGTGGTCCTGATGGTTTCGCGCCGCCACCCCCCTGCGGCCCGGCAGCTCCGTTGTCGCTCGCCGCCCGCTTTGCTGCCATTCTTTCGCGCATCTGTTTATGGGCCGCCAGCATTCCGCGGGTCAGTGACCCGTACTCCGTCTCCATTTCAACCAGCTTGGGCAGCACAGTGCGCGCGCTAAGTTGCGTCGCGTCGCCCCCGTAAATGCCCGAGAGCAGCGGATCGGCCAGCCGGTCTACCGCCTCTTTGCCGAAATGCCGCTCCACCAGCGCCGCTACCGACTCGTCGTGCCCGCTCGGCCGAGGCGGGTGCAGCAGTTCCAGGGCCATGCGAATCTTCGTCGCCGGGCTGAACAGCCCCGACAGCGCCGTCGGCACCAACTTCGTCGGAATCAGGAACATCAGGCCATCGGGTAGGGGAACCAGCCGGTTCTTCACCACGATATAAGTCTTGCGATTCGCGTCGTTCGACGGGACAAGCTGATCGCCTAAACCCAGTTCGCGGCAAAGCTCTGCGCCGGCCGACTTTTCACTGAGAAACGAGTCGGGCCCACGTTCCAGCACGACCCCATTTACGTCCTCTGACGCCAGCGATCCGCCCACCCGCTCGCGCGATTCGAACAGCGTGTACTCCACGTCCGTGCCGGACGCGCGGGCTTTTTCCAGCTCAAACGCTGCCGCAAGCCCGGCAATCCCGCCGCCGACAATCGCTACCCGCATCCCGACCTCAATCCCTTGATACCATACCGATCCTCCGGAGCGGTCCACCATCGGGCTGATCCGGGTTTCTTGTGGTTATCAATAGGATCAACGGCCAATTTTGATCAGGGTGTGATTTAAATCACCTGACCAGCCGCATCTGCACTAAAACCTGAACAAATAGGCAAACTTTACGAAGATCTGCTTGCCATCGTTGAGGTAGTTGTTTGCCCGGGGCGGTGAAGGATTGGTGGGATCGCAGGCGCCAGTCAGACCGCGATTGCATAGCGAGCGGTCGAGATTCTGCAAATCGTTGTTGTAGCCAACATAGAGCACGGTACCTGGATGAGGCAGCCACGTGAACAGGGCTTGAGTTCCGATCTGCTTTCTGCGGAGAAGCGAGGTCTCGGCAGGATTCGCCAGCGTCGAGTCGTACTCCAGAATGACGCGGGCAGAGATGGAGCGGGTGAACTGGTAGTTAATCTTGGTGCGGAACACCTGGCTTTCATAGACGAATGCGTTATCGGAGACAGAGTGATCGCGGTCAAGAAGGTAGGTGTTGTCTGCGGTCAGCTGCCGGATCGGCGCCAGGGTGATTAGCGCCTGCACCTCCTCCGCATTGAGAAGGGAAGGCGCGCCGCCGGCGATGGGGTTGTAGTTCACGTTGCCGGATCGAAGCGCGATCACGTTGAAGTTCACCTGCCTCCATGGCGCGCCGCGGACGACAACGCCACCGAAGTTCTCAGTGAAGTTCATATTGTGCGGAATGGGATACCCGTCCTGCGGGCCGAGGGTATCGGAATTTTGGCCGACCTGCGGCGCAATGGCCAACTGGCGGGGAAAAGTAAAGAACGACGAAAGGGTGGAGTAGTGATAGAGGCGGTTTCCCTGGTGATCCCAGCCCAGAATCTGCAAACCATCGAGCGCGTAGCTCTGAATCAGCTTGTTCTTAGGAAACCACTGGTAGGTCAGATAGGTTTGATTGTGATAGAGGTCAGTCGTCGGAATGAATCCGAGCTGGGTCTGGAACCCGGTGCTGTAGTCCTTGAAGATGTTGTCGAGATTCAAAGAGTGGCCCGCGCGCTGGACCTCAAAATAGCTGGCGGGACCAGCCGAGTAGGTTGTGCCCTTGCTGGTGGCAGTGGGACCCATCGTCGAGCTTTCGACCGCCTGCCCGATCAGGCTCCAGGCGTTGTTCAGGTGCGCGGTGAAATCGATGCCGCCGATGCGGTTCCAGCCGCCGCCGAACTCCTGGTCGGTGTAGATGAGTCCCACCCTGGAGTTCTTTCCAAAATCCCTCGAGGCTCGAGCTACGCTGTACTTGGCGCGTTGGTGATAAAGATTGTCCCCGGGCGCATAAGTCTCGCCGGGCTCCCGATCGTCGATGGCCAAAAGACCGAGATTGGTACGTCCGATCTTTCCAGTGAGCCGAATCCCGAATTCCGGGTGAACGATGTTGCGCGTGTAGACCAGCAGGATGGGCGTCGCGAAGTAGTTGGCGTTCTCGAGGAAAAACGGCCGGAGTTCAGGAAAATAGACCGGATAGCGCTGATTGACGGTGAACTGCGGCTGATCCGATTCGACATCGCTGAAATCGGGATTGATGGTTCCATCAAAGACAATGCTGTCCTTCAGGATGTATTTGGCCTCCCCGCCGCCGGTGCCCTCGAAATGCCTGGAACTGAAATAGGGGTTCAGGGGGTCGAGATTCAGGAGTTGCCGCTCATTCTGCACCAGGCCATAGGGATTCAACTGGAAGTTGTGCGAACCTGTAACGCCTTCGATGCCATGCATCGTCCCTTCCTGGCTGAGCACGCCCGCAACTCTGGTTGAGACCCGGGGCCAGAAGTCGACCTCGCTGTTGCGAGGCAGGTTGCGCATGAAAACGATGCCCCAGTCTTGCGAACTGTTTCTGAAACGGATGCTGCGGAATGGGATAGCCATCAGGGCCATCCACCCGGAAGAGGTGATCCGGGTTTCGGAGTCCCACACCTGGTCGTAGCTGTAGTCGGCCGCAGAGGAGTAGTCGGAACTGGTGGTATCGGTCCAGGCTGCATCCGCCTGAACACCAGCCGGGTTCAGTTCGAAGAGGACCCCTTTCTGCCGGTCCTGAAAAGAATCAAGCACCACGGAGACAGTGTCGTCGCCGCTGAAGCTTTCGCGCCTGGCAAGATGGCCGCGAATAGCCGATGGGGTGCGATCGTAGCAGATAAAAACCACGTATAGCGTGGACTTGGTACGCCCGACCCAGACGTCGGTTTGTTCCGATGCAGGGGCGCCGTCGACCGGAATGTTTTGAAGGAAGCCAGTCACCCTGGCCAGCTTTTCCTTGACGCCGAGTCGGGGTTGCATGCCCGCGAAGTCGGAGAGTTTGAGAGCCTCGGTGAGCAGTGGAACCTTGAAGTCAGACGGAGGCTCCGCCTTGAGCGGCTCCGGGGTAACCGGAGTAGGCTTGCTGTTTTGTGCCTGAGAGATCCCCTGCGCCATCGCCAGAACGCACAGAAGTAATCCAAGGTAAAGTGCCCTTGCGCCCCTGAAGTACCTGGGAATCCCTGTTACGTTTTGTGCAGGCCCACGCCACATCTGCTCTCTTGCAAGAGTCATCAACGATTCCCAGCTCTGTTTGGCGCGAGTCGGTCTTGATCGCGATTGGGGGCGTCAGCGCCCTGAAAAAAGATCATTCTGTGCCTGCGCGAGTGTCCGGACAGGTCGATTGGTTCCGAACGTCACCATCATTCCGCAGAAAACTGATCAAATCATGCCGCAGTACTAACACCAAAGTGTCACTACAAGAGTTGCGCGTATTATATATTTATTCCACCCACATACATCGTGTTCGTCCAGTCGGTATCGCGAAACCATTTTTGGTGTCGCCACTAAGGGGATGTGGTCCAGAAAAACTGATGAGGAGAAGTGCAGCAGTGCGTTGCTGTCTTGCTTGGCTACACGTTTTGTGGCAGTGCCAACAGGTGCGTCAGATGATTACGGTGGTGCTTGTGGCAGGTGACGATTTGCTCGATTTTTCCGCTTGCTTGTTGGGGTCAAGTCATTGAAAACAGAATCACGAGCGATACAATTCGAGCACGATACCTTGTCAGAACGGCAATTCCCAATGTCAGATAGGCCTACTTTAGAGAGTCGGAGTTTCCTTGAGCAGGCGACGGTGGGGATTGTTCACACCACTCCTGAGGGCCACATCCTCCGATGTAATGCCGAGTTCGCCGATATCATCGGCTATCCCCGTGAGGAAGTCCGTGGTCTGATGATCCAGGAGATCACTCCAGACGAAGACGGCGCACAGTGCATCGTGGCATTTCAGAAATTGTGGACCGGAACCAGCGACGCACTGAGTCTCGAGATCCGGTTGATCCGCAAAGACGGAAGCCTGACATGGTCCAAGTTGACCGTTTCATTGTTGCGCGATCGCGAAGGCTGGCCCTCGCACCTGCTTGCGCATGTTGAGGGCATCAAGGACCGCAAGATTGTGCCGGCCGCCCCTGTTGCCGACGAGCAATTAGTTGCTCTGGCTAGGGAAGATCGCTATCGCAGCACCTTCGAGACCAGCCCCGACGGAGTGCTGATTGCGCATGCCGAAGATGGCAAGATTCTCGATGTTAACCCGGCATTTCTCGAGATCCTGAACTTCACGCGAGAAGAAGTACTGGAACACACATCGCGGGAACTGGATATCTGGGCGGACGAGGTTGATAGCCATAAGGTGTCCGAGGCGCTCCACGAGAAGGCGGGATTCCGCGACCTCGAAGTGCGGCTGCGCAGGAAGAATGGGGAAATCTTCTGGGGCCAGCTTTCCGCGGCCTACGCCGAGTTTGATGGTGTACCGTGCGTAATTTCGTATATTCGAGACGTCTCCGTAGCCAAGGCCGATGAGGAGAAGATTCGTAGTCTTGCCTTCTACGACACGCTCACCGGATTACCGAATCGACGGCTGCTGTGGGAGCGCCTGCGGCAAGCCCTGCTCTCGAGCATTCGAAGCGGATCCAAGCACGCCCTCTTGTTTGTGGACCTCGACGGATTCAAGTCGCTCAACGACACGCTGGGACATCATATCGGGGATCTGCTGTTGCAGGAGACGTCGAAGCGCATTTCAGGCTGTGTCCGCGAAGTTGACACCGTCGCTCGTCTCGGCGGCGACGAGTTTGTCATCATCCTCGAAGACCTGAGCCAAATACCAGAGATCGCTGCCGCACAGGCACGCACAGTCGGCGGCAAGATCCTGGCGGCAATCGATCAACCTTTTCTGCTGGAAGGCCGGGAGTGCCACACCACCTCGAGCATGGGCATCACCGTGTTCGGGAATCAGAACGAGAGCACGAACGAGGTGCTCCAGCAGGCGGACATCGCGATGTACCAGGCCAAAGCCTCAGGTCGGAACGCGATGTTCTTCTTCGCGCCGGCGCTCCAGGCATCGGTGAATGCCCGCGTCGCCCTCGAGAAAGATCTGCGCCTGGCCATCCGCGAAAATCAGTTCTCCCTCTATTACCAGCCGCAGCTCGATCGCGGGTTGCTGACCGGGGCCGAGGCATTGCTTCGTTGGCGGCATCCGCAGCGCGGCCTTGTGACGCCGCAGGATTTTGTTCCGCTGGCGGAGGAGACGGGACTCATCTTCCCGCTCGGTAACTGGGTGCTGGAGACAGCCTGCATGCAGATTGCCTCCTGGGCAAACCGTCCGGAGGGACAGCATCTCTCGGTTGCGGTGAACGTGAGTGGGCGCGAGTTTCGACAGCCCAAGTTTGTTGACCAGGTGCTCGCCACGTTGGACCGCACCGGAGCGAATCCCGCGAATCTCAAGATCGAATTGAGCGAAAACATGTTTGGCGACAACGTCGAGGAAGTGATCGCCAAAATGAGCAAGCTGAAGGCGCATGGCGTGCGCTTCTCTCTAGAGGACTTCGGCACCGGCTACTCGTCTATGTCCTATCTGAAGCGTCTGCCCCTCGATCAGATCAAAATCGAGCGCGCCTTTGTCAACGACATTCTGAAGGATCCGATCAGTGGCGCCGTGGCTCAGGCAATCATCTCCTTCGCACACGCCATGGGCCTCTCGGTAATCGCTGAGGGAGTCGAAACCGAGGAACAGCGAGCATTTCTCGCGAAGCTGGGATGTCACGCATTCCAGGGGTTCCTCTTCAGCCATCCGCTGCCGCTGGGCGAATTCAACAATTAACTTGGACTAGGCCTCGCAGGACGATGCTGCCTCGGCCGCGGAGTCGTACAGACCGAACAGCGAGAGTATGCCTACCATCTTGAAGGTTTTGGCGACAAAAAGCGATGGATTGACCAGCTTAACCGTGCCGCCTAGCTTGTTTGCCTGCCGCAGCGCGTTGACCACCGAGCCAATTCCTGACGAGTCGACATAGGGCAGCGCCTCAAGATCGAGGATGAGAAAAATATGCCCGCTGGCGAGAGACTGCTGGAAGGCATTTTCGAACTGATTGACAGCTTCTCCGCTGACCAGCCGTCCTTTCAATTTCAATACACAGACATGCTCAGATTCCCTGATGTCTAGATCCACGGTTCCCCAATCTTTTCCGGCGAGATTTCACTTTACATCGTGAGTTGGTCCTTGTTAATCTCCAAGCCTCAATTACCTGAGAATTAATAGCTCGCTCCCGCTTGTCAAGGCAAGTTTGTTGCGTTTCCCCGGGCACTGATGATTTCACCTGTAAACGATGCCGCTGTCGAAGTTGGGGCGCAGTTGCTCGCTGCACCCGACACCACCACCCGCGCTTCGATTATTGCTGCCGTAGTTGTTGCCCAACTGCCAAACTCTGCCTGTGCCATTCACCGCTTTTCGGAAGAGGGTGGAGAGAGCGCCTGGACCATGATTGGGCTGGCAGGGGACCTCGCCCCTGAGCCCTCGGCGGTCGGTTCCGGCAATCGCCTGATGGCGCCATTGGTCCTCGAGTCACCAGAGGTCCTCATCTATTCGAGCCGCGAAATCCTTCGTGAGGATTACGCCCATCTTCACATTTCGCGATCGGTCTCATCGATTGCCTACATCCCCCTGGTGCTGGAAGAACAGCTGGTTGGGGCCATCGAGGTTCTTTGGTTCTCCGGCACGCCACTGCTGCAGGACCTGGAAGCAGTTATGCCGATCGCGCAACTGGCGCCGGCTGCGATTCTCTCGGCTGAATCCACTGAGTCGCAGCGCCAGGATCTGCTGGATTCACTGCACCGGATGTCGCAGCTTTACGACCTCGAGAAGTCATTGAATTCGACCCTCGATTTCGATGCGCTCACCGCACTGATCCCGGAAAAGGCTGCGGCCATCCTGCCTTGCCAGGCGATTCACTTGTGGATGTTCGACGGGGACGATCTGCGCCTGGTCTCTACAAGCGGGGAAGACGCGACGGTTGAGGTCGGAGCGACGCAAGCGCTGCACGCAGGCTACGTTGCAGACATGGCCGAAGAGGGTGAGTCCATGCTGATTGACGATCCCGCGGATGAGCGCCTTGCGAATCGCAATGCGGCGGTTGATTCCGACACTGCGTTTCAGCCCATCACCAACGCGGTGCTGGTTCCACTGATGCAGGACGACGCAGAAGTGGGCGTGCTGGAGGCTGTGAATCGCCTGGGCCGGCCATTCGACGATGACGATCAGTTCCTGATGATGTCGATGGCGGAGACGATCGCCAGCGCGCTCAAAAACGCTAGCCTGATGACCGCGGAGCGCAAGCTCGAACTCCTGAAAGTTCTGGTGCACGTGAGCACCGAGATCACTTCAACCCTGCGACTGGACCGCCTGCTGGGAATCGTTGTGAACAGTCCTCAAAACGTGCTGCCATTCGAGCGTTGTGCCATCGCCCTGGATCAGCGCGGCAAGCTCAATCTCAAAGCGGTTTCGGGAATGGCGGCCCTGCCACTTGGCGACATCAACGTGGAGCGGCTAAACCAGCTGATGCGCTGGCTCTCGACGCAGAACGAGCTGGTGTTTCTCAAACAGTCCGACAGCGCGGATGGAGAGACGGCGTCCGATCTGCCCAAGCCGGTGGCTGAGTATTTCGCCGCGACAGGGTTTCGCGCACTCTATGCCATTCCTTTGGCGGACGACCAGGGAAGACTGGGCGTCCTGTCGTATGAAAGCAGCGACACGGAATTTCTCGATGTGCCGCACATTGAGATGATCAAGATCCTCGCGGCTCAGGCCACGGTGGCAATTCGCAACGCGCTTCTTTATCGCGAGGTTCCCCTCATCAGCCTGATTGAGCCGTTGATGAAGAAGAAGCGGGCGCTGCTGAATAATCGGCGCAAGCGTTGGATGATGATCGGCATCCTCGTTGAGTGCGCGTTGTTTCTTTCGTTTTTCCCCCTGCCGATGCGAGTGTCCGGCGATGCGGTGGTGGCGCCGCAGCACCTGGTAACGATTGCGGCCCCGGTCGATGGCAATGTGACCGCCGTCTATGCCCACGAGGGGCAACGCGTCCAGGCCGGACAAGTGCTGGGCGCGATGAATGACTGGCAGTGGCGAACTGATCTGACATCGACCGAGGCGAAGTACCAGGAAGCGATGCTGCTGATGCAGAGTGACCTGGCTCGTGGTTCTGCGCAGGCCGGGGCCGACCGCGCCCAGGCGGAGTTTCTGCGCGCGGAAGCGGCACGGGCGCGCACCCGCGTGGAGAGTGCGCAATTGCGTTCGCCGATTGACGGCGTCGTGGTTACACCCGGGCTCGAAGACGCAGCCGGCAAGCACCTCGATGCTGGGAATTCGTTTGCGCAGGTGCTCGATTTGTCCTCCGCGATTATCCAGGTTTCCATCTCCGAGCGCGATACGGTTTTGGTCAGCCCCGGCCTGAATGCGGCTATCAAACTCGACAGCTACCCGCGGCGCATCTTCCGCGGTCGTGTTTCCGTGGTCAGTCCTGAGGCCACGCCCGGGGACGGCGAACGAACATTCACCTTGGAGGTGCCGCTCTCGAACCTCGATGCGAATCTGCGTTCGGGAATGACAGGGAGAGGCAAGGTTTCGCTCGGGTGGCGGCCCGCCGGATTTGTACTGCTGCGGAAACCGGCGCTGTGGGCCTGGCAGACAATTTGGAACTGGATTGGATGGTAAGGATGAGCAGCCTGGTTTCTCCAAAACTGGTTCGCTTGAATTTTGGAATCGTCGCGGCGTTGGGTGTGATTGCCTTGGCTTGCGTCGGCTGTGATTCCCGTCCGGCATCCGTGGCGGCCAGTGCAGTTACGCCTGCAGCCGTAATTGCGCCAACGCCCAAGGCGACGGCTGAGCCTACCGGTTTACCGCTTGCCGAGGCTGCGGATCCGAAGTCATTCTCGACAAGCGGGCCGCTGGTGGCAGAGCAGCAGGCCGACATTGCTGCAGAACGCAACGGCCGGGTGGTCAGCATCAATGTACGTATCGGCGATCGCGTGAAGAAAGGGCAGCTGCTGGCCCAGCTGGATGATCGCGCCCTGCGATCGGCGGTGGACTCGCAAAAGGCACGCATGGCTTCGGCGCAGGCGCAATCGCGCGAATGGCAGGCCGAGCAGATGACTGCGGAATCCGACCTCCGCCGTGCCGATGCAATGCGCGATGCCAAGATCATCAGCGAGGAAAACTGGGAACACGCGAAGTACCGGGTGGATGAAACGATCCAGGAGGTCACGCGCTTTCGCGAGGAGGCGACCGCGGCGGAGGCAGACCTGAGTAGCGCAACCCTTCAGCTGGAGCAGTCGCGCATTGTTTCGCCGTTTGCAGGAGTTGTTGGGCGCAGCTCGATACGACCCGCACAGGAGGTGAAACCGGGCGACGTGCTTTTCTGGGTCACAGCAGAGGCTCCATTACAGGTGCTCTTCACCGTGCCGGAGACCGCAATGATGGCGTTCACGTCGGGCAAGCTGCTTGATTTGACGACGGTCGACTATCCGGGGCTGCATCAGCTGGGACGCATCGCACGCGTGAGCCCGGTGGTGGATCCGGCCAGCGGAAGCATCCAGGTCATCGGCGCCGTGGTGCGTCCTTCGTCGCTGCTGAAGCCCGGTATGACCATGCAGGTGCGGCTGGCGCCATGAACCTGACCGAAGCCCTAGACGCGGCTCTCCCTGAGATCCCCCAGGTGCGTTGGTCGCGCAGCACGCCCCCACGCCTCGATCCGGACTTGATTGTGCGCGAAGAGGTATTGGACGGCGAGCCCATCGTCGGCATCTTGCAGCGCGAAAAAGCGGCCTACTTTCGTTTTCCGCCCTGGCAATGGCGCCTTGCACAGCTCTTTGACGGCGAGCGCTCCTACGAGGAGATTGCCGAAGCTTTTGAGGTCCAGAACGGGATGACGATTGATCCCGAAGATGTGCGCGCCTTTGCCGAGCAGATGGGGGAAACGGGCTTCTGGTACAAGTCGCACCAGGAGAAGAATCTCGCAATGCGCGAGAAACTGGTGGCGCAGCGAGGCCGCAGAGCCAAGTCGAAGGTCAATTTTGCGCACATTGCCTTCTCGGCCTGGGATCCGGATCGTTACCTCGGCTGGGTCGATCGTCACTTTGGCCATTTTGTCTACAGCCGCTGGTGTGTGTTGATGGTTCTGCTGTTGTTTACCTTCGAAACCATAGTAGCGATTAACAACTGGCACTACATTGGTCCTGACACCGCGCTCTTCTTTAACTTCTCGCAGAAAAGCTTCGCCGATATCGCCGAATTCTGGATCCTGATCTTCATGATTGGCTTTTTTCATGAAACGGCGCACGGGTTGACCTGCAAACACTTCGGCGGCCAAGTTCACAGCATGGGGCTGATGCTTCTCTATCTTGTTCCTTGCTTCTATGTAGACGTGACGGAGAGCTGGGTCTCCGCCACCAAGATCCAGCGTTTGGGAACCATCATTGCTGGAATCTGGATTGAACTCGTCATGTGCGGTGTGGCCATGATCTTCTGGCTCAATTCGCCGCAGGGCAGCTGGCTGCACAACTTCATGTACGAGATCATCCTCCTGACGGGCATAGCTGCGGTGGTTATCAACCTGAACCCGCTGATCAAGCTCGATGGTTACTATTTCATGACGGAGATCATCGAGATCCCTGAATTGAAGGAACGATCGACGGCATTTCTTTCCGCCTGGATGCAGGCGAAGATCCTGCGTCTGAATGTCGAAGTTCCGATCGTGCCCCGCCGAAGAGTCGCACTATTTGCAATCTATGCAATCGCCTCCGGCCTCTACAGCTACCTCTTGCTGTTCTTCGTAGTCCGGCTTTCCTACCGGCTCGGTTCAAAGTGGTTCGCAGAGTTTGCGGTCATTCCCGCCGCGGCGCTCGCATTCACGCTTTTCCGATCCCGGATCAATGCGCTGCGCAGATCGCTTGGGCTGTATTGGAAACAAAACTTCTCTTCGCGATTTCAACTGCGTTTTGTCCACTTCGCGTCCGCTGCCGTCCTGATTGCGCTTGCATTTGTGCCCCTCTGGCGTGATCGCGAGGAAGTCTATTACGTGATCGAGCCGGCCGAGGAACACGCCATCTGCGCGGTGGTTCCGGGTCAGGTGGAATCCGTGATGGTGACGCAAGGGGAACGGGTCCGGGCTGGCCAACCGCTGCTCAAGATGGCCAGTTCTCAAGCCGCCTCCATGCAGTCCGCGGCACTTGCGCAGGTACGCGATGCGCGGTTCCGAGCCTTTGACGCGCAGCTCCAGAGACAGAGTGTTGGTACCGCCATGGCTCGGCAGTTTGCTGCGCAACGGATGACCAGCCTGGCGAACGAGGCGCAATCGGGATTGGTATTGACCGCACCGGCGGATGGTACGGTGCTCACGCCGAACCCAGGATCGCTGGAGGACTCAAATGTGGGCGCCGGGCAACCGCTAATCGAAATAGCGGAGGGTGAGAGGACAGCAAGGATCTTCATTCCCGCTTCGGCGTTCGACCGTGTCTCCGTCGGTTTTGAGGTCGCGCTGCCGCTACCCGGACAATTCCTGCAGATCCGCTTGAAGTTGCCGCAGCCTGAAAGCACTCCGGTGTCCTTGCCCGATGGCATCGTCGCGAAGGAAAAGTATCAGGGAATCCAGTTGCCGATCTTTTATACCGCGAGAATCGTTCTTCCATCTGAAGCCGGGAATCCGATGTACGGGCTGGCAGGAAAGGCCAAGATCTTTGGGGATCGCCGCAGTCTCGCGGGACGCGCCGAACTGGTCCTTTCAAATCTGGTCAAGACTCACGTCTGGTAAAAAAGCGAAAGCGGCGAGATCACTCGCCGCTTTCGCTTCCAGGGGAGCGTCAGACCACTTCCAAGTCTTAGCTCGAGACCTTTGGTTCCCAGAGGGAAATCTGACAATCTACGAAACGACCTTAATCGGCCGCAGAGATGTCTGAAGCGGAGCTGCCTTGATCGGCCGCAGAGATGTCTGAAGCGGAGCTGCCTTGATCGGCCTCAGGGATGTCTGAAACGGAGCTGCCTTCATTTGCCGCAAGGACGTCTGCAGCGGGGCTGACTTGATCGGCCTCAGGGATGTCTGAAACGGAGCTGCCTTTATTTGCCGCAACGACGTCTGCAGCGGGGCTGCCTTCGCCAGGACGTTCCGGCTTGCAGCGGCAGTAGCAAGCTTGGCAGCAGCTACCGGATTCGGTGTCTTGGAACTGGGTTGCGATTTCGAAGTTGACTTGCTGGCTGTGGAATTGCTGATCAAAGACTTCTTGGTAACCGCCATTGGAATCTCCCCCCAAGGTTTAAATTTTGAGAACTTCTGACGCCATACTCTATTGCACCTGCCGTGCCAAACCGTTGTTCAAACCTGAACTTCTATGCAAACGCCTGGTTTTAAAAGAGTAACGGTAAGCCATCATCGCTGCTTCCGGAATTGGCAAGCGGTCGGAAAGGTTGAAAAATTCACCCTTCGTGGGTTAAATTTTTAACCCATCGCCCTCTCCCGAACAGGTTTTGACTCGGATTGCTCCCCATTCGTTTCTCGCGAACTACCGCCGCTCAGATTCTCCGCAAAAGAGTTCAAAGAGCGTACTTGCGGCAGAGGTACTTCATCTTCTGGACGTCGACATTGAGAAGCCTGGCGGCGGCCGTCTTGCTTCCTTGGCCGCGGCGCAAAGCGGTGGTTAGCAGAGCCACCTCCAGCTGGCGCACCTGTTCGTCAAAATCTGTCCCACCCTCCGGCAAAAGGACCGCCTCGCTTGCAGCAACACTTCGTTCGAGAACTCGCGAAGGCAGATCAGACGGTCCGATTTCGGATTGTCGCGTGATGATAATGAGCCTCTGGATAAGGTTCTCGAGCTCACGGACGTTGCCCGGCCAGGAGTGCTCTTCAAAAGCGCCCATGGCATCGGGGCTGATCCGTTTGAGCGGAATTCCGTTGGCGCTGCAGTGGATCTGCAGAAAGTAATCGCAGAGCAGCGGGATGTCTCCAACCCGCTCGCGCAGTGGTGGAAGCTGGATGGGGATGACGTGGATGCGGTAGTACAGATCTTCGCGGAACTTGCCGGTTCGCGCCATTTCCTCCAGGGGCTCGTTGGTGGCGCAGATCAACCGGAAATCGATCTTGCGGAGCGTGCGACCGCCCAGCCGTTGCACGTGGTGATCTTCGAGAACGCGAAGCAGCTTGGTCTGCAGCGGCAGGGTCAGGGTGGCAATCTCATCAAGGAAAAGGGTGCCGCCGTCGGCCATCTCGATGTGGCCGGGGCGCGACTCGGTAGCCCCGGTGAAGGCCCCCTTTTCACTGCCGAAAAGTTCCGATTCGATGAGGTTCTCTGGAAGCGCGGCACAATTGAGACGGATGAATGGCTTGCTGGCGCGGCGGCTGAGTGCCACGATGGCGCGGGCGGCCAGTTCCTTGCCGGTTCCGCTTTCACCCCGGATGAGCACGTTGATGTTGCTCGCGGCGATCTGCTGGATCGCATCATAGACCAGTCGCATGGGCTCGCTGGCCCCGATGAAATCCTGGAAACGGCTGGCTTCAAGCGCCTGCTGCCGCGAGCGCTCGCGATCGGCTTCTTCAGAACGCCGCCGCATGGATTCGAGGAGCGTAGCCCGAAGCTCGGGGACGTCGACGGGATTGCGGAAATGGGCGTCAGCCCCTGCGCCGATTGCCTGCTTTTCGACGGAGCGGGCTCGGGCCCGGCTCATTGATATCAAGGTGAAATCGCTGTTGAGCCGGCGCAACTCCGTCAGAACCGGGAGTCCCCCAAAAGAATCTTCCCCCTGGGTATCGATATCCAGCACAACCCCGGTTACATTTGTTTCCCGTGTCCAGCGCGCCAGGTCCTCGTAGCCGCTGCGGACGACAACCTGAACCCAGGGCAGGAGCTCGGTACGAAGGATTTCGATGAATTCCTCGTCGAGGGTGACAATGCAGACAATCGGGCGGGGCGAGCCTGCGGCGGCACTCGACCCCGTAAGTGCCACATTCTGCGCGGGGAGCATACCGCATTCTATATAGGAACTTTCACTGGGGGCTCAAGTGTTTTTTTTTGAGATAGGGCCTGGTTCCAGAAGGAATCACACTACTTGCCGCATTTAGGACACCCCGGGGAACCCTGAATCGCACCCCAGTGTACTCCCCAGTAGTTACCGCGGTGCCGGACCAAAAATAACATTCCAGTTTGCAAGAAGTGTAGGAGAATGTGAAATATAGTACATGCCTTGGGAAAACGCGATGGAGCCCTTGCTGAATCTTCAGGAATTCATGAAGACCGACCCCGATTCGGGGCCGACACATAAACCGGTCACAGTCAGTGAAGTCGGCCTTCGTCAGGCTGTCCTCGAGGACCTCGCGCTCAAGCACCTGTATACGTCGGGCCCCTTTTCGGTGCTGGAGATGGCCAAGCAGCTGCGCGTCAGCTTCGAGGTCGCGAGCGAACTGCTGAAGCGACTACGCACCGAACAGCTTTGCCAGGTAACCGGCCTCAGCGGCCAGATTCCGAACCTCGCAATCACCACGCAGGGCAGAACACGCGCGCAGGAACTGCTGACGCAGACCCAGTACACCGGACCCGCGCCGGTGCCGCTCACCAGCTATGTGAAACAGGTCAAGCTGCAGAGCGTTTCCCATGCCGAAATCCATCCGGCCGATGTGCACCGTGCCTTCTCAAGCATGGTGCTCGACGACAGGGTGCTGTGGCAGCTTGGCACGGCCTTGAACTCCGGCGCAGCGATCTTCCTCTACGGCCCATCCGGCGTGGGCAAAACGACGATCGCCGAGCTGTTGTCGAAGGTGCTCGCCGAAGATGCGGTCTGGATTCCGTACGCCATCGAAGTCGACGGCCAGATCATCACGGTCTACGATCCAACTCTGCACGTGCGTATCCCGCACATGGAGCCGCCGAATCATGATGAGCGCTGGGTACTATGCCAGCGGCCTTCAGTTATGGCGGGCGGCGAATTGACGATCGAGATGCTCGACCTTCAGTTCAACCCGGCCACCCGTTTCTACACCGGCCCAGTGCAGATGAAGGCCAATAACGGCGTGCTGATTATCGACGACTTCGGCCGCCAACGCGTCAGGCCCGATGAGATGCTGAATCGGTGGGTGGTTCCCCTCGATCGCAAGATCGACTTTCTTACCCTGGCTGGCGGGCGTAAGATCGAAATGCCCTTCGAGATGCTGGTCGTCTTCGCGTCGAACCTCGACCCGGCGCAACTGCTTGATGCGGCATTTCTGCGCAGGATCCAGACCAAGATTTTCGTTGGCGAAGTAAGCGACGAGGAGTTCTGCGAGATCTTCCGCCGAGTGGCTGGCGAACGCAAGATCGAGTGCGATGACACCGTGGCGCACACCCTGATCGATTTTGTCCACGGCACGCTGAAGCAGGAACTGCGCTCGTGCTATCCCAGGGATATCGTCAACCAGATCTGCTGGGCGGCGAAATACGAGGGGAAAGAACCGCAGATCAATCACCGCACGGTTATGCGGGCGATCGAGTCCTACTTCCTTACCAAGGACTAGGTGGTCCTCCGAAATGAAAATGGCGCTCTCAATTTGAGAGCGCCATTTTCATTGATGCGACTGTGTCGTTCCTAATCTTCCCTGGTCAGCTTCTGATGCGTGAGACGGGCGACAGCCGATCGCAGTTCGTCTTCTGACGTTGCTCGCTTCACGGCCTGCTCAAGCTCTCGTAGCTTTGCCCCCACCAGGAAGCGATACCAAAATCCCTGCAAAACGTGATAGATGAGCCCCTCGCGGCCATCCAGGAAACCCAGCTGAAATATGTAGCGATAGAGGAAGAAGAGGCTTGCGGAGATCTCGAAAGGCAGCTGGTTGTACAGCGACTCCTTGAGGAACCGCTTGATGCGCGCCTGCTTTGCAGTCGATGCCGATGCCAGGGCAACCTGGGGCTCGAAGAGATGCAGCCGCTGATTCAGAGCATCCAGAGCCTCCCGGCTGGCGTAATTATTATGTTTTGCAGTAAAAAAAGTCAGGTCGTATAGATTGTGATCGGCGAAGCCGCCCTTGAAGGTGAGGGTGCGGCCTTCGGTGAGATACATGTGCTCATCCATCCAGCGATCTTCGATGCGCGCTTTGCCGCGACGCCAGATGCGAAGAAGCGTAAGTGGATAGCGTCCTCCATGTCGGATAAATCTGCCCTGGAAAATGGTTTTGCGATTGAGGTTGATCCCCGTTACCTCGGATGGCAGCGCCGGAAGTTTCGAAATGATTTCCTCTGCGAGGTCCGCCTCGATGATTTCATCCGCATCCAGGCGCATCACCCAATCCGACGTGATGGCCGCGTTTTCTAAGGCCCACTCGAATTGGCGTGCGTAGTTCTGGAAGGGATGCTCGAGGACCTGTGCGCCGCCCTCCTTCGCCAGGGCAACCGTGTTGTCCGTCGAATACGAATCGATGACAAAAATCTCTCGCGCGAAGACACGAACATGATCGAGAGCGCGTGGCAGGTGTATTGACTCATTAAAGGTGAGGATGACGACCGCAATATTCGGCTTCTCTATCATGCGAGAATTCTCATGCCTTGATCTTCGCACCAGGGGGAGACCACCTGAGGCAACGCGCTTCAAGCGCCTCCAGGGTCCGACGTTGTGGGCGCAGGTTCGCTCTCGAAACCGATGGCGCGCGCGAATGCATGCGCTGTCCCTTCAATGTCGAAGTAGCGCATAAACCCGGCGCGCGCCTTGTGCGCCATCTGCTCTCGGTCTGCGTGCGATTGCGCGTAAAACCGGCGAATAAGGCAGCGGGTCCCTTCGAGCGTGTCTGGTTCGACGAGCCCACAGCCCGAAGCCTGAACCTCACGCCAGATATTTACCTTGTCGCTGATCAGAACCGGCGAAGAACACGCCATCGCTTCGGCGACTACAAAACCGAAGTTCTCCTGGTGCGAAGGAAGAATCATTGCGTCGGCGCTCCGGAAGGCGCCCCATTTCGCATCGCCCTTCAGCATTCCCGGCCAGTGGATGCGCGCGGCAATGCCGAGCGACTCGGCCAGTTGCTGAAGTTCCGGCACCCAGCCCACCTGGTCGGGTCCTGCGATCACCAGTTGAAGGTCGTGTGCCAACTCCTGCGCCACTTCGGCAAATGCGTTGATCAGCAGATCACAGCCTTTTTTGGGATGAATGCGGCTGATGTAGAGAAGGAACCTCCGACCATTCAGCGCTGGGAGAGCGGACTCGAATGCCGCGCGCTGTATTGCCGGATCGCCATCCGGATCAGCGGTTCCCAGCAGCACCACCCGCTCCCGGTATGGATGACCTTTAAACACGCCCCTGGCGCGCATGCGCTCTTCCTCACAGGTAAAAAGAACCGACTGTGCATCGCGCAAAACCCGCCCTTCCGCCAGTGTCCAGAATGCTTGCTTGGCAATGTGCTTGAGCGGATACCTGTCGCGGAACCACGGATCCATCATCCCGTGGGCAAAGATGTAGTAAGGGGTTGAACCGTTTCTAAGCCCGCGCCACGATCCCAGTGAGGAATAGTTCCACAGTCCGTGCAGAACGACAACGTCGAAGTTGCATGCGTTCTCTCTGAGCCATGGAGCGAGATGCGGATTGTAGCTGTAGGGCTTTGTGCCGCGACCCAGGCCGGCGATCGGGAATGGGAACTTTCGCCGCGCTACTTCTTCTTCATCCTCGAGGCTTGCGACGGCGACCTGGTGGCCGTCGCGGATAAGCACCTCGGAGATGCGCAGCAGCGCTTCAATCGGCCCACCTGATTCCGAATCAGTGAGCGAGATGATGTGGAGAAGCTTCATTACTGGTGTTTGGTGGGATATGCCAATGCTTCGACGGCCTCGGCAAAGCGGTCGGTATCGGCCCGTTGAACGAACTGCTGGCTCGCAAAGCACATGCTTCGCCACAGGCTCTCGTCCTCAGAAAGGAGCTTCATGAAAAAGGCCAAGCCATTGGGGTTGTCGGGCTCGATCACGAAGCCATTCACTCCCGACCGAACCAGCACGTCACGACTGCCGCAGTTGTCAGAGAGAATAATCGGCAATCCCATGGCCTGTGCCTCGGGAACGACATTGCCGAATTGCTCCTCGATGCTCGGCAGCAGAAGTGCGAGCGTGCTGCCATAGGCGCGGCTAATCTCTTCGGTCTGTAGGAATCCGCGAAAGTGTACGAGTTCGGTGATTCCCGCCTCGCGCACCTGGTGGCGCAACTCGGCCTCAAGCGGACCAGTGCCAAAGATATGCAGAGCGCGCGGACTGGACACCTGCTCCGCGTAGAGCTTCAACGCCGTAAGAGCCATCGAGATGTTCTTTTTCGCCACCATCCTCGCCACGATGGTGAAGTGGCGGTCGCGGAACGGCACGCCTTCCGGGGCCGCTGGCGCTCCGGAGAGATCGCGGATTCGATCAAGCGAGACGGTGTTGTAGGGCGACGCAATCTTCTCGGGAGAGAATCCCATGAACCGCATGTAGTCTTGGGCCCGAATCCCGGACGAAATAGCCCCATTGTATGGGAGGTACATGAAAGACTTGATGAGCTCGCGCGGAAGGTTGCGGGTATAATCGTCAAACTTCGAGCACCCCATGGTGTAGACCTTCCTGCCCAATAGGCGAAGCGCTCCGGCAACCAGGAATATTGCCGGCTCCTGATAATGACAAAGAAAATACTTTGACCCGCGTCCCATCGAGAGACAGGCGCTTAGTGTCTTTTCGAACAGTTGCAGAAAGGGGATTTCTTCGAGGGTGCGTCCGCCAACCAGCGTGACTTTTCTGAAATGGGTTCCGTCTTCAGGCAGCCAATCATAAACCTTGCTTCGCCCCGCGAGCTCAAGGCCAATCACCTGGTCCCTGCCGTCGAATCTCTTGGCAACAGCATTGCAGCGATCGGCATGGAGCGGTCCGAAATTGTCCCACACAAAGACAAGCTTGCCCATTCTTTTAAATTTCCCTAAAATGCTGGGTTCTTTCCTTCCTCTAATTGCGCAGGTCGCAACGTGAATCCGGAATTCCAGATTCGATCGGCGACCCGCACTACGAGCCCACGTGGCTCTGTAAGCAGCGTGTAACCAAGAACAAGCTTCGACAGTGCCCGATCCCGAGAGGTCTTTTCGCGGCCCAGCACGGTCTTGAAATAGCGTGCCTGCGTCATTTTGCTTTCATCAGCCAGACGCTGGCTGCCGGTGATCGACTCGGCATGGACCCTAAAGACCGACCAGTATCCCGGGATGTGGACAAGTTGCATCGACTTGAGCGACATATCGAGCAGAATTTCGATGTCCCAGCTCGTCCGGTTTTGAATATTGAATCCACCGACCTTGCGAAATGCTTCGGCCCGATAAAAAGTGGATTGCTGCAATACCAGTGCGCCGCCATATACGAATCGTTTCGCGGTGAAGGTTGTTGAGACGACTCGGCGCATCGCTTTGCCTTCGGCATTTGCCTTGTATCCGTCGGCGTAGATGGCTGCGGCCTGAGGGAATTTGCCGACGGCTTGAGCTGCGGCGCGAAAACAACCCGGCAAATAGAAATCGTCCGCGTTCAAATAGCCGAACACCTCGCCGGTGGCGCGCGCAAACGCCTTGTTCAAGCCTTCTGCAGGGCCCTGATCGCGCTCAGTGATATGGACAATGCGTCCCGGATATCGTTGCTGAAACGTGCGAATGATCGCCGACGTTTGGTCAGTCGAGCCGGGATCGACCACCAGGTACTCGATTTCCGGCCAGTTCTGCGCGAGCACGCTCGACATCGCCGTCGCCAGGTATTTTCCCTGGTTGAAAGCGTTGGTGACGATTGAGAACTTGATGCAGCCTCCATCCGGCCCACGGCCGGTTACCAGATCCTGAAAGACGACCCGCAGGTTAACCGACCAGGTCTCCGACATCGAGAATCCTGACCTGACGAAAACCTTCCTCGCAGGTGTCAACTGCAACAAGCCGCTCACTGCGGCTCCAACGAGGATGCAGATCACACTTTACGTCGGAATCGCTCGAACGGGGATTGTGCGCAAAAACATGAACATCGATGCGTCGTGCCAGATCTGGGTTGTAAAGAATTACGGGAAGCTTGCCTGTTCTGTCCGGATAAAAATCCGTGACGATCCACTTATGTGAACGGGCAATCATCGGATGACCGTCGCTATCCAGGGAAGGCCACCCAAATCGAGTCCGTGACTTGGGATCTCCAATCGAGATTCTATAATACGACTCCGAAAGAAATTGCTTTTTCCACCGCCCGGTCATTTTCCTGGCCACTCGCAGCAAAGGCTTCATCCAGGCAGCACCCAGTGTTCCCTTGGCGCGGACTGCAGCCAGTCCGCCTCCGCTGAAACGAGCCCACACCAGGACGTCATTGCCATCAAACCAGTCGAAGTGACTCACCTTCTCCTGCGCCAGCAGCACCAGGTTCTTCGCGTCACGGTCTGTCGCGATCATGCGCGTAAATAGTCCGCCGTCAGAACTGAAGAATCGATGCAGGAAAATTACGTGTCTACCGTCGGGGCTGAAGCTGGCATGACAAAGAAAGTGACTGGATGGATCGGCGCTTTGCCCAGCTTCAAACGCCGCGGCCCGAGCGGTTGAGATGAACAAACTGTGCTTGCCCGTCTCAATGTCAAGTTGCCACAATCCGTCTGAGTCCTGATCATTGACCTGCGGCATCCCGGCAAGCGGCGGATACCCATAGGCCTTCCAGCGATGCGCCAGCGTGCAGAAACTCGGCGAGATTGATGTCTTGCCGTCCGGACTGATGACGTAGATGGGCGCCGGCAGCACGCTCCTCGTGCTCGTGGCAATATTCTTCACAACCGCAACTGCGCGTCCATGCTCGATCGTGTTGAAAATCAGGGTGTCCGTTGTTCCCGGAAGCCATTGCAGCCGCGATCCCTGCTGGAAGTTCCACCCCGTGCTGGTATCGATGGGTTCGATCTCGCCGGATTGTGGCCGCCAGAGGCATATCTCGATTGGTTTACCGCAGTCATCCATCTGATAGAAACCCGGTGCGGCGCGGTGAATAGCGAGACAGGACTCGTCCTTTGACCACGGTGTAATGTCGTGAAAACCAACAAAGCAGTTGTCATTTGCGGGGGTTTCGGCAATAATGCGGCCCTTCAACGGCCCTCTTATCGACATTAATCTTTTGCCCCAATCGCCAAGGCCATGAAGTCTCCTGCGTCAGGGGCATCGCTTACGCAGTCCAGTGCCCTGAGCCGATATCCGTTCTGGGTGAAGGTTGTCTTGCACGATACGGTGAGTTCCTCCGAATGGGGCGCCATCAGCCAGGTAGTGCGCGCGTTCGTCAGCAAATTGCGCGCACCTTTGAGCGCCGTTACCTCAGCTCCTTCGATATCCATTTTGACGAAGTCTGGCCGAGGATTTCCGGCGCCAATAAATTCGTCCAGGGAGACCGATGGAACAACGTATTCGCTCGACTGCATTAGTTCCCAGCCGTTGAATGCCACCAGCCCAATTGAATCGCTGACCGCAGCCTGCACAATCGTAACGTTTCGGAGCTTATTCAAATCAATATGACGACGTAAAAGGTAGACACACCGCGCGTCCGGTTCGAATGCGAAAACCCGACCCGAGTCGCCCACAAGCCGGGATAGAGCAAGAGTATAAAAACCGGCGTTGGCGCCAAGATCGAATGCAACCATCCCCGGCTGAACGATTTTTCCCAGAGCCTGGAAGTGGTCCTCCTCATAGGTGCCTAGCCAGCAACCGCTTGTCGTTCCGGCACCCGTGAGCCACCGCATACCACGGTTGAAGCCTCCCAGAACTGGAACCACCACGTTGTTCGGCATCATCCGAAGGGGCAATCGAATTGCTCGTCCGGCGAAACTTCGATGGGATACGCCTTTCGCGATCTTCGCGACGATACTCATAGATGAAAATCTCCTGGTTGAGAAGCGCGAGACCTGTCGTTCGCTGGCCTCAACCTCTTCTTCTCGACCGTTCGCTTTCCAACTCGTCTTGCAGCATCCGCCTCACAACGTCATGCATTTTCACTTCCGCTTTCCAATCGAGGATCTTGCATGCCTTCGTCGGATCGGCGTAACTGGTCATGATATCGGTCGGCCTGAGCAATGTTGGATCATGTTCAACATGCTGCTCCCAATCCAACCCGGCTGCTTCAAACGCGCATTCAACGAACGACCGCAATGAGTGCGTCTCACCGGTTGCTATCACGACGTCTTCGGCGGTGGGATGCTGCATCAATCGCCACATCGCGCGAACATACTCTGGAGCCCAACCCCAATCGCGATGAATGTCCAGGTTGCCGAGCTGCAGTTTTTCCTGGCTGCCGCTTGCGATGCGGGCAGCTGCCCTGACCACCTTGCGGGTGACAAAACGCTCGCTGCGCAGTGGCGACTCATGGTTGAACAGGATTCCATTGCACGCAAAAATCCCATACGCTTCGCGATAATTCGTCGTTATCCAGCAGGCCGCGGCTTTTGCCACTGCGTAGGGGCTTCTCGGATGAAAGGGTGTTTCCTCGCTTGCGGGCTGCGATCGCGTATCTCCAAAGCACTCGCTCGATCCCGCGTTGTAGAGCTTAATGTCCTTCCCGAAGAATCGAATGGCTTCGAGCAGATTCAGCGCACCAGTGCTGATGCTCTCCATCGTCTCAACTGGCTGCTCAAAAGAAAGTGACACCGAGCTTTGGCCGGAAAGATTATAGACTTCATCCGGCTTTGCAGTCGCAAGTGAGTTGAGAACACTTCGGAAATCGCCAAGCGATGCTGAGACCAGCTTGATCTTGTCCAGCACGTCAATTTTCTTGAGCCGGCCAAACTGCGTCGTTGACGCATCGCGCGATGCTCCCCATACCTCGTAGCCAAGCTCCAGGAGGTATTGAGCCAGATATGCTCCGTCTTGTCCGGAAATGCCATAAATTAGGGCTTTCATGCGTTGGATAAGACCCTTTCGTAAACTGCGTATGTCTCCTGCGCGCACTTGTCCCACGAGAACAGCTTGACGCGCTCTTTCCCTTTTTCGATCAGGCGCTGTCTCTCCTCTGGAGAGCTTGCGATCTTCAGCAGCGCATTGCCCATCGAGGAGATGTCCGAGGGGTCGAAGTAGAGTGCGGCATCCCCGGCCACTTCGGGCATCGAACTCGTGTTGCCGCAAAGCACCGGGCAGGAGCACTCCATCGCCTCGAGCAGCGGAATACCAAACCCTTCGTAAAGCGATGGATAGACAAATGCTACGGCGGCTGCATAGTAGCGGGCCAGCAACTCGTCATCTCCATCTATGATTTCGAACCGGTCAAGAGGAATGCCCAGCTCATTCAAGCGACGCACTTCGTGACTTGCGAACGGGTCGCCACCAAAACAAATCACCTTGTGCGATTTGTATAGCTTTGAAGCGTAATAAGCCTCCGCAAATCCCAAAAAGTTTTTATATCCCCACCGTCCTCCTACAAACAGGAAGAACGGTTCCGCGACCGCGGCCGGCGCCTGCTTCGATGGCACCATCGATGTCGCCAATGGAATCACGCTCACCTTTGCAGGATCAACGTTGTACAGCCTGATCAGGTCGGTTCGTGTGTTCTGCGAGATACAGATCAAGTGATCTGCGCGATCGAACGCTGCTTGTCGCACCGGCATCGGCCCCTGCTGATTCGAAGGCGGAAGAGGGAATAACTCCGCCACAGCGTCATAGAAACTGATCACCGTCTTCCTTCCCGTTCTCACCGTCCTGGTTCTCGAGTAAAAGGTCTCGTGCACCAGATCCGGCCGATAAAAACCGGCGACCGCCTTCGTAACAATCTTCCCTACTGCCATGCACAGGCCAGTAGACCTCTCAAACGTTCCATTGAAATGGGTTCCGAGGACTGGAATTTGTCCGCGTTTCTCGTCGAGGAGTTTGCATCGATAGAGTGGCGCGATAACCTGCACGTTTGTACTCGGAAATCTCTGCAGCCTCGTTGCTATTTCCACAAAGTATCTGGAAATGCCGCCATACCTCTGCGCGGCAAATATCTGGTAGTCATAGCAAATTTGCATCTATATTATGCGCACCCTTCCCATCGTTCTCCCCAATCCAGTATGGAACATCGGGAGCGTAAGGTTCACCGGGTCATCTTTTCCAGATCACTTGCTGTTAGGCTGGGCCGCGAGTGCACCTTGTTTATCAGTCGCGCGATCCGTGGGCTTGTTGCGAGACGATATCGGAAGTAGCTTGTCGGCTCCTTCGTAAACAAATGAAATGTTCCAATCGAGAGCACGTGTCGGCCGAATTTCCTGCCGATAATTCGAAGCGATTCCTTTGTATAAAACGAGACGTGCTGCCCGCTTGTCGGCATGTAGTACCACCAATCGGAAATGCTCGGAGCAGGCTCGGGCACCAGGCAGGTGGAAACAAACACATTGTCCGACATTGCGATCAGCTTCGAGATCTCCGCAATCGGATCTACAAGGTGCTCGAGCAGTTCAAACGCGGTCAGGAAGTCGAACTTCAAGTCGGCGGGAGCTTCAAACCCCCTCGCAAAATCATTTGCTGCGTGCAGATCCGACCAGAAGAAATTGAATCCCCGATCTCTCATGAGCCGGACCAGCACACCGTGCCCACCCCCGCAATCGAGCGCCGATTTGAAGTCCGGAAACAAGAGATTCAGGGCCGCTGACGTGACCTCGCCGTTCGTCAGATTTCTGAACATGATCCCAACGTCCTGGCTGGCGATCGCGGAGGAATACGCCTCATTCAGCCAGTATGGCTGTTCAGTCTGAATAAACCCGCACGTCGCGCAGCGGAAATACTTCACCGGATATTTCTTCAAGACTACCGCATCGCCGAATAGACTCATGGAAGACGAGCAGACATTGCAGCTTGGCGGATCAAAACTAGATAACGGGATCGACATTATTGAGGCTTCTATCAAATCGTTCGCGGACTTAGTTCGCATGGCCAAATCGCATCAGGACCTTACGTCCAACCCTTCGCAGAATGCTCGGAGTGTAGAACCGTCGATGCAGGACCTTCGCGTATTCTGCTCGGGCGGCTATTTCTGGGGGATGGTGAAACGGGCTCTGGATCGATGTCGCCGGAATCGCGAAACTGTGATTGTAACGAGTTGTGTGTGTCGCGTCCGCTCCGAATCCTATGTTCTGGATCAGGTTTCGGCTTGGGACGATGCTTAACCAATTTCGCGTCCAGCAGGTGTACACCCATTGAAAATCCCAGGTGTTAGGACCTGTTCCTTCGTACATTGCGTCGAAGGTCCTTGACCAGTAGGCAACCGCCCTTTTATCGGGAAGTATCTGGCTCAGGAAACCACCAGCCTTTAATTGTGGCCACAATCGGAGTTGCTCGTCATACTCCTGCCATGCCCGACGCCATGTTGCCCATCCCCAAACGGAAATCATGGCTGAAAAGAAATAGCTGTATCGGGTACTAAGATGCTTCGCGAAGGGATTGAATCCAGCGATGTGTCCTATCTGCGCCTGATCTCGGTAGCGCTCCAGCAACTCGGCACAGAACGGGAAGAAACTAGGATCCGGCAGGCAATCGTCCTCGAGGATGATTGCCTCTTCAACCAGAGAAAAGACCCAGTTTAGCCCTGAAATCACTCGCCGGCGGCAACCCATATTCTCTGCCGCGAAATTCGTTTCGACTCGGCACGGCCAATCAACCCTGGAGACGATCTCTTTGACCTGTGCGCAGAGTTCGCCCTCTTCCGGCCGGCTGGCGCGCGGTCCATCCGCAATCAGCAGGAGCCGCTCCGGACGGGCGGCGGCTACTGCCGAGAAAACTCGTCTCGTGGTCTCCGGTCGGTTGAAGACGATGAGCGCAACTGGAGTCGCCAATTGGTTCATTCGGCTGTTCCTTGCAGCAGCCGGAACGGCAAAAGCCAGAATCGCAGGAATGCAAGCGTCTTCATGCGGAATATATGGTGCGTCCGCCGTTCGAGGGCGTCAGCAAAGTAGGAACTGATCCCTTGGGCAACCAGCGTGGCCATGGCGGAGCCAATGCCACCCCAGCGCGGAATCCAAAGAAGATTCAGCACCACGTTGGCGATTGCTCCCAGCAGGGTCCGATGCAAAGCGCTCGATGTAATTTTCTCGTGCACATATTGCTGGCCACCGACGCATCCCACAGACACGAAGATTCCAGTCCAGATGTGGATCGACAGAATATTTGCGGCCGCAGCGAACTTCGATCCATACAGCAGCCTCACCGCCATCGGTCCGAAAGCCAGTGTGCCGAGCGTTACCACCAGGCTCACCAGGATCAAGGCCTGATAGAACACCTGCAATCGCGCATAGTACAAATCCGGATTGGCTTCTCGACTTTTCAGAAGACGCGGCATCACGCTGGTGGTCACGATCATTGGAATTGCGTACCAGATCTCAGAAAAACGAATCGCCGGGGTGTAGTTTCCCACCGCCTCCATGGAACTGAGCTTCCCCAGCAGCACCTGATCGGTCCGCATGTAAACCATGATCATGAGACTGGAGACGAGGAGTGGCCAGCTCTCCTTCAGCAATGACTTGGCCTGTCCCAGGTCCCAATTCCAGCGTGGCAGGAGCCGGCGATAGGAGAAATAGGAGATGACGAGGCCGATCTCACCCAGCACTATCTCCAGTGCCCAGATCCAGGCAAATGCCAGCAGGCCGCAATGGAGAAAGACCGCTACCACCTTGGCTATACTCGCCAAAACAAATGCAGTCCTGCGCGGCACAACGGTATATCTCGATCGAATGTGAGCCTGGAAAAAGTAATCGATAACATCCAGAGCTTGCGAGATGGAACAGAAAGAGAGCAGCGCAACAATGCTGACGAGCATTCGGTCGTGTGGGTCGAGGAACCAGGCGGCGATGGTGGCCGCGATCGTCGTGATTACGCTTGCCGCTGCCTTCAGTACAAACCCGGTGCCAAGAATGCGCGGTTCCCGGGTTGCGTCAAGCGCAATGTCGCGAACCACTAGCGAGTCCAGCCCGAGATTGGAAACGATGTTGAACAGGTTGTAGATGGCTAACGCATAGCTCAGGAACCCGAACTCTCGTGGCCCAAGATATCGAGCCACCATGGTTCCAACGATCAGTGCGCCAAACATCCGGATAAAGCGGTCGCTGCTGAGCCAGCCGATATTGCTCAGCGACTCCTGGATACCCTTGCGATGCTTTACTTTTGTAAGAATATGCATAATTCCTGTTCTCAACGACAGCGTCAAACAGTGACCGGTGTCGCTTCAAACTTTGGCTTCAAGCGAAGGAAGCGCTGTTCAATCAACGAATAACTCAGGACCGAAATAGCCGCGAACAGAGCAAGAATGCACGCGCAATAGATTAAGTCGGCGAGTAACCTGGGGTGAATTATGCGACGGAACTCTTCGTTCCATCCCAATGTGACATGAATGAATAGGCTGTGCCAAATATAGAGACCGTAACTATATCTCCCAAAGAAACGTAAACCTCGCATTGACCCCACGCGATTCCAAAACGTGCCAGGGATGAGGGCGAGCGCAACAGCCGCTGCATAAATGCTCGCCAGAATCGAGAATCCCACGGTGTTCATCGGGACAGATATCCAGAGCGTCCGCGCGATGACGAGCACGATGGCGAGCGCGCCGCTCCCCCCCCCAGAATACCCAGTTGAGTCGCTTCTTGTTCAGCCATCTTGCTGGATCAGGCTCGCGTACAAGAATCGCGAGTAATGCGCCGATTAGCAGAGAGTCCATTCGCGCCGGCAACTCGATATAACTGACGAACAGCGGCAGACCGAGCGCCGTAGCAATCACACGGAGCGTGAGTGCCCCCAGGATTCCACACACGCAAACTCGAATGAGAGTCCGCCTCGACGGGACAAAGAAGACGACGAAAGGCCAAATCGAGTAGAACTGCTCCTCCAGGGCGAGGCTCCAGAAGTGTTGGCAATTGAAGTAGGGAGGGAAAATTGAAACGGAGTGAGGCAGCAACTCGACGATGTTGGAGCCATAAAAAAAGAAGGGAATATCCATCCAGTTACGGTATCCGCGCAGGAAATGGGTTCCGACAACGACGATGGAAACAGCCACGAAATAGACGGGAAAGAGTCGAAGAATACGGCGAAGGTAGAATGCTTTGAACCTGTTCGGGGCATCTCGAGTGTCTGTCAGGATTCCGGTGATCAGGAATCCTGACAGGACAAAAAAGAGATCAACCCCTGACCAACCCAGACTTGCCAGCGCTGACAGGGGGTCTCGATGATCTCGGGGAAAGTAATGGAAGAGGAAAACCAGCAGGATCGCGATTCCACGCAGCCCGTCGAGACTTGGGATACGGTCTCTGGAATTTATCGTCAACGATGACTCTCCGGTTCCTCGACTAGCTTGAACTGATGATCGGTTTGTTGCTAGCCTTCAACGCTCGGACATTGACGGTAGCGCCCATTCGACGCCAGGAAGCCTGGATGACCGGCACTCTCTTCTCCAGCAGATCCGCCACAATCACCACCATCACTGCCTCAGTGACGCGACGATTCGCGGCAAAGGGCGAGAATAGAATGTCCCAAAACATCGAAATCAGGAACCACATGTAGAGCGGTGCGAGCGGAGGCCTCAGCAGGGCCACACTGGCCATTCCTCGGCCGACGAGAGAAATAACATAGATCCAGAAGATCAGGCCTGCAATGCCGGCCCACACCCATGCGGTAATGATGTGCGAGTGGCCTGGGATCAGCCCGTCGGCCTCGGCTTCAATATCGCCGCCCGTTTGTTCCTCCTGAGCGCCAGTTTCTACCGTCCAGTCATAGAACATTTCGAAGTACTTGATATCCTTCGCCCACGAACCATGTCCGATGAGCGGGCTGTCGAGAGCGGCGCGCAATCCGATTACAAACTCTGGTCGGCCTCCAAGCAACAGGTTGCCCAACTTGGCTTGCGACTCATTCTTTTCTTTCGCTTCATCGCTGATGAGTCCGGCCTTCGTTACGAAGTCAACCATCTGTTTCGCCGCCCCGGCCGCGACTGTCGCAATAAGTGCAAGGACCACCAATCGAAGCCCTTGAGTTTTAGGGAGAAGCTGGAAGTTTCCAAATCTCTCGGGAATGATCGGATAGACCATCGCAATGGTGAGCAAAAGATCAAGCACCGGCGAACGATAATTAAGGGCGAGGTTGACTGCGCAGATCCCGAGAATGAGCAGAGCCGACACCACGTACCTGTGGCGAGCGTAAAGGTAGGAACTAACAATCAACACGAGTTGCATCGTTCCCCAGGAATACCCGAACTTCCACGGGTAATCTTGGAAAGCCAGCGACGGCTGCAACCTGACGGCGGCGAGCGCTCCCAACATCAGCCCGACAAAATAGTAGACCTTCCTCTTCTCGTTCTGCCCCAGGAGAATCGACATCCCTAAAACGTTGATGCCAAAGAAGACGATCAGAGCAACTCCACGCATGCGGTCGACGATTGGTATCTGGTTGTACCCGTCTGCAATTACAAGGCCCAGTAGCCAGAACGCCATGAGCAGGTAGAACACTTTCAACTCGCCCCTCAGCACCCTTCGCCCGCGCAAAATGATCAGAACCGGAAACACAACGAGCAACAGGGCCTCTGCAGCGTAGAGGTCGCCGACGAGGTGGCCCGAAAACGAAGTACCAATTCCGAGCACAGCGCAGAATACATCGGCCCATTTGCTGAGAAGTGGCCTCTTTGCTGTCATCGGTCTGATAACGATCCGTGCATTGGTAGTAACTGCCATTGGTAATTTGATCTTCGTTCCTAAGAACGCGCGCATTCCGCGCAGTACTCTACAAGTTGCCGCACTGAACTTTCCCAATTCAAGCGCGTTCTGTATTCCTGAAACGCCCGTGCTGCGCACGCTTCGTATTCGGCGGGGCTCTCTACCATCTTCCTGATCTCGTCGGCGAATCTCGCAGCCGGTGATCCCGGCGCAATGCAAATTCCGTTGATTCCGCTGCGCACGTAATCCGTAACTCCACCGGTGGCATAGGTTATGCACGGCAATCCGTATGAGCTTGCCTCGGCGAATACAATTCCCGCAGCTTCCGCCTTGGTAGGAAGAATGAAGAAATCCGCACTACGGAAAAGATCAATGAATTTCTCTCTTCCTGCATCGGAATTCTTGTTGATGAATCCAAGAACCTCCACAAAGGGTGGAACCTCTTCCGGCGGGTGCGAGCCGACGATGCGAAGCCTTGTCTCGATTCCGGCCTCGTTCAGCAACCTTGCCGTTTCCACCGCAACCGCGCCGCCTTTGCGCTCCCAGTTCACACCTACAAAAAGCAATTCGCATTGCCGTCTGCGGGTTGCTCTTTTTTTGGATGCGAACCGGGCGATTTCGTCGGCGGAGTGCCGCACAGGAAGACTTGAACCGAACGGCAGGACTTTCAGCTTCGAGACATCTGCAAAACGACGCGCTCCATCCACGGCCCACGTTGATGCATATGCCGCAACCCGGCAGTTGCGCAATGCTGTTTCTTCCTGCCACTTTCCACGTGCCACGGCGGAAATCGTCATATTGGCGAAGGTCTTGCCGTAGTAGTCATACATGGAGTGAAATATCGCGTCTGTCCAGATGACGATCGGTTTCCCGCAGTTCAGCAGCGTGATTGGAATCGAACTCGGAGAAAAAACTACATCAATTCCGTTTTCTTTAACAAATTTATCAATCTGTTTTGCATATGCGCGCAAAACCAACGGGAAATGATCAAGGGTGGCTGATTTCTTTCTGCTCCTCGCCATCAGTTTCACCGGAGCGAGGAGATATTTCGCCTTTGTTCCGAGCGGACTGAGGACCTTTACATCTACGTTCTGGGCCTGCATCTGCGCAAGGATTTGGAATGGGATCCCCGACCATGTTGTACGGTCTGATGGATCCCACATGGATACGAAACCTATACGCAATCTGTCAACCTCAATGAGTCTCGCCGCCGTGAACGACTATTCCTGGCGTTCGCCATAGTACTCGTAGTACTTGCGCCCGTAGTAATCGGCATATTCGGGCGCAGTGAAGTCGACGGCATTAACGGCAACTCCAAGCAGATGGGTTCCCGAACGCTCCAACAAGTCAATGCACCGGCGCACAACCTGTTTCTGCGCCGCGTTGTAGCGAACGATGAGGATGGCAGCGTCGACGAGGCGCCCGAGGACCGAAGCGTCCGTCACGGGTAGCACCGGAGGTGTGTCGAGAATTACAAAATCGTAGTCGCCCCGTACTTTCGCAAGTAGATCGTCCATCTCCCTGGAGCTCAGCAGTTCCGAGGGCAGTGGTGGCACTGGTCCCGAGGTAAGGATGTGCACATTGGGCAGATCCGGCCATTCCGTCACCGCCTCACTTAGCGTCGATTTGCCGGAGAGCACAGACGAGAGACCCAGTCCCTTGCCGATCCTGAAGCGAAGGTGAATCGCCGGACGGCGCAAATCCGCATCGATGATCAGCACTTTTGATCCATTCAGTGCGAATGTGATCGCTGTCAGGCATGCGACGGAGCTCTTTCCTTCCGAAGGCCGTGTACTCACTATCATGATGACTTTGGGTGGCGCGCCTGGACTGGACAGCAGGATCGACGTTCGCATGCCGCGCAGAGCCTCAGCGATCTTCGACCAGGATGAAGCCCCAGGGCTTATGGCGTGCTCCTTGAACTTGGCGGGAAGTAGATGTTCCGGATCTACGGCAGGGATTGCCGCCAGTAATGGCAGTTGAAGCGCCTGCTCGATTTCTGACATCGTCTTGAGATTGGTATCCATCGCCTCAAGAAGGATCGAAATTCCAACCCCGATTGCAAAGCCAATCGCCAATCCCAGCGCACGGTTAAAGATCCGTCGCGGTCGGCTCGGAAAAGTGGGAATGTCCGCGTTGTCGACGATGTGAATCGCGGTGGAATGCAGGCCGGACATAATGCTGGCTTCTTGCAGCCGCTGCTGAAGTCCGTCGTAGAGAAGACGGTTGGTTTCGTAATCGCGGCGAGCCAGTTCGTATTCCACAGCCTTCTCGCCTTTGCTGTACGCATCCTGCTCCTGCTTGTTCAACGCCCCCAGGAGCTTCGACTCGTTGTTTTCGGATGCATCGTATTCCTTTTGTGCTCGCGCTACCTGTGCCTTCTCTTCTTTTTCAATTTCGTCCTTCAACTGATCGATCTGCGCCTTCATGGCTTTGGCCCGTGGGTAGGCGGGTCCGTATGTCTGCAAAAGCGAGGTGTAATCCGTACTCAATTGCGCCAGCCTTTGTTTTCCAGACATTAGGGCCGGATCAGTGGAACCGAGCGCCGCGTCAATCACCTCAGGCGAGGAACTCTTGATCGCCTGCAGGCGCGACTCCTTCAGTAACTTGTCCACTTCCGCGTCGGCGTATTGTTTGTTGAGTTCCTCAAGAGTCGCGACCAGGACACTGTGCGTCGGGTCCATTCCATATACGCCGATATCCTTCTGAAGATCGAGAATGTGCGCTTGGCTCTTTTCGAGATTATCCTTCAAGCCGTTCAGCTTCTCATCGAGCCAGTCTGAGATCTTTGCAGTGGCTGCGTAATTCTCTCGAAAGGAGTGCTCGATATAGCGATCTATGAGAGTATTGACCATCAGGCTGGCCACTTCGGGGTTTCTTGAAGTGGCGGAGATCGTGACGATATCCGTATGACCTAGACGCGTAATTTTGAAGCTGCCCCGGAAATCGGCGATCAACATTTCGCGGATCGTCGGCTTCGACAGATCCCAAGGCCTGTTGTTGACCAGGGGAACAAAATCGGAATTGTTTTCGAGGTGCAGTTCTTTGATTGTCTCCAGCGCCAACTGCCTGCTGTGCAGGATTTCAATCTCGGTATCAAGCTTCTCGCTGATATCCTCGCTACCGCCGAGGCCCTGCATCTGCTCGAGACGGAATTGCGATGAAATGTCCTCCGATTGCACTTCGAGGTTGGCGCCCGCTGTATAGAGCTTCGGCGAAAAGTGATTGACCAGACTGGCGATCACGAGACCTACCAGGGTGGTCACCACCACAATCCAGGCTCTCTTCTTCAAGAACTGGACAATGCGGCGAAAAGGATCTTCATCGGAAAATCCAGTGGCGAGCGCGGGACCGCCCACCAACTCGGGGTTGACTGCAGCAGAATCGATACTCTGGTTCTCTCGTGTTGCCAAATCGATATCCTGACCTTTGAATCGAGGTTAAACTCGCTCCGGAATTCTTGGGATTCGCGCTTGCATCTATCTTGCCGAATCAATCCGTTGGGAAAATGCCGTCTTCTGTTGGCACCAAAATTGTCTTCATGGAAGCTTCTTGCCGGGCGGATCATAGGACTGAAGCAGGATATCTGCCCATCGCTTCGGAGAAAACTGGTATGAGAGTAAGTGGCTTGCGCGCGACATCTGATCGAGTCGGGCATCGCTCATCGAACTTACATGAGACATCAACCTGGCAAGGCTGCGGGCGTCATTCGGGCTGAAGATAAAGCCATTGTATCCGGGCTGCACCAGGTGCGTAACTGACCCCACGTTTTCTGAGGCAAGAATCAATCGACCAGCGGCGGCGGCCTCGTGCACGACCAGGGCCCAAGGTTCAAACTTGCTGGGCAAGATAAGACATCCAACCGACCCCAACACCTCGGGCATCTTGTCGGGCTGCACAAACCCGCTTAATCGAATCCCTTCCCCGCCTTCGAGGCGACTGCGTAAAGGACCCGAACCGCAGCAGACTAATGGCCATGGATCTGCACATTCTTTGCGATAGATCCTGTAAGCCTCCACCAGCCTGTCCACGCATTTCGACTGCACCATCCTGCCCACAAAGGCGAATCGCCGTGGAATAGCCAGCCCCTGAGCGATGCGCGATTCATGTATAGCCGTGAATGACGGATGGTCACAGGTAAAGGAGCCCCGAAGGATCGTACTTTGCGAAAACCCCAGCCTGCGCGCGAAGGTCGCTTGTCGTTCACCGGGCAGCCAGACCAAGTCAGTAAGGGGCTTCACATAGAAAGGAGCAACCAGAGTCCCCAATCGCTGCTTAAGGCTACCGCGCCAGGGATTGTCCATCACCATTACGCGCCGGCAACGACCTGCAAAGTCGCGTGCGGCGCGGCGATACGTCTTCACGTGCCATGAAGGCACCACCATGATTTCGGGCACAAACTCTTCCAGCTTTGGTTTCAGCTGCGCGAAATTGGGCTGAGAACGCCACGTCATCCGATCTCGAATCCAGGCAAAGTGGGCCTCTTCAAAAGGGGCTTCCACGTGCGGCAACTGGTGCGCTACGAACAGTTCGACTCCCTCACGAGAACCGAGTTCCTTCAGGCATGCGTTCATGTACCCCGATAAGCCGGTCCAGAGAAAAGCTATCCTCACGCAACATCTTCCTTACTATTGCATTCGTGCGCTCATGCGTTTCAGGAGTCCTTCCGCTCGGTACAACAACCGAAGAGCTTCGTCGGTGACACGCCACTCGCGCCCCACCAGTTGCCGGAAAATCCTCTTGCAGTCCCGTTGATACTGTCCGTTCATTCTGCCCGAACCCGAAATCGATTCCTCGTGAATCCGAAAACCAGCAAGATCTGCGTGGATATAACCGATCTTTGCACCTTGCTTTGCGAGATTGAGGAAAAACTCTCCGTCCCAGCTTGTGCGGTTTTCGATGTTGAACCTTACAGAACGCTGAAAAACCGCCGCCCTGAAAAACGTAGACTGCTGCAGCCATTGCGTTCCGCCATAAAAGAAGCGTCGAACCGAAAAATCTCGGGCAACGTAGTGCCGGATCCTCCGACCCCTTCCATCAATCTTGAATCCGTCTCCCATCGCCATGTCCCATTCAGGATGGGCGCGGAAGAACTCCGCAACATGGTTCAGCGAGCCCGGTAAGAGAATGTCGTCAGCATTGAGGAATCCGTAAACCTCGCCGGTGGCCAGAGAGAACGCCTTATTTAAGCCATCAGCTGCGCCGCAGTCAGGCTCAAAGATTCTTGCGGTTATCTGATCTCCGTAACTCGATATCAACTGCCGGCTGCCATCGCTCGATCCCGGGTCGACAATGATGTATTCGAGATCAGGGTAACTCTGCGAGAGCACAGAGTCGATAGCTTCCTTCAGATAGACGCGCTGATTGAACGATAGAGTTACGATACTGATCTTCACACGACTCCGGGCGCTGCTAACCTGATCTGAAGTTGGCTTCGATCACGACTGCTTCTCTCGCTCTACGGATGATAGAGATAAAGGAGCGACGGCGTGATTGCAAGTGCAAACGACACGGCCTGCTTCAAGACTTGCTTGATGGGGCTTGGCGAGACGTAGATGATGTCGTCTTCATGGACGACCGGGTCAGCCACTCTCGAAGTGAGAACTTTCTGGATGTTAATTTGTTCCACGACCTTGGTTCCGTCGGGCTGCGCGCGAACCAGATACGTTTTACTGAGTGAGGACATGGGCGCAACACCTCCAGCCAGCGCCATCACCTCACACAGAGTCATCTTCGGCGAACCACAAAGCGAATATGCGCCTGGCTTGCCGACATTCCCGCCGACATAGGCGATGCCGCACGAACGAACCAGAACACGGTCGCCTGCGTGGACGGGGCGATCAAAATTTTCGGTGTTGTGCATCGTCGGATCCCAGCTAAGAGATGCCGTCTTCCCGGGATTAGCATCGTTGGTGATCTCGATGATCCGGCCCGTATTTGCCGTCAATCCGCCCGCCGTTGCAAGCAGGTCGGAGAGTTGACGTTTGCCTGGCGGCGGATAAATGCCGGGACTACGAACCTCGCCAAGTATCGTGATTCCTGTGGTAGTCGAATCAACCGTGATCGTAATCTCTGGATCCATCATGAGATTGCGATCCTTCAACTGCTTCGCTAACTGGCTGGCTGCGCTCGCGCTGTTGAGACCGGCAATATGAAACGAGCCAATGATCGGAAATGGCACGTCCCCGGTCTCAGAGACCCTCGTGATCAGCGAGAAATCAGGCGCGTCAAACACGTTGATGTGCACCATCTCGCCAGGCATGATCGGACCATCTGAGAGGCTGCCCACCGAACCAAGCGACGTCCCCGCGGCAGAGGATGAGGAACCCCCACCTTGGGAGCCTAGGGGAATCAAGGCAGGACGCTGTTCCTGGGCGACGAGAATAGCCGATTGCATAAGCACAAATCCAGCAATAATCAGGCGTGAAGTCCTAAAATCCATTGTCCTTCTTTGAGGTCAGATGACCGATATTAAAGAGACGCATACCTTGATCGAATGACAGCGCAGCACTTTTTCTGTGAGGCCATGCGACCCCGACCACCCTTGGCCGGTGCGGCAACTCTGTATGGGCGTGGTTGGTGACTAAGAGGCTAACACAGCGATGAAACGATGGTCGTACCAGAACAGCCTTCGCTCGCACTTCACCAATCGCAATGGTTGAGCGGCCTCGATCCATCAGGGCGCAACAAGTTCCAGTTGTGGGCGAGCCGACTCGTACGTTGATCGAATTCCATCCTCGAGACCCACCTTCGCCTTCCAGCCGAGAGCGTGAATTCGACTTACGTCGAGCAGCTTCTGAGGCGTTCCATCCTGGTGCGACGTGTCGAAAACGAGTTCACAATCAAAGTCGAGTGCCCGCGCAACCAGTTCAGCCAGTTCGCGAATGGTCAGGTCTTCGCCCGTACCCACGTTGATCAACGGGGCATAGTCCTGCGAAATCAGAGCCTCGTATTTCTGTTCGGGCAGGGTCATGAGGTGAATGCATGCTTCGGCCAGATCATCGCTATAAAGGAATTCGCGCCGCGGTCGGCCCGTCCCCCAGACAACAAGTTTCTTCTCCCCAGCCCGCTTGGCCTCCACAACTTTTCGCATCAGCGCCGGCAACACGTGCGATCCGTGCAGATCGAAATTGTCCCCTGGACCATAAAGGTTCGTCGGCATTGCGGCGAGGTATTTTGTGCCGAATTGCCGGTTGTATGACCAGCACATCTCGATCCCTGCAATCTTAGCCAGTGCGTATGCGCGATTAGTGGGTTCAAGAGGACCTGTAAGAAGGTACTCCTCCTTGATCGGCTGCGGAGCGAGCTTTGGATAGATGCAGCTTGAACCCAGAAAAAGCAGCCGCTTGACTCCACTACGATAGGCAGCATCAATTACACCGGTCTGGATTTCGAGGTTGTCGCGAATGAAGTCGGCGGGATACGTGTCATTAGCTAGAATTCCCCCGACCTTGGCCGCTGCAAGGATCACATATTCGGGCCGTTCGCGATCGAAGAACTCCAACGTTGCTTTACGATCCGCCAAATCCAGTTCCGCGTGGGTACGCAGAATCAGAGTGCTGTATCCGTGGCGGCCAAGCACACGGCAAATCGCCGAGCCCACTAGCCCGCGATGACCTGCGACGAAAATCTTGCTGTGTTTCTCCATCATCGCCCGACCTCGGTCTCAGTTTTCGTGATAATTGAAAACTGAGTAGCCGTGCTTCCGGACCAGCGCGTCTTTCTCAGCGATCCTCAGGTCCTCTTCCACCATTTCCTGCACCAGCTCGGGAAAGGTGACCTTTGGCTCCCATCCCAGCTCTACTCGCGCCCGGGTTGGATCGCCGAGCAGGGTCTCCACTTCGGTGGGACGATAGTAGCGCGGGTCAACGGCGACAACCACGTTTCCATTGTTGTCGATTCCTTTTTCCTCTGCGCCCGTCCCTTCCCAGGTGATCTGGATATCAAGGAACTTCGCCGCCAGTTCCACGAATTCCCGCACGCTATGCTGCTCACCGGTCGCGATGACATAGTCCCTCGGCGCGTTCTGCTGCAACATGCGCCATTGCATTTCAACATAGTCGCGTGCGTGTCCCCAGTCCCGTAGCGCGTCGAGATTGCCCAGATAGAGCCGATCCAGTAATCCCGTCTTGATCCGTGCCAGTCCCCGCGTAATCTTGCGCGTGACAAACGTTTCACCACGCGTAGGGGACTCGTGATTGAACAGAATTCCGTTGCAGGCGTACATCCCGTACGCCTCCCGATAATTCACCGTGATCCAGTAGGCGTAAAGCTTGGCAACGGCGTATGGCGAGCGTGGATAGAAAGGAGTTGTCTCCTTCTGCGGAATTTCCTGCACCAGCCCAAACATCTCGGAGGTCGAGGCCTGGTAGAACCGGGTCACCTTTTCGAGGCCTGTAATTCGGATTGCCTCGAGCAGGCGCAGCGTGCCAAGTGCATCGGAGTTTGCCGTATATTCCGGCTCCTCAAAGGACACCTTCACATGACTCTGAGCGGCGAGATTATAGATCTCGTCGGGCTTCACCTTCTGCACCACTTGGATCAGGCTGCTTGAGTCGGTCAGGTCGCCATAATGCAGCATGAAATGGCGTCCATTCATGTGCGGATCTTCGTAGATATGGTCGATGCGATTGGTGTTGAACAGGGATGAGCGGCGCTTGATTCCGTGGACCTCATATCCCTTGGTCAGCAAAAGCTGTGCAAGGTACGCTCCGTCCTGCCCCGTCACACCCGTGATTAGCGCTCGTTTCACAATAATGCTCCCCGGCTGTGCCGATCTTGCAATTCATATCGTACAGGCCGTGACACGATTCTGTTTGTGAGTTGAAGTGATCTAGGCAGCAGCTTCAATGCACGTTCTGAAATAGTCCAGACTAAGCTTCAGTCCAGTTTCCAGATCGATCTTCGGCTCCCAGTTCAAGAGGCGCCGGGCCTTGCTGATGTCCGGCTGGCGCTGCGAAGGATCATCCTGCGGAAGGGGGCGATATACGATCGCACTCTTTGATCCGGTCACGCTCAGCACCGCCTTCGCGCACTCCAGGATCGTCCATTCCGTCGGATTGCCAATGTTTACCGGTGCATGCTCATTGCTGCGGGCGAGTCTTACAATGCCGTCAATTTCATCAGAGACGTAACAGAAGCTTCGCGTCTGACTGCCGTCGCCATAAATCGTCAGCTCGTCGCCGCGCAACGCCTGGGTAAGCAGATTCGAGATAACCCGGCCATCATTCATCTGCAGGCGGGGACCGTAGGTATTGAAGATCCTGACCAGCCGCGTATCAACCTTCTCATAGCGATGGTACGCAGTGACGAGAGCTTCGGAAAAGCGCTTTGACTCATCGTAGACCGAGCGTGGACCTATGGGGTTTACGTGTCCCCAGTACTCTTCCGTTTGGGGATGCTCTTCCGGATCTCCATAGCACTCAGAGGTGGACGCGTGCAGAAACTTTGCGCCGTGTCTCTTGGCAATTTCGAGCGCGTTGCGGGTGCCCGTCGATCCGACCATCAGAGTCTCGATGCCGAGCCGCATGTAATCTTCAGGGCTGGCCGGAGAAGCGAGATTAAACACGTAATCGACGTGCTTGGGATCGAAAGAATCGCAGATATCGTGCTTGAGAAATTCGAATCTCGGTTCCGAGTTCAGATGCTGCAGGTTCTCCAGCGAGCCCGTGCTCAAGTTGTCGACGCCCAAAACCTGGTGCCCATCTGCCAGCAATGCATCCGTAAGGTGAGACCCGAGAAAGCCGGCAGCGCCGGTGATGAGCACGCGCATCGAACGATCACCCTTTTTCCAACAACTTAATCCGTTGAAGTTATCGCCAATTGAACCTTTAGAGTATTCCACATTTGTGCAAGAAGCGGTTCTTAGTCTTCGATGCGATTTGAAACGGCGGAAGCGACGGAAAATGCACCTTTAAACCCGTGCACCATCTCTTCGCCTAGGCAGAAAGAACGCGGCGGCAGGATCGATCGGCTGCGCCAGGCCCGGTCTTCCTACACTCAGATAGGTAAAACCCGCCTTGGTCATGGTCGCTGCATCGTAAAGATTCCTGCCATCGATCACGATTGGATAACGAAGCGTGTAGTGCAGCCGGTCAAGGTCGAGTTCGGCAAATTCTTGCCAATCATTCAGGATCAATAGAGCGTCGGCGTCTTGAGCAGCACTATAGGGATCGTCGACATAGCGCATGCAGGGTCCCGGTGGAATGATCTCTTTGCAACGACTCGCCGCCGCGGGGTCGTGAGCGCATACGATGCAACCTTCGTCTAGCAGCTTCTTCACGATGTCGATTGCCGGCGACTCGCGGATGTCATCGGTACCACCTTTAAATGCAAGGCCAAGCACGCCGATCTTCTTGCCACGAAATGTCCAGAGCGCCGACCGAATCTTCTGGAAAAAACGTTGTTTCTGTTCCTCATTGATCTTTTCCACCTCGTGCAGCAGTCCGAACTCCACACCCACTTGCTCTGCAACGTGTCGAAAAGCGGCCACATCCTTGGGGAAGCAGGACCCTCCATAACCTACGCCGGCGCGCAGAAACTTGGGGCCGATGCGGGTATCCATTCCGATCCCTCGCGCGACCTCTTCCACGTCGGCGCCGGCGGCTTCGCATACGTTGGCTACCACATTGATGAATGAGATCTTGGTCGCGAGCAATGCATTCGATGCGTGCTTGATGATTTCAGCGGCCTTCGTCGAAGTGTGCAGGATCGGTGGGGGGGCGGCTGCCGTTCTCGGTCCAGGTACAGAACCCGCAACGTTGTAATACGCACCGTTCGTCAGGGGTAAGTAGATCTTCTTCAGCAAGTCGGCGGCAGGTTCAGTCGCCGCGCCGACCACGATTCGGTCAGGATGCAGAAAATCAACAACTGCAGTACCTTCGCGCAGGAACTCCGGATTCGAGGTGACATCGAAGAGATCCTTGGGAACGCCATTTCGTTCGATTACCCGGCGGATCCACTCATTGGTGTAGACGGGTACTGTGCTTTTCTCGACGATCACCTTGTACGAATCGATAGAGCGCGCAATCTCACTGGCTACGGCATCCACAAAGGACAGGTCCGCGCTGCCAGTCTGGCTCTGCGGCGTTCCTACCGCAATAAAAATGGCCTGCGCCGATTGCGTCGCCGCCCGCAAGTCTGAGGTAAATTCCAGGGACTTTCCGCGATGACGCGCCAGCAGCTCGGGCAAATGCTCCTCGTGAATCGGAACCCCGCCCTCTTGTAGCATCCGGACCTTCGATTCATCGTTATCCACGCACACCACATGGTGTCCAATTTCAGCAAAACAGGCAGCGGCGACAAGGCCAACATACCCCGAACCAACCACGGCAATCGTAGCCGGATGACTGATTGAATTCATTCTTTGGAGATCTCCAGTTGAAGCTACGTTAGGCAATTCAACTCTACTCTATTTGCGTCAAAACCTGGTCGTTACCATGGGGGACCGGTAGGTGATTACGATAGCGCCATAGCAGGGGAATCAACTGGGGTGCTGAGAGATAGCGCGGCACAAAGCGCCGCGGCGACGACAGGCACCGGAAGAGCCATCCCAGGTAGAGCCGGTCTGCCCAGTTGGGAATCCGCACCTGGTCTCCGCTCAGGAACGCGATCGCCGCTCCAATGCAATGAATGGCGGGCAGGTAGTCGAGGTTCCGCTTAAGGTAAAAACCCAGCCGTTCCTGCGTGCCGCCGCCAAGCGTGATAATGACGTTCCTTGGCCGCAGGGCCTGAAGCTTTTCAAGCAGTCCGGCGTCCTCAATTTTGTTGCCGTATATCGGCGCTTCATAAACGCAACTGTCCGGAATTTCGATGCCTTGGGAGCGCAACCAGGCCGTATTCTTCCTTGCGCTCTTGTTCCCGGCCATCACCCAGAAGGTGTTCCCGGGCGCACGGACATCCTCTTGTCGCAATAACTCCTGCAGGTACTTGAGACCCGAAAGGCGCGGAATCGAGTCGCCCTCCATCAGGTTCCACAACAGAACCATGAATGCCGAATCCGCGATGGCGACGTCGGAGTTGGTAAGCGCCTCGCGATAATCGTCATTCTGGACAACATCCTTCAGCGCTGGAGCTGCAGGTACTACCAGCAACCCTCCTGCAGCAAGGCGGCGGATCGCGCCCTGCACGTCACCAACGTAGAAATTCACTCCCAGAATCTGACGCTCGTTAACAGGTTCGCTCATCTGAAACCTCTCCGCCGTTGCAATCCCGGTTGATTGAAGCGCCTGCTCAAAACCTAAGCATGCGCGAGGGTGAGCATTTCTTTCTGGATCCAGTCGAAGGTCTTGGCGAGCCCATCCTTGAGCCGGATGGAGGGCGCCCAGCCCAGATATTCCTGAATTTTGGTGTTGTCGCTGTTTCGGCCATTCACACCCTTGGGGGCATCTAGTTTGTAGCGGCGCTTGAGCTTCACGCCGGCAATCTCCTCGACAATGTCGACGAGTTGATTGATGGTGACCAGTTCACTCGATCCAAGATTCAACGGCTCCTGGATCTCGCTCTCCGTGATGGCCACGGTGCCCCTGGTGCAGTCGTCGATGAACATGAAGCTGCGGGTCTGGTGCCCGTCGCCCCAGATCTCGATCTCGTGATTACCCGACAACTTGGCTTCCAGCACTTTGCGGCACATGGCCGCGGGCGCCTTTTCGCGTCCTCCGGTCCACGTACCATGTGGGCCATAAACGTTGTGGTACCGCGCCACTCGGCACTTCAACCCGAAATCCTCTTCAAAGTGACGGCACATCCGCTCGCTGAACAGCTTTTCCCATCCGTAGCCGTCTTCCGGAAGTGCCGGATACGCGTCCGACTCCTTGAGCGGTGTCACCCGAGGATCCTTCTGCTTTTCGCCGTTGTATACACAGGCCGACGAGGAGTAGAAAAAGCGCTCCACACCGCAATCACGCGACGCCATCAGCATGTGCGTGTTGATCAGGACGCTCAGCATGCAAAGGGCCTTATTGTTCTCGATGAACCCCATTCCGCCCATGTCGGCAGCAAGTTGGAAGACCACATCCGCGTTCTTCGCAGCGCTGTAGCAGCTATCTCTGTCCTTCAGGTCCGCGACCATGTTCTCCACTTCGGGAGACGCTTGGTACCACTCTTCAATCGGCTTCACGTCGACGGCACGAATGACATTGACACCGTTGGCGAGAAGGCTCCTGACGAGATGGCCGCCAATGAATCCTCCTCCACCACAAACCACTGCTGTCTTACCCTTCAGCGTCATGAGCTCTGGTTCTCCTTTTTCATACGAACCGCGCCAAACGTCTTCTACAAAATCGAGAGCCGGTTCCAGGTTGAAGTCATCGTGCGAACGACATCTGCCGGCAACGGGCAGACGCGCAAAATCACTGCTTCCCGCAATCAAGCAAGGCAAAACTCCGAGTAGGTCTCGAACAGGGAATTCAGATTTTCAGCGTCGTTGAGGAACACCCGGCGCAGCGGTCCCCGGCTCAAAACAATGGCGATCAATGTCAACACCAAAGTCTTGGCGTTTATCGCGCGCAATTCGCGACGCTGTATCCAGGGCTCCAGGTATCGGGCGACTACTTCGACCAGTTCCCCCAGATGCCTGCGCAATAGTGGATCCAGGTCCTCGCTCAATTCCAGCGCGCTGTATTGCAACAACCGCAACAATTGCGGCTGCTGTTGCAATGTGGTTGCAATCAGTTCGAACGTGCACGCCAGGGCTACTCGGCCGCTCTGCGCTTCCGCCAACCGCGTGAGCAACTCGCCGCGCAAGTGAACCCGCTGCAGCTCCGCGGCAAGTACCGCAAGGTACAAATCGCGCTTGCGGGGATAATGGCGGTAGATCGTTACCTCATTGACCTCTGCCGCCGAAGCAATCTCGCGCGTGCTCACCCCGTTGTACCCAAATTGGGCGAACAGGGAGGCAGCAGTCGTCAGAATCCGCTCTTCTGTACTGCCTCTTGTCGAGCTGGATGGTCCAGTCATATACCCTCTCGCCGGCTGTCTTAGGCTGGAAAGTCTCAAGATTGCTTCGTTCTTACCGAAGCGGGTCTGCTGTCAAACCACCGCTGATCACTGGCATTGCTGCAGCGCATACGTGCGGCTGGGACAAAGATGTCAACTTGAAACGGGGAATCCTTGCCCCCAGGGACGAAGCCATGTTCTGACCGCGGGGATTTCGCCGGTTCACTGCCGGCATTGATCATTCGATCTAGCAGATGGGGAAGTACTGCTTTTTTGCAATGCTGTCGTCGGTCGGCAGCAGGTTGCGCTATTACTCAAACGGCCGCGAGACTCTTGAAATCTGCCAGCGGCTCTAGATCATCTTCATCCACTTCGATGGCGACGCTTTGCATAATCTGCTCGAGGGTTAGAACGACCCGGAAGCCGCTCTTTTTCCGAACAACTACGCCTTCCATTCCGGCAAATGCTCCAGATCGGATCCTTGCCATCTCACCGACCCGAAGCAACGGATGCGGTTCGATGCGGTGTTCCTGCAATCCGATCCGCAAGGCCTCGATCGCGGAATCGGGAACGGGCGCCGGCTCCCCTCCAGTTCCACCTACCACTGAGAGTGCGCCGGGAATGCTGAGGACACTTACCCGCTCAGAGCGAGCAATGCGCACAAAGATATAGCTGGGGAACAGTGGAAGCTCGAGCGTGACCTTGGACCCATCGCGCCACTTGCGGTCGGTCCGGTATAGAGGCAGATAATGCGCGATCTCGCGCTGTTGCAAATGCTGCGCGATCCGCTTCTCGTGCCGGCAGGTCGTGTAAACGGCAAACCAACGAGAGCTGGTTACTTCAGTGACTTCCGAAGATGTATAAACTGCTGAAATCCAGCCTGGGTTTACGCCGCTTTGCAAAGCTTCGCCATCCTCACTTGGGTGAAGGTTATCCACAGGTCAGTCCAATATTTTCGTTACCGAGGTTGAGGAAGTTTCGTCTCGGGAGGAATGAAAGCAAGCGCTTCCATCCACGCCATCTCTGTCTGCTGGAACCGCCATGGTTGCCAGTCCCTTAAATATATCAGCAAAGACGCAAATCTCGAGTTAATTCAGTGCTACCCAAATGTGCTCGTTTCATCTTATAAAACACATTGGTGCAAGCAACTGCAGACATTTTTCCCCAAGTAGGCAACCTTTTCGCAGATTCCCGCACCAAACGCCGACTCTTCGTTTTAGCAGGATTCCAGCCCTTATAGCAGCTCGTAGTTACTTTCGGTTACTTGGCACACTGCATTTAATCAACTACATATTAACTCCCGGTATGAATAAAGACGGCTGTCTATAGAGATTGGTTAATAGTCCATCTACTAACGCTGAGCGGATGAAGACTCTGACTGCACCAAGCTCCCAAAATCGGTACCAGGCGTCTTTTTACAATTCCGCGGTTGGCAAACGAGATGATTATCCGTCAGAGAGAGAACCGAAGAGCTTCAATGCTCGGCTCTGGCGGGCGAAGTCCGGGCCAATGTCAAATAGGAGGAAATACGTCGAGTAGTTCGAGCATGCGGCACGGCCCGACAGCAAGCCACTTGACTCTTAGGGCTCATGTCTTTCTCAACGGCCTGCGATGGGCGCGGCTGATCTGCGCACTTCTCTTTCTTGGCGTTCAACCTGCGCTGAGGGCTCAAAACACCTCTGATCCCTATCGCTTCGACCTGAACACGAGAATGCCTGCAACGGAAGGAGGCGGGCAGGTCGATCCAACCGCCTGGCGCCTTGAGCGATTCTCAAGACTCAGTCTTTACACCGGGGTCTCGCCGCTCGGCGTCGGGGAACATATCTCGACCAACCTGTCGCCCCGCCTCGACATTCGACTCTTTGAAAACTTCTTTCCCGTCAATCACAGCTTCACCCAGAGCGACTTCAATATTGCTCTCCATATTCGATTCGCCAATGCTGGCGCGGCGGCCGACTACTACCCCTTCCATCGGCCGTTTCACATCAGCCCCGGCTTGCTCTTCTACAACCGCAATCGCGTGAATGCATCCCTGAAAGCGCAGCAAAATGCGGTATTCACAATCAACAACATCGATTGGTCCTCAGACAACGCCGATCCTGTACACGGTACCGGCCGGCTCGACCTCGGTGGCAGCGGTTTCATGGTCACGGCAGGATACGGCCGCATAACGTCCCACACCGAGAAGCACTGGACGTTTCCATTCCAGGCCGGAGTGGCCTTCATCCATACGCCCAAGGCCGAATTCAACCTGTTAGGACAGATATGCAATGGAGACGGAACAAACTGCCAGCCCGCGGCAACCTATCCAGGATTTGCGAATGCGCTGGCAGCCCAATTGGTGACATGGAATAAGGACGTGGCGCCCTATCACATCTTCCCCATCGTTCAAGGCGGCGTGGCATACACCTTCGACATTCGAGGGAGATCGCTTTCGAGAGAGCGCCAGTAATCAGCCGAGGAGTTCCGCAACAACCTTGGGAGCTGCCGCCAACGCGGCTTCGATCTGTGACGGATCCTTGCCGCCGGCTTCCGCGATCTCCGGCTTGCCACCGCCCGAGCCCCCGACAAACTTCGCCACCGCGCCAACAAGTTTTCCGGCCTGTATGCGCTTGGTCAGCCCCGGCGTCACTCCGGCAATGATGGCTACCTTGCCCTCGGGCTGAGCGGAAGCGAGCACCACAACTCCCTCGCCCAGCTTCCCCTTCAAGTTGTCGACCAGGGTGCGTAACTGGCCGCGTTCCAGCTGATCGGCGCGGTGCGTGAGCACTTTGACGCCCTTAACGTCGGTCGCGTGCTGAATAGCTTCGTCGAGACCGCCTGCAGCCGACTTCATGCGAGCCTCCTCCAGTTCGCGGCGAAGTCGTTTCAGTTCGTCTTCCTGCGAAGCGAACTTGGCACGTAGACCTTCGGTCAGGTTGTCGACCGACGGCACATACTGCCCGGCCAGCTTTGCCACCTCGAAGTCGCGGCGGAAAGTATCGAGCGAACCAAGGCCGCTGATTGCCTCAATGCGGCGCACGCCGGAGGAGACGGCGCTTTCGCTGGTCACCTTCAGCAGGCCAATTTCACCGGTTGCCGCGGTATGCGTGCCTCCGCAAAGTTCCGTTGAAAAACCATCGGAGAGCTTCACCACGCGCACCTTGTCCCCGTACTTTTCGCCGAAGAGCGCCATGGCGTGATACTCGTTCACCGCAACGTCGATGGGCACGTCGACGAGGGTTTCGACCTTTGCGTTGGCGAGGACTTCGCGGTTGACGATGTCCTCAATCTCCTGCAACTCCTCGTCGGCGACTTGAGCGAAGTGAGAGAAGTCGAAGCGCAGACGATCCGGATGCACCGCAGAGCCGGCCTGCTTCACGTGCGTGCCTAGAACCTGGCGCAGCGCGGCATGCAGCAAATGAGTGCCCGTGTGGTTGCGCTTGATGTTGTCGCGCCGGGCGCCATCGACCATGGTGTTCACATGATCGCCAACAGCGATGTCCTGCTTGAGCACGGCCTTATGAGCACGCACGCCCTGCACGGGAAGGACAGCACCAGTGATCTCGGCGATGGTCGTATTGCCGTCAACGGAGGTGAACCAGCCCATATCGCCGATCTGCCCGCCGGAGTCGCCATAGAAGCTCGTATGATCGAGCACGACCTCAACCTGCTCGCCAGCCTTCGCGGAAGGCACGCCAACGCCGTCTTTCACGATAGCCAGCACCTCGGCATCGTTGGCACTCAGCTGCTTGTAGCCAAGGAAGTCGGTTTTGGCGAGGTCGCGAAAAACAGGGCTGGCAGTCTTCTGGCTTCCGCCCTTCCACGATGCCCGGGCACGTTCCTGTTCTTCTTTGCGGGCTTTCTCGAATCCCTCGTGATCGAACTGGACTCCTGCATCTCGCGCTGCGTCAACCATGAAATCGAGCGGCAGGCCAAAGGTCTCGTAAAGATGGAATGCCTTGTCGCCGGTGAAGCGGCCCTTGAGTTCTTCATCGAGACGTGTCAGACCGATCTTGAGCACGCGATCAAACTGCTTCTCTTCGGCTTCAACAACTCGGGCGACGCGTGAGGCTGAGTCAACCAATTCCGGATAAGCTCCCTGCATCAGGTCGCGCACCGCATAAACCATCTGATTCAAGAACGGTTTATCCTGCCCAAGCAGCCGGCCGTGACGAATGCCACGGCGGAGGATTTTGCGCAGCACATAACCGCGTCCCTCATTCGAAGGTAGAACACCGTCGTTGATCAGGAACGTTGCCGCGCGGGCGTGGTCGGCGATAATGCGCAGGCTCGCATTGTCCAATAGCTCCGCTGACTCCGCTAACCCCGTCAGCTCCGCTGCTCTCTCAATGAGTGGCGTGAACAAATCCGTCTCAAAGTTCGACAGCTTCCCCTGCAGCACTGCCGCCACCCGCTCCAGCCCCATCCCCGTATCGATCGACGGCTTCGGCAGCGGTGTCAGCTGGTAAGTGGTCTGTTTCGTTGCAGGATCAACCACCGCGGAGCGGTCGAACTGCATAAAGACCAGGTTCCAGATCTCCACGTACCGGGCCTCGTCCTGCCCGAAGGGCTTGTCGACACCCGGCGTCTCGGCTGCCTCGATCCCCATGTCGTAGAAGATCTCCGAGCAAGGTCCGCAGGGGCCGGTTTCGCCCATCTGCCAGAAGTTGTCCTTCACGCCGTACTGGAAGATGCGCTCCTTCGGAACTCCCGTCTCGATCCAGTACTTCTCCGCCTCGTCATCCCGCGGAACTCCTTCGGCACCCTCGAAGATGGTCACATACAGCCGATCCTTCGGAATCCCCATCCACTCCGGGCTGGTGACCAGCTCCCACGCAAAGGCGATGGCGTCTTTCTTGAAGTAATCTCCAAACGAGAAGTTCCCCAGCATCTCGAAAAAAGTATGGTGCCTGCGGGTGAATCCCACGTTCTCGAGGTCGTTGTGCTTGCCGCCCGCGCGGACGCATTTCTGCGAAGTGGTGGCCCGCTTGTACTCCCTCTTTTCCGCGCCAAGAAAGACATCCTTGAACTGGTTCATCCCGGCGTTGGTAAACAGCAGCGTCGGATCGTTGGCAGGTACCAGCGACGAGGAGTGCACACGGCGGTGTCCCTTCGTCTCAAAGAAGCGCAGAAACAGCTCGCGAATTTCGTTTCCCGTGCGGAATTGCATGACTTTACCAGTGTAACGGCCCCCGCTGAAATCCTCGGAATCCCTGTAACCAATGCTTCTGGATCGCATCCCATGTATGCACGTCAAACAGGAGACATCCATGGATAAGCTCGCCGTTCTGGTTCTGCTAAACGCAAAGCCAGGCAAAGAAAAGGAAGTCGAGCAGTTTCTGAAGTCGGCTCAGCCGCTGGCACTTCGCGAACCGGGCACCAGCACCTGGTACGCGGTTAAGCTCGGACCAGGCCGATTCGGCATCTTCGACACTTTCCAGGATGAGGCCGGCAGAAACGCGCATTTCAACGGCGAGATTGCCAAAGCGCTCTTCGCCAAAGCCGAGGACCTTTTCTCCACGCCGCCGCAGGTGGAGAAGCTCGATATTCTGGCTCTCAAAGCGCCCGGCGCCTGAAGGGTCTCAGCGCCAGGATATTTCGTCCAACAAATCATGAGCCTCTCGGGGCGGCGTTGGCCGCCTGTTATGCGCCCTCTCTTCTACCTGAGCGTCGGCCCGATGCTTGCCGCGTCGCTCTCCGCACAGCCCGGCCACAACCTGCAGATCGTTGCCACGCATGATCTGAAGGTTGGCGGCGCGACGCTTCAGGCGGACTTTGCCGCCGGGCCGCTCGATCTGTCGCCGGATGCGATTCTCGCCCACATTCAGATGGCCGCCAAGGCCGTTGCGACTTACTACGGGCGATTTCCCGTCGATCGCGACCGCATCCTGATCGTGCCCTGGCCCGATCGTGAGGGCGTCGGGGGCGGGACGACATGGGGCGACATGGCAGGATTTCCGGCGATGACGCGCATCCACGTCGGCCAGCACGCGACCCAAGCCGACCTGAACGACGACTGGATGATGACCCACGAACTCGTTCACACCGCTTTTCCCAACCTGCCGGATGATCAGCATTGGATGGAGGAGGGTCTGGCGGTTTACGTTGAGCCTCTGGCGCGCGTCATGGCTGGCGAGTTGACTGCCCAGAAGGTCTGGCGCGACATGGTGCGCGACATGCATCAAGGCGAGCCGCAAACAGGAGACCAGGGACTGGACCACACGCACACCTGGGGTCGCACGTACTGGGGCGGCGCGCTGTTCTGCCTGGTTGCGGATGTCGCGATTCGCCAGCAGACGCACAATCGCAAGGGGCTGCAGGATTCGCTCCGGGCGATCGTCGCACACGGCGGCACCATCGATCACAACTGGGATCTGCCCAGGGCGCTGGCCATCGGCGATGAAGCAACTGGAACCCATGTGCTCAGCGAGCAGTATGCGAAGTGGAAAGATGCTCCGGTGCAGGTGGATCTGCCGGCGCTGTGGGCCGAACTTGGCATCCGCTTCGACGGCGATCAGCTCGTGTTTGTCTCGAACGCGCCGCTGGCAAATGTGCGCGAAGCAATCACGGCCGAGCGGCTGCACTGATCGCGTCTTTGCAGTTATTTTGCAACCGGTCACGACTTCAATGTCAGCGGAAAGACTCACCGTTGCCGCGGTTTTGAAAGGGCACGACTTCAATGTCGGCGAAAAACTCAGCGTCGCCGCGGTTTCGAAAGGCCACGACTTCAGTCCTGTCGCAATGTTGCTTTGAAAGGGAACAACTTCAGCCCTGCCGAAATGTTGTTTTGAAAGGGCACGACTTCAGTCGTGCCGCAAAGCTCAGCAAAACCGCCTTGGGCTTTAGCCCCTGAGGGATGGACCCACTTCCGTTCGCAAGAGATGAGCGTACCCGCCTTCTGGCAAGAATTATTCCTCCTGCGGCTCCTCCTCCGCGTTGTCCAGCGCCGTGAGCGATTCCTCCGGCACGTCCCACTGGCGCAGAATCTTGTAGATCACGCCGGTGGAGAAGCCCGCCACCATCAGGCGGCGCATCACGCGGGCAGTTTCCTTCTCGTTGGCGGGCTTGGTGACGCGCTTCCGTTCCAGGTACTCGCGGGCGAGCTTCTCTTCATTGGTATTGGCGTAGCTTTCAGCGACCGTTTTTTCCACCAGCGCGGCAGAAACGCCCTTCTGACGCAACGACTGGCGCACACGGCGCTGCCCGAACTTCTCGTTCTCCTTCCGCAGGCGCGTGTAGGTTTCCGCGTAGGACCGATCGTCGAGATAGCGCTGCTCCTTGAGCCGGGCGATGACGGCGGCAATGACCTGGTCTCCGCGCGGGCCGGGCTCCACACGTTGATGCATCAGGCGGCGGAGTTCGACCTCGGTGCGCATATGGCGACCGAGCGCCTTTACGGCGTAATCGTAGAGGCCGGATTCGTTGAGGAACGATTTTGGTTTCACGGATTCCGGATGAGTTTAGCGCCTTCGGGAGTGGGCCGCCGGTGATCCCAACCATGCGTACCCCATGAGGCTATTGGCTATTCGCCATCCAATTGTCCACAATCCCCGTTTCTAATCCCTGTTCCCTCGCGTTTTCGTCCACTGGTCCACCCAGTCATTGACGGTCTTCCACCAGAGCTGGCTGTTCTGCGGTTTAAGGACCCAATGGCCTTCGTCGGGGAAGTAGAGCATTTTGCTGGGGACATGGAGCATCTGCAGGGTGTCGAAGAGCTGGTAGCCCTCGCTTACATCCAATCGATAATCAAGTTGGCTGTGGACAACCAGCGTGGGCGTCTTGAAGTTCTTTGCCGAAAGCGAGGGCGACCACTTGCGGAACGGATTCTCGCTGTCTGGTTTGCCGTAGTAGTCCCAGGGACTGCCTTTGAACTCCCAGGTATTGAACCAGTCCTCTTCAGTCGAGCCGAAGGCGGATTCGGCGTCAAACATGCCGTCGTGCGAGACGATGCACTTGAAGCGATTCGTGTGACCGAGAACCCAGTTGGCCATGTATCCGCCGTAGCTGGCTCCGAGGGCGCACTCGCGCGTCTTGTCGATGAAGGGATAGTGCTGCTCGGCGTAAGTGAGGCCGGTCATCAGGTCGGTGTAGGGCTTGCCTCCCCAGTCGCCGTTGACGCGATCGACAAAGGCCTGTCCGTAGCCGGTTGACCCGCCCGGATTGATCATGATGACGACGTAGCCGTTGGCGGCGAAGAGTTCGGCGTTCCAGCGGTAGGACCATGAGTCGCCCCACGCGCCCTGGGGGCCGCCGTGGATGAGGAACTTGACCGGATATTTCTTGTTGGAATCGAAGGCCGGTGGCTTGATCAGGAAGCCCTGAATCTTTATGCCGTCCGAGGCGGAGAACCAGAAGTCCTTGATAGGAGCAACTTGTAGTTGGGAGAGGAGCTCCCCGTTCAGGTTAGTAACTTGTTTTTCCTCGTACTTGACGACGGGTCCTGCTGCAATCCTGCCCCCACCCAATCGATATCCCATCTTGATGAGCTTCTCGTACTCCTGCGGAGGTAATGCTGTTGAGATTGATACGACTTCACTGGGTCGCCAAACCGTGTTCCGAATGAAGACGATTGCCTCCATGTCCGGGAGAGGGTGCAGATCACTCGTAGTTCCGGAACGATAGATGATCTGGACGGCGCCGTCGAGATTTGCGAGATAGATAGGCGATGTGCCTTCGAAATTGGAAACGAAATAAACCTGTTTCGCATCTGGCGCCCACGCGAACTCATCCACCCAGTTCTCCAACTGCGGCAGCAGATCCTTAGTCGTCTTCGCCGCGCGGTCATACAGCATGAGGCGGAAGCGATCGCTCTCGTAACCGGCGCGGGCCTGGGAGCGCCACGCGAGGTATCTGCCGTCGGGCGAGTACGCAGGACTCATATCGCCGCCGGGAGAGGTGCTCACCTTCACCGGCTTGGCATTTGGATCGGTCAGGTCGAGAGTGAAGATGTCGGAGTTGGTGCTGACGGCCTCGTCTGGCACGTCCTTGTACGTGATGGCCAGTTCCTTCGAGTCAGGCGAGAAAGCGCAACCGCATCCCAGCGGGTCGGTCGGATAGTCGGTCGGCACGTCGTGCGGATTGTTCGGCACCAGATCCCGTAGGCCACTCCCATCAACCAAAACTTGAAACAGGTGGGACCTCTTGTCGCCGGTGAAGTGATTCCAGTGGCGATAGAGCAGATGGGTAAAGATCTGCGCCTTCACCTTGCTGTCGGCCTTGGCCTTGTCACGGTCTGCATTGCACTTGTTCGAAGCTCCGCCGTCCGCAGGACTGATGGCCGGGCAGTCCGGATACACATCCGATGTGAAAACGATGGACTTCGAGTCTGGCGCCCATTTTGCGTTGTCGGCTCCGGTGGAAAGGGAAGTGAGCTTCTTCGCGTTGGAGGTCGCGCCGCTGCTCCCATCGAAATCGGCTACCCAGATTTGTTGCCCCTGCTCGCGACCAGAGAGGAAAAGCACGGAGTGCCCATCTGGCGCAAACTGCAGGCCATCATCGCCGGCCTGGCCGACAGCAAGCTTGATCGGCTCGCCTCCCGCTATCGCCTGCAGCCACAACTCCGGCGTTTTGGTGTTCTTGTCAAGATCCACCGTGGTCACGCTGTAGCCCAGCCATTTGCCATCGGCTGACACAGCGGTTGAGCCAAGACGCTTCATGTGCATCATGTCTTCGAAGGTCATTGGCCTTTTCACCACCCCAGGGACCTGGACCTGTCCCTGGGGACCCCGGGCGGTTTGGGCGGAAGCGAAAGTGGCGGCGAGGAGGAGGGCGAGCAGAATGTAATTGCGCATGAGTTCTTCCCATCCGAGGCTTTCAATCCCAGGTCTCAAAATCGAGACCTGAGGCACCCAGTTTGGTGGGAATCTCGGAAGGAGAAGTGTACAACTGGACGGCAGCTATTAGCTTTGCCTAGTCCCTAGTCCCTAGTCCCTAGTCCCTAGTCCCTAGTCTTTAGTCTTTAGTCCCTGCCTTTACGCCGCTTGCAGTTCCAGCAGAATTCCGGCGCCCCGGGGATCGAAGTTCATGGCGGTGGCCTTGCCATTGTTTTCGCGCAGGATGCTGGCGCACATGCTCAAGCCGAGGCTGGTGGATTCCTCGGCGGCGGGCTCGGGGACGAATGGGTCGAAGGCCCGGGCTGGTGCGGGGAACCTGGGGCCGGTATGGGCCACCAGAATCTGCACCTGGTTCTTCTCCGCGACAGCCTCCAGGCGAACGGTTTTCTCCCGGTCGGTATCGAGCTTGTCAACCGCATCCATTGCGTACTGCAGGCAATAGAGAACTGCCTGGCGGACCTGCTGCGCATTGCCTAGAACTCTCGGCAGGGCGGGCGAGATGTGGACGCGAAAGTCGATGGAACGCTGGACGAACTCCGAGCGGTGGAGTTGTTCCAGATCATTCAGCAGCTCATTGACGGAGATCGCGGCTACCTGGTCCCCCTGGGGGCGCGACATGCGGGCGAGGCTTTCGAGGGTCAGGCGCATATGGCGCGCTTCGGTGAGGATGGCCTCAATCGCTTTGTGGGCCTGCGGATCCAGGTTCTCGGTCTCGTCGAGCAGCGAGGCATAGCCGAGGATGACGGTGAGCGGATTGTTGAGCTGGCGGGTGACGTTTCCGGCCAACTGGCCAAGGCCGACAAACTTTTCCGAATCGACGAGCTTTTCGAGCATCTTGGTCTGGCCGCGGCCCGATTGCAGACGCGAGGCAAGTACCTCGAGCGGAATCAGATCGATAGCGCTGAGCGGCTCGCGCGGGGTCTCAATGCCGGTCAGGAAGATGGCGCCTTCCGTTGAGGTGCGGCCGATCAAGGGAACGGCAATCACGCTGGTAAGTCCCAACCGGGTGAGGTCGTCCCCCGGCACCAGGAAGGGGGTGAGATCGAGATTGAAGGCGGAACTGTTTTCGATGGCCGCGGGCGCCGATCCGGCTTCGAGGAATCCAGATGCCGGAAGGCGAGAAGTGAGGGCTTCGAGGGCGTTGGTGGTGGCATCGTCGAATCCCGCGACGCCGCTGAGTCGGTAATGGCCGCTGGCCTGGAGCAGGACAAGCGCAGCCTGCTGGAACCGGCTATTGGCAACAATGGACTGGCAAACTCCCACCGCCTGGCCGTCGAAGTCTTCGACGCGGCGACGGGCCAGATTGAGGCGCGTATAGGCTTCCATCTCCTCGCGCGCGTGGCGCTCGCGCAGACGCCCAGCCTGGTTGATCACCAGCTGATCTTCAAGGGCAAGAAGGATCATGCCGATGGCAGCAACCACCTTACCCATCGAAATGATGCGGATGAGGGTAGTGCTGATGGGGGCGTGGTGAAAGAAAGGCAGCGTTTCGCCGATATTGGCGGACCAGGCAAGGAAGCCCAGGCAGGCGAGAACGGTTCCTGGCGACAGGCGGCGAAAAACCAGGAAGACCAGGAACGCCGTGATGACGTGAATGGAGCACTCTACGAAGACCAGCGGCCATGCGCCGCCGAGCCGCACGCAGATCCACATGCCCGCGGCGCCAAGAACGATGCAGAGTGTGAGCGGAATGCCCCGCGGTATGCCCCGATACGACATGGCCCATGCGCATCCGGCGAAGAGCGAAAGTCCGCCCAGAGTGGGGAAGATGAGGAACTGATTCCCAGTGGGGGTAATTCCGTGGTAGACGCCGTAAATCAGAAATGCATAGGCAATGAGGGGAATGGTGAACGGGACGGCATAGAGAATTCGTACGCGGCCGATGCGGAAGCCCACCGGAGCGAGCGAGGCCAGAAAAAGAGCGGAGCTGATCAGGATGGCGGTTTGGCCGATGGCGGCAGACCACGGATGGACGCTGACGTCGGAAAGATCCCACCACAGGTCGTAGTGCTGCAACATGCGGACTACGGTGAAGAGGAATCCGATGAACCAGAGGAGGGTGCGGGTATCCCGAAAACGCCAATAGAGCTGGAAGAACGCCGGCAGCAGAAGCACCGTGAGCACAAGAGCGGGAAGGTGGTAGCTGTCGGGCATGGAAGAAGCGAGTATCTCCTTGGACGACCGCACAGTCGAGGTGGGATCAGCTAAAGGACTCGGGCGCCTGTTTCAGTATTTCTCCGGGGTTTTGTGGTCGCTAATCAGTGAGCTTAAACCATTGATCCCGCGAGGTAAATGGTGAGTTTGTCCGGCGAATGGATTTGGTTTCAGATCAATTCTTTCCGGATTGTCGAGAAAGCGGTAAGCCGCCCCACGATTGCTTCGCCAATCGGAGATTCTGACGGCACCCGACCCTCATGTATATACGTCTAACGTGTTAGCCGGCGAGGCCGGGCGTAGACTCGATCAGGGAACAGGACGCGCCGGAGAAGTTCCTGGGAGATGTGCAACGGTGAAGAGTAAATGGTGGTTGACGCTCGCCGCAGCAGGGGTGATCACCCTCGCAGCAGCTGCGCAGGATAAAGACAGCTTTACGCCGATGCCGCTCGACTCGGGATTCGGAAAACTGGACATTTCGGAGCCTTCGACACCGCCGGAGGAGATCATCAAGAAATTTGCTGCGAAGGAAAGCGAGTTCCGCGAGGCTCTGAACCATTACACCTACCGGCGCATGGCACGGGTGCAGACCATCGACGATGACAACAAGGTCGATGGCGAGTGGTACCAGGTGGACGACGTGACATTCGACCCGACCGGGGTGCGTATGGAGAAGACCGTGTTCGCTCCGGAGAACACTTTGCAGCGGATCCTTATGACTCCGTCGGACCTGCAGGATATCCAGAAGGGATATCCGTTTGTGCTGACCACCGAGGAAATCGCGCAGTACAACGTGAAGTACGTCGGCAAACAGCAGGTGGATGAGGTCAATTGCTTCCTCTTCGATGTGTCGCCAAAGCAGATCGAGAAGAATAAGCGGTATTTCCTGGGGCGAATCTGGGTGGATGCGAAGGATCTGCAGATCGTGGTAACCAACGGCCGCATGGTGCCGGACGACACGCGCAAGAATCATGAGGATCTCCATCCTCCGTTTATGACGTGGCGGCAGCAGGTTGACGGCCATTATTGGTTTCCGGTCTACACCAAGGGCGAGGGCGTGCTGCACTTCAGCGGTGGAAACTACTCGGCGAGCGACGACGTACACATTCGCGACACCGTGAAGTACACCGATTACAAGCGCTTCGGCTCGACCATCAAGATCATCTACGACGGGCAGGACATTACCCAGAACGGGCAGCAGCAAGGCAAGCCCGCACAGCAGCCGAGCAAGCCCCAGAAGTAGCCCGAAGCCAATAGCTTGCATGCCGTAGGACTTGGTGCCCCATTCCAAGGCGCGTGCATTTCGCGTCTTGGATGGGATAGCGAGGACTTCGATTCTGGCTGAGAGTTAATTGCTAAGTGCTCGTTTCAGAACCGCAGCGAGAGGCAGCTGAGGCCGCCGTCCATCTTTTGAAACTCTGACATATTGAGGACCAGGGGGTGGAAGCCGCGGTCTGCGAGGTGCTCGTTCAGGTGCGGAAACCCCTTGGCGAGGAGCACCCGGTCGTTGACGCGGACGCAGTTGGCGGCATAACTCTCCTGCGGAGACACGCGAAGCAGGTTGAAGTTGGCGAAACGCCGTCCAGCAGCCATCTCTTCCATCACAACAAGGGTGTTGTCGCCGATGTAGCTGATGCCGCTTTTGAGGTGCAGGATCGTCTTCATCTCGCGGATGTCGATGATCGAGGCAGTGTAGCCAAGCGTCTTCAGGTGCTCCGATAACTGGCGTGCGCCCTCATCGTTGGTTCGCTGCGAGAGGCCGATGAAGAAGTGCTCTCCAGCCTCGCAGATGTCACCCCCATCAACGGTCCCTGGAGGCTCGATGGTCAGGACCTGTTTGAAGAAGCGCTCGATCACTGGCCGAATCGCCGTGACTTCTCCTTTGCGGCTCGGTGCGCCCGGGTGGCAGAGGATGGCCGCGTTGGGCGTGAGAATGGCGGTATCTTCCACAAAGGTGGAGTCGGGATGGCGCGTATCCGCCTCCAGGATGGTTAAGTCGAGACCGCACTCGCGCAGCGCATCGCAATAATGCGCGTGCTGGGAAAGAACCCGATTGAGGCGGGGGACGCCGAGATCGACGGTTGTGAGGCCGTCGGCAAAGTTGCTGCCTGGAATGCGAACGATGGCGCGGGTAAACAAGTGCAGGCCCCCTCTGGTTGCGGGATTTTCTGGCGAGGTGTTTCAGTATAACCGTTATTGTCCGTGGCGCCGGATGAGGTCGAAGGGCAAGTCTCCAGACCAAGGGCGAATGAGCCGTCACTGCATAAGATTTCGACCCGGAGTATGCTCTTCTAGGTCTCTGGCCAGTCAATCGTGAAGCAGTTGTTGGGTGAAATGGTGAAACAGCACTTTAGTGGGCGCACCGTTTCCAAGGGGATACAGCATGTCATTGTTTCCTTGGTTTATCCGTTCTTCTGCCGTTTCGTCTCCTTGCCATTTTGAATCGCAGCAGTTGGTTGCCCAGCCAGCATTCAAACTTGGCAGCGTCGTTCTCATTGTTCTTTTTTCCTGGAGTGCCATTGCCGGGAGCGCGCAGACCCCCAAAATCATGACCACGCCGCGAGATATGATTACGCGGCCGATCGATGATGCCCAGCGAACCGTTTTGCGTGGGAATAGGCATCCGCTCGCTCGGTCGGCGTTCGATCGCGGTGCGGCGCCGGCGGGATTGCCGATGCAGCGCATGCTCCTGGTGCTGAAGCGGAACGATGATCAGGAAACATCGCTGAAAACCCTGCTTTCGGATCAGCAGACGAAGGGATCTCCCCGCTACCACCAATGGTTGGCACCCGAAGAATTTGGCAGGCAGTTTGGCCCGTCTGATGGTGACATTGAAAAGATCACGGCATGGCTTGGTTCTCAGGGCTTCCAGGTTGCCGGATTGGCCAAAGGGCGCACCGCGATTGAGTTTTCAGGAACAGCCGGACAAGTTCAGCAGGCATTCCGAACCGCAATCCACACCTACGAGGTCAACGGCGGGCGGCACTGGGCGAATGCTGATGAGCCGTCTATTCCATCCGCGTTAATGCCGGTTGTAAAGGGTGTGCTGACGCTGCACAATTTTCCCCGCCACTCCAATGCCTTGATCCATGGAGAACCGGCGAGGCCCGCGCAAGGCAAGCCGTCGCCCTACTTCACATTCACCGCCGGGACCAACACGTACTATGGTCTCGGCCCCACCGATTTCGCGACCATCTACGACGTGCTGCCGCTGTGGAAGGCAGGAATCGACGGGACCGGACAGACCATTGCGATTGTCGGCGAAACCAACATCGATGGTAACGATGTGAATTCGTTCCGCAGCCTGTTTGGACTGCCGGCAAATTCGCCGAAGGTGATTCTCAACGGCCCGGATCCCGGCATCGTTGGTGATGAACCGGAGGCACTCCTCGATGTTTCGTGGTCTGGCGCGGTAGCGAAGAAAGCCACGATCGACCTTGTAGTCTCCGCGAGTACCGAATCCTCATTGGGCGTTGATCTGTCGGCGCTCTACATTGTCGATAACGATCTGGCGCCGGTGATGAGCGAAAGCTATGGAGAATGCGAGTCGGTGCTGGGGAACGCGGGCAATGCTTTTTACAACTTGCTGTGGCAGCAGGCGGCCGCGGAAGGCATCACTGTGATCGTTTCCGCCGGGGACTCCGGATCAGCCGTCTGCGACAACTTCAACAACTCGATCGCGGCGGCGGGCGGGCTTGCGGTCAGCGGATTTGCTTCAACCCCCTACAACGTCGCCGTCGGAGGGACGGACTTCGATCAGTCACCCGCAAACATCGCCACGTATTGGAACGCGACCAATGATCCGGTGACCGCGGCATCGGCAAAGTCGTACATCCCTGAAACCACCTGGAACCAGTCGTGCGCGGCGCAGGGCGCCAACGGATGCGGACCAAGCGCGATGAATCTGGACATCGTGGCGGGCAGCGGCGGGCCGAGTAACTGCTCGCAGTTAGACAACAACTCCAATTGCCTGGGCGGGTACACGAAACCGGCGTGGCAGGCCGGGAACGGGGTGCCAGCAGACGGCATCCGCGATCTACCGGATGTCTCGCTGTTTGCGAGTTCCGGATTCAACAGAAGCTTTTACATCATTTGCGAAGCAGATTTCAGTCTGTTCGGTCCTCTGCCGGGCTGGAACGAGCCGTGCAGCCTGACCAATTTCAACTTCGTGGGGCTGGGCGGCACATCGGCGTCGGCGCCGGCGTTTGCTGGAATGATGGCACTGGTGAATCAGAAGATGAGCATGACCGGGCAGAGCGGTCGCCAGGGCAATGCGAACTACGTGCTCTACAACCTGGCAGGGCAAAGCGGCGCGAGTTGCAATTCATCCACCACGACGAGCGGTGCGAATTCGTGCATCTTCCATGACATTGTGAAGGGGAATAATGCGGTTCCTTGCTTTATGGACACTGCCAATTGCGGAACCGCGGTAGTGGGTGGATACGGTGTTCTGGTAGATCCGAAGGACGGATCGACACCCGCATGGACAACCACGGCAGGGTATGACCTCGCGACAGGACTGGGTTCGGTGGACGCATACAACCTGGTGAATGCGTGGGGCAGTGCGGCAGCCGCGGCGCAGACCACAACGACGCTGACCAACCTATCGCCCGCGAGCTTGGTCCATGGTCAGAGCGTCAGTTTCAGCGCCACGGTGGCTGCGAACAGTGGATCGGGAATGCCGACGGGATCGGTTGAACTGCTGGCCACTCCGGCTGGGCAAACCCTCCCTGTCGATACGTTTACTTTGAACAATGGTGTCGCCAGCGGCAGCACCGCGCTGTTGCCGGGCGGTACCTATACCGCGGCAGCGCACTTCGCGGGCGACGGAATATTTGCGGCCAGTGATTCAGCCCCGGTGCAGGTTACGGTAAGTAAAGAAGACAGCCAGATAAAGGAAAGCCTGGCTGTGTACAACTTTTCCGTTCGCCAATTCACCCCGTCCAACACGATGGATTATGGCGATGTGGCGTTCCTGCGCGGTGACGTGACAGGCACTGCGGGAGTGGTTTGCGCACCGAATCCACAGCAGACAAAGACTGGATGCCCTTCCGGCAGCGTAACTTTCACCAGCGGCGGCAAGCCTTTGGACGCTGGTACCTATCCGCTGAATTCGCTGGGCTACGCTGAAGATCAGATCGCTTCAGTGCACATGACGGCGGTGGGTAGCTACTCGGTACAGGCACAATATAGCGGCGATGCAAGCTACTACGCGAGCCAGGGAACGCTGACGGCCACGGTTACCCAGGCGCCCACGTCAATCGACTACATCGAAGTTGCAGATCTGACGCCCCAGTTCTCCGGGCAAACTGGACTGACCTATCTAGCCTGGTCTGGACAAGCATTTCATGTAGTGGCCACAGCCTACACCCAGAGTGTGCTGAACGCGCCCACCGGCAACATTTCGATTCTTCAGAACGGCGGCGCCCCCACCGGAACGGTTACCCAGGATCCATTGAATGGGAGCTATAGCGGAGGGTTCTCCAGCGTAAGCTTTGCATATCTCGACGGCTCACTGGCAACGAGTATCGACACTCCCGGCACCTACACCTACACAGCTTCCTATCCGGGTGACAGCAACTATCTCGGCTCTCAGAGTCCGTTCTCGGCTACGGTCATTGTGCAGGACACCACCTTCAATATCAACGGAACAATCGCGAACGTGAATGTGACCGCGGGAAGCACCGCGACGACCACAGTGAACTTTGCCGGCGTGGATCATTTCGCCGGTCAGATTACTGTAACCTGCACTCTGCCAAGCACGATGACGGAAGCCAGGTGCACAGCGCCTCAAGCATTCCTTGGAAACAACACCACAGCCACATCGACATTGACGATTACGACGACGGCGGCGCACAAACTGGCGATGAACCGCCGGCCAGGCGCTGGCGCTCTAGAACTGGCGCTGATGGCGGCGGGATTGTTTCTCCTGGGATTCAGACGGCGCACCCGCTATTTCATCCCGATAGCGCTGCTGGTCGTCTGTGCTGGAAGCTTCGCGGGATGCGGTGGAAGCGGAAGCAGCAATGGAGGCGGCAGCACCGATCCGGGAACCCCTGCAGGCTCGTACACGGTGACTGTAACCGCAACTGCGGTGAACATCACACGCACTGCGACGTTCACCGTAACGGTGCAGTAGTGCTGAGTGAATCGCCGGATGCTTGTGCCGCTGATCGGATCGTCGATCCTCGGGTGGGGAGAGTGCATGTGAAACGCCTGCGCGCTCTCAAAGAAGACCGCTATGGCTTGGCACCGGCCTGCGTTAACAGAGATCGAACTTCCTGGTGGTCTCCGGCTACATTGAGCGCGGTTTCCCCTTTTTTCGTTCGCGCGTTCACATCGGCGCCTGCGGCAAGTAGCTCCTTAACCACATCGGCGCTCCCATATCTCGACGCCTGCATTAAAGCTGTGTCGCCATTGACTGTCGTGATGTTCACGTCGGCCTTGGCCGCGAGCAGCGCACGCACTGCCTCGACGTGACCCTTCCCGGCAGCCACCATCAAGGCGGAGACGTCACCGTCTGCCTCGGCGGTGGAGGGACGTGTGGACTTGGCATTCACGTCGACTCCCTCGGCAATCAACAAGCGGACGGCATCCGGATCGCCGCTAGTCGACGCGAAGATCAGTGGGGTTCCGCCTTGGATGTCGGTGACATTCAAATTGGCATGGGCATCCAGCAGGAGGCGTATGACGTCAGCACGGCCGGCAAAGGCCGACCATAGCAGGGCTGTTTGACCCGAGTTGTTAGCGGCATTGGCGTCGGCTCCTGCGGCCAGCAAATCCCGAACGAGAGATAGGTGACCAACCGCCGCAACGTACATCAGCGAGGTAGCGCCGCCGTTGTCTCTCGCATTGGTGTCGGCTTTTGCAGCAAGCAGCGCCCGAATGATGTCGCCATGGTTGTTCTTTGACGCGAGGAGGAGCGCGCTCTCTCCGTCGCTGTCCAGCGCGTTAACGTCTGGATGAAGTTCAAGCAGCTTCTGCACGGATGCCAGGGGACCGTATTGCGAAACAATCATCAGTGCGGTGGTTCCATTACTCAGCTTGGCGTTCACGTCGGCTTGCGTGGCCGCCAGCGTCTGGACCACGTCGATGTGACCAGCTTTCGCCGCGACGAGAAGTGCGGTGAAGCCGAGCTTGTCCCTCATCTCTACGTTGGCGTGAGCGGCGAGCAATGACTGCACGGTATCCAGGTGGCCGAACTGGGCGGCACCGATCAAAGCCGTGTCGCCGTCCGAGGTCGTAGCGTTCACGTCGCATCCCGCATCCGTGAGCGCGCGAACAACTTCGGTATGGCCGTTGAGAGATGCGGCCATCAGCGCCGTCAGGCCTTTGCCCACCGTGGCATTCACATCTGTCTTTGCGTCAATTAGCGCCTTCACATGGGCAAGCTCCCCCTTGGCTGCCGCAAGGATGAGCTCGTTCTGCTGCGAGCGGCCGTACCGGCCAGGAAAAAGGAGGACTAAAACGATGAGGGTGCGTAACATGCGTGCTTGAATCAATGAGCATGCCATTGCGCAAGAGGCTCCCTTTTATGACGTAGAATTACTCCGCATCATACCGTAGCCGGAAGATCAGCGGATGTGTTGGCAAGGTCGAGACCTCTGCGGAAATCGCATGAGAGTCGACAGAATCTAGCCGCAAGTACCCTCAACCTGCGAGGAGCAAGCTGCAGGCTGTGTGCTTTCTGTTCCCCAACCATTTCCTAATAGAACAGGTATTTGCGCCAGCGGTCGTCACCGCGGCCCAGCATACGCATGATCTGGCGGCTGGTGTGCAGTGAGAACGGCCGCGGCTCGCGCAGCAGGATCATGTCGTCGATCTCCGAGAGCATTCGGTTGCCCTTGCAGCGGTTGCAGGCATGGCAGCAGGCCACCAGGTTTTCCCACGTGGAGTTGCCGCCGCGCGAACGCGGAATCACGTGATCGAGGGTGAGTTCACCCGAGGGCAGCACCACTCCGCAGTACTGGCACTGGTTGCGGTCGCGGAGCAGAATGTTCTTGCGCGAGAGGGCGCGGGTCTGGTGCGGGATACGACGGTATTCAAGAAGACGGATCACGGAAGGCATGGCGATGAAGCTGCGCTGTGCATGCAGCGTCATGCCATGTTCCTCCTCGGTACGCGCAATGCCTTTGAGTACCAGCACCAGGGCGCGGCGCGCGCCGCAGATGTTGATGGGCTCGTAGGATGCATTCAGCACCAGCACCGGCATTTGCAGGACGTGGCTGGCATGGATGCCCGCGTGTGTACCTGACTCAGCAGCATGAGCGGCAGCGCGGGCAGCGGATTTTTGCTTGCGTGCATGAATCATGGCTTTTCCGAGCGACATCTGGTCCCCTCGTTTAAAGAGATGGTTGATGAGTGGAGGACGACGAATGCATGCCTGCGACAGCCGGCTCGACGCCGGGTTGAACGTTCGTGAAATTGACGCGGCGCGCACGTGCAAGCGTCGCGACGTAGACAGAAGCTGCTCCTGCTCTTTTGAGTGACTGCGCCGCGGCGCGGGCGGTAGCGCCAGTGGTAAGAATGTCGTCGATCAAGAGAATGTTTCTGCCGCGAACCGCGCTGAGATCAGAGACCTTGAAGGCGCCGCGGACATTGTTGCGGCGCTGGCGAGGCGTCAGTCCGGCCTGGCTCTCGGTAGATCGCTGCCGCATGAGCGTGCGCGGCGCAAGGGTCAGATGCCACTCGGGATGTGACTTGCTGAGGGCTTTGATGGCGTACCTGGCGAGAGTGCGTGCCTGATTAAATCCGCGTTCCTTGCGCTTGGTGCGATGCAGTGGCACCGGGACAACGAGCAATTCCGCAGGAGCATCCGGCGCAAGTTGTGCAATCGCAGCGGCAAGCATGGCGCCCAGCCGGCGCGCGGCGGGGCGAATACGGTCGTACTTCAGCGCATGGATAGCTTCGCGCATGCGGCCCTCGTAGGTGGCGAAGGCAACCGCACGGGCAAAGGGTGGAGGAGCTAGACGGCAGGCGCGGCAAAGATGCGTGGATGCAATGCCTTCCACCGGAGGCGCGTCGAGCGAATCGCCGCACCGACGGCACACCAAGCCCCCCGGAACCGGTATTTCGGTCCAGCAAGCATCGCAAATTGGAACGGAAGAGATCCGCGGCAGGGGGGAGCCGCAAAGAGCGCAGGGGGCAGGGAACAGCGTGGAACTAATTGCGTCTAGAGGACTTCGGAGAACGCGCGCTATTGCGCGCCAACGGGATGTCTCCGATAGTGGACCGTCGATCGTCAGTGAACCGTAGTTCCTGCGGAAGACGCACCTCAATTCGGCGGCGCGCGAGCTGGGGAATTCTGTCGCGCCAGCGCTTATCTATATCTATAGCTTCAACACAGGTGTTTTAGCAAGTCAGGTGCCAGAGTCGTCACCTCTCTCATCGGGGCCTTTTTACAGGACTCTATTGGAGATCGGGGGCTCGGAAAAGCGCGTTTAAAAAGCCAGCAGCCTGTAGTTTGGTAGCTCGTTCAGCAGATTCTGCTGCCCTGTCGCTATCACTTACAGGCTACTGGCTTGTTGGGTCCGCAATCAGAACCGGTTCAGGGTTATTTCCGTTCGCGGATTGTTTCACGTTCATGGACTGTTTCGCGGCCGGTGTTGTCGTCGATATCGCGATCCACATCGACATCCCGCTTGGTTCCGGCGTTGTTAACGGCATCCCGCAGATTGCCTACCGCCTTCTCAGCCTTGCCCTTCACCTGCTGAGCCGCGCCTTCCACCTGCGTTTCGGTGTTGCCCGTCCACTCGCCGACCTGGCGCTTCACGCGACCCGCCGCGTCATCTAAGCTGCCTTTAACCTTGTCGTTATTCATAACCACCTCGTGGGAAAACGAACTCCCGTCCCATCGGAAAACTTGCGTTCGGTACTAAGAAGGCGCGCACTCGAGTACGCGCCTTGTCTCCAAGCAAAATTCGTTAGCAGCGAGCGTCCGCTTTCTATAGTGCGGCTCTTCGCCCGGTGATGAGTTGGATAACCAAAACCACCAGTGCGAGCACCAGCAGAAGATGGATGAATCCGCCCAATGTGTAGCTGCTGACCACACCCAGCAACCACAAGACCAGGAGGACCACAAAGATTGTCCAAAGCATTTTTTCTTACCTCCTGCAAATCTACTTATATCTACAACACGAGCTTTGACGCCTATGGGAATAGGGTTGGTTGTTCGCGATGCTCGCAAAAGATGCTGAAAAATCGTGCACAACGCCGTGTGCAGTTATGGCATCGGGGGATTTGGATTGAACTTGATTCGCGGCAATACGGCGTGGATCAAAGAACCTGCATCTCAGGATCAAAGTCAGTGGGCGCGTGTGTATCTCAGCCCGATGCAACTAATCTGCGACGCAACGATAGCTACATAGATGAACGAAGGAGAGACTATATGCTGCTGATCATTCTTTTGATTATCTTGATCTTTGGATTCGGCTACGGGGGGTATCGCGGCGGCCCTGGCTGGGGATACTACGGCGGTGGAGGGGTCAGCCTGATCCTGACCATTGTCCTGATCCTCCTTCTCTTGCGCGTTATCTAAGAAACTATTTGGCCCGCTTCATGGATATGCCTGCGGCGGGCTTCGCGCGGCGGTTCCGGTTCGATTGCTCTACCCTCGATGCGATACACTTCACGCATCGAGGGGGTCTTGTCTTTGCGAGTTCGTGTTCTGGTCGGCTGTCTTCTGGCTCTGATTGCAAGCGGCAGCACGAGTTCTCAGACGCCCTCCACCCCCCCAAAAACACAACAACCGGGGATGAGCAGCGGCATTGCATCCGGCATCCAATCCAAGCCGCAATTCGACGAACAGAATCGACCCATCACGGCCGGCGGATTCGTCGAGAAGGGCACCGTCGTCTTCCAGGACATTACCCAAAAGGCGGGACTCTCCGGCTGGGTCCACAAGATGGGCGTGCCGAAGAAGGACTTCATCATTGAGACCAACGGTTCGGGCGTTTGCATTATCGACTACAACAACGATGGATGGCCCGATATCTACCTGGTGAACGGTTCAACCTTCGACGCTCTCGATGGAAAAGAACCGACTCCGCACGCCGCATTGTTCCGCAATAATCACGACGGCACGTTTACCGATGTTTCGAAAGAAGCCGGCGTGCAGAACGACCGGTGGGGCTATGGCTGTTCGGTCGCCGACTACGACAACGATGGCTGGCCTGATCTCTACGTCGGAAACTACGGCAACAACCGGCTCTACCACAACAACCACGACGGCACCTTCACCGATAAGGCAGAAGAGGCCGGAGTGGAGGGATCGGGCAACTGGTCTCCCGGATCTACGTGGGGCGACTACGACGGTGACGGCAAACTGGATCTCTACATTACCGGCTATGTGCACTTCGACCGCAACAACCTGCCCATCGCGGGAACCAAGGCCGTGAATTTTGCCTCGTGCCTGTATCGCGGAGTGAACGTGAACTGCGGGCCGCGCGGACTTCCCGGCGAACCGGATCATCTCTTCCATAACGACGGCAATGGAAAGTTCACCGACGTGACTGTGAAAGCCGGCGTGGAGGACAAGGACAAATACTTCGGCTTCTCCACGATCTTCGTCGATGTGAACAACGACGGCAAAGCCGACCTGGTGGTCGGCAACGATTCCGAACCGAACTTTCTCTACATCAATAAAGGGGATGGCACATTCGATGACCAGAGCTATGTCTCCGGCTTCGCGCTGAACAAGGATGGGCGCGAGATCGCTTCGATGGGGATTGCCGCGGGCGACTACGAGAACAACGGGCTGATCGATTTCTTTGTCAGCGACTTCGGCGACGATTACAAGGTGCTGTACCACAACGACGGCGACGCGAGCTTTACCGACGTGAGCTACAAAGCCGGAGTGGCACAGGCAACGATCCCATTTGTGGGCTGGGGCGACGGATTCCTCGATTACGACAACGACGGATGGCTCGACCTGCTGGAGGTGAATGGACACGTGTATCCCGAAGTCGATCAGCACGACTGGGGCACCACCTGGGCCGAGCGTCCTCTGCTATTTCACAACGTTCCCGACGAGAAGGGCAAGGGGCGCAAGTTTGACTATGTTCCGCCGGTCAGGGGTTCCGGACTGGCAGTGGTGCTTCCGGCGCGTGGAGCTGCATTTGCTGACTTGTTCAACGATGGCAAGATCGATGTGATCATCAACCCCGTAGATGGGTCGCCGGTGCTGCTGCGCAACGTCAACCCCGATCATCATCACTGGGTTGAGATGGGGCTGGTCGGTGGGAAGAATCCGGCCAACGGCAAGTCGAGTCCGCGCGATGCGACCTGCGCCACCGTGTATCTGCAGGCCAACGGCATCCGACAGCGGGAAGATGTGCTGTCAAGCGGAAGCTACATCTCGGCGAATGACCGTAGGCTGCACTTCGGGCTTGGCGATGCAACCGACGCAGGATCGGCGGAGATTCACTGGCCCGACGGCGCGAAGGAGACAATCAAGCTCCCGGCCGCGGATCGCATCTACACCATCGAGGAAGGCAAGGGGATTACAGCGGCCATGTGCGGCGGCAAAGCCTGCAATCCCATCTCCGCCACGGTGAAACTGCTGGAACCCGCGTCGGCGACGACAGCAGCGAATATAAGCTCTGGAAAGAATTAAGCGGATGCCGGATTTTCGTTGTCAGTTCGCCGGTATTGCCGTCGTTCTGATCGCGCTGTTCCCGCCGAACGCAGGCCTCGCGCAACAGGCAACACCCAAGCAGGATCAGAAACCCAAATCAGCTCAGGCGCAGCAGCAAGGCGGGATGGGGGGCATCTCGTCGGCAGGAACCTTTGCGCCGGTTTACGATGCGCAGAAACGCCCCATCACCGCAGGCGGATTCGTCGACAAGGGGACGATTGTCTTTGAGGATGCGACCAAGGCCGCGGGGCTGAGCGGCTGGCAGCACGTGATGGGGACCCAGGATAAGAAATACATTCTCGAAACCGATGGCTCGGGCGTCGGACTCATCGACTATGACAACGACGGCTGGCTCGATATCTACCTGGTGAATGGATCGACCTACGACGCGCTCAGCGGAAAGACGACTCCACCGCATGCCGCGCTCTTTCATAACAACCACGACGGCACATTCACCGATGTGTCCGCCAAGGCGGGCGTTACCAACGACCGATGGGGATTCGGCGTGGCCATCGGCGACTTTGACAACGACGGCTGGCCCGACATTTTTGTGGCGAACCTCGGCAAGAACCGCCTTTACCGCAACAACCACGACGGAACATTTACCGACGTTGCGGAGCAGGCTGGCGTCACACTCGGCAATTGGTCCGACGGAGCGACCTGGGGTGACTACGACGGCGACGGACGGCTCGACCTGTTTGTCTCCGGCTACGTGCACTACGATCTGGCACATCAGCCGCAAGCGCAGAATGGCAGCGTGCCGTTTTCGTTTTGCCAGTTGCATGGCCTTCCAGTGATGTGCGGACCGCGCGGGTTACCGGGCGAGCCGGATCACCTCTTTCACAACAATGGAGACGGAACATTTACCGATGTGAGCGAGAAGGCCGGCGTTTCAGACCCCGGACATTACTACGGATTCACCGCAATCTTTGTCGACGTGAACAACGATGGCAAGCCGGACTTGCTGGTGGCGAACGACTCGAATCCCAACTATCTCTATCTGAACAAGGGCGATGGAACGTTTGAAGATCGCAGTTACGTCTCTGGCTTTGCGCTGAATAATGACGGGCGCGAAATCGCGTCGATGGGGCTGGCGGTCGGCGACTACATGAATAACGGGCTCGTCGACCTGGTGGTGACCGACTTCTCCGACGACTACAAGACGCTCTATCGCGACGACGGCGACGCCAGCTTCACCGAGGTGGGCAGCGAGGCAGGCATCGCACAGATCCCTGTGCCTTTTGTGGGTTGGGGTGTGGGCTTTCCCGACTTCGACAACGATGGCTGGAAAGACATCCTGATGGTCAATGGTCATGTCTATCCGCAGGTCGACGATCACAAATGGGGAACGACATTTGCGGAGCGGCCACTGCTCTTCCGCAACCTGCACAATGGGAAATTCGAATACGTTCCCGCGGTGAGGGGATCGGGCCTGGCTACGCTGACCTCAGGACGTGGAGCGGCTTTTGGCGATTTGTTCAACAATGGCAAGATCGACGTGGTCATCAGCCCTATCGACGGTCCACCGGTACTGCTGAAAAACGTGGATCCGGATCACCACCATTGGGCGGAGCTCAAACTCGTAGGCGGCACGAATTCCGCGACCGGCAAGACCAGCCCGCGCGACGCCATTGGCGCAACTGTCTATCTCACCGCGAACGGCATTCGGCAGCGCGAAGACGTGATGAGCGGCGGCAGCTTTATCTCATCGAATGACCAACGGCCGCACTTCGGGCTGGGGGACGCGACGGATGCGGGAACAGCAGAAATTCACTGGCCATCGGGCGCGGTCGAAAACGTAAAGCTGCCCACAGTGGATCGCATCTTCACCATCACCGAAGGTAAGGGCATCACTGCCGTGTTGTGCGAGAAGCAGCCATGCACAACCAAACTTCGGCCGGTAGCACCACACATCCCAAAACCTGGCAGAAAGTAGAGCGCAACTCGGCGCCAGGCCAAATCCCTGGATCATTTGTGATGTGGATTCGAAACCGGCCTCGCCGGGTGGATCCGCGCTTCTGGACTTGAATCCACCCGGCGTCGCGTCCGGTTGGTGTCGCGGGTGCTACGGCCGCCGTTCGATCAGGCTGCTGCGGTCCCGAGTGCCGGTGATCCGGTTTAGAAAACGCCTGCCATAAAACTCTCGCTCTGATGCTCCTTCGAGTACTTCACTCCACTTTCTTCCAGGACTGCTGGAGAGAGCGTAATGACGGGGCAGTGCGAGTGGGCAAGCACCTTATAGACAACGCCTTGTCGCGCAATGGCGGCGAATGCCGATGCGCCATGAGCGCCGAGGACAATCAGGTCGGCCTGTTGCGCGCGGCTCTGGTAGAGCAACTCTTCGGTCGGATCGCCTGGAACGACAATGGTCTGGATGGAGATCTGGTCGCGCAACTCGGATGGAATGAGGCTGAGCAGATCGGCTTCAATTTCTTCAATCGTATGATCCGCCATGACCTCTGCCCTGTCCTGCGGGCGAATCACGTGCTGCAGGATGAGGCGCGCATGATGCCGGGCGGCTACATCGGCGGCGAACGTAGCGACCACGTAGCTGCTCTCAATGAAACTGACGGCGCAGAGAATCGTGCGTGTGGCGAAATTGCGATAAGCCCCATCCACCACTTCGGGCCCGGTGATGTAGACCGGAACCCTGGCATTTCGCAGCACGGCTTCCGCCACGGAGCCGACCAGGATCTTGCCGATCGGGCCGGGCGAATGGGTGCCCATGACAATGCGATCGACCTCGCGCTCGCGCAGATACCTGAGGATTTGGTCGGCGGGCAGTCCCGGGCGCACCACGATCTCACACCGGATGCCTTCGCGTCGCGCGTGATCGGCAAGCGGCTCAAGATGCTTGATTTCAGTCCGCGCCGCGGCAGCGTAATCGTAATAGCGGATTCCCGAGGTCTCTGACGCAGCTACGACCAGCGTGTCATATGCATGAAACAGAATGAGATCGGCTGCGAATTCCTTGGCCTGTGCGAGAGCGAAGCTGAACGCGCGCTCGTTGGCGGGAATTTCGGAGGCGAAGAGGATGCTGGAGGGCTTGCTCCAACCCGGCTTGTTGGCCATGGGGAACCTCCTTCGACTACTGAAAAGACGTTACGGCGCCAGAATGGGCGTTCGCAGTGCCGTGGACCACATCAAAAGGTGATCTAAATCACTCTCAAACGTCCTGGGGACACAAACAAGTCAACGGATCCTCAACCCAGCCCAGGCGAGCGTACCGCGCGGGAGGACCACTCATTTGAATGGATTGTGTACCCAGTCCAAATATTTGTCCAGATACAAAGGGGCACTATGAGATGAAATTCACACGGATTTGGTGATCTGAATCACTGATTGAGGTACACGGATGGTGGTTTTCTGGATGCGTAAGAGGGCATTCTCCGTGTTCTGCGGATTGCCTTCGGAGGTTGGAGGCCGTAATGCAGCAACCAATGCATCAGATACCCGCCCGCGACGGGCTGAATTACGACGAGGCGCCGTTCCTGGCGATCTGGGAAGTCACACAGTCGTGTGATCTGGCGTGTAAACATTGCCGGGCGGCAGCGCAACCGATTGCGCATCCTGACCAGCTGACCACGGCAGAAGGCAAGGCGCTGATCGACCAGATCGCGGATATGCATGTGCCGATCTTTGTTTTTACCGGCGGCGATCCGCTGAAGCGGCCCGATCTGTATGAACTGATTCGGTATTGCGACGAAAAAGGCGTGAAAGTCGCGGTGACGCCGAGCGCTACGCCGCTGTTGACGCGCGATGCCATCTTCAAGATGAAAGAAGCGGGCGTGGTGCGCTTGGGAATTTCGCTCGACGGCTCATCGCCGGAGATCCACGACAACTTTCGCGGGCTGCCGGGAGCGTGGGCGCGGACCATCCAGGCTGTGGAATGGGCTGGCGAGGCAGGCCTGCCGATCCAGGTACATACCACCATCAGTCGCCATAATGCCGACGATCTCGACAACCTCTGTGCGCTGTTTGAAAAGTTGAATATCGTGATGTGGAATGTGTTCTTCCTCGTTCCGGTGGGACGCGGGCAATTGGGCGATCTGCTCAGCGGCGAAGAGTTCGAGAAGGTGTTCGGAAAAATTTACGAACTCTCCAATCGCGTCAACTTCCAGATCAAGACTACCGAGGCCATGCACTACCGGCGCTATCTGCTGCAGAACAATTTGCAGGAAAAGAAGATGGGGCACGGCCATGGGCATCCGGCGGGAGTTGCGCGCGAGTACGAGCCGGGCGCGCCGCAGGCCGATGCACAGACGCGGACCAGGAATTGGATGACGCGTCGGGTGAACGACGGCAAGGGCTTTCTATTCGTCTCCCATATGGGCAATGTGTATCCCAGCGGATTCCTGCCGATTCATGCCGGGAATATTCGCGAGACGCCGCTCAAGGAGATTTATCAGAACGCGCCAATCTTCAAGGCTCTGCGCGATACCGGCCGGCTCGAGGGCAAGTGCGGCGCATGCGAGTACAAGGAAATCTGCGGCGGGTCGCGGGCTCGGGCTTACGCAGTGACGGGCGATCCTCTCGCGCAGGAGCCGTGCTGCATTTACCAGCCGAAGAAGTGGGTTCCGACGGATACGCCGACGAAGTGCCAGCCGGAGTTTGTCGGTCCGCTGGTAACGTTATAGTCCAAAGATTGACGAGTTGGTTGGGGGGAAAGACCTGGGTTCGGGGCCGTTGAGGTTCCGAGCCCAGCTCTACACGCCTTCGCCCACCGCGCCAATCACCGCTACCTTGGCGCGCTTCCCCAGCCGAACCACCAGGGTCGCGGGCAAGCTCTCCAGCGGGATTGCCGAGTTCGTCACCGTCTCGCCATCGATCTTCACGGCCTTCTCGGCAAGCTTTCGGCTAGCTTCGGCCCCGCTGGCAGCCAGTCCGACCTGCAGCAGAAGCTTCGACACGCGAATCTGCAGTTCTCCCGGAGGGCACGAGGGATTCACCAGGTCCGCATAAGCGATGTGCATCTCCTCGAGGTCCTCGGCGGTCTCCTTCTGCTGAAACATGCGTGCCCAGTTCTCGTCGGCATGCTGCGCGGCTTGTTCGCCGTGGAAGTCCGCTGTGATCGTCCGCGCCAGGCGCTTCTTCACTTCCATGGGATGCACTGCGCCCGAGGCGGCCTCCGCCTGCAGCTTGTCCACTTCCGATTGCTTCAGGTCGGTCAGCAGCACCCAGTACTTCCACATCAGCTCGTCTGAAATCGACATCAGCTTCCCGTACATCTCCGCCGGCGGCTCATTGATTCCAATCGCATTGCCCAGCGACTTCGACATCTTCTGCACGCCATCGAGTCCCTCGAGGATTGGCGTCATCAGGATGATCTGCGGTTTCTGGCCGTATTGGCGCTGCAGCTCGCGGCCCGCGCCGAGGTTGAAGCGCTGGTCGGTGCCGCCCAGCTCGACGTCGCATTCAAGCGCGACCGAGTCGTAGGCCTGCATGAGGGGATAGAGGAGTTCGTGAAGGCTGATGGGCTGCTCGGCCTGGAAGCGCTTGTGGAACTCGTCGCGCTCCAGCATCTGCGACACCGTGAAATGAGACGCAAGGCGGATGGTGCCTTCGTAGCCGAGCTTGCCCAGCCACTCCGAGTTGTAGCGAACCTCGGTCGCCTTCTCGTCGAGAATCTTGAACACCTGTTCCTTGTAGGTCTCGGCGTTGCTGTCGATTTGCTCCCGCGTCAGCGGCTTGCGGGTCACATTGCGTCCGGTCGGGTCGCCGATCAGCGAGGTGAAATCGCCCACCAGGAAAATCACGGTGTGCCCCAGTTGCTGGAAGTGGCGCAGCTTGCGCATCAGCACGGTGTGTCCCAGGTGCAGGTCCGGAGCCGTGGGATCGAATCCGGCTTTCACCCGGAGGGGCTTGCCCGCTTTGCGGCTCTCTTCCAACCGCTCGCGCAGATCGGAAACACGAATAATCTCCGCCGCACCCTTCTGCAGCAGATCCAGCTGTTCGTCAACAGGAAGAAACGTACTCATTCTAACTTTGAGTATATAAAGCGGAGCCCGCAGGGAGCCTGTGACGCCGCGGACTTTGGACTCACGGATTCGACGCCTGTTGCTTCTCCGCCTCCACGATCAGCTTTCGGAACACGTCAACGGCAGGAACCCCTGGAGAACTGAGAGCATCTCTCGCCGTGTAGCGCCACACGGTAGGAGCATCGAGAACATTGTCGCGTTTGCCGCGATATACCAAAAACGCATCGTCGGCCGCGCCGACCTCCATCTGCGGAGAGGGATCCGGGCGCTGGGCTCCGGCTGGACTATTGCCGCCCAGCGGCGAAATCGTGCCGGCGCTCGCCCGGCCGCCCGAGTCTGTCGGTTCAAGGACCACAGGTCGACTGTTGTTCGGCAGTCCGCCAATCGTCGGTTGGGCAATCTTCCCGCTTCCCTTGCGAACCTCGATAACCAGGTCGGCGGTCGAGACGTCGTTGGCCAACTCAAAGCGGCCCCACTTCATCAGCGCCTTCTCTACATCCTGCTGTGCGGTGCGGTTCGCATAGGGAGCATCGGGCGACACACCGGCCTCGGGATCAACGACCACGAGCACGGTCCTTGCCTGCAGCACATCGGCAGGCAGCAGAATCTTTTTCTTCTTGTCTTTCCCGGCAGCAACCGTACAACACATCGCCAACACGAGCGAACCTGCAAGAACTCTTTGATGCCGCATAGCGTGCCTCCCCGGATCCACTGGCAATCGGTTGTAAGTCTAGCCCATTTTCCTCACTTCTGGCTCGTGAGCAGGCATCCCGCTGGTCCGCCACTGACCATCCCAAGCCTCCGGCGCGTTCTGACGATTCCAGTCGAAATTCACTGAATCTTTTGCAACTTCCACCAGCACGTCCCATCCAAGGCGGAGGAGAAAACTTCCCTATGCCATCCGTGAAAGGCCGTTCCATGCAGGTGCCGTCTGCCGGCGCCGCGTTTCAACTCGTCGAAAAAGAATTTTCCGAGCCCGGTGCGGGGCAGGTGCGCATTCGCGTGCTGGCTTGCGGCGTCTGCCACTCTGACTCGCTGACCAAGGAAGGCATGTGGCCCGGCATCCAATTTCCCCGTGCCCCCGGACACGAAGTCAGCGGCATAGTCGATGCCGTTGCCGCCGACGTTCCGCTCTTTAAGCCGGGCCAGCGCGTGGGACTCGGCTGGCACGGCGGCCACTGCAACTACTGTCCGCCCTGCCGCCGCGGCGACTTCATCCTCTGCGAAAACCAGCTCTTCAGCGGAATCAGTTACGACGGTGGGTATGCCGATTACGTGATCGCTCCCGCAAATGCGCTAGCCTTTCTGCCGGACGAACTCGACGCCACCGACGCTGCGCCGCTGCTGTGCGCCGGCATCACCACCTTCAACGCGCTGCGCAACTCCGGCGCCCGCACCGGCGACACGGTTGCGATTCTCGGCATCGGCGGACTGGGGCACCTCGCCATCCAGTACGCCGCCAAGGCCGGATACCGGACCGTCGCCATCGCTCGCGGTCAGGACAAAGCCCCGCTCGCCAGGCAGCTCGGCGCGCACATCTACATCGACACCACGGCGCAGGATCCGGCCAGGGAACTGCAGAAGATCGGCGGCGCGAATATCATCCTCTCCACCATCACCAGCGCCAAGGCCCTCGAGTGGATCCTCGATGGACTCGTCCCGGGCGGGAAGTTCATTCTGGTCGGTGCGCCGGATGGTCCGGTCGTTATCAACCCCCTCCCGTTGCTGCTTGGCCGACGCACCGTTGCCGGCTGGCCCTCCGGTACCGGCATGGACTCAGAAGACACCTTGAAATTCAGCGCGCTCACTGGAGTCAAATCGATGAACGAGGTTTATCCGCTGGAAAGAGCCGAAGAAGCGTATCAGCGGATGATGTCCGGTAAGGCTCGGTTCCGGGTAGTGCTGAAAGTCAGGGACTGAGGGACTTGGGGCTAGGACTGGTTGCATAAATGATTTTGTGAAAGGGCACGACTTTGGTCGTGCCGAGAATGAGCCAATAAAATCGCGGGCTTTAGCCCCTGAGGGATGTTCCTTTTCGATGTAACCGGCTCCAGGACTCAGAGACTAGAACGGGAGAGACGCAGACCTGCACTTCCACGGTTGTATTGACGGAGTGCAGAAGGACGAAGGCCCTGCTCGATGAGCGGGGCCTTCGTGCGTTAGCAGATTCGTCAGATTCAAGGCTGCCTTGGTTCCACCGGCGTCGCGTCGCCAACAATGCGCGAGGTGACGTGGGTCTTTTCGAAGTCGCGGCTTTGGGCGTCGAGGATCACCTGGCGGTGGAAGAAGTAGAGGACGTGAATCTTGAACTCGGTAGAGAAGTCGACGGGGAACCAGACGCCGTCGGGTTGCGGGGCGTAGCGGATGGTGAAGCCGAGGCCCGGCACATCGGTTCCGAGCAGTGTGCGCACCGCGAAGGGAATTTTGCGCGCCATGCCGGTGGTGACGAGGACGGGTTGAAACGCCTGGGTATCGATGTAGGCGTCGCCGCTCCAGCCGAAGTCGTTTTTCTCTTTAGGCCGGAAGGTGATGTGAAAGACGTCGCGGTCGTTGAGGCGCTCGCGGCCGATCATGCGGAATGTGTAGTTGGCTTGGTCCTTTGAAGTGAGCGGGAACAGGTGCTGCGCAATGCCATCTTTCGATTTGTCGTGGATCAGGTTCCAGCGCAGGTTTTCGACCAGGTCGCGATCGAGGGTTTCATCGCTGTTGGGGTCGAAGACGGGATCCTTTTCTTTCTCCTTGTCCTTCTTCTCTTTCTTCTCCTTCTTGTCGGTGTCCTTCGCAGCGGATTTGTCCTTGTCTTTATCCTTGTCGGCGTCTTTGGGCTTGTCCTCGTCGCGAGGGAGCAGTTTGTCGTAGGTGATGAATTTGTGATTCTTCAGGTACCGGCCGTCGACTTTGAGCAACTGTTCGTGCGTGTCATCGGCGGAAGGCGTGAAGCGGTAGTCGGTGATCTCCTCGCACATCACCGTTTTGCCCCGGCGCGAGGTCATCTTGGAGTGCTGGACGTAGACGTAGTGGGCGCGCTCGGCCTCGGCGGCGTCCTGGTTGACGGCGACGCGGATCATGACCGAATCGACCGAGGGGACGTGCTGGACAGCGGGAGGCTTGCTTTGCGCTGCACCGACGAAGGAAGAGAGCAGGATGGCTGAGATCAGCCCAGGACGAAGGTAAATCATTGCGGGAATCACCTCCGGATTGTGTCACATTTCTTGTCGAGATAGGTTGCGTGCAGGCCCGCTGCAATGCAAAGACACTCGAAGATTAGAAATGTTGCTCAGGCGACGTCGATATTATTGTGACGAATGAGGCACAGTAGAGCGGGCAGCGAACACTGCCCGGCGAGGGGATCGCTGATGGGGAACGAAAAGGTCAGGCTGCTTTGCGTGGGTACGGCTCTTGCCTTGTCGAGCGTGGCAATGCCGCAGGGCCTGCCATCGACACACGTGGATAACTTCAACGGAAAGCCGCGCGTCATCGTGATCAGCGATATCGGAAATGAGCCGGACGACCAGATGTCGTTTGTGCGCCTGCTGATGTACTCGAATGAGTTCGACATCGAGGCGATGATCGCCACGACTTCGACGTGGCAGAAGACGAAGACGCATCCGGAGACCATGCGGGATTTGATCGATGCGTACGGCCAGGTGCGGCCAAACCTGATGCTGCATGCGAAGGGGTGGCCGGAGGCGCCTGACTTGAAAGCCCGCGTCTTCGAAGGCCAGACTGCCTATGGCATGGCAGCGACCGGCGAAGGAAAATTCTCCCCCGGCGCAAACGCCATTATGGTCGCGGGCTCCAGAGACGATCCCCGGCCCCTATGGATCTGCATCTGGGGAGGGGCAAACACTCTTGCCCAGGCGTTGTTGAGAGTGCGCGCACAATCGCCGGACCAGGTTGCGAAGTTCGTGTCCAGGCTTCGCGTCTACTCCGTATCCGATCAGGATGACGCGGGACCGTGGATTCGCAAAGAGTTTCCAAACTTGTTTTACATCGTGTCGCCTTCGACGCCGACCAGCGGGGAATACACCTCTGGAACGTGGACGGGGATAAGTGGGGATCGCTACTACCGCAATGGCGATGGTGCAGATTTTACGACAGTCACGAACGAATGGCTGGAGTCGAATATCCGCGGCAAGGGCCCGCTGGGAAAGAAGTATCCGAAGTTCATGTTCATCATGGAAGGCGATACGCCGTCATTCCTGGGGCTGATCGACAACGGGCTGAATGCGTATCGGCGGCCGGATTGGGGCGGATGGGGCGGGCGTTACGTGCATCGGCAGCCTTACGGAGAAACGCACCCCATCTGGACGCAGGGCGGTGATGAGTTTGCGCGTGTGGACTCGCGCGACACGGTGATCGGCGAGGATGGAAAGGAACACGTGAGCGACCAGGCGACCATCTGGCGTTGGCGCGAGGCATTTCAAAATGATTTTGCGGCGCGAATGACGTGGACCGTGGCGGATTTCGCCCATGCGAATCACAATCCCATAGCGGTGGTGAATGGGCAGGCTGGCACGGCTCCGCTGGAGATGGATGTGCACGTCGGGCAGACGATCACGCTGGATGCGAGCCAGAGCAGCGATCCGGATGGGCAGGCGATCCACTTTCACTGGTTCCACTACGCGGAAGCGGGGCTCCCGGATGGGAACCTTGCGGCATTGACCCTGACGGATGCGGACGGTCCGCGAGTATCCATTCGCGCGGATGCAGCATGCCGGCCCCTGTGGTTACCGGTGATTCCATGCAAGGGAGATGGAGTCGCGCACGTGATCCTGGCGGTGACAGACAAAGGGACGCCACAACTCACGTCGTATCGGCGAGTGATTCTTCGCGTGCGTGGAGGGCCGGCAAACCAATAGAGGATGGACCGGCTGACTTGCTCTCCCAGGTCTCAGAAGCGAGACCCGGGGCACTCACTGCTTTTTTGCAGTGGAAGATCAGAGCTTCTTCACAACCAGCGGGAGTTCGTTGCCGCCCTGGTTGAATTTGCCGTCGATGGTGGCGTGGTCAGTGGAGATTTTGCCTTCATACGTCGCGCCAAAGGCTTTGAAGACGACCGTGAGCTTGTCGCCGTCCCGCGCAATGGAACTTGCAGGCCCAGTTCGGAGCCTGGTCGGGGCTTTGGATTTGCGCGGTGAGGCCGCTATCCATGTTAGCGATTTTGAGATTGATGGTCAGCGTGCTGGAGCCGGTTTCGAGTTTGCCTGTCCAGGTTCCATCGATGTCGGTGGGAGCCGCCGGCTTGGGTGCGGCGGCGGTTTGCGGCTGGGTGCGCTTGAAGTTGAGGGCAAGTGTCTGGCCTTGTGTCCAGTTCCCCGCGATTTCTGAAGCATCCTTGTTGACGGTGCCCTCGTAAGTTCCGTTGACAGCCGCGACATCCAGGCTCAGCTTTCCATCTTTGAAGGTGGCGGTTTTTACCGGAATGCCATTGGCGCCCTGGTCGATGCTGTCCAGGGTCGCCGTGAGGGTGCCGTCTTTGGCGGCGGTGATATGGAGCACCAGCCGAAGTTGTCCGCCACCTGCCTCGAGCGTGCCGGCCCAATCGCCAACAACCGATGGCTCCGAGGTGGATGCGGACGTGCCGGAGGCTGCTGGAGCGGCTTGCTGCGAGTGCACGAAATGGACTGCTACCGGCGGCTGGGCGGGTTCGTCCTGAGTCCAGGTACCGGTCGCCTCCTTGCCGCCTGCGGCCACGGTGCCCGCGAACGAGCCACGAACATGTGATTCCTGGCCGTTGACCTGAATGTCGTCGTCGACCGATAGCGCGATGTCCGATCCCTTGATGGTGGTGGACTTTACCTTGATGCCATAGATGTTTTGGTCGATGTTGTCGAGGGTGGAGGTCAGCGCGCCATCGGGAGCGACCGCGAGATGCCATGCGACGTGCATAGTGTTACCGTCAGCCTCGAGGGTGCCAGTCCAGTCCCCGGCAAGGTTGGCCTGGGAGGAACAGAGTGGCGCGATCACCAGCGCCGAGGCGGTGACAATTACGAGCCTGAACATCAGTGTGGGTTTCATCTTTACTCCTTGGGGCGGACGTTGGCTGTTCCGCACGCATCTGTAACGGATTCAGACAGGGAGAGATTGCATTCTGACAGAGGTACGCGTGGCCGCCGCGAAAAGTTCAGGGAATTCGGAGCGGCAACCTTGATCGATACCCAAGAGGACACGCCTGTTCCGGTTTTGCCGTAAAATACCCCTTGTTATGGGCAATGAGAAGGTAGATACATTCCAGGTTGCTTGTCCGGATTGCGGAGCGATGATCCTGGTGGATGCGAATACGGGGCTGGTGATCAGCCACACCTCGGCGCCGCGCAAGCGGATGTTTGAGGATTTGGAGACAGCGGCCAAGGCAATGCGCGAGCAAGATGAGCGGAAGGAATCGATCTTCCGTCAATCGGTGGACGCGGAGAAGAACAAGGAAGACCTCTTTGACAAGAAGTTTGCCGAAGCGATGAAGAAGGCGAAGGATGCACCGGCCGGCAAGCCGCTGCGCGATTTTGACCTGGATTGAAGAGTAAGATTGACTCCGCTGGCCGTTGCCCGGTCGGGTCTGCATCTCATCTTATGAGGAGAATTCATGACCGTTGCCACTTTTCCAGACAAGGAAACTCGAACCGCAAGGATCACGGAGATGCCAGGTACCGCTTCAGTTGACTGGGTAAAGATTGCCGCGTGCGGGTCGCTGATTACCGGCGGCTTGCTGCTGCTGAGCGGCCAGAAACGCGCCGCGCTGGTGATGGCCGCTTCGGGGACCGCGCTGGCCATGCTGGATCAAGAGGAGACGGTACGGAGCTGGTGGAACGCGCTTCCGGGTTACGTGGATCGCGCGCAATACATGGTTGAGCAGGTGCGCGAGGTGGTCGACGACATCACCGAAAAGGGCGAGGCGATGCGAAGGGCGCTGACCCGGGAGCCGCGTCCGAATATCCCGGCGTAGAACGGCCCCGGGAGTTCCGAATGACACTCACGATTTAAACGATTAGATTCCCAACTGCTTGCGGCCCGCTTCGCTGATGCGATGCGGCGTCCACTTGGGTTCCCACACCAGATTCACTTCCACCTTGCTGATGTCGGGGATGGTGGCTAGGCGGTTGTGTACCTGCTCGAAGATCAGGCCGGAGGCGGGACACTGCTGCGTGGTCAGCGTCATGGTGACTTTGACCCACTGGCGCGGCCATGCCGGCGTGGAGTCGGGATCGGGACCGGTTTCGATGCCGTAGATGAGGCCCAGGTCGACGAGGTTCAGTTTGACCTCGGGATCGAAGCAGTCGCGGAGCGCGGTTTGGATGTCCGATTCAGAAAGCAGGGTTTTGTTCCTCATCAATTTCAGACGGCAGCGCAGCAACAATCTCATTCCAGCAGTCCCGGAGACGATGGACTGTGTCGGTTAAGTTGTCTTGAGCCGATGGCGGTACGCTCCATCGCTTTGATTGGATCAGATGCCACAAAAGAGAGATGTCCAGCCAATCGTCTGGATCAGGGATCGGAGCAATCTGCGTTCGCAATTCCCCGCGTCCACGAATCAACCGAAGACGGAAGTCGACAAACTCAATGACCAATACGACGAAGTCGAAAGACCGCTCTAGTTCCTCTCCAACTCCAGGAAGGACGCGGCCGGGGTGTACTTGGAATAGTTCAGAAAATGCGGTCTCGACATCGGCCAGAAACCGCCGCCGGTTCCTCTGGTATGCTCTTTCGTCTAATCGCCCGAATAACAATCTGTAGATCCCTGCCACGTTAGTTCTTTCGTTCAACCAAATAGCGGGCGACAGATTTCAGGCCATCGGCTCCGGAACCATAGGGAGCCAGGGCGGCGAACGCTTCTTCGATAAGCGAAGCAGCATCGCGCTGGCTCTGCTCGATTCCGTAGACCGCCGGCCAGGTGGCTTTTTCCGTCGCAAGGTCCTTGCCTGCGGTTTTGCCCAGGTGCGCCGAGTCGACCGTCATGTCGAGGATGTCGTCGACGATCTGGAAGGCGAGTCCGGCCTTGCGACCAAACGTGTCGAGGCGGGCCACGTCATCGGGAGTGGCTCCGGCGTACACCCCGCCGCCGACGACGCTAACGCGAATGAGCGCGCCCGTCTTGGCGCGATGAATGGCTTCGACGAGTTCAGGAGTGGGTTTCTGGTGTTCGCTTTCGATATCGAGCACCTGGCCGCCGATCATGCCATCGACGGTGCCGATGGCGTTCGCGATCAGGCCGATGATCTGCACCGTTGAAGCAGGCGGGGAATCGAGCCCGGCCAGAATCTCGAATGCGCGCGTTTGCAGTGCGTCTCCGGCGAGGATGGCGATGGCTTCCCCGAAGGCAACGTGGCACGTCGGCTTGCCGCGCCGCAGGTCGTCGTTGTCCAGCGCAGGCAGATCGTCGTGGATGAGCGAGTAGGTGTGCAGCATTTCGATGGCCGCGCCAAGGCGCTCGATGCCGCGGGGAAGCGATCCGGCGATGGTGACGGCGGCCTGCATGGCGAGAACGGGGCGAAGACGCTTGCCGCCCGCGAAGACGGAGTGGCGCATCGCGCCATGGATCGAGGCGGGCACAATATCGGCAGTGGGAATAAGGGCCTCAAGCGCGCGATCGGTGAGATCGGCGCCCTCCTGGATCAGCGACTTTACATCCGTGGGCATGCTCTCTCATGATACCCGAGGCAAGGCTGTCTCAGGCTGTACCGAGCCCGGCGGACGGGCGTTCGCGATGGAGCGTCGTTCCACGAAGTAAAGGCCGATGACAGCAAGAAGGGAAAGCCCGCTGAGCCATCGTCCCATGATCTGGTCGGGTGTAATTGCCCAGTCGATCGTGATATCCACATGGCTCAGCGTGACCGGCACCGCCATCAAGCCATCATCGCGATGGGGTAGCGCAGGTAAGACAGGATCGGCTCCGAAAGCGATCATGCGGCCATTCAATCTGATTCGCCACGCCGCGTAGTTGCGCAGATGCAGGACCAGGAAGCCGGCACGGGGAACGTCGGCGACGAGATGGAGATGTTCCGGCAAAAGCTCACCAGTGGGGCGTTGCCACTTGTAGATTGCGTCGCAGTGGCCGTTGGCGGGATCCCATTGAGGAATATTCCCATCCTCTGCAACGGCGAGCACCGTATCGGGATTGGCGGTGAGGCAGGCATCGGGCAGTCCGAATACGACCACCGAGTTGTCCGCGCCGGGAGGCGCATATTCGTCTGTGCCTTCGAACCCCTGGCCGGAGTAATAGGTGGCGATCATGCTGTGGACGGCATCTTCCGCATCGCAGGACTGATGAAAGACGAGCGCGCTGACGCCGGTGATGCCGAGAAAGATTGCGGTGCAGGCTGAAACGACGGCGACGCGAAGCCATTGGCGAACCGGCCAGACTGCGGCGGCGAAGAAGATGCCCAGCGGCGCTTCGACCACCACCAGCCAGCGCCAGGGAAATTGTAGAAAGCGCAGCTTGGGCAACATGTTCCACACCGGCAATGAGAACGGAAGCTGCAACAGCAATACAACGATGGGGATGAGCACAAGCGGAATCAACCAGGATTTGCGCTTGGGGAGTCGACCGCGCCTCCACGCGATGAAGGCGCAAAGCAGCGCGAGGCCGATCATGATCACGGAGATGAACGAAACGCGCGACAGTTCGACGTCGTGCAACTCAAGCCTCGGATCGGAATGGCGACCGAAGAGAAAGCTGTTTTCAATGGCGAGGCCCGGGTCGTCAGTGGCCTGGCGGATCTGGACCCATCGTTGCTCAACGGCGGCGGGGACGAGATAGATGGCAGAGAGACCAAGCCCCAAAGTGACTGCGATAGTTGAGCGAAGCAGCGGCGCCCAGGATCGTTCGAGCAGGGCGATGATCAACGCCACCGCAGCGAGAAGGTAACTGGCCATCACGCCCAGTGGCGCATTGGAGAGCCATGCGCCGGCGATAACCAGCGCCAGCAGAACCGCGGATCCGTCGAATGCTCGTCGCCATGCCCGCGCATTCGCGTTGCCATCGCGGAGGACAAAGTAGAGAAGAAGCGGAATCCAGAAACCGCCGGCGAGTTCGCCGAAAGCGGATCGCTCGTAGGCGGTGAACATCGAATAACCGGAGAAGAGCGCTCCGCACCCGGCGAGCGTCGCCGCGCCTTCAGGCAGTTTCGCCTGGCGGGCAAGCATGCCCGTGGCAAGACCCGTGAGCGCCAGGAACGTGCATGTGATAGCTTGTCCGACGCCGTGCCAGGGAAGCAGAATACCGATGAACGCGCCGAGCATCCACGTGAGTGGAGGATAAAAAACGAAACGCGGTTCGCCTGCGAAATAGTTGGGGCTTGCTGCCCAGTGCGGATAGAACAGGTGGTTGTGAGTCCAGGCGGTGCGCGCGTCAAACCACGACGCAAGATGGAAATCGAAGTCGTGCCCGCACGAGGTGCCGCGGATGAGATCGGGCGAGGTGGCGATGAAGGCGGCGATGCAGATGATGAGTGGCCCGAGCAAGCGTCTCAAAGCCGAGACCAGCACTGCCCACTTGCTGCTCGAGGATCCAACTGAACCCTGACCCCTGTTCCCTGATCCCTGTTCTGTCATGGCAGCAGGCGCAATATATGTTGCGTATTGGCTGAGACGGCGCCGGGAGTGAACGGCAGCGGGAAGGTGCGGCCGTCGTAGTAGTCATCCCACTGGTCGCGGAAATACGGACTGTAGGGATTGCCGCTTTCGCCGAGAACGATGTTTTCAGTCGAGCCGTCGATATTGCTCCAATCCATGGTGAATCGCTGTGACGGACCGAAGGCGCGACCCACCTGCTTGACCGTGAGGGTGTCGCCGCTGAGCGGTTGCGGGCCAGTACCGGCGATACCGCCGATGAAAGGAATAAAGGTAGAAAGCGGATGCTCGAGATCAACAACGTGCCATGATCCGTAGTGCCATGTGCTCACGTCAGCGGAGGCCTTGCCGTCTTTCATGCCACGCCGGACGGCCTCCGTGAGCAACGCGTCCCAGTCCTTGTAGCCGGGTGGCAGCCATGCGGGGCTGGCGTGCATCACGATCTCTTCCTGGGCAAAGTTAGACTCGGACCATTGGTAATTCTCGGCGTCCTCTTTACCAAGTTTGGGTTCGAGGAGCATGGGGCGGAGTGCGTAGCGGGCGTTGACTTCGACGGACGCGGCAGCGGAGTCAGTGGTGAGGCGGCCATCCCAGTTGCGCATCAGGTCGGCCGCTTTGCGAAGCTGATCATTTGCGTTCGCAGTGTGATCGATGGCGTCGGCGAGCCGGTGCGCCATCTCCTGGTCGACTTCGCTATAGATATCGGTTTGGACGGCGAGCAGGTCGGCGGGAGTGAGATGATCACGTCCCTGAAGGAGTTTGTAGATGCGCTCGGCGCGATAGGGATCCGCCCACTCGTTGGTGATCGGATGCTTCGATTTGTCCGATGTCACACGCGAGTTGGCGGTGGCGAGAAAGCCCGACGGCGGGTCGAAGGCATTGGGCATATCGTCGAACGAAATGTAGCCCTGCCATTCCTCAGAGGCTGCGCTTGGCGGCGCGATAGGCACATTTGCAATTTCCGATGGCCGCAATGGAATTTTGCCCATGGCGTGATACCCGATATGCCCCTGGTCGTCAGAGTAGGCAACGTTCTGCGTGGGCCAGGCCCATTGCGAGATCGCGGTGGAGAACTCCGCCCAGTTCGAAGCAGTATCGATGCCGTAGATCGGGATGCTATTGAGCGTCGAATCGTAGAGCGTCCACTTCAGAGCGATGGCGCGCGAGTCCCTGGTGAAGATGGGATCGAGCAGCGGACCGTGTTCAGTCAGGCGGACGTCGTACTTCACGTCTTTGCGGCCGCGCACGTGGATGACTTCGTGATCCACGGCGAGCGGATGCCACTGCGCATCGATGCCCTGGTAGTTGTTGCCTTGAACGTTCTCGATGTAGAGATCCTGCACGTCGGCGTAGAGGGCGGTGAATCCCCAGGCGATGTGGTCGTTGTGCCCGGCGATGATGTAGGGCACGCCCGGGAGCGAGACCCCGGCTGCGTGGAAACCCGGGGCGCGAAGGTCGGTCATGTACCAGATGTTCGGCACGTTCAGGCCAAGGTGCATATCGTTCGAGAGCAGCGGCTTTCCGCTGGCAGTGTGCGCGCCGGCGATGACCCAGTTGTTGGAGCCGGGGATGCAGTCGTAGCAGGTGGGATCGCCGGCGTTCGTTCTCCCCCACCCTTGCGCGAAACTGCCGCGCAGGAATCGGGCACCCAGGCCGGGTACGGTTCCCTGATCTCTGATTTCTGATCCCTGATCCCTGTTCTCAGAACGCTCGTCTCCGTCTCCGCCGGTGCCGGGTGATTGCGGATGTGGCTGGCTCAGGTCGGGGATTTCGCCAGTGGGTGGATGGTCGCGCCATGAACCGACGGGGTAGAGGTCCGCTTCGAGTTTGGCGTTATTGAGCTTCGCCGCGATGCGTTCACGCTCCAGCTTTGCGTACCAGTGCGTATCGAGCATGTCCACCATCATGGTTCCAATGCTGATCGAGTCGGCGCCGGTCCACGGCTTGGGCGCGTAGTGCATCAGGCGGAACTCGGGCGGCAGCGAGTTCTGATGCTGGTTGATGAACAGGTTCACGCCACGGGCATAGGCGTCATAGCGTGCGCGTTCCTGCGGGGCAAGATTGGCATACACGCGTTGCGCGACATTACGGAACTGAAACATGCGCTGCGCCTTGTCGTGGCGAATGAGAGCCGGGCCGAGAATTTCGGCCAGTTCGCCGTTGGCGTTGCGGCGGTAGGTGTCCATCTGCCAAAGGCGATCCTGCGCGGTCACGTACCCCTGCGCAACGAACATGTCTTCCTGCGTGGCTGCGTCAATGTGCGGGACGCCGTGATGGTCGCGGCGAACGGTGACTGGAGCGGAGAGACCCGCGAGATGGATCTCGCCGTCAACTTGCGGAAGAGCCGCCTTTGTGGCAGAGCGCAGCCAGAGGACGCCGAATCCGGAGATGACGACGACGAGAACAATGATCCACGCGACGGTGAAGAGGACGTACCTGGGCCAGCGTCGGCGGCGCGTAACGGACGTGTTGGGTTCCAGATCTGGTTCCTGAACTGGTTCCTGATCCGCGGGCTGAGAAGGAGGCATGATCAAGAACAGGATAACGCCGAGTTCGCATCAATATCGGACCTTGACGGGTGCTAACGGCCTGAATTCCTCGTTGTGCAAGCGAATTCGATGCCCGATTGCGATGAATCTGGAACGGCCGGAGAAATGCGGACACTTGCGATTGTTGATGCCCATACGGATTGGCATTGTTCAATTTCCTGATCTCTGCCTGTCATGGGTCTATGATGCGGGAACAAACTCGCTATCCCCTCCCCGATAAAAACCGGAATCAGGAGGATCAGAATCACTGCCACGGCAGTACATTCACCCGGACTCCCGCATCCATCTCCGCTGCGATCGACATATTGGCGCAAGGAGACTTCCCTGCCATCAGAGAGCGTGAGACTCGCCGGCTTGATCTCGACATCTCCATCACGCTTACCCGGAACTGCTTTTTGGACATGCGCAACGAGACCGGAAGCCGGGGTGCCTTTGGGTATCACTACGGTGCCCTCGATGGAAACATCCTTCGCAACTGCGAGACGAACCTTGTCACCTTTTTGAGCTGTTGCGGACGAGACGGATTCGAGAAGCACCAAGGCCACGACAGTTTTGCGCGGGAGGGTGATTGTTTCGGGGCTTTTTGTTGTCTGAGTGCTGGATGAATTTCCATCGCGCAGCCCAGGTGCGACCTGCTGTGCGACCAGCAACGGCGAAAGCACCAGACACAGAGCGGATTGGAGAGTTGTGCGGATCATGCGGCACCTCATTGGTCTTTCGGGAGTCATTTGAACCGCACATCCGGGTTGTAAGACGCAGACAGGGTGGCAGGTTTAATACCGCGGTCAGGACACGCGTGCTGCAAATCAAGTTGCTGAGTGGTATTGACCGAAGGAGCTTGTGACCTGGGAATGCTTGCGGCAGACCTTGTCCAAAACTGAAGGTGCACGCAACTCGGAAGATAGGCATCGCCACTCTGTTTCATGTCGGCCTTGGCCTGTCTCTCGTCCGCTTGGATGAAGAGCTCCATTGCAATGCAAAACGGCAGATGGATGAGGCAATAACCGGTGAACTTGATGGAGTCTCCACTTGCCTGCAATGGACCCTGTCGCGTGGAGGAATCGGAAGTGGAAAGAAGTACAGTCTGGTTGCCGATTCTGATGGGAGTGATTCGAATTTTCAGGTGGCCTGGCTGATTTTCGTATTCCATTCTCGTCGCTTTTGCCACGGTCCCCGTCAGCGGCTCTCCGGAAGGGATAGCCACAACTCCGTCGACCACGAGGTCGTCTGCAACTGCGAATCGGACTGGTGATCCGCGCGTGGCAGTGCGCGATGAAACAGGATCAAGGGATACCAGCGTGATTGGAGTGCCCCTGGGGAGCGTCACTGAGCCGTTATGGGATGTATTTGTGAATGTCGGGGCAGCATCAGGAACGCTCTGAGCGGAAACAGACAGCCCAAGGAATGCGATGGCGAGAAATGCGATGACAAGGTGCTTCATGCCTCGCGATATTAGGGAGTTTTGAGGGGTAGTAGGCGTCTGATGAGGACAGAAGTGGAAGTGTGCTACTGAGCGAGGGTACCGAGTACGGCCTCTTCGCGCTTGCGGAGATCGGCTATGGACGCGTCCCCAAGCAGCCGGAAAACGATGGCCTGGCCGCCAGGGGGAAGTTCCTGCTCGATGGCGGCATCGCAGACGATTGCGCTGGCTGCATCCAGGCCGCGCTTCCAGCCGGGTTTGCCGGCGTCGCGGACGAGGAGGCACTCCGGTGCGAATCCGGCAGCGACCAGCATGGTTTGAGCGATCCGTTGGAAGTCGGACCAGCGCGAGGCGATGCCGACCAGGTCGCTGGAGTGCGCAGGCATGTATCGCAAAAGATAAGACTGCAACTCCGGTGCAACGGGATGGACCTGCAGGGTCACGAGTTCCTTGCCTGCCGGAAGCAACTTGCGGACTGCGACAGCCTTGCTGGGCAGTACGGCCGGCATCGCGCCTTCGAGCATGCCCGGGTTGCTGCAGTCCTCGGGGCTGCAGCCGAGGACTGGCAGGGAGAGCGCCTGCTCCATCTCGCAGATGACGATGCCGCGCAGTTCCGGGTCGGGCTCAATGACCAGCCATCGCGCCGGAGGCTCCAGAGCCAGCCAGCGCCGGAGTCGTGCCTTCAACAACGCATCCGACGCGCCGATCTTGCGGGCCTTCGCGGCGAGATCGCCGATCATCTGGTCGATCGCGATTTCTGGGCTGAGCGGCGCTTCTGGCCGCGTGGAACAGACAAAAACGCCGCTGCCGTGGCGGAGTTCCACCCAGCCTTCGCTTTCGAGCTGCCGATAGGCGGCGCTGGCAGTGTTGGCGTGAATACCAAAACGGCGGGAAAGGTCGCGTGTGCTGGGCAGGCGCTGGCCGGGGGCGAGGTCATTGCACAGAATGCCGAGCACCACCTGCGTGATGAGCTGCTCGCGCAGGGAGACTTCGCCGGTTCGGTTGAGCCAGAGGCGCATGCGTTCTTCTTTCAGCTTGCCAGTTGCTGCACCGAGGCGTGCTCTGAGACTTCAACAGGATGCGGACGCCGGTAGATGACCAGCAGCCAGGCGAGAATCAGCAGCACGATGGGGATGATGAGCAGGCTCCCCTCCGGACCGTCTGTGCCGCCGCTCCACAGTGGCTTTCCTGCGGGTGAGGTGGTGAGCAGATGGCCGGGGGCCACGAAACCGCTGTCAGCCGTGCCGTAGAAGTAGGTTTCAGCCCAATCCCACGCGGCATGGCAGCCGATGGCCCACCACGCCGAGCCGGTGACCCAGACGCTGACGCAGAAGACAAATCCGATGAAAGCCGCGGCAAAGATGCCGACCCAGTTTTCGCCATTGTTGCCGGTATGGCCGAAGCCGAACAGGGTCGACGTGAACCATGCCGCGTTCCAGAAGCCCGCGCTGGGTGCCTTCTTTAACTCAAGCAGGAGGCAGGGAGCCAATCCCAGAAGGGCGATGACATAGACGCCCACCGCGCCGTTGCCTTTGGCTCTGAGCAGAAGAAAAGCGCAGATGCAGGCGATGAGGCCCGACGCCCACCAGAAATTGATTCCCCGTGTCAGGGTGAATTGTAAGTAGCAGCGCATGGTGCCCTCTTCAAAGCAGCCCACGCATAGGAAAACAAAGCCCCAGGCCGCGGCGTATCGAATGGCGGCGCCCCCGTGAAGCGCAACCGGACCGAAATGCAGCCAGCCACCCCAGGCGAGCGAGCCGACCAGGCAGGACAGTGCCGCGAAACCAACCACGAGTCCGCTGAAGAAGTGCTTGACCCGGCTCGGTCCGCGAAGGTTGTAATCCAGGATGCGGCGGCGCTCGATGAGAGCCATGATGCCGGCCGCACAAAGCAGGCAGCCTAACTCAATCACCTCGAGGAACACCTGCTGGCGCGCAGTGAACTGGCTTCCTGCCGAGATGAGGTGCAGCCTGGAAAGCAGAAATCCTATTCCGTTTCCGATGAGATACATCAGGCTGACGAAAATCAGGATCGACCAGCCTGCGCGCAGTCCTTCAGGGCCCACGAACATCCATTTGAGGCCCTGGTAGGGCTTTTCAGGCGCTGGAGGCAGCTCGCCGGTCATTTCGATCGCGGGGGAAACGGCATCGGGAGGCTTGGTTTCTGCTGTCTGCGGATCGATCTCGGGCTCCATGGAGGCTCCTTGAAATTGAAGCAGTATTGCCGTGGGAAGAATTCTACTGAAGAAGTGAGACGAAAGGGCGGGAACTTCGGCTGGTTGCGACCCAGAGACCGTTTCAAAGTGTGCGCACACTCCTTGACACAATCGGGTTCTCGCATGATGCTTAATCTTCCGGCCTTAGCTAAAACTCCGGAAAGGGGATACTGCGGTTGCGGGTTAAAGTTTTCTATCACGACAAATGCTTTGACGGAGCCTGCTCCGCATCGTTGTTCACCCGGTTTCATCGCGAGTGCATCGCGAAGGGCGCGACTTACCAGTACCACGGCCTGGTGCACCGGGCCGGCGCGCTGTTTGATGAAAGCGACTTCACGGGCGACGAAAACGCCATTGTCGATTTCAAGTATTCGGCATCGCGCCGGATCACATGGTGGTTCGATCACCACCTGTCGGCTTTCCTCACTCCCCAGGATCATGAGCATTTTCTTGCCTGCCAGAAAGACCCGGTCTGCGGCTCGCGGAAATTTTTTAATCCCGACTACACCTCCTGCACCAGCTTCCTGGCGGATATTGCATCGGCGAAGTTCGGGTTCAACACCGAGCCTGTGGCGGACCTGATTCACTGGGCAAACATCGTGGATGGCGCCCTGTACGAGAGCCCGCAGGCAGCGGTGGAGATGGCGGAGCCGGCCATGAAGCTCACGCTGATCATCGAATCCACCCAGGACCCGGAGTTTATTCCCCGCCTGATTCCGCTGCTTACGGAGATGCCACTGGCCCAGGTGCTGGCGCAGCCATTTGTGGCCAGCCTGCTTCCCCCGCTGCTGGAGCGGCACCGCGAAGGCATCGAGCTGATCCGGAACCGCAGCGAAGAGGTAGACGGCACCATCTTCTTCGACATCACCGACAAGCCGGTAGAAGGCTACAACAAGTTCATCCCTTACTATCTGCATCCCAATGCCACGTACTCAATCGGGCTGTCGAAGTCGAGCTTCCGGACCAAGGTTTCCGTGGGCTCGAACCCTTGGACGAAGGCCGATCCGGCAAAGATGGTGAACCTGGCGCAGGTGTGCGAGCGCTACGGCGGCGGCGGACATGCGCGGGTCGGCGCCATCAGCTTTCCGCCCGACCACGAAGAGCGCGCGCGGCAGGCGGCCGCTGAGATTGTGGCGGAGCTGAGGGCCAAGAATCCGATGAAGTAGCGCAGAACCCGGCGCATCCTCGCCCCTTTCGCCTCCATGGAAGACGCCTGATCATCCCCGCTAAGTCAGACGATCCGTCAGCTCAGAATGTAGTTCTAACCTGGGAGCGCGCTGACGAATTGCACTTCAATCTTCATTGGAGAACACGCGCGGATCACGACGCCTGAATCCCCGCAAACTCTTCTGGTGCACCTTGGAGTAAGGGAAGGGTTGCGGACGATCCGACCGGAACTCGGCAACAACGAGCGTATTTCCATCAACCCCCGCGGATTCGGTACTCTTGAGCCCATGCCTGCGTTCAATTACAACTCCATACGAAGATGGATCTCGATCATCGCAGTGTTGGGCGTGCTAGCCGCGGGGAACTCATTGGCGCAGATCGTCGATTATCACCAGCATTTATACAGTCCGCAGGCAGGCGCACGATCATCCCCTGGGCCGAAGGGCATCGATGCTGATTACCTCGTTGCACAACTCGATGCCGCAGGAATCAGCCGCGCTGTCGTGCTGTCGGTCGCATATAGCTTCTCAAATCCAAACAAAGCGCTAGTTCCCAATGAATACGCGCACGTGATGGCTGAAAACGATTGGACCAGTGCGCAAGTCGCCAAATACCCTCATCGCCTGCTTGGTTTTTGCAGTGTCAATCCTGTCCGGACATACGCACTCAAAGAGATCACGCGCTGTGCGAAAGACCCAAACCTGCGCACCGGATTGAAGCTGCACTTCGGCAACTCTGACGTGGATCTAGACAATCCTGATCATCTGGCGCGAGTGCGGCGTGTCTTCCGAGCCGCTAACGAGAAGCACATGGCGATCGTGGTGCATCTGCATGCCAACATCGATCACCATCGGCCATACGGAGCAAAGGAAGCCCGCATCTTTCTCGAACAGGTACTCCCTGAGGCTCCGGACGTAGTGGTACAGATCGCGCATCTCTCCGGAGGCGGAGGCTACGATGACCAGGCAACTGATGCCGCTCTCTCTGTATTTGTGAAAGCAATCGAGCGAAAAGATCCTCGAATGAAAAATGTGTACTTCGATGTCTGCGGGATCGCGATACCTGGCATGTGGGAGGACAAAGCCAACTTGCTCGTAACCCGCATTCGCCAGATCGGAACCAGCCGGCTTCTCTATGGGAGCGATGCCGCGACACCTGACAACACGCCGAAGGACGCGCTGAAACGGTGGCACAGTCTACCGTTGACCCAGGAGGAGTTCATCGAGATCGACAACAACGTCGCGCCGCAGCTCCGCAATTGGGTCTCGACCACAGAGTCGCAACGCTGAGCAGTTTTCCTTAAGAACTCGCTAAAACCCTGCTGCAAGCTCTGGGCCCGGCGCGCTCCAAAACCGGAAGGGATTCTGCGAGGACGAACTCCACCGACTGATGAATCGCCTTCCTATCGAACCACCTGAAGTCATCGCCGGCCTGTGTCTCCGGCGTCGCATTATCGGATCGCCTCCAAGGGGCGTATTGTCTGGATCATGGTGGGACAGGTGGCAAGCCAGCTCGACCCTAACCGAAAACGACCTCTTGGCATGCCCGCAACGGTTGTGGTGACCATGGCGATTGTCTTTGGTCTGATGCATATCAGTCACGTCAGCGCCCAGTCAAATCCGAACTTTGAGGTGGCCACTATAAGGCCCAGCAAGCCGGACGCACAGGGTAAGGGATTTGGCGCTCGTGGGCGTCAGTTCAAGACCTTTAACACCTCGCTCGCGGATCTGATCTCTTATGCTTATGGCTGTCACCCCAAACAACTCATCGGCGCTCCGGACTGGGTGAACACAGAAAAGTACGACATCACCGCACAGACTGACGGAGAAGTCCCTGCCGGCCGGCAGCAGTTGAAGGTGCTGTGGCAGAACCTGATTGCGCAGCGCTTCAAGCTCGCCTTCCATCACGACAAGAAAGAACTCTCAGTCTACGTGTTGCGCGTCGCAAAGACCGGCCCCAAGCTTACCAAAAGCGAAGGCGATCCCAATGGACTGCCGACCCAGGGCTTCCGCCAGTTCGGCGCACTGAAGGTCCAAAACGCAACCATGGGCGAGTTCGCCAATCAGATTCTTCAGAACACGGTGCTGGATCGCCCGGTGGTTGATCAAACTGGCCTCGCCGGGCGCTGGGACTTCGCCCTCAATTGGACGCCGGATGACTCGCAATTCGCCAGCCTTGGTGCGAAGATGCCACCATCCTCCGACGCCGCCGATGCGCCGCCGAACCTCTTCACAGCAATTCAGGAGCAAATTGGGCTCAAACTCGAATCGGGTAGGGCGCTAACGGATGTTCTGGTGATCGACAACGTTGAAAGGCCGACCGACAATTAGTTTGAAAACAATTCAGCATTGAGAGCCCCTTCCGGGCACCAACCAGTCTGGCCTTGGCGATAACCCAGAAAAGGGCGAAGATCCGGCATACTTCCGAGTGGTGGACTATTTGGCCAAGTGACGAGAAACGCGTTCGACCTAAGCCTCCGCCGCGCCCCTTAGTTGGAGTCTCCGGGATGGACCTGCGTTTGCTTTAGGTTCAGTATCTCGTGCTTGACGATCGTCAAAACTTCAACTTCTTATTTCGCCTGCGCCAGTCCCGCAACAACTGCAGCAACCTTATCGAGTGTCTGGTTCCAGCCCTCTACCTGACCGCTTTCTTTTGCGTTCTCCATCGTCTCGTTTCCAATGAACGTGAGTTTGGTCTGGCCGTTTCCAAGATCCTCAAACAGAGTCACATCGTACGCATCGTCTATCGCCTCATGTTCTACCCCATATTGGGCAGGGTCGACCTTGTTTCCCTCCGAGTCGGAAAAGTACATCGACGACACAATCTTCTCGTGCGGAACAATCTCGTGATATTCACCAGCGTTCCAGCCCTCCCACCCATCCGGCGATCTCATGCAGCAGAGAAATTTTCCTCCCACGCGAAAATCCATCTTGCAGAATGGCACTGTAAAACCTTTCGGCCCCCACCACTGCATTACATATTTCGGGTCCGTCCACGCCTTCCAGACCAATTCGCGTGGGGCATCAAAAACTCTCGTGACAACCATCCGTTCTGTCTCGTTAATCGCGTTTTTTGTCATCTCTGACCTCCGTTTTTTTCATTTGATTGAGAACCACATCCAGCTTGTCGAAACTCTCTTCCCAGAATTGGCGATAATTAACGGCCCAGTCGCTGACTGTCTTTATCGCCTGCGGCCTAAGCGTGCACACACTCTCTCGTCCACGCTTCGTCTTGATCACGATCCGCGCCCGCACCAGGCAGGCAATATGTTTTGAAATCATCTGCTGCGAGAGTGCAAACGGCTCCGTCAATCCATGCACAGAGGCAGGCCCGTGTGAGAGTCGTTCAATCATCGCCCGCCGGGTTGGATCAGACAAAGCCGCAAATGTTGTACCCAGTCTATCCACAACCATATGGTAGTGGATTCTCTGTCAATGTCAAATGTGAATTCTGCGATTCCCGATTTCTGTTCCCTGATCTCTGCGCAGGAGTGCGAGCCGGGCGAATAAACGCCTAACCGGAAGTCAGCCCAAAACGGGCTATTTCCGGATCGAGGACGATCCCAACCCTAAAGCTAGCTGCCACTGGACTCGAAACGCGGAGCTAGACCACGCCAGAGTCCAGGGCATCCAGGAAAGCTTTGCGCAATCGTAGGAACTCCCCGGGAGCGTACACCGGCTGGGCCACCTCACGGGGATTGATTGGTCGACCTTCAAACTGGTCGCCACGGTATCGTGGGAAGAAGTGCATGTGCAAGTGCGGTATCGAATTTCCATGTACTTCGTAGTTCAGCTTCACCGCCCCTGTGACCGCCGCTAATGCTCTTGAGACGCTTCGTGCGTCGCGCATGAAAGCAACCGCGACAGCGTCTGGCAACTCATGGAGTTCGACCGCGTGAGTCTGCAGCACGAGGCACGCATAACCTCTCACCGGCGCCGCTTCCTGCATGGTTACCCAGGAAGCTTCCAGTCTTGCCACCACATCCAGTGGTTCGCTCCGCGCGCATATCGGGCACGCCGATCCCGAGCAAAGTGCAGCCCAGTGATCATGGTCATTCCACAAGCTCATGATGAAAGACTTTCAGATCTCAGCGCCTCCAGTTCAGTGGCGAGAAATTCCCGAGAACCGGACCTTCCTGTATCTGCCGAATATATCGCCTTCTATGTTGGATTTCGGGAAGTCCGGCGCCGCCACCGTCTTCCGGGCTCGATTGGAGACTATTCCAATGCCGGTACTGAGTGATGCTCGTGAACGATCAGCCACTCGCCATCGTCTTTCCGAAGCCCCATCGTGAGACGGAATTTCAGATCAGTCTTTTCTCCTCGCTCCACATAGGCGCAATGCCCAATGGCCGTAAGAAAAGCGACATCTTCGCCTGCGGTGATTTGGGTTTCCTCGAAGCGGAATTCTATGGGTCTGGCCTGGGATGGGAAAAAGATCTTCCAGGTCTCCATGTAGGCGTCCAGTCCTCGCGATACCAACGGAGGAGGAACATCGTACATCAAGATATCGGGTGCATGATTGGCACGGATTCCGGCAAAGTCTTCGGCCTGAACTGCGCTCGCCCACCGCGAAAATAAGTCGTTGATTTCGGCTTCTGAATTTGAATTCAAAAAGTGATCTCCTGCTCGCACCGATGCGATAAGGCACATCATAGCGATAGCGCAAAAAGCAGTTGTCACTCGATTGTGAATGTGGTGAGATCAGCCGAAAAGCGGCCTCCAGTCAGGAATCTACATTCCGGCCGGATTGCCGCCCGCTCTGCCATTACTCAAACTTTGGGTCACCCAGCACCTCTTTTCAGAAGGCCACTCAGCCCATCATCCCTGAGCAACCAGTTCGGCGAATTTGCTCAGGTCGATGTTTCCTCCGGACACGATTGCGACGACCTTGCCGGAGCCGGCTCGGCCTGTGAGAGCGGCGGCCACCGCGCACGCGGCAGCGCCCTCAACGATCACGCGGTTCCGCTCCGCCACCAGTTGCATGGCCTGGGCCGCCTCATTCAGCGTCACAACCAGGGAGCCGGTCAGTAGCTTGCGCGCATGTTCGAACATGCCGGGGAATACGGTTTTGCTGCCGATACCATCGACGAACGACGGCTTGTATTCCACCACTCGCGGTTCGCCTGCTGCCAGCGCCGCGGCCAGTGGAGCGGCGGTTTCAATCTCGGCGGCATAGATTCGTACTTTGGGAGCGAGCACTCGCAACGCTGCGGCAATGCCGCACGACAAGCCCCCACCGCCCCACGGGATCACAACCGCGTCCAAGTCCGGCAAATCTTCGAGCAGTTCCAGCGCGATCGTCGCATTTCCCGCCATGACGTGAGGGTCATCGAAGGCGTGGATAAACGTGGCATCAACGCCGGGGTAGGATCGTGTTTCGAAGGTGTGCCACCATTCGGCAAAGGGGACCTTGATGACCTGCCCGCCAAGCCGCTCGACCGCGAGTGTCTTTGCGGCAGGAGCAGTGTCTGGAGCAACGATGGTTGCCTTGATACCCAAACGTCTCGCGCAGAACGCCACGCCCTGGGCCATGTTCCCGGCTGAAGCGGTGAGGACTCCCCGGTCCAGTTTCTCACGCGGGGTCAGCGCCATCACATTCGCAGCGCCGCGAATCTTGAACGAGCCGATCGGCTGAAGGTTCTCCAGCTTCAGATACAAACCTGCGGGAGCATCGGTGTTGCAACGGACGAGCGGGGTTCGAAACGCGATCGATGCGATGTTGCGACGCGCTTCTTCAGCTTGCGAAAGCGAGACCGGCATGGCCGTATGGTAAACCCCGGCAGAGGATGCAACGCGATTTCACTGTTAGCCCGCAATCGCGAAAAAGCGCCCGTCATGGGTCGAGAAGTAACTTGACCCGCTCACACACCAACTTACTGCCGGTCTCATCGATGCGCGTCGAAAGCGAGCCGTCATCAGAACTCACATTCCGCAACCAGCTTCAAAAGCCGAAGAAGCAACTCACGATCCTCCGGGGTCATTTGCCGCCGGACACTCTCATCGGCGCTTGTCCGGGCTTCGATGAGTCGTTCCCGGTACTTCCTTCCCCTTGGTGTCAGTTGCACTTGAATGGCTCGCCCGGATTTTGCCTTGTGTTCTGAGACGAGCTTTTCCTGAGCGAGCGACTTGATAGCCCGGTGTACAACGGTCCGGTCGATACCCAGCAGCGTGGCAATCTGGTTCTGATTCAGCGTCGCTCCGTCACGCAATGTCGACAAAATAAAACCGCGTGTCGCCGAGCACCCGGTTTTTCGCTCCAGTCTCTTACCCACCGAGAAATATGCCGCTGCAATGTGGGCGAGTATCGATTCTTTCAGAATGTTTTCGGGAATCTCTTTCGTAGGCAGGACGCTCATAGCACGGTCACCGTTGCATCGAGAGGTCGCCGCCACTGCGGCGGCTCATGGTAAGTACGCGATTTCTTTCCGACCGCGATCACCATTACAATTTCGTGCTGCCGGCGCGACAAGCCGAGATAATCCGAGAGCCTGCGGCCATCAAAGCCTTCCATCGGGCACGTGTTCATTCCCAGTGCTTCAGCAGCGATCATCAGATTCTGGCATGCCAGCGATGTACCCTTCGTCGCCCATTTGAACAGATCCTGCCGGAACAGCGGCGGCATCCCCATCACCTTCCACAGATTCATCAACCGGAATAAGACCCATTTGATTGCAGCGAACATTCCCAATGGCCCCGACATGAACAGAATCCGGCCGATCTTTGCTGTCCACTCGTAGTTGCGAATCTTATCTTCGGTGAAGGCGCCTCTGCGCATCCACTCCAATTGTGCTTGCGACGTGGCCGACAAGGATCCGAGGTCCGCAACCGCCACGACTAACGCAGAGGCGGTTTCCGCAGGCTTCTGCCCCATGCACAGTTTGGCCACCGCGAGCCTGTTTTCCGCGGACTGCACCCAATAGAACCTGTAAGGTTGGCTGTTGAAACTGGAAGGCGCACACCGAGCCGCATTGAGGATTTGCTCGCGGAGCCCTTCGGGAATTTCTGCCGATTCAAAAACCTTGATCGCCCGTCTTTGAAAGATCGCATCCAGGGTCTCGCTCATGCCCCCACCTCCATGTTGCGATTACAACATACATATGTTGCGCATGCAACATAAAAATATAGACGCCTCGAATGCGTCCCTTGGTACGCGGAAATCAGGAGAGGAAGGGCGGTGTCACCGGTGTATCCTTCTCGGGATTGAGCAGCTTGGCGGTTGGTGTCTTTCGTAGAGATTGCGACGGACGCAGAAGGGAAGCTTTCCCAATGAATCGGCAACAGGTTGGAGACAAAGTGCGAGTGGGAAGGAAGACGTTGTCTTGGCTCGCAGCATTTGCATTTGCGGTCACCACACTGAGCAATGGAAGAGTGGCGAGGCCACAGGCGGCGACCCCTGCAGCGCCCGGCGCAGCACAAGCAACAACTCCGGCCGTGGCACCCACGGCGCAAGACATTGTCGGGACCTGGCAGGGGACCTTGCACCTCCCCAATGGAAAAGATCTGCGCATCGTGAACAAGATCGCCAGAGACGAGAAGGGTCAGTTGAAGGTAGTGGATTTCAGTATCGACCAAGGCTACCAGGGCATGGCAGCCACCAGCGCCAGTTTTCAGGATGGAGTCTTCAAATACGCGATTGCATCGATCGATGGAAGCTATGAGGGCAAAACATCGGCGGACGGAAAGACGATTACCGGAGCCTGGACGCAAGGCCCCAATCCATTGCCGCTGCTGCTGACGCGAGCCACGCCGGAGACGGCATGGCCAATGCCCGAAGCTCCAAAGCCGATGCCGGCGGATGCCAATCCGAAATTTGACGTGCTCACCATCAAACCGAGCGATCCAAATCGACCGGGCAAGCTGTTTACCATCCGCGGGCGTCGCGTGATGACGATCAACACTTCCGTGAATGACCTCGTTACGTTCGGCTATTCGATCCAGACCAAGCAACTGGTAAATGCGCCGGCGTGGTTTGACCAGAAGTACGACATCGACGGAGTACCGGATGTGGAGGGCCAGCCCAACGTTCAGCAGATGCGCATCTTGATCCGGGACGCGTTGGTGGCGCGCTTTGGCCTGAAGTTTCATAACGAGCAGCGAGAGCTTTCGGTCTACGCGTTGATGCTTGCCAAAGGTGGGCCAAAGATGACCATCACCTCAGACAAACCAAGCTCGCCGGGGAACTTCCTCTTCCGCGGACTAGGCAAGCTGATGGTGACCAACTCGACGATGAAAGATTTCTGCCACGGCATGCAGGAGGCCGTCATGGACAAACCGGTGGTGGATCAGACCGGGCTGACCGAACGTTATGACTTCAACCTGAACTGGACGCCGGATCAGTCACAATTCGTGGCGATGGGTGCCAAAATTCCTCCGCCGAACCTTGATGATCCGAATGCGCCGCCCAGCCTTTACACCGCGCTACAGGAGCAATTGGGACTCAAGATGGAGAGCACCAAGGCGAAAGCAGACGTCATGGTGATCGACCACATCGACATGCCGTCGGCCAATTAGATCGTGCGATGATGCGCGGCGCGGGGTCGCCTGCAGTTCAGGAAGACCCCTTCGCTCGCCGCTTCTGCTACTTCAGTCCATCGCGGTAGGCCATCGCTTCCAGCTCGACCCGGATCGCGTCCTCAACCGGAACAACGGGCCGTGCCTCGAAGTGAAACGCCGGGAGCATGGAGCAGAATTTGTGTACCGTCAATGGATCGTCGCAATCCACCAGCATGTATCCACCCCAGTCTCCAACGCGGATAACGAACGCTTCGATTTTGAAGTTAGCGGGGGCCTTCCACGGACCAAAGACTTCAAGGATTCGTTTTTGAGCATTCTCGTATTCGAGAGGTGAACCCTGGGGGCGTTCAAACCAACTAAGCATGTACTTCATCGATTACCCTCTTCTTTCTGTGTGCCGGTATGGCACGAGTGAACATGAGCACCAAATTCTCGGTAACGGAACGCTTGGCCCTGGCAAAAAGATTGAGTGACCACCTTCCCGGAGTGATTACTTTCCCTGCTGTTCATCGCGATAGGCCTGGAGGCTGGTGCGACCGTCGGGCAGCTTCCATCGGCGCGCCACAATGATCATCCAGATGAAGTTCAGGGCAGCGATCACGCCGCAACCGCTGAAGACAGGCACGAACCAGCGGCTCTGCACGCCGATATAGTGAATGGGCACGATGAGAATGATGATTTCGAGGCCGGCAAAACCAAGAGCAAAGACAAATTTTGACCAGCTCCAAAGCCCGGCGCGCTCTTCTCTGCGAATGCCGGAAAAAATCACCAGGGCCTGAATGACTACGAACAAGATCCACCACATCGTATGAGATCTCCGGAAGGGATCGGCCCGATGATCATCTCACCGGGTCTGCAGTTGCGTCGGCTAGTTGATGGGAATCAATTCGGTCCAGCTTTCGCGGACCGGGTCGATAGATCCGTTGGGATCGGCGGTCGGATCATTGCCGAGCGCGACTGTAGTGCCACTCGAGTTGATCCAGTTATGGGTGAACTGATTTGAGGTCTCGATCTTCTGCCCGGTATTTGGATCGAGGAAGACCTGGCGGTTGAGTGAGTCGAGCACCTGCTGTTGCGCGGCATGGTCGATGGCGCCCTGCGTGGCGCGGTCCTGTGCCATGGCATTGTCGGTCTGGTTCTGCAATTGCGCCTGGGCTTCTTTCCCGCGCTGGATCATACCCGCGGTCACTTCCTTGTAGTGCTGCTGAATCGCCGCGAACTGGGCGTCGTTGGCCTTCTGCCACGAGGCAAAGTTGGCGCGCATCTGCTGCTGAATGCGCGCATCCCACGCGGGATCGATCTGCGGAGCCGGAAGGTCCTTGGCGATCAAGGCATCGAGCCCACCCTTGGGGGCGCGCCGAATGCTGGTCCCGTTTGAGTGGCAGAAGCGGCGCGTTATGGCTGGCCGATTCAGTAGCGGATAGGCGGGCATATTCATTTCCTGGCAAGCGACGACAGCTCCGATCAGCTCTTCCACGGCCTGGCCATTGAGCTGGTATTCCAGGCGGACGCGCGCCGCGTCGAGGATGTTGTGGCCGCCGCCCGCTTGCGCCTGGACCGCGCGCTGTTGTGCCTGAAGGGCCGACTGCATCTGGGCCGGGAGCGGAACGATGGAGATGTTTTTGGCGTCGGGGCGCAAGTTGGGAATGGCGATATTGAGGAGGAAAGCTGCCGCCGTGGTGATGCTGACTGGCTGGCATCTGGGCCCCTGCGGACTTTTGCCATCGCTCTCCCAATCCCACGTGACACCCGGGAGGACGGAGTATGCGGTGACGTTGTCGGGGCCAACTGTGCTGAACGAGAGACCATAGGCCGGCACCGAGGGAGCGTGGCATCCGCCGGGTCGAAGGATCATGCCTGCGTACTTCCAACCCGAGGGGATGCTGACCGTGAAGGCGGTCATCCTGACGGCGTTGTCGGTCACCGTCACTTTTTGAGTTGCAGTCCAGTTTGCACTGGTGGATGGCGAAGCCGCTGCGCCCGTCAATGCAGAAGTGCCCGCGGCATTGTCTTTGGGCTGACTGAAACATCCAGCAACCATGAGAATCAGAAAGGCAGAGGCCGGGCGCAGGATCGTGGAAAGATGACTCATCGAAACCTCATGGCAATTTTTTGCGAAGATTCAATTGTTGGCGAGTGTTGTGTCAGCATCGTACACACATGCAGCCAGAATGTTAATCACGAAGTGAAGAGGCGCGGCAGTCGCCTCGACAAACGCGAATCCTTGAACAACGCAAGAGAGCACTCATCTGATTCCGACCTGCCGCAGCGCGCCGCTCCATCCCTGCCGCTCCATCCTGGGCAGATTTTGAATCGGATGTGGCTCGTGTCCCGTCCAACGCACACATAGGGAGGCACGCCGCATGGCGCAAAACCACAAAGGCAAAATCGCCCTGATTACGGGCGCGAACAAGGGCATCGGGTACGAGGTTGCGCGCGAACTCGGTGCGCAAGGAGTTATTGTGCTCGTTGGCGCACGGAATCCGCAGTTGGGCCAGGCAGCGGCGACGAAGTTGACCTCCGGCGGTTCTGACGCGCACTTCATTGAGCTGGACGTAACGAAAGACGAAACCGTCGCCAGGGCCGCCCAACGCATTGCTGCCGACTATGGCCGGCTCGATATCCTCGTCAACAACGCGGGAGTGCTCGAAAAAGGCGATGGTCCTCCCAGCATCGCCGATCCGAATGCAGTTCGCCGCGCACTCGACGTCAATTTCTTTGGCGTGTTGACGGTCACCCAGGCCATGCTTCCGCTGGTGCGCAAAGCTGCATCAGGACGTATTGTCATGCTCTCGAGTGGTCTCGGTTCACTCGCCTGGAACGCCGATCCGAATTCGCCGTTCGCCGCATTCAAGCCATTGGGCTATAACGGCTCAAAAGCAATACTGAGCATGATGACCATACAACTCGCCTGGGAACTGCGGGACACTCCGATCAAGGTCAATGCGGTCAATCCCGGCTATACGGCAACAGACATAAATAACAACCAAGGCACACAGTCGATAGAGGAAGGGGCGGCTGAAACGGTTCGCCAGGCACTTGCCCCCGACAGTGCTCCGACTGGTGGTTTTTTTGAAACCGGCGGGGTTGTGCCTTGGTAGTCATCGAGTTTCCGGCTCGCTGTTCATAGCTTCTTTCTTGCAATCGGCTCCCGCGATTCTCCTGGCAGAGTGCGAGTTGTAGAGCGTCAGTCCGTTTGTTAAGTTTGGATGGATGCCGGGTGTGCCAGAACCGCTGAGCCGGACCATAGAGGATCTTTACCGTTTTGAATCGGGCAGGATTCTGGCTACGCTGGTGCGCCTCCTCGGAGATCTCGATCTGGCCGAAGAGGCCATGCACGAGGCGTTCGCCGCCGCTCTGGAGAGTTGGCCTCAAGCTGGGGTGCCGGAAAAGCCGCGCCCCTGGCTGATTTCAACTGCGCGCTTCAAGGCCATTGACGCGATGCGCCGTCGGGCGCGCTTCGACGGAGCACAGAGAGATCTTGCGCTGCACATTGAAGCGCGCATGAACCAAGTGCCGGAAGAAGAGGAGATCGAGGACGATCGCCTTCGTCTCATCTTCACCTGCTGCCATCCGGCTCTTCCGCCCGAAGGACAGGTTGCACTTACCCTGCGCGAGGTCTGCGGCCTGACCACGGAGGAGATTGCCCGCGCATTTCTCGTCGCCACCGCGACTCTTGCGCAGCGCATCGTGCGCGCCAAGGCAGTCATCCGCGACAACGCCATTCCATACGAGGTCCCTTCCTCACAGGAATTATCGGCAAGACTGGGAGCGGTGCTTCAGGTTGTGTACCTGGTCTTCAACGAGGGCTATTCGGCGGAAGCAACGCGAGCCGAACTGAGCCGCGAGGCGATCCGCCTGGGCAGGCTGCTCTTCGCCTCTCTTCCGGAACCCGAGGTGATGGGATTGCTGGGGCTCATGTTGCTGCAGGAATCGCGCCGTGCCGCCCGAAGCTCCGCGAAGGGAGAGCTGATCCTTCTCGACCAGCAGGATCGCAGTCTGTGGAACCGAGACCAGATCGACGAAGGCATTTCTCTCACTGAACGCGCACTTGCATCGCACCGCTTCGGTGCCTATACCCTGCAGGCGGCCATTGCGGCTGTTCACGCCGAGGCTGCCTCGGCGGGGTCCACAGACTGGCGCCAGATCGTGGCGCTCTACGACCGACTGATTCGAATTCAGCCATCTCCGGTGGTGGAACTCAACCGAGCGGTTGCCGTCGCCATGTGCGAAGGTCCGGAACTTGGTCTTCGTCTCATCGATGGCTTGCTGGCGCGCGAGGAACTGGCCAAGTATCACCTCGCGCACTCCGCCCGTGCGGATTTGTGTCGCAGGCTGGGTCGGCTGAATGAGGCTCGTGCTTCGTATCAGAAGGCGCTCGCCCTGGCTCGGCAGGAGCCGGAGCGCCGCTTCCTCGCGAGGCGGCTCGAGGAATTGAAATAAAAATTCGCCTGCTGTCGATTTTCTCGCCGCTCGACGACTATAGGGTGAACAATCCAGCGCGCAAGACCTCAGACTCTCAAGAGCACTGGTACACAAAAGGGGGGCAGAACAAACAAATGAGAAACGTAATCTTCGCAATCAATATCACCCTGGATGGCTGCTGCGACCACACCAAACAAACTGTCGATGATGAAAAACTTGAATATTTTACGCACCTCGCGCGAGAGGTTGACCTGCAGGTCTTTGGGCGCAAAACCTATCAGTTGATGGTTCCGTATTGGCCGGACGTCCTCAAAGGTCAGTCTGTGACAAAGGCAGATACCGATTTTGCCCGTGCATTTTGCGCCACAAAGAAAGTTGTCTTTTCGCGATCCTTAGTCAGTGTTGAAGATAGCAATACGCGCATTGTGCGTGGGAACATCCACGACGAAATACTCAAACTGAAACAAGAACAAGGCAAAGACATTCTGGTCGGCGGTGTCGACATTCCTTCACAACTTATCGAGCTTGGTCTAATCGATGAATTTCGTTTTGTCGTTGGCCCAGTCATTGCCGGAGAAGGAGGACGGTTGTTTGAGGGCGTCAGCCTGCCGGAGAAACTCCGACTTAAACATGTCGAGTCAAAGATCTTCAAATCAGGATCTGTTTTGCTTCGTTACTTGAAACAGTGACGGCCACATTTGCTGTGCTGCCGGCCACCAACAACAACAGGAGAGTCGCATGAAATACATCTGTTTGGGATACTACGATCCGAAAAAAGTCGCAGCCATGACCGAGGACGAACGAAACGCAATGTTCGACGAATGCTTTGAGTACGACGACCATCTACGCGCCAACGGGCAATTTGGTATTGGAGAAGCGCTTCAGCCCGCTGAGACCGCGTTGACCTTGTATTGGAAAAACGGCAAAGTCGTCACAACCGACGGTCCCTATGCGGAAACCAAGGAACAGCTAGGCGGCCTTGGCGTGCTTGAGGCGCGGGACATGAATCATGCCATCCAACTCATGTCGCAGCATCCGGCCCTGAAGTATGGGACGTTGTGGGAGATACGTCCAGCCGGCGATATGAGCGAAATAATTCAGGCCAGCAAGCAGCGACGGCGCAAGAACTCCGTACGCTGAGAGCGGGCCGAGGTTGAGTGATCAGGGTCCGGATCTGCTGCCATTCCGGGCCCTCATCCGCGGGCGTCGGCGGAGTGTGTAGTTTCAGACGGGATCCAGAAACAACCAGCACATCAAAGACCCAGGAGGAAAAGCAATGTCAAAGGTGCGTGTCGCCGGATTTGGCGTTTCATTGGACGGTTTCAGCGCCGGGATCGAGCAGAGCCTGAACGACCCATTGGGCAAGCGGGGAACCGAGATCTTTCAGTGGTTCTTTCACACGCGGAGTTTCTGCTCAATGCACGGCAAAGAGGGGGGAACTGTCGATCTGGACGATGAATTTGCCCATCGGGCGATGGACAACTTTGGCGCCTTCATCCTGGGTCGTAACATGTTTGGTCCAGTGCGCGGGCCGTGGCCGGACGAGTCCTGGAAAGGCTGGTGGGGCGACAATCCGCCATACCACGCACCAACCTACGTTCTAACTCATCACACCCGTGAACCTCTGGTCATGGAGGGCGGAACAACCTTCTACTTCGTAACCGGCGGAATCGATGAAGCGCTGGCACTCGCGAAAAAAGCCGCAGGCAGCAAAGACATCAAAATCGGAGGCGGCGTCTCAACAGTGCGTCAATATCTGAAAGCCGGACTGATAGATTCCCTTCACCTCGCGTCGGCGCCTGTTCTCCTCGGTCAAGGTCAATCGCTGTTTGCCGGCCTCGATCTAAATGCACTTGGATTTTCCATAACTGATCGCAAGGCTTCAGACTATGCGACTCATCTCGTGCTGGAGAAAAAGTAAGGAAATATTTCGGACCACAGACTCGCATAGGACCGCAAACGCGTCCGGCATCAATGCCGAACGCTCTGCGAAATCCTGTAGAGGTGTATTCGGGTTTTCAGTTATCGCCGGTTCGATCAGAAACGGGTGCCTGACGGTCCGAAACGATAGGTCTCCCCAAACACGAAGCCTCGTGGATTCAGGGTATGGTTCTGGCCGGTGACGCTGCTGTGAAAGCCCGGGAAGAAATCATAGTCATATTCCACTCGGGTCCACCAATGCCCCGCGGTGTGGTATTCCACGCCTCCCCCGAGCGTCCAGATATTGCGCGTATCGTGAAAATGGCCGGAGAAATCCGAGGGGTGGCTCAGGCTGGCATAACCGGCTTCGGCTTTGAGTAACGGCTGAAACCTGCCCCAGTAATCCGAGGTATAGACCACGCCGCCTCCACCAGTAAAATATTTGAAGTCGGAGGCGAAATGGTTTCCACCTACGATCATGGAGTGGCCTTCAGCGATGATACTGATGTCGTGCCAGATGGTGACGGTGGCCCAGGCTGAAGGCCCCCACCTGTTGATGTCCCCGTTTCCCCAGTCGCCCGACCAATAATTCATTCCGCCGCCAACCGAGGTGGCCAGGATGGGCCGGCTGGTCGTCGCAGGTGCTACCTGGGCAGCGCAAGAAACGGAAACGAGACTGACGGCTATTCCGACAAGGAGCTTTGAGAGCATTTCCTATCTCCTCATTTAACGTTGGTGTGGAAGAACGGCCTTCCCAAGTTGAACGGCATAAAGTCGATCTTACATATGTAATCAGAAACCACGGCGCGAGATCATCAGGGTTGGGAAAAGACCAGCGCCTTAAATATACCTTGCTGATGTGGCGTCGCCGGCGCGTGGCGCTCCTTTTTTGACTTATCTCACAAAGAAAAGTGTGAGGCAACCCGCAGGTTGAGACGAGCATCAAGGCAAATCCGCCGTTCTCGGCATTCCGCCATTCCGCTTTCTGCGCTCTTCAGCTGGATTGCATCGATGAGGCGAAGGGGGGAGAGAAGATGACGCCTATAAGCCAAGCTCGTCGGCCCGCTTCTTCATCGCTTCCAGGCAAAATGCGATGTGGGCGTCGAGGTCGACGCCTAGCTCGGCGGCGCCCTGGATCACGTCTTCGCGGTTGACGCCGCGGGCGAATGCCTTGTCCTTCATCTTTTTTCTGACGCTGGGGACCTCGACGTCTGCAATTTTCTTGCTTGGCTTGACGAGGGTGCACGCAGTGAGGAATCCGGCGAGTTCGTCGCAGGCGAACAGAGCCTTGTCGAGATGCGTGACGCGCGGGACGCCGGAATACTGGGCATGGCCGAGGATGGCGGTGCGAAGTTCCTGCGGCCATCCCTGGCGCTCGAGTTCGCGAACCCCGACGAAGGGATGTTCCGCGGCCGTTGGATGGCGCTCGTAGTCAAAGTCGTGGAGCAGCGCGGTAGTGGAGTAGAGCTCGAGGAAGCCTGCGCGGTCGTCGCCGCTCAAGCCGAGTCGGTCGGCTTCTGCTTCACCGCATGCAGTGACACAGATTTCCACGGCCAAGGCGTGCTTGCGAAGATTTTCACTCTGGGTCCATTCGGTCAGAAGTTTCCAGGCTTGTTCGCGGCCAAACTTCTGATCGGCATGCTCAGCGCTCATGTTCTGGATTGTACGTGTTGCACAGCATGGTTCGCGTTTCTTCGGGTTGCTTCGGGATTCATGGGGATATCATCGGTTTGATCCTAACTTTCTACTTGACAATTATGGTTCAGCGGAAGAAAGTAGCACTTATCGCGGTGCAAAACACCCCGGAGTACCCGCTCTGGCACTCCGCTACATACTGATGGCTACCAATCTTGCTTGCGTGGATACACGCGAAGTCGTGCGTTGCGATTTCTGCAGCCTAGTGCAGTACAGAACGTCGAACTCACTCTGCAGGAAATGTCGCAGGCCTCTTGATATCGAGGAGCCAGCACCCCTAGCCCCTCAACTCGTTGCACCCTCACCATCGGCTGCTTCGGCCGAGGCTGGACTGCAGGTAGCAGCACAGGTGCGCGAGATTCGCAGGGCGCGCCATCTGAGCCAGCGCCAGCTTGCCAGCCGGATGCAGGTGCCTCGTACCTACATCTCAAAGATCGAGAACGGTAAGGCGATTCCAACACTCGGTTCGCTGGAGCGGTTGGCATACGCCCTCGAAGTGGACATGCGCCAGCTGGTGCGTGATTCTCGTAGCCGTCGCGAAGAAGAGGTTGTGGCGATCCTGTCCGATCCTTTCCTGGCGGAGATCGCGGCGATCCTCCCGCATCTCGATTCGCTTCACCGTACGCTGCTGTATGGCTCGGTGCGCGATATGGCAACGGGGCGCCGGCGCACAGCGTAAGTCGGCATCTCACGACCTTCGCTTCGTCTCTCCCTGGCCTGGCGATCGGCGGATTCACGCCGGTCGCTTGCCTTCAGTTTCTTGCTCAATATGACGATCAGTTCATGAACATGGACCCGGTCGCATTTTGAACGTCTCTTTATGCTAGGCTCGAAGATGTCGCCAGTTTTCCCTGGCCGCCGGGGATTTCTTCGTTGGCTGGCGTTACGCGGCCACCCTATGAGACCGCGCCGCCAGAGCCGGTCCCGCCACATTGGCGAAGCGCGGAACCGCCGTTGGCCGGCAACGTAAAATACCGTCGAGGCAATTTCCTTGCATCCAACCGGCATGTTGCGGATCAATGAGCTCACCTCAGAGGAGCGTGCGATCTATGACTCGCTCAAGCCTCAGTGCCTGCCTCAGCACGTGGCCATCATCATGGACGGCAATGGACGCTGGGCGGGGCATCGTTCGCTGAAACGCTTCCTCGGGCATCAGCAGGGTGCGAAGAGTGTGCAACTGGTGACCGAGACGGCTTCGCGCATCGGGCTCCCCTGGCTCACGCTCTATGCCTTTTCCCTGGAGAACAATCTTCGCCGGCCCAAAGCCGAAGTCAATTTCTTGATGCGGCTGCTGCGAGTCTATCTCGAGAACAACGTCCAGCGCATGAACGATAACAATGTGCGCATCCGGTACATTGGACGCGTGCACGAGCTCCCCGGTGAAGTTCAGGAAAAGATGCAGTGGGCGCAGGAAGAGACCAGGCGCAACACCGGTACAACATTGACCCTGGCGTTGAACTACGGCGCCCGGTCTGAGTTAGTCGATGCCTGCCGGGCCCTTGCGAAGGAAATCCAGCAAAAGCACATCAGCCCGGATCGCATCAGCGAAGAGGACCTGCATCGGCATCTCTATACGGCGCAAATGCCCGATCCGGATTTGCTGATCCGCACATCGGGCGAGATGCGCATCTCGAATTTTCTGCTGTGGCAGATCGCCTATACCGAGATCTACGTAACCGAGAGGCTGTGGCCTGATTTTCGCGGCATCCACCTGCTCGAAGCGATTGCGGACTTCCAGCGGCGCGAGCGTCGCTACGGCGGGCTCAGCGACAGCGTGGGTGAGGTGGAAGAAGACCCCGAGCAGATCAAGATCGCTGCCAGCTGATTCCTGATTCGACCGTATTATCCGTCCTCACAACGTATCCTTCTCACAATGATTCACACCCTCGCAGTGTCGGGCTATCGCTCGTTGCGCGAACTGGTGTTGCCCCTGGGGCCGCTGAACCTGGTGACGGGAGCGAACGGCACCGGCAAGTCGAGCCTGTATCGCGCGCTGAGGCTGCTGTGCGACGCGGCGTTGAATACCGTAGTCGCATCGCTGGCGCACGAGGGTGGCCTGCAATCCACGCTGTGGGCGGGGCCAGAGACAATTGCGAACAGCGTCCGCCGGGGAGAACATCCCGTCGAAGGCACTCCGCGTCAAGCCTCGGTGAGCCTCAAGCTTGGGTTTGCCGGTGATCCATATGGCTATTGCATCGATCTTGGCTATCCGCCGCCGGCACAATTGGCGTTTCCCCTCGATCCGGCGATCAAGCGCGAATGCATCTGGCACGGCGGAATCTATCGCAGGGCGGCGGTCCTGGTGGACCGCAACAATCGCCTGGTGCAGATGGCGCCCGCGAAAACTGCGAAGCACGATGAGCCGGAAATTCTGACCAAAGAACTGAACTCGACCGACAGCATGCTGGCGACCATCTCCGATCCCCAGCGCGCTCCGGAGATGCTGGCGGTGCGCGAGTCGATTCGGGGGTGGCGGTTTTACGAAGGTTTCCGGACGGATGCAGCCTCGCCTGTACGGATTCCGCAAGTGGGCACGTTCACGCCGGTCCTGAACAATGATGGAACCGATCTGCCCGCGGCGATCGAGACCATACGGCTGTTTGGTGACCGGGAAGCCCTGGATCGAACCATTGGGGACGCCTTTCCGGGAAGCAGGGTCGAGGTCAATGCACAGGCGGGGCGGTTCGAGGTGCAACTGCGGCAGCATGGATTGCTGCGGTCGCTGGGCGCGTCGGAATTGTCCGACGGCACGTTGCGGTACCTGCTGTGGACCGCGGCTCTGCTCACGCCGCGTCCGCCGGAACTGATGGTGCTGAACGAACCGGAGACCAGCCTGCATCCCGATTTGCTACCCGCATTAGCGCGGCTGATTGCGCACGCTGCAGAGCAGACCCAGCTGATCGTTGTATCCCATTCGCAGCCGCTGATCCAGGCATTGGAGCAAAACCGGAAATGCAGCCGTCTGCACCTGGAGAAATCGTTCGGCGAAACCGTGCTGGCGGGAGCGACGAAGTTCGACCCGCCAAAGTGGGAGTGGCCAAGGCGCTGAACCGCGTTCTCAATCGATCCGACCGAAGTTGATGGCCTTCGGAGGCTTCGCGGCCTCGGAACCCGCCGGTGTATTCTCAACGCTGGAATGAAACGAGTCATAACCGCCCTAATCCTGGCGCCGTTGGTGCTGGTGCTGGTGTTCCTCGGCCCCATGTGGTTGATCACGGTGGTGGTTGCCGGTGTTGCAATGCTGGCGGCCTGGGAGTTTCTGGGCCTGACCGAGCATCGCGGAGCCAAGCCGCCGCGCGTCTTGACGCTGGGGACGATTGGGCTGCTGTTTGCCGGAAATTATCAGTGGCCGGATGAGACGGTCACGTTGTTTGGATTACTTTGCATTGTCCTGCTGGTCTATTGCACTTTTCGATCGCCCGTCGATCGCGCGCTTGCCGATATAACCTCATCGATATTCGCGCTGTTTTATCTTGGACTCACGCTGATCCTGATACCAATGCTGCGCGAGCAGAGCAATGGCCCCTCGCTGCTGGCCTTTCTGTTTCTGACGGTATGGGTTGGGGACACCGTGGCGATGTATGCCGGTCGACTGTTTGGAAAACGCAAGCTGGCGCCAAACCTGAGCCCCAACAAAACCTGGGCAGGTGCCATCGGATCGGTTGTGGGAGCGGTTGCGGTCGCCGGAATCTTGCTGGCGCTTAGCTCTTATCTGGCCCAGTGGAACTCGGTAAAGCTGTCGTATGCGGACGAGGCACCGTGGTACTGGTTGATTCTGGCCATCGTGGTCAACGTAGCCGCGCAGGTCGGAGACCTGGCCGAATCCGCCTTGAAGCGCTCGGCAGGGGTCAAGGACTCAGGAACCCTGCTACCGGGCCACGGCGGCGTCCTCGACCGCATCGACGCGCTGCTGCTGGCGGCTCCGGTGCTGTGGTACGCTCACGTTATACGGCTACGGTTTTAAACCTGCCTCCTGCGAACCATTTGCCGTTGAAATTATTGGACTTAAAGAACGTTGAAACGACTCGCCATTCTCGGATCTACCGGTTCCATCGGCCAAAGCACCCTTTCAATTGTTGAGCAATTTCCTGAGCGCTACAGCATTGCCACGCTGGCGGCGGGCCGCAACGTGGACGAAGCGTTTGCGCAGGCAGTGCGCTGGCGTCCGAAGGTGGTTTCGTTGGCGACGGAAGAGCTGGCTTCTGATCTTTGTCGGCGTCTGGCCCAGGCGGGCTTGAAGGGCATTGAAGTTGCGCACGGAACCGTGGGGACCGTGGCATGCTCGACGCATCCTGACGCGGATTTCGTGGTTTCGGCGATCGTGGGTGTGGCAGGGCTCGAGGCCACCCATGCGGCGATTCTTGCCGGGAAACCTGTGGGCCTGGCAAACAAGGAGTGCATGGTCGCGGCCGGAGAGATTCTGACCGCTGCGGCGCGCGAGCGCAAAGTGCCCATCCTGCCCATCGACAGCGAGCACAACGCAGTGCATCAGTGCATGCGCGTCGGAGTTCATTCCGAGGTAAAAACCATCTGGCTCACGGCCTCAGGTGGGCCGTTCCGGAAGACGCCGCTGCCGGATTTCGCGAACATTACGCCGGAAGAGGCGCTGAAGCATCCCACCTGGGTCATGGGGCGGCGGATCACCATTGACTCGGCGACGATGCTGAACAAAGGGTTAGAAATTATCGAGGCCTGCCGGCTGTTTGACGTGCCGCCGGAAAAGGTGCGGGTCACGGTGCATCCCCAATCAACGGTGCATTCGCTGGTGGAGTACGTGGATGGGTCGATCCTGGCGCAGATCTCGGTGACGGACATGCGTTTACCGATCCTGTATGCGCTGGCCTTCCCCGAGCGGCCGGCATCGACTCTGACGTTCGATTTGGCTTCCCTGCGTCATCTTGAGTTTGAGGAGCCGGATTTCGAACGCTTTCCATGCCTGCGCCTCGCCTATGAAGCAGCGGAGAAGGGTGGAGCCCATTGCATCGCACTCAATGCCGCGGATGAGGTGGCCGTCGAGGCCTTCCTGGAGCGTAAGATTTCGTTTAACGGCATTCCGGGTACAATTGAAAAAGTGCTTGCGTCCACCCCCGAGTCGCACCCCGCAACCATCGCGGAAGTGCTTGCATCGGACCGGGAAGCGCGTCAAAAGGCTCATGCGCTGGTAGCCTGAGTCTGACCGGGCATTCCGGAATTGCACCGCCCAGGAATTGAGGACTGAATCTTCGTTTTTATGCATGATTTCTTTGTTTCCGCTGTTGCTTTCATCGTTCTTGTGGGCGTCATGGTGGTGGTGCACGAGTTTGGCCATTTCCTCGTAGCCAAGCTCTGCGGAGTGCGAGTAGAGGCCTTCTCTGTCGGCTTCGGTCCGCGCCTATTTGGGATCCAGTACGGCGAAACGGACTACAAGGTCTGCCTGCTTCCTCTGGGCGGCTTTGTGAAGATGACTGGCGAGATGTCGGAACAGAATCTTCAACCGGGCAAGCCTGTGATCCAGCAGGTAGCGGAGAAAGCAGTTCACGGCGGTGAAACTGCTGAGTACAGCGACGAGATCCTTGTCAACGATCCTGGTTCCTTCACGAATCACCCGCGCTGGCAGCGGATGTTAATTGGAGTAGCCGGACCGGTCTCCAACTTCGTGCTCGCCTTTGTCCTGATGCTCGTCTACTTCAACTTTATTAATGAAGTCCCAGATATTCCGGTGACCAAGGTCGAGTGGGTAACTCCCGGTTCGCCCGCAGACCAGGCCGGACTCAAACCGGGCGACACGATCACACAGTTTGCCAATGTCGCGCGCCCCGATTATCAGAAATTCTACGATCTCATTGATGATGGTGCGAATAAGACAGTCCCGGTAACGGTCGATCGCGCAGGCGCCGCGGTTCAGACCTCGATCCACCTGCCTGGAAGCGTCGATGCGCTGCACTATGACCTCAGCAATGCCGGCGTTTTCGTGCAGTATACCGAGGCGCCGATCGTGATCGACCAGGTTAGCCCCGATTCGCCTGCGCAGCATGCCGGCCTGCAATCAGGAGATAAGATCGTCGCGGTCGATGGACATGCATTTCACACCGTCCTCCCGCTGGTCGACTACATGCAAACCCAGAAGGGCAAACCGATGACGCTCTCGATCGAGCGCAAAGACGCGCTTCTGCCGCCGATCGTGGTCCGGCCGTACGTCCAGGATTCAGGATGGCGCCTCGGTTTTCTGCCTGCTGTTCCTGCGGACGTAACCATGCGCGCTGAGCCAATGAAGTTTTCAAGCGCCGTGGGCGAATCGCGCGATTTCTGCGCACAGAACTCGCTGCTGATTGTGAATGTGCTGAAGAAGGTTCTGACCCACAAGGTGTCGGTCAAGCAGCTTTCGGGCCCCTTGGGAATTGCCGTAGCAGCTGGGCAGGCTGCCAAGGAGCCGTACTGGTCAGCGAAGTTCGGGCTGGCCGCGGGCATCAGTCTGAACCTGGGCATCCTGAACCTCCTGCCGTTCCCGATTCTGGACGGCGGGTTGATTCTGCTGCTCGCCATCGAGAGCATCATGCGACGCGACATCAGCATGATTGTGAAAGAGCGCATCTACCAGGCAGCCTTCGTGGTGCTGGTCGCGTTCTTCGCCTTCATCATGTTCAACGACGTCAGCAAACTGCAGGTTTTCAGCCACCTTAAGCCGTAACAAAAGTGACCAGGGACTAGGGCTGGCTGCATGGATGCGGCTTTGAAAGGGCATGGCTCGGGGAACCCACATAGTGGGTCGGTGCCGCGAAAGATGCGTAAGTCGAGGGCTTTAGCCCCTGAGGGATATCTTTTAGAACGGCCCCCACTAATGCAACCTGTTCTACGCAGTGCTTGATTCTGGAAAGAATGAAAGTGAACGAAGAGGCGCGTCAGATGCCAGTGACCACTCACCAGGTGCGCGTGCGGTATGCGGAGACCGACCAGATGGGCATTGTCTACTATGCCAACTACCTGGTCTGGTTTGAACTGGGGCGCGTAGAACTGCTGCGCTCCCTGGGGCTCGCTTACAGCCAGCTTGAGAAAGAGCACGAGTGCATTTTGCCGGTGGTCGAGGCGACCTGCCGTTATCGCTCTCCCGCGCGCTATGACGACGAAATCCTGATTGAGACTCGTCCTGCCATGCTGCGCGGATCGGTGTTGAAGTTTGCCTACCGTATCCTGCGCAAAGGGAACGATGGCGCGGAGCCGACGCTGCTGGCCGAGGGTGAGACCGTGCACGTGGTGTGCGACGACCAGCTCAAGCGCAAGCCACTGCCGGAACACTATGCCGAGGCCCTGCACAAATTAATACCCGATCGCCATCCTCGCTAACGCCATCCGGATGTCAATATCCGGACTCCCCAGAATCCGCCTCATCCCATTCATTCCATTGCAGATCTTTTTCTTTGCAAATTTGCGAGTTATTTCTCCGAATTCCCTACACTGGTTACAGAGCGGAAAGCGTGGACGATCCACATTGCCAGCCGGTGAGTATCGTCTGCGTTTCTGTGTGGCCATCGCACACGTCGGGCAAGTGCTTGCCTCAAAAACAGTGCAAATCATTGGAGACTCGCCTCTAAGTCCATTTTTTTGACGATTTTAGATCCTAAGGTTAATGGATAGTATGAGTTACGGGACCCCCTTTTTAGCTAAGTTATTGGTGCAGAGGACTTTATCGAAAGAACGGGATTTTTTTTAACCCAACCGCATGGTTGCGCGTTGTTCAACACATCACAATTCGCCGGCTCTCGAGACCCCATAACCCAGGTTTTGATCGAGGGGGCCTGCGGCAGTCGTTTACCCTCGCCATTGGCGGGTCGATCTCAGGAGGTCTTCTTGCTCCCCCTGCCGCTGCAGTCGGCGCAGGCGGTGACTAGATTTTCGGCGCTCTCATCTCCGCCTTCTGCCGGCAGTTTCACGTAGTCGACGGTGGCGGTAAACCGGGTCAGCTGTTTGCCGCATTTCCGGCATTTGTAGCCGTCGCGCTCGAACACCTGCATGCGCTTTTGGTGCTGACCCTTGTTCGAGAGTGGGAACAATGCCGTCTCTTCAGCCATACGTTCGGCGCGAAACTTGCGGCATGCCTCGATCTCGTCGGGGATCAGCACGCGATAGAGCGTGCCCTGACGATTGGGTTCGCCGAGCTTCTGGATGGCGCCGATCTTTTCCAGCGCTCGGAGCGTCTCCTGCACCTTGCCGAACGAGATGTTGTTTTCAGCGGCATTGGTGTAGGAAGACTTGACCACCGCGCGCCGCAGCGTACTGCGGCTTACCCGTATCTGCGGATTGCCGTCTTTGGCGATGGAATGGCGGAAGAGAAACCAGTAAAAGGCCGCGTCGTACGCGGTGAGAATCGGCTGCAGATCGTCGACGATTTCGCCGATGATGTCGGGCAGTTCGAGCGCGGAGAAACCAGCGTCTCCCTTGGGCGCAGCCACACTCTCCGCATCCAGCTCATTCAGAAGCTGGCGTATCTTCTCAATACGCGAATTCATTGCACAGCATTCTACGCCCGCGAGGGGCCAAGGCAATGCAACGATTGATTTCCTGCAGCCGCGAGGGACTTTGGTCACTGCGCGAGGCTCGCGTCTCGATTGCAATGAAGAAGAGCATTGGTCAGTGAACCGAATCTAAAATAGTAAGGAACAGGAAGCGACGCCATGGGCATACAAATTGGAGCCAGACCCGACAGTGGATTCGACGATCCGATTGGCATCTTGAAGGATTGCCATCGCCGGATCGAGCAGTTCTTGCATATTCTCTGCCTGGTTGTGGACCGGGCCCCGGGCCGGGCGCTTACCGAAGAAGAGACTGCGGCGGTGCGATCCTCATTGCGGTATTTCAAGGTTGGCGGGCAGCGCCATACGGCGGATGAAGAAGAGTCGCTGTTCCCGCGAATGCGCGCGGAACAGAAAGCGGCGGGCGCCGTGAAGGAGCTTGATGCCCTTGAGACGCAGCATCGCGAGGCCGATGATCTGCACCTGGCCGTCGACAAATTCTATTCGCGGTGGGCCGAAGGGAATGCGCTGAGCGCCGAGGACGAGGAGAGGCTGCGCACGGCAACCCGGCGCTTGAAGCAGCTCTACGAAGGTCACATCAAGATTGAAGAGTCGCTGGTGTTTCCCCAGGCGGCTGAGAAGCTGAATAGGGATGCAATCGCCGCGATTGGCGCAGAATTCCGAGCCCGTCGCAAACAATAGCAGTGATGGAAAAAGTAATGCCGGAAGAGTCTACGGTCGGACCATCTCAGTCCTAGTCCCTCCGTCCTTCACATTCCCGGATGCGTCAGCTGATTGGCGCGCGGCACAAGGTCCATGTAGACGGATTGCGGCATCGTAGTTTGCCAATGGTTGCTGGCGCGGGCGAACAAGACCAGTCCGAAGAAGATGTAGGCCAGCACTCCGCAGATCACTGCGGGCGAGAGCACGCGCTTGCGCCAGCGTTCCGCAGGTGTGACGGACCGGCGCGGGGCCAGGGCCAATTGCAGTGCGTTCTCTGCGGGGCAGGCGGCCACGCACTCCATGCATGCGGTGCACTCTACGGTGCGGATCTGCACCAGTTTGTCCACGGCGAGACCCGCGGGGCAGACTTTGGCGCACTTGGCGCAATCGATGCACGCATCCTGGTCGCGGCGAATCTTCACGGGGCTGAGCAGCGAGGTAAGCCCCATCAGCGCGCCGTAAGGGCACAGATAGCGGCACCAGAAATTCTGTACCAGCATCGAGAGCAGCATCAGCAGGCCGACGACAACGACCGCAGTGAGGCTGATGTCGCGGAAGAAGTTGAGCATTTTCACGTCGGCAACCAGGCCGTACGGCGTCGTCATGAACCCTTCCAGCGCCTCGGCGGACATGGCTCCGATGACCGCGACGAACATGGCGAGGAGCAGGTATTTCAATCCGCGGAGAGGGAGGTCGATCCACCGCGGCAGTCGCAGATTGCGGCCGAACACGCGGCGGCCAAGTTTCCACAAAAACTCTGAGAAGGTGCCAACCGGGCATAGCCATGAGCAGAAAGCCTTCTTCAGGAACAGGCTCATCAGCATGAATCCAACGAAGAGGAACATGGCCGCCGGGTGGATCGCCGGTACGTGGCCGGTCATGAGGAAGTACTTGGTGTTCATCAGCCCGGCGATGGGCAGCCAGCCTTCAACACCCGCGGGTCGCGCGACGCTTAAGCCTGTGCCGCCGCGTTCGAAGTAGCGTGCCCAGAGATAGAACTGAATGCCGACCCAACCGTTGATCAGCAGGAACAGGCCCTGCACCATGTGGCGGGTGCGCTGGGAATTGTCGGGAGTAGAACGGCGAACCAGTGGCTTTTTGCGGCTCGGGAAAGGTAGCGGCGGTACGGGTTGCGTGGCCATAACTCTTGACTCTTAAAGCCAAGCTAAGGCCAGCCGCAAAGAAGAGCAGCGACTTATGTCACATGGCTGGAAACAGCGGGATCCTCTACTGCGAGATCACGATGGGTGCGCGCCAGAAGGCCGCTTTGGAAGTCGCTGGATCGAGAACAGTAACCTGGCACTCGTATTCGCCCGGCTTCAGGTTTGCGGCGCTTACGTTGAAGTTGAGTGGAGTTACGCCCAGCCGTGTGGCGGGGTTTGGCGTGACAGCGATGGGCTGCGACTTAAAGGCTTCAGAACCGTTGGCATAGAGCGTGATGAAGGCCATCAGAGGCGGTGCCGGCGGAGGCGCCGAGGCCTGCGGAGTTGCCGCACCGCCAAGTCCCGCGGATGGCTTGTAGGCCTGAAGAAAGACATAGATATCGCGGTTCTGGTTGAAGACGCGGGTCACGCTGGGAACCAGCTTTCTTCCCCCCTGCACCAGCGGGTTCACGGCGTCATCTTTGGCGCGATCCTTGGCCTTCGCCGCGTCGTAGATAGCGTCCTTTAACTCGACGCGCTGGCTGCTCAGCACCACCGAACTGATGGCGATGCGCTTGTCTTCCTTGTTCAGATTGGGAATGATGAACGTTGTCTGGTAGGTTCCGATGCGTCCGGTTTCGTCGTCGCGCGCGAGGAACTTGATCATGTATTTGCCGGGCAGAAGCGTGAAGCCCGTGTCGTATTCGATGGGGCGATGCGCGAGTTCGGCGGCGGTGGAGTCAGAGAGCTTGATGTTCACGAAGTCGCGAACGTTGCTGACGGTTGTGCCACCCACCAGGTCTTTGATCTCGCCCACGAAGTCGATGAGGGTATGTTCAGCGCCGCCGCGCTTGGCCAGGGCGAGTTCGCGGCCAGGAATCTTGACAACGATGGGGACGAAGTACTCCGCGCGATTCAGCTGGAAGTGATCGATCTCCATTGCAATGGAGAGCTCCGTGATCGGATCCTCGAGCATGAGCGCATCTTCAAGCTGCCGCTCCTTGTCTACCGCGGTGAATTTGCTGAATTCCTTATCGGCGTAGTAGCCCTGGCGATAATCGAGCTTGGCTTCGAGGCTCTGGTTGAGGCTGATCTTCACCCGGCGGAAGCGGCCATTCTTCGCGGGGTTCGTGGTGTAGTAGCCGAGGATGTAGTAGTCGGAAATCGCATCCTGTGCATTGACGATGCCCCGATCGAGGTCATTGGTATCCAGCAGTGCTTTGCCGCCGGTGTCGGCAGCGAGTGAATACAGCGTGTCCTGCGAGCTTTTCAGAGCGACGGTTACGGCGCTGGCTGCGGCACCTGTGTAGACGCCTTGGTTGCCCTGCGATCCCTGCGTAGCATCGCCGAGCGGAGCTTCCGCTATGAGACCGCGCGCATCGATGGGCCAGAAACTCACGCCCGCTTTGATCGCCGCGTCCACGGTAGCGTGCAACTGGGCCTGGTTATCCACGCCATTCAGGCGCATTCCGCCCGCGAAGTAGATCAGTGATTTCTTCTCGTTCAGGTTGCCGAGCATCTTGGCCGCGGTCTGCAATGCGGAAAGCTGGCGGTCGGTATTGAAGATGTTGAATTCGCTGTCGTCCTGGCCGAAGGCAGCGCCGGTATCGGAGCTGCTGGCGTCGCTTACATCTTCGGCGGAGTCCTGGCCCTCGCCGATGATCAGGGTTTCGAGGATGCTGAGAAGGCGATCGCGATCGTTAGTGAAGTCCTGGAGGATATCGACTGAACCAGAGTTGTAGCGCAGGATGGAGACCAGGTCGACGGAGGTCATCTGGGTGCGAATGAATTGTTCGGCAGCCTGCAGCGCGCGCAATTGATCAGCGGGCATCATCGCCGACATGTCGAAATAGAGCGCAAGCAGACGGCGATTCTTGTAGCGCTCGTTCTCCATGGTTTCAGGCGCGATCTTTTCACGCGCCAGCTGCTTATAGATCTTCACGTTCTCGTCGGCGCGTTTCGAGGGAGGCAAAGGTTTGGCTGTTTCGGCAAGGTCCTGGTGCTCGCAGAACTTGATCGTCTGGGGCACGTTGTCTTCGGTTATCGTGAAGTCCTTCGCCGTGAGGCCGCGGATCGGGTTGCCCTGCTTGTCCCTTACGACAACTGCTTCCACTACGAGCTGAACCTTCACCGTCATCGTGAAATTGTCTTGTGCGTCCGCGGGACGGTTCTGGCCGATCTGCTGCGCCGTGGAGGAGGAGACAAAGGTGAGTGCGAGGAGGAAGGCGGCGAGTTTGCGCATGATCAGAACCTCACTCGCATCGTGGCTTGCAGGCTGCGCATCGAATTCACCGACTGCGGCAGGCCGAACTGGGCGCTTTGCACAGTCGTGTTCCAACTGCTGAAGACGGCATGGTTCAGTAAGTTGGTTGCGTCGATCCGCACATCGAGATAGAAGTGCTTGTTGGGGCGGAAGGTGCGCTGCATCGAGCTGTCGAAGCTGAACGTGTTCGGACCGGTAATGGAGTTACGGCCCGCCGTTCCCCACGTGCCTGCGGTGGGCGCGGCAAATGCCGCGGAGTTGACGTGCGTGCCGTTCTGGCTCGCATAGAGTGGCGCGCCGGTCAGGTCAGGACGCAAGGGGCCGATCCAGCCGGTGCCGGGAACAGCCAGGGGAAAGACCGGAGTCTCCGGCAGGCCGGTACCGACATTCAGCTGCGTCAGCACGGTCCACTCCTTAAGCGCGCGACCGCGCCAGCCGCCGAGCAGCGAGCCCCCTTCGAGCCCCTGGCCAGTTGTGTATTGAGCCTGGAGATTCAGCAGATGCCGCTGATCGAACGACGAGAGCGAGCGCTCGGCTTTCAGGTCGAGCCAATCCTGCGTGATCTCCACAGAGGGACTCGAAGACGCTGAGGAACCAGCGTTGAATTCTGTTTGCGAAGCACTGGACTGATGTCCCAGGCCGCCCAGCGCCGCATCATCATCGATGGATTTGGACCAGGTGTAGAGCAGGGAAGCAGCAAATCCGGCGCGCAGACGGCGACGCAACTGTACCTGGCCGGATTGGCGCGTGGAGTTGCCGCCGGTCGCTTCGTACAGAAACCCGACCGGGCAATCTGGGCAGGGATTGACGCCGCCATATGGATAGCTGTTGGGCAAAAATTCCTGCACGCCATGCGTACCCTTCACGCCAAGATACGTAACCACCATCTGCAGTGCCCAGGGAAGATCGCGTTGAACGGAAACCTGCCAGGTTTGCGCATAGCCGACGCGGAAATTGGGATCGATGGCGAATGTGTCAGGCGTAGTGGTTCCGCAGTTGGTGAAACCGTTGGCCAGGGTGAGCGGGCATTGCGGGCTGTTCTGTTCCTTCACGCTCTTTGACAGTGGCGCCTGCTGCGCGAGTTGCAGCATGGGCGTTAGATAAACCGACGTGTCGTGATAGATGCCGTAGCCGCCGCGGATCACGATGGTGGAGGCGGGAATGGGCCGCCAGGAGATGCCGATGCGAGGCTCGAAGCCGGAGTAGTCAGGACGGACGAGGGAACTGGGATATTTCTGGCCGGTGACGGATCCCACGGGATCTGACGCAAGCACCGGCTGGGCTTGCGCAAAACCGGGCGCGACATCGAGATTGACGAGGCGGTCTTTCAACTCCGTCATCGGCGCGCCATACTCCCAGCGACCCCCGGCGTTGATGGTGAGGATGGGCAAAATGCGCCAGTCGTCAGTCGCGTACACGTCATACACAGCCTGGCGGAAATACTTGTCGGCGTTGCCGAAGGCGATGGAACTGGCGTAGGGCACGCCGATGAGGAAGTCGCCGAAATCAGATCCGGTGGTCGCGCCCGTGAAGCTGAAGCTGCCGCGAGGATTCTGCTGAAAGAAGTCGTTGAACTCCTGCTTGCGAAGGTCGCCGCCGGCGGTGATGTTGTGATGACCGTGGTACACGTTGACCGAGCCGGAGAAGCCGTCGGTGCGATTGCGATTGAATGTGCTGTTGCCGTCGGTGAGCGAAGCAATGCCGCTGTTGAAGCTGAGTGTAGGCGGACCCCAGTTGGTGGGGTCCTGGTCATTGCCGGCAATTCCGGCTGCTCCGGAGATGTTCTGCTTGTTTTCGAACTCCGGCCTGATCAGCGTGCGTAGGCGGCTGAAGTGATAAGCCATGTTGATGAAGAGGTGCTGATTGAGCCGGTGCGTCCAGTCGACGCTGGTATTCAAGCCGAGAGTGTCGGTGGTATCGACAAATCTGAAGAGGCTTACGCCGCCGGCGCGCGTGCTGTCGAGATTGAAGTTGCCCCAGAGTTGGTCGCGACGGCCTATCGTCTTGTCGAGGCGCGCCTGCGCGACGTCTTCGTGGCTGCTGTTCAGCACCGGAACCTGGAAGTTGTAAGAAGGATTGCCGGTGACGTTGGGCAGCGGATAGAGATTGAGCAGCGCGGCCGCCTGCGGGCTGATGGCAACCGTCGTGCCATCGGGGAGGATACCGGCGCGCTGATCGAGCGTGGGCACAAGCGCGGGATAAGTCAGTGCATTGTGGTCGCGCGTCCAGCGATACCCGGCGAAGAAGTTTGGTCCGCGCGGAAGCAGGTGAGGAATCTTGATCGGGCCGCCTACTGTGAATCCGGCGGTGATGCGGTCGTAGGCAGGCTTGGGTGTCGAAAACCCGGTCAGCGAATACTGGCGGGCATCGAGCGCGGAGTTATCGAGGACAAGGGCAAAGCCGCCGTTGTAAAGGCTTCGGGTATTGAAGCGGCGGTTTCCGAAGGCCTGGTTCAACGAGAACTGCGAGGTGGCGGCGTTGTTCACGCTGCCATTTACCAGGAGCCCGTCGGAACTCTGCGTGTTGTTATCCTCGGGCGGCTTCGGCATTTCGGACTGCTGCTGGGCTGCGTTGGCCTCCGGCTTCTTTTCGGATGAGGTCTTCAAAGCCGGTGTAGCGGGCGGCACGGGTGGAGGCGCCTTTGCGAGAGCCTCCAGTTTGTCGTTGGGTAGCAGTTTCAATTCCCACTTGGCAGAGGACATGTTGGGTGCAACGGTGACATCGGCGTCGATGCTTTCGAAGCACTGCATTTTCACTTCGATCTTCCATTGGCCGTCGGGAAGGTCGTCGAAGTGGAAGACGCCACCCTCATCGGAGGTGACGCTGATGGTTTTTCCGTCGTGAGTAGCGGTTACTGTCACGCCGGGGATGGGAAGACCGCCGAAGGTGACCTGGCCATAATATTTCGAGGCGCGCGCAAAGGGCGCGGTGCCGAGGCACAGCAGCACGATGAACAAGGTTCTCTTCAACCAGGGCCACTGCGTCATCGGTTTACCTCAACGGCGGATATCCTCAATTTTTGAGATTGCGCCTGGAAACAGACGGGCTTGAACAACCCGGCAGCGGCGAGGGAAGTTCGCCGCTCATGCCTGGAAACCCATGAACGGATGCCCTCAAAAAACCAGACGTCTTGACCGGAACGACCTCGAATCTCTTCTGATGTAGACGTTGGGGAACCCCGTTTTGTTCCCGGAAACGGGTCTGCCCATTGTTACCTTCTCAATTTTCCGATGGCATGTCGATATGGTCGATCACGATCACATCCACCATTGCCTTGGTCGCTTCGAGTTTCAGACCCAGCTGTTCCTCGACGGCAGTGAAGAGCGACGGAGCTCCCGCATCGGCGGACTGCCCTTCCGGTTTCGGACCGCCTTCCGGTCCACCGTGCACCGGCATGGGCATGTTATCCGGTGTATAGTCCAGGGCGAAATCGTATTCGCCGGTCAATCCGGTCTTGTTCATCACGGTGCGACTGAGTTGCCGTGAGAGTACGTGCGCCAGCATATCGGTGCTCGCGCCAGTGGATTCAAGGTGGCCGGGATTCATCATGAACATGTGCCTGCCCATCTTTGGCGCCCCATCGCCTGGCTTTGGCGCATCGCCCGACTTGGGCGCATCTGTCTGCGGTGGATCCTCATCCGGCTTGGTCGGTTTCATCTTCAACCCACTCTTGGCGACCACCAGGGCGTACATCGGCAGTTCTCGCTTTTCGTGGTGGTACTTCAGGTTGAATCGATCGACGAGCAGTTGCAACATCATCGCGTTACGCTGCTCCATCTTAAGATCTTTCAGCTTGGGTGCTTCCTCCGGCTCCACCTTGGCCTCGATGTCGTAACGGCTTGATGAGATCCAGGCAGGTTCGCCGAGGATGCGGTCCTGTTCGACGCCCAGAGACTCCTGTACCATCAAGCGGAGCGGTACCCCGTGAAGGGATATACCATCGGGCGTGATCTGCATCATCACCCGCCCGTCGTCAGCCTTGTACGGCTTGATGCTGGCGATGTCGTACTTGGGGAGGGAGGCGGGCGCAGAGGAGTTTTGTGCGCTTGGAACTCCTGCAACGGCAGCCGTTTGTCCATGCAGCATTCCGAATCCCACGGGAAGCACAAGAATCAGAATCGCCGCTGCGGAAAGTATCAGCTTCCGCCCGGTGCTGAGTGCCACGCCGGAGCGACGCGTCATGATTCGTAATATCCGTTCCTTCAGATCTGCGCCGGAAACGCCGGAGATACACGGCGTGGGCGGTTCCAGGCAGAAACCGCAGACTTTGAGAATGCTCTCGGCGTAGGCCTCCGGGCGCGCACTCAGCTGCATTACTTTTTCGTCGCATGCGCGCTCGCGCTCTTCGGTCATCTTCTTGCTCATCCACCTGACCAGGGGATGGAACCAGAAGAGCGTTTCCACCAGCGCGTGCAGTGCGCAACTGAGATTGTCGCGGCGACACACGTGCTCTAGCTCATGGCTCATGATCGCTTCCATTTGAGTTTCATCGAGCCGATCGGTAAGTCCTGTAGGCCACAGCAAAGCAGGTCGGATAAAGCCGAAAACGCCCGGTTCGATTTCGCTCGGCGAGAGGCGCAGGGTAATTCCCTGTCCAATGCGCGCCCGGCGTTGGGCGCGGCGAAGCGCATCGAATTCGCGACCTTCTACGACGGGTCGGGAAGCCCCTACCAGGGCAGAGGCACGGCGCCAGTCGGAAATCCATTTTGCCAGCAGAACCATGCATCCGCTGAGCCAGAGGATTGTTGCAATCAGTGCCCAGACGAGTGGCATAGAGTGCGAAGAGACTGCGATAGCCGAAACTCCGGGGCCGGAAAGCTGGGTTGGCTGAAAGGGCCGGCTGAACTCTTCGACGAACAGATAGAACCCGGCCTGGCTGTTGTGGAGAGCGGGTTTTGCCCAATGAGCGCCAATGTTCGTCAACAATCTGAATGGAACAAGGAATTTGATCGATGCGAACATCCAAATCAAATACCGGATCCGCGCGGAGTTATTGCGCAGAGCGATGGTGAGCAGCCAGGCAGCGATTGCCACCGCTGTCGACTGCCAGAGGTGATCGAACAGGGCGGATTCCCAACCGTGCATCGAGAGTTGAGACAGCATCATGATTCCCGCTCCTTGCTGAGGTGTCGCAGCAGCCGTTCTGCCTCTTTCACATCGTCGAGTGAGAGCTTTCCCGATTCAATCAGGTGGGTCATGACGGGCTGACCCCGACCGCCGAACAGGGCCACCAAATCATCAAGAAGCCGCCGCTGAGCGGACTCTTTTGAAATCGCCGGCGCAAAGACGTGGAAATTCCCCACCTTTTTGAGACGATGCACGATACCTTTGCCTTCCATCCGGTAAACCGTGGTCTGGATGGTGGTATATGCCGGTCTCTTCTTTGCCGGAAACGACTCCTGAATTTCTCGTATGGAGCACTCAGTTTTTGCCCAGAGCGTCTCCATGATTGTGAATTCGAGCTTTGACAGTTTTGGCTGTAGCACCGCATCTCCTACACGTGTAGTAATAGGTACCACGGTCGTTTGTTTAAAGTCAACGGCCCCTCGCCACAAACGATCATGTCTTTGGAGCGGGAACCGGTAAGCTCAGTTCGCTGAGGGCTTTTCCACATGATCGATGGCGATCACGTCGACCGCGGTTTTTTCAGCCGACAGCTTCAGCCCAAGCTCTTGCTGGATCGCGTCATACAGGCTGGGCGCCGCCGGCGCGGCGGTATCGGTTGAACCGGAGTCGGCGTTGCCCTGCCGTGGGAATTGCGGCGGATGCCCGTTGAATTGCGACTCGTCAGGTGAGAATGTGCACTCGAAATCGTAGCGCCCGGTCAAAGCGGTTTTGTCGACTACCGGTCGATCGAGGACGAGAATCTGCAAAAAGCCAGTGAAGTCACTGATTTTGCCATTCCTGATCATCAACGTGATTCCACCCGTTCCGGGACGCATTCCGATATTAGGCAGTTGCCCGTTCACCTGGGTGGGCTTAAGCTTATTTCCTTCTTTGCCCACGCTGAGAACATAGGCCGACATGTCGCGCTTGTCATGGTGGAAGGTGAGCTTAAATCGATCGGTGAGGAGCTTGCGGATCATGACCCGCAACTGCTCCGGGTTCGGAACACCTTCCTGCTCGGGAACGGCATCGATGTCGTAACGATCCTTGTCGATCCAATCGGGAGCATTCACGATTTGCTTTGCCTGAACCTCGTAGGCGAACGAAATGAGATCGCCGAGCGATGATGCGCGGGTCGCGAAATTTCGACCGCGTATAACCAGCGCCTGCATGCTGGTTGCATTGCTATTGTTCGGCTTGATGGTGGCGACTTCAAAGTTTGGATCGGCATCGGCGGCCATGGGTTTGGGAGGCGGTTGGGGTTTGGGAATCTCCCATGCAGTCTCGGGCGTGGCACGTGTGAGCACCAAAGGAAGGGAACCGCCGCCCTGGCTCGAGGTCCCATCGATGGTCTTTCCGTCGGCGCTCAACTTTCCCACATATGAAAGATTGAACAGCTTGAGAGCAAACTTCACATCCGAACCCTGCAGCGTAACCGTGTCCAGCGCAAACCCCTGTCCGCCCTGGTCGATGCTGTAGAAGGTGCCCTTGTAGACGCCTTTGTCGTCTTTGGTGATCTTCACGATGGTGCGCAGGTCTTGGCCCGCGTGCAGAGTGCCCTGCCACGTGTCGGCCAGATCGTGAGGCGACGCGGGCGCGTTTTGTGCAGGTGCCGACGCTGTCTGTGCTGGTGCAGGTGCATTCTGTGCGCTCGCAAGACGCCCATGAGCCGCACATACCGTGAGCATAAGTACCACGGAAGCAACACGACAGAGTTTGGCACGAAGATGGCAGGAAAGATGAGTCAGCATGAGCGCAGGGGTTTCTCTTTCACACCTGTATCCGAGTTTCATCGCATATCAGGTTGGGAATTTGCGGACGTGCTGAGGATACATGGAGGCCGAGCGAATTTTGCGTGATTATTTGCAAACTGTCCGATATCGTACAGATTGCAATTTGTGATGGAAGAGTGTGGCAACGCCGTTATTCAGCGCAGCACGATCGCGATTGCAAAGCCGTCATAACCCTTGCCGCCAACCGTTTGCAATACGGTCGTGCTCAGCCGGCGCTCCGCGGCAATCAGCTTCGTGAAGCGCCGAACTCCCCGAATGTTCGGGTCGGCGTTTCTGGAATCGATCACCTTGCCGTCGCGCACCACGTTGTCTGCAACAATGAGCGTGCCCGGGCGCGAGAGCTTCAGCGAGTACTTCAGGTAGTCAGGATAGCCGGCCTTGTCGGCGTCGATGAAGATCATGTCGAAGGGCGAAGCAGATTCTGCAACCAGGGCAGCGAGGGTCTCCGCTGCAGGCGCGATTCGCAAATCTACGCGGTTGGAGAGATGTGCCTTGTCGATATTTCTCTGCGCGATGGAGGCATGCTTCGCTTCTACTTCCAACGTGACGATGTGACCGTTATCGGGAAGAGCACGAGCAAGCCACAGAGTGCTGTACCCGCCTAGGGTTCCAATTTCGAGGACGCGTCGCGCACCCACGGCACGGACCAGTATCTCGAGAAAGCGCCCCTGGAGCGGCGTGACGTCGATTGCCGGGAGTTGAGCCCTGCGATTGGCCTTGAGCGCGGAGTCGAGGATACGGTTGGGTTTGACAAGCGCGTCGCTGAAGTAGCGATCGACGTTTGCCCAGGTATCTTTCGATTGTTTTGACAAGCCTCTCCTCCGGGATCGAGCAACCCTGACCGCAATTTCGGGAATGATGGAAGTATTACTTGTCGCGCGCAACGACGAAATCGGGGACCCACAGAAGCGCGCGCTTGAAATCCGATTCGGGCATCGAAGCAAGCGCCTGGCGCGATTGTTCGGCGTAGCGATCGGCGGCAGCCATTGCATATTCCACGGAGCCATTGCGGTTGAGGATCTCGCGAATCTGCTCGCGGCTGACATATTCGAAACTGCGATCGTCGAGCACGCGCTGAATAGTCTGACGTTCCCGTGCAGTGCCGTGATCAAAAGCATGAATGACCGCCAGCGTGGTTTTGCCTTCGCGCAGATCGCTCGCGACCGGCTTGCCCAACACTTCTTCCGTTGCGGTCAGGTCGAGCACGTCATCGACAATCTGAAACGACAGGCCGACGGCACGGCCGTAGGCAGCGAGTTTTTCTTCCTGTGCTTCGGTGGCGCCGGCCAGGATCGCGCCCAGGCGCATCGATGTCGAAAAGAGGCACGCGGTCTTGCGGAAGATCAGGTCGTAGTACTCAGCTTCAGAAACAGCGCGGCCCAGTTTCTGAATCTGCAGCAACTCCCCTTCGACCATCTGCTGCGTAAGTGCGATCAGCAGGTCAAGGACGCGCAGGTTCTTCTCTTCAAGGGTGACCTTGAAGGCCTGCATATAGAGCCAGTCGCCGGCCAGGACACACTTCTCGTTTCCCCATGTGGTGTTGGGAGAAGGGCGCCCACGGCGAGTTTGTGCGCCATCGATGATGTCGTCATGGACAAGGGTTGCGGTGTGCACCATCTCGACTACGGCGCCAAGGCGGATAGCGCTGGGGCCTGAGTAGCCAAGCAGATGAGCGGCCAGCAAAAGAAGCGAGGGTCGAATGCGTTTGCCGCCGCCTTCGCGCAGGTACTCGGCGATTTCGGTGATAGTGCTGACGCTGGAAGCGGCATCGCGCCCCAACTCCTGTTCGATCCCTACGAGGTCTTCTCGCAGCAGTTCGAAAACCTCTTTCGCCGTCGCTATCGCCAAGGTGCTCAATGGTCTCAGTGTCTCGCGTTTTTCAGTTGGTACGGTAGTTCGTGAAGGTCAGTTCCACGCCGAGGTCGCGGCCCCGCAGGGTCGCAATGATGGCCTGCAGGTCGTCGCGATCCTTGCCGGATATCCTCACAGTATCGCCTTGAATGCTGGCCTGCACCTTCTTTTTTGAGTCCTTCACGATGCGCACGATCTCTTTGGCTTTTTCCGTCGGGATTCCCTGTTGCAGGCTGATCTTCTGGCGCACGCTCTGACCGGTAGCGGGTTCGACCTTGTCATAGGTCAGATTCTTGAGCGACACACCGCGTTTGACCAGCTTCTGGCCGAGAATCTCTTTGACCGCCTCGAGCTTGTACTCGTTCGAGGAAGCCATCTGGATGGCGTCGTTGCCTTCGAGATGAATGTCGGAGTGGGTGTCTTTCAGGTCGAAGCGCTGGCGGATTTCTTTCATCGCCTGCTCAATGGCGTTGCGCACTTCCTGGATGTCGACCTTGCTTACGATGTCGAATGAATTGTCCTGGGCCATGATTCCGTTCCTTCAAGATGCCTGGGTTGCTTTTGGGCCGCGCCGTAGACGGGCGATGCAACACTTATCAGTTTCCCATGCCGGGCTGGAGATTGAACAAGCGGCAGAAGTTTTTGGTAGTAGCTGTTGCGATTTCTTCGGGCGTTACGTGGTGCAATTCGGCGAGTGTATCCGCGGTTTCCACGATGTAGGCAGGCTCGTTACGTTTGCCCCGCAGTGCCACGGGAGCTAGCCATGGCGCATCCGTTTCAACCAGGAGACCATCTGTTGGAACACGCATGGCTACGTCGCGCAGCGGTTGAGCCTTGGGATAAGTCAGATTACCGGCGAAGGAAATAAGAAAGCCGAGATCAAGCGAGCGCTTGGCCTGTTCCCAACCTCCACCAAAACAATGCATTACGCCTCCCAGCCCGGTCGATGCCCAATGTTCTTCGAGGACCTCGAACAGGTCGTCCCAGGCATCGGTCGCCTCGTCTTTTGGGCGGCAATGGATGAGGATTGGCCTCTTACGGGCGGCGGCAATCAGCAACTGGCTGATAAGGCCTTCTTTCTGGACTGGGCGCGCGGCGCCTTCGTGGTAGTAGTCAAGGCCAATCTCGCCGCAGGCAATCACCTCGGGCTCGCTGAGCAGGGAGTCGAGTTTGCCCAGGGCTTCATCGTCGGCTTCGGGCGTGTTGTGTGGATAGATTCCGGCGCTGGCGTAGATCCGCGGCATACCGGGTTTCCCGTTCAACTGGCGGCAGATTTCGAGAGCCTGGTGCATCTCTTTTGGGCCCTCGCCGATGCCGATGGCCAACACCGCTCCGACGCCTGCTTCGGTGGCGCGATGCAGCATTGCCTCTCGGTCGTCGCTGTAGCGTGGGCTATCGAGATGCGCGTGAGAATCGATCAGCAAACAGAAAGCTCCCCTGGTTCTGGACTGCTCGTATCAAGTGCTAGAATTCGCTACTTCAACCGCGCCCCGAGCGGCACATCTTCGAGGAAACCGGCCAGTACCGGGGCGCCGTCAGGCTGTAGCGAAGCGGCCAGCAACATGCCGTTGGATTCGAGGCCGCGCATCTTGCGTGGTGCAAGATTCGCCACGATAACAATCTTCCGGCCAATGAGCTTCTCCGGTTCGTACTGCTGCGCGATGCCGGCGAGGATTTGCCGCTTCTCGTAGCCCAGATCGACTTCGAGACGCAGAAGCTTGTCTGCCTTTGGAATTCTCTCCGCCACTAATATCTGCGCGACCCGCAGCTCCACCTTGGTGAAGTCATCGATGGTGATCTGCGCCGGCTGGGTCGGCCCGGTCGGAGGGTTTGGGTGATTTTCCGCTGGGGTGAGCGGCTGGTCTGACGATGCGTGCCCCGGTGTCGTTGCAAGCCGGCTGCTGGTCAACTCGGGTGGAACCTGATGCACCTTCTCAGTGGCGACAGGCGTGGCGGCATTACCGGGAGCTGCGGTGGCCGGAGTGGGCCTGGCCCCAGCGGGTGAATCCTCTGTGCTTGCGGGCGATTGGACCGACGTTGCTGCAGGGGCCTCTTTGACCAGCACTTCGGTCGGCTGCGGTTTCACTCCCAGAGCGGAAACGGGTGCTTCTCGCGCCGAATTTGGAACGTCATCTTGATTGCTGGCTGCCTCTACTGCGTTCTTGTTGTTTTCATCTTCCAGGTTCTGCATACGGGTAATTGCGTCCTTTTCAGCGCGAGGAAACAGAGGAGCAGGTTCGCCGAACTTTGTACCGGGCTTCAAACCACCCCAGGCAAGGTTGAGTAGGAATCCACTCTTCGCAGCCTCAGCAAGATCACCTTGCCCAAGCTGTTGCCACACCTTGGATGCTGCATCGGGCAGGATGGGGTAGACGAGTGCAGTGATCACGCGGATGGCTTCGGCTGCCGCGAAGAGAACGCTGGCCTGCAGAGCCCTGTGGTCCGCCTCGGAGCGTTCAGGGGGACGCTTCCATGGCGCATTCGCGGTGAGATATCCGTCCGTTTCGGCAACGAGGCTCCACAACGTCTTCAGAGCTTCAGAGAAATTCAAGTCTTCGAACGCAGGCCCGAACCCTGCAATGGTGCGAGTGACACTTTCGCGCAGCGTGGCTTCGGCCTGGGTTTCCGGGCCAGATTCGGGCACAACTCCGCTGCAGTACTTGTGCACCATGTTGACCACGCGGCTGACGAGGTTTCCGTAGCCGTTCGCCAGGTCGCCGTTATAGCGCTGAACTAGGGCATCAAAGCTGAAGTTTCCGTCCTGGCCGAAGGGAATTTCCCGCAGCAGGAAGTAGCGCAGCGCATCGGTGCCGAGGACTTCCCGAACAGTGTCCGCACGCACGATGTTGCCGCGCGACTTCGACATTTTGCCCTGGTCGAAGAGGAGCCAGCCATTGGCCTTCACAGAATGCGGAACCGGGAGTCCGGCGGCCATTAGGAATGCGGGCCAGTACACGCAGTGAAAACGGCTGATCTCCTTGCCGATGAGGTGAATGTCGGCAGGCCAGAACTTCTCAAAGCGCGCCTGGTCGGCCGGATCGTCGGATCCGTAGCCGAGGGCTGTGATGTAGTTGGCCAGCGCATCCAGCCACACGTAGACGACATGCTTTTCGTCGCCCGGGACGGGAATGCCCCAGGTGAAGCTGCTCCGGCTGATCGAAAGGTCCTTCAGGCCGCTACGTACGAAGGAGATGACTTCGCGCCGGGTCGACTCGGGCTGCATGAAACCGGGGTTCTCCTCGTAGAACTCAAGGAGTTTGCGTTCGAACGCCGATAGTTTGAAGAAGTAATTCTCTTCGCTCACAGTTTCGGTGATGCGGCCGCAGTCTGGGCAGGGCGCGCCGGGAGGGACATCGACCCAGGCCTCGTCCGAGACGCAATACTGCCCGGTATACGAGCCTTTGTAGATAAAGCCGCGGTCCCGCAAGGCGGCAAAGAGCTTTTGAACGCCGCGTTTATGCCGGGGCTCCGTGGTGCGAATGAAGTCGTCGTAAGTGAGGCCGAGGCGATCCCAGAGGGCGCGGAATTCCGCTGAAATAGCATCGGCAAAGTCCTGGGGCGTGCGGCCAGCCAGCTTGGCCGAGCGTTCGATCTTCTGGCCGTGCTCGTCGGTGCCGGTCAGGAACCAGGTCTCGATACCCATGGCCCTCTTACGCCGCGCGATCGCGTCGCACACGATCGTCGAATAGGCGTGCCCCAGGTGGGGACGCGCATTCACGTAATAAATGGGCGTAGTGATATAAAAGCGGGCTTGGCTGATTTCAGGCTTGGCCATGGACTCATTCGTGCGCTTCTGGTTCGCAGAAGCCGCATTCTCTTCATTTTACGGTATTCAGGTTGGCGCGTTTTTTAGGTCGCCCAAGTCGCGCTGTGGGGTTCAGCTCTTCCCTGCCAGATGATCCAGACACCCAACAGTCTCGCGGATCAAGGCGTTCTTCGAGGCGAATTCGATCTGATTCGCGCAAAACGGCGCTCCTGTTCGAGGAAGATCAGATCTGCATTGGGACGGTTCCCTTTTGAGTTGTCTGAGATGCCTTTTGTCGCGTTACTCGAGTTCCAGGGGCAGGTCGCGGCAAGAAATTGGTCTGGTAGAATCAGCGTTGATAATCAACGATTTCCGAGGCGTCACCTGTGTATTTGGAACTGAAGAACCGGCTGGAAAGCCATCTGCGCGATGTGCTCAAGGCCAAGTACGACCTCACGGTCGACAACATTCCGATGGAGATGCCGCCCGATCTGAAATTCGGCGAACTGGCGACTCCTGTTGCCTTTGAGCTTGCGCGCAAATTGCGGAAAGCGCCCAAGGTCATTGCGAAGGAGATAGTCGAGGCGCTCGGTACGCCGAGCGGATTCGCCTCATTTGAGATCGCGGGCGCGGGTTACATCAATGCCCGGCTGGATCGAACCGTTGCGGTCCGCATGATGACCAGCGGAGAGGATTCGCGGCCGGTTGAAACCGAAATTCACGCACTGGTCGAGCACACCAGCATCAATCCCAACAAGGCGGCTCACATCGGGCACCTGCGAAACGCCATCCTGGGCGACACGTTTGTGCGGTTGTTACGTGCGGCGGGGCGCAAGGTTGCGGTACAGAATTACATCGACAATACGGGCGTGCAGGTTGCCGATGTGGTGGTCGGATTCCTCTACGTGGAGAAAAAATCTCCGGCAGAGGTGCGCGAATTTATCACAGATCTGGAACTGCATTTCAAACGCGTCGATTTCTACTGCTGGGATCTCTACGCGTACACGTCGCAGTGGTACGCCAGCGGCAGCGCGGAAGAGAACGAGCAGCGGAAGAAGCTTCGGTATGAAACATTGCATGAGATCGAGCAGGGTGGAAATGAGACGGCGGAGATTGCCGATCTGATTTCCACTGCTGTCCTGCGGCGGCATCTGGAGACCATGCTGCGGCTCGATATCCAGTACGATTTTCTGCCCCGCGAAAGCGAGATTCTGCACCTCAACTTCTGGGCCCTCGCGTTCGAGCAGTTGAAACAGAAGGGCGTGCTTTACTTCGAGACGGAAGGCAAGAACAAGGGATGCTGGGTCATGTCGCGGAGCGGCGGTCCGCTGGCTGCGGGCGAAGTGGACGAAGATGCGAAGGTGATTGTTCGCTCGAATGGCACTGTTACATACGTGGGCAAGGATATTGCGTATCACCTCTGGAAGTTCGGGCTGCTGGGTGGCGATTTCGCTTACAGGAAATTCTTCACCTATCCGCACCACGAGTGCTGGATCTCAGCGGTTGAGGGCGAACCTGACCATCCCCGCTTCGGCGATGCGCAGGCTATCTACAACGTGATCGATTCCCGGCAATCGGATCCGCAGGCCAACGTGGTCCAGGCATTGCGCGGATTGGGTTACAACAGGCAGGCCGATAACTACACGCATTTCAGCTACGAGATGGTGGCCCTGACACCGCGGTGCGCAGCGGAGCTTGGATACGAGGTGGCGGAAGAAGATCGCGATCGTTCCTACATCGAGGTTAGCGGCCGCAAGGGCTTCGGCGTGAAGGCCGATGACCTGATTGACAAGCTGATTGCTGCGACGCGGGCCGAAGTCGACCTGCGGCAGACTTCGCGTGATGAGCAGGAGCGGCAGGTGATTGCCGAACAGATCGCCATTGGCGCGTTGCGGTACTTCATGCTGAAGTTCACGCGGAATTCGGTCATCGCGTTCGATTTCAAAGATGCATTGAGCTTTGAGGGAGAAACCGGACCCTACATCCAGTACGCTGTGGTTCGAGCCCGCAATATCTTCCGCAAAGGCTCGATCACGCTGGATGCGGTGCTGCGCGAGTTTGCCGGATCGGATCCGGGCGCATTCCTGATGGCTGAAACAGGCGAAGATATCTGGGCGCTATGGCTACGCGTCGGGCGTCGATCTGCGGTGCTGGAACAGTGCATTGCAACTTCAGAGCCGGCCTATCTTGCCAAGCATGCATTTCAGCTCGCCCAGGAATTTAACAATTTCTATCACAAGCATCACATCCTGACGGAGTTGGATCCGGAGCGGCGGATGTTCCTGCTGGCGACCGCCGCGGTAACCATGCAGGAACTCATCACCATCCTCGACTGGCTGGGCATTGAGAGCCCGGAGGCCATGTAGTACCTGCGTCATTCTTGTGTAGTCTGCGTCACAAACAGGCATTCGGGCATCAAGTATATTGCTCCCCGGTCAGTCTCGAGGGACCGGTGCTATGGAAAATACTGTCTTGCAAACACACATGCTTCTTCCCATCGACGAGATAGCCCGTAAACTGTCGCTGCTTCCCACGGAATACGAGCCGATCGGCGCCCATGGTGCAAAGCTGAATCTGAACCTGCTGGAGAACCCGGCATTTCCGGTTCGCGGCAAACTAGTCATCGTTACAGCGACAACGCCTACTACCTCAGGCGAAGGGAAGACAGTAGTCTCGATTGGCCTGGCGCAGGGGCTAGAGCGAATCGGGCGCAAGTCGATCCTGACTTCGCGCGAGCCTTCGCTGGGTCCGGTGTTTGGCATGAAGGGCGGCGCGGCCGGCGGCGGGCTATCACAGGTTGAGCCCAGCCAGAAGATCAATCTGCATTTTCATGGCGACTTCCACGCCATCACCGCGGCGCACAATCTGCTCGCCGCGATGATCGATTCGCATCTATTTTTCCGCAATGCCCTGGATCTCGATCCGGTCCTGATTACCTGGCCGCGTGCGATGGATATGAATGACCGCGCGCTGCGGCGGATCACCGTGAGCGTTGGTGGGAAAGACCAGGATGCGAACCGGTCAACGGGATTTGTGATTACAGCGGCTTCGGAGATCATGGCGATCATGGCACTGGCATCCAGCCGGGCCGATCTGCGGCGGCGCATCGACGCCATCGTTGTTGGGCCTTCGCGATCTGGAAGACCGGTTACCGCTGCCGATCTCGGTGCTACCGGAGCTATGCTGGCGCTCTTGGACGACGCCATCAAGCCGAACCTGGTGCAGACCACAGAAGGTACGCCGGCGCTGGTGCATACGGGGCCGTTCGGCAACATTGCGCATGGGACGTCGAGCATTCTTGCGCACAAGATGGGAGTTAGGCTGGCCGATTTCGTGATAAACGAATGCGGATTTGCAGCCGACCTTGGCGCCGAGAAATACGTCGATATCGTGATGCGAGCATCCGGCATCAAGCCGGCGGCCGCGGTGCTGGTAGTGACCGTGCAGAGCCTGCGGGCCCAGGGAGAAGGGAAAATCGAAGCCGGGTTTGCGAATCTTGATCATCACATCCGTTCGCTGCGTAATTACGGTGTTCCGATTGTCGTCGCCATCAATCGCTTCCCGACGGACGAGCCGGAAGAGTTGGAGATGATCGCCACGGAATGTTCGCTGCAAGGGATCAGCTGTGCGATGGTTGAGGCATTCGCAAAAGGTGGAGAAGGCGCCACTGATCTGGCGCACAAGGTGGTTTCGGCGATGGAAACGAACCCCAAGCCCGAGATTCAGCCTGTGTACGCGCTGGAGGATCCGCTTGAAACGAAGATCTTGAAGGTGGCGATCCAGGTGTATGGAGCCGACGGAGTCATCTACAGCGATACAGCACGAGCCAAGCTCGATCGCTTTGCCGAATGGGGATTCGGAGAGCTGCCCGTCTGCATTGCCAAGACGCAGTACTCGCTGACCGACGATCCCAAGCGGATGGGCGCGCCGAAAGGATGGACGCTGAACATCAATGACGTGTCATTGTCCGCCGGAGCGGGTTTTGTGGTCGCGGTGTCGGGCAACATGATGCTGATGCCCGGCCTGCCAAGTCATCCACGGGCCCTCTCGATCGACGTGGACGAGGATGGAGATATCGTGGGAGTGTAGATGAGCTGAGCTGCATTGAATGCAAAGCAGCAGCGAAGGCAATTTGACACCGCGCGGTTCTCAGCACAGAAAGTGGTGCGCATTCTCTAACGCCCACTCTTTCATCGAAATAGGTTTTCGACCCAGTATCCGCTCGACTTCATCGGTGGTTGCCGCGAGGCGCCCCTCCCGGATCGCGCGCCATAGTGCAACGTGAGCGTCGGTCTCCTGGGGAGAACCGCTGAATCTGGAGTAGCGCTCGACCGCCTCCTCGTCCGATATCGTCTGATAGACCAGCCTCTTTCCAATGGCGTGGCCGATGATCGCGGTTGCATCGCCAAACGTGAGTGATCTTGGTCCGGTGAGGGAAAGGACTCGGCCCGCATATCCCTCGTCGAGAAGAGCGGCCACCGAAACCGCGGCGATATCTTCAGAATGGATGAAAGGTCGGCAGCCGTTTCCGGTAGACGATCGCACGGTTCCCTCGGTCTGGATGGAGTGCGCCCACGCAAGCAGGTTGGTCATAAATCCAGTGGGCCGGACGAAGGTGAACGCTACGCCTGAAGCTTGAATCGCCGCCTCGCCCTTTTCGTGCCATGCTCCGATGGCAAGGCCTTGCTCGACATCGAGGGATGACAGCTTGACGATTCGCCGGACCCCTTCTTCTCTGGCGATAGTAGCCACGGCTGCGTCGCGATACGGGTCGAATTCTTAGAGAAATGCTCACATTTGCAGGTAGACTTCCTCTGAAGTATGCGGAAGCCAGCGAAGCGTACGCATTGGCGACGTCAGCCGACTCAGAAGCGGTCGCAGGAGACCGTCACCGCTATGCTCGGCGCCGTGGTCCGATTGCTCAAGCGCAGCGGTACCACCGCGATTACCACCAACCGCATCGCTCAAGCTGCGGGGGTAAGCATTGGCTCGGTCTACCAGTACTTTCCCGACAAGCGGGCCATCTTTGTCGCACTACACGAGCGGCACATTGAAGAAGTCGACCGGTTCTGCAGGGGAAGATCGGGGCGAGTGCAGGCGGGTCGCTCGAGCAACTGGTTTCTCATCTGATGGACGGGATGATTGCGGTGCATGCGTCTGATCCCGAACTCGCAGCGTTGCTGGATTCGGAAGTTCCACATCGAGCCGATGGAGCCCGGGAGTTCTCGCTCAGGCTCCGTGTGCCTCTGCGCAACGCGCTAGCACCACACGCGGAGAGGGTGGGTGGATCTGCAAAGTTGGATCTGTGGGCGTTTCTTCTCGGGAACCCGCTGGACGCGTTTGGGCATGCGGTTGTGCTGCGACGACCGCGTGGCCTTTCGCAACGCAACGCAAAGGCCGAAGCATGCAAGGCGATCCTTGCAAGCCTGAAAGCCTGATCTGGCGAGGCGCATTAGGGTAGGAAGGCAAGGGCTTCCTTCAGCAACGGAAGTTCGAGAAACACCATTCGGACGGTCGCACAGAGAATCGAGGTCACTACATGCCTTTGGCATGGGAATGGAACGTCAGTGAAACGTGCTGGCACTCCAAATTCTGGCAAATGTTGAGTTTTACGTATGCCGCCTGCCTGAGAGTGAATTTGTCGGCAATGGCTGGAAAATCTGCTATCGAAGCATTCTTCGCCTTGCCCAAGGCGTAGAGTTCGTCAAGTTCTTTCATATCGTTGCAGCCACAAGCCGGACATTTCATGTAAGAATCGGCCCTCCCGTAAGCCGGGAACTCCCGAACACGTTGGATCACTGTACGACGGTTTCGGGGTGCGATTCAAGAAATAGTGTCGCTGCCTTTTCGAGATTTGCAGCGAGTTCGAGCGCTCGCTTAACGGGAAGAATAGCTTGCAACTGCTTCCAATGCCCTGAGTCGAACTCCTCTATCGTCTCCACATACTGAATGACAATAACCACCATCTCGTTTGTGGCGACACGCACTTCGCAGGCTGTGACTGGACACAGCTTGACGCTGCCGAGTTCGTTGGCCTGCAACTTTATTAGCGACATCCGGACCCCATCTTCTGATGACACGGTCATCGCGGGGAAAGTGCCTCAGGTTAACCCGGTTCGAAACGAAACTCAATCGGGCAGAGGTAACGGGTTACCTTTGCGATTGAGCGACATCGGAAACCCAACAGGTTTCGAGACCCTCCCATCGCGGCGAGGAAGGGGCCAAAAAGTTGCATCAAAAAGTTGTCATCAAGTTGAAGGGTTGACGGCTGCCAGTAGCTAGCCTTCGTAGCTGCGGACCCACTCGAGGATGGAGCGAACGGCGACGCCGCTGGGACCTTTGGCAATGAAGGGCTTGTTCTCTTCGATCCAGGCGAGGCCGGCGATGTCGAGGTGGATCCATGGCGTATCTTCGGCGAAGGCGTGGAGGAACTCGGCCGCGGTGATGGCTCCGCCCCAGCGCCCGCCGGTGTTCTTGATATCGCCGATGTCACTGCGAATCATGTCGTAATACTCGTCACTGAGCGGCATGCGCCAGAACTTCTCGCCGGACGTGGCGAGGGCAGATTGGAATTTCTCGAACGTAGCATCGTCATTGGAGAACGCTCCGGCGTTGATCATGCCGAGCGCAACGACGCAGGCACCCGTGAGCGTGGCGGCGTCGATGAGGTGCGTGGCGCCGAGACTACGCGCGTAGGAGATCCCGTCGGCGAGCACGAGACGGCCCTCGGCATCAGTGTTGATGATCTCGATGGTCTTCCCGGACATCGCGGTTTGAACATCGCCTGGCTTCTGGGCCTTCCCGTCGGGCATATTTTCGGCAGCACAGACGATGCCGATGACGCGGACCTTCGGCTTGAGCAGGGCAATAGCACGCATCGCGCCGACCATGGCTGCGCCCCCGGCCATGTCGTACTTCATCTTTTCCATGTTGTCGGCGGGCTTGATAGAGATTCCGCCAGTGTCGAAGGTGATGCCCTTGCCGACGAGGCCAAGGACCGGGCCATCGGTCACGCCTTCGGGCTCGTACTTGAGGACGATGAGCGCAGGCGGTTCGGCGGAGCCCTGGGAGACGCTCCAGAAAGCGCCCATCTTCAGTTCGTGGAGCTTGTCGGTTGAGTGCACCTCGGATTTGAGACCCGTCTCGGAGGCCATCTGCGCGGCGCGCTGGCCGAGCACGGTCGGCGTCAATTTATTGCCAGGCTCGTTGACGAGGGAACGGGCGAAGTTCTGGCTCTCGCCGATGATGACGCCTTCACTGAATGCGGTGCGGGTTGCAGCTTGGTCAGCTGCGGCCGTTGCGGCGAGGGTGAAGGACCGGACGCTTTGGTCTTTGCGCTCGCTGCGATAGGTGTCGGGGTCGAAGTCGCCGACGAATGCGCCTTCTGCTGCGGCGCGTGCGCATGCGGCAACTGGCAGGGCCAAGCCGAGGTCTGCGGACGGATTGGGTAACGCGAAGACCAGTTCGCGGATGGCGCGGGGCTTGGTGTAGCGAACGGCGGTTCCGGCAGCATTGCGGATCGCGTGGACCGTGGCCTTACTCTTCTTTCCCAAGCCGACGATGAGGAGGCGCCTCGCCTTGAGGCCAGCGGGCGCGTGTAGGAGGACGGTCTCATTGCTCCCGGCCTTGTATTCGCCGGTGGAGAGGACGGCCGCGGCGGCGGCGCGAACGGCTTCATCGCTGGTCAGCAGGATGGGCTCGGGCTTGATGTCGGGACCCTTGGCCGTCTGCGTGTCGATGGCGGTGACGGCGAGGAGTTCAGTTTCGATCTGAGCGAGGGAAGCGAAGGAGAGGTCGGTCCGCATACAACGATTATTTCATCGGTATCCGGGAATCCGTCTTTCTGTGCCCCCAATCGCGTCATGAACATCAGCGCGGGCGAATCCTGATTCGATCGAGGTGAAGGTGAAATTATGTGGAAAAGTTGTGTCCGGAATGGGAAACTTTTCCTTCTGGATCGAGAAATTGCAGGACCACTACTTTCGAAAGACCTTCATTTGGACCAGCCCTTTTCGCTGCCTGCAAAGGTTGGCCGCCTCGAAGCCGAGGAGTACGGCGGGACCGTCTCCGTGAACATCGTTCCATGTCTCATTTTTGGAAAGAGGGGATTCATCCTCCGCACCGATGCCAATGAGCAGGGGCGCGGACACCATCCGAAAACGATCGTTGAAGTCGCATCCGATCTGAAACTGCGCGATTATTTTCGATTGGTCGATGGGGATCAGGTGGAAATCGAAATCTCTGGAGAGTGAACCAGGGTTGGGAAATCGCTTTGCCGAGAACGAACAGGAGACCCGGAATCTTTCGATCGTAACGCGAGATGGTTCCCTACCGGCCCATGCGATGTTTGTTGGTGTTGACAGCGGCGCGGGCTTCGCGGTCGGCTTCGCGGCGGCGCTCAGTTTCGCGCTTATCCCAGTCCTGTTTGCCCTTGGCGACCGCGAGTTCGCACTTTACGCGGCCATTTTTGAAATAGAGGCGGGTGGGGATGAGCGTATGCCCCTTGATCTGCGTCTTTGCCATAAGCCGCCGAACCTCGTCCTTGTGAAGCAGGAGCTTCCTCGTGCGGGTTTCGTCGTGGTTCGCTATATTACCGTGCGAATAAGGTCCGATATGCATGTTCAGCAAGAAGGCTTCGCCATCCTTGATCAAACCGTAGGAGTCCTTCAGATTCGCCTTTCCTTCGCGAACGGACTTGACCTCGGTTCCACGCAGGGCCACGCCGGCTTCGAATTTCTCGAGCAGGAAGTAGTTGTGGCTGGCAACGCGATTATGAGCGGCATCGCGTTCACCGGATGCCACGGGATCGCGGGGCTTGGCCGGCTTCTGGGGGCTCGAGCTCTCGCGGGGTACGATTGTGTGGCTGCTCTGGCGCGGCATCGGGGATGTTCCCTTAAACTTTCATCGTAGCATCGCAAAGCTAACCCACATATTTCAGTGGGGCTTTGCTAGAATGGGGCATCGTTTTGGCAGGTACCACCAATATCGGGAACTGTGTCAACGCTAGCGTCGACGGGGTACGTGTCCGCCCGGCAGGATCTGATTCGGGAGTCGCGTTCCGGCCGATGCCTGGGAGTCCGATGAAACGCCGCGTGCAAAGTCCGGCAATCTCCGCTCATTTCTTTTCTGCTGCCCGATTCTGGATTTTGATCGCGGGCATGATGGCCTTGTGGGCCACTGGTTCCGCCAGTGCAATAGCGCAGTCGGCGAACAGCTATTACAAGCGTGGCCAGGCCGCCGAAGCGCGCGATGACACGGACGAGGCATACCAGAATTTCCAGAAGGCCTTCTCGATGGCTCCGAAGAATGAGGTCTTCAAGACCGCGTTCTATCGTGTGCGTTTCACCGATGGGTCGCTGCACGTCACGAAGGGGCGCAATCTGCTGACCTCGGGCGATGACCAGGGAGCGCTGACAGAATTCATGCGCGCTGCGGAGATCGATCCGAGCAACGAGGCGGCTCAACAGGAGATTGCGCGGATCCGCGCCCGCCATTCGCAAGAGCCCGCACCCGTGAGCAGTTCTCCGATGAGCGCGGAATCCCAGCAGGAGATGGCGTCGATGGGCGCGCCAGTCGAGCTGAAGCCGGCGATGAATGAGCCCTTTGTGCTGCACATGGCTGAGGATTCGAAGGTGGTCTATCAGGGTATCGGAAAACAAGCCGGTATCAATGTTCTGTTCGATCCCGATTACATCTCCAAGCGCATCCAGGTTGATCTGAATAATGTTTCGCTACTCGATGCTTTGCGGATTGTGGGGACGCTTTCAGGCACGTTCTGGCGGCCGATTACACAAAACACCATTTTCGTGGCGCAGAACACGCGTTCCAAACGGGCAGAGCTCGATGACCAGGCGGTGCAGACGTTTTATCTTTCGAACGCTTGGCAGCAGAATGATTTGAACGACGTGCAGACGGCGCTGCGCAACGTGATGCCGAATGCCAAGGTGTACGGTGTTGCCAGCCAGAATGCGATCGTGATGCGCGCAACGCCCGACGAGCTGATGCTGGCGCAGAAACTGGTCAGCGATCTGGACAAGGCGCGCCCCGAAGTCGTGGTGGACATCGCGGTCCTGGAGGTCAGCAAGAACTGGGAGCGTAACATTGGCCTCTCCTGGCCAAGCAGCGCCGGAGTTCAAATTGTGCCTCCGACCTCGAGCAGTTCGACTACGACTTGCCCGACAGGCAGCACGGACTGCACACCGACGTCGACAACGAACAATCCGACGCTCTTTAACCTTGCGCACCTCAATTCGAACGATTTCTCCGTAACTGTAGGTGCGGCCACGGCCAACCTGCTATTGACAGACAACAATACAAAGATTCTGCAAAACCCGCGCATTCGCGCCGCAGATCAGCAGAAAGCGACGCTGAAGATCGGCTCCAAGATTCCGATCGCCACCGGTTCGTACCAGACTGGCGCCGCAACCGCACTGGTCAGTTCGCTGGTCAACACGCAGTTTCAGTACCAGGACGTGGGCGTCAACATCGAGGTGACACCGACGGTGCACTTCGATCGCGATGTAACGCTGAAGATCAAGATAGAAGTGCTTGCGCAGGCCAGTTCCGTAACCATCAGCGGAGTGACTGAGCCGGTGTTCAGCCAACGTGTCGCAGAGCAGACGATCCGGTTGCGCGAAGGTGAAGCCAATATCCTCGGCGGCATCCAGGAACAGCAGATCCAAGACAACTGGAGCGGGATTCCAGGGTTGAGCTCGATTCCGATTCTGCGCTACCTGTTTGGTTCGAAAGACAAGATTATTCAGAACGATGAGATTGTGTTCCTGGTTGTACCGCACGTGGTGCGTTCGCAGGAGCTGACCCCGCTGAATATGCGGACCATCGACACTGGTCCCGGAACGCAAACCGTGGAGTTGCGGCATATTGCAACGGCCACGCCGCAGCCTGCCGTTCCATTGCCGCCTCCCGCCGCAGGGGGACCTGCTGCAACGGCCCCAGTACCGGGCTCGAGCGCAGAGTCTGCGGCGCCCGGAGCGCTGGCACAGATGCAATCGGCCCAGAACGCCAGTCTCGGGCCGCCCCAGCCGGGTGCGCCCGCCGGGCCGACGGTTGCCGATGGCCCCGCCGGGAAGGTAAATCTGATGCTCAATTCGCCGGGGACAGTGACGAACGGGACCACATTCCAGGTGCCGGTGGTGTTGACGGGCGGCACCGATGTTTCGTCGGTTCCTCTTCAAATTCAATACGATCCGTCGAAGCTATCCCTGGTGAATGTGGGCGACGGCGATCTATTGAATCGCGATGGACAAATCGTGGCCATGGCGCATCGGGACGACGGTCCCGGCACGATTACCCTGAACGTTGCGCGTCCCCCCGGTTCAGCCGGAGTGAGCGGAGCGGGGGTCGTCTGCGTCCTTTCATTTCAGGCGAAGGATAAGGGGCAGAGTCAGGTGAGCATAACCCGCGCCGGAGCGACGAATAGCGCGGGCAAGCCGTTGCAGGCTCAGACCACGCAAGCCACAATCGTTGTGCAATAGGAGCATCAATCGGATGAAGGCGGATCGACCAGTCCGGAGACGTTCGGAGCATGGCCTGACCCTGGTCGAATTGATCGTAACCGTCGCGATTCTATCGATCCTGGCATCGGCGGCTATTCCGATCGTGCGTTTCAAAGTGAAACGGGAGAAGGAACGTGAACTGCGGCACGACCTGTGGGAGATGCGGGACGCCATCGACCACTACAAGGACGCGGCCGATAAGGGCGCGATTCAAACCAAGGTCGACAGCCAGAACTACCCTCCGGACCTGGAAACCCTGGTGAATGGGGTCGATATTCAAGGCAAGAAGGTAAAGTTCCTGCGCCGCATACCGGTGGATCCGATGACGGACAAGGCGGAGTGGGGATTGCACTCGATGCAGGATGATCCGAAATCGGATTCGTACGGCGGCCAGAGCGTCTTTGATGTTTATTCAAAATCGCAGGGTACCGCGCTCGATGGGACAAAGTACTCCGATTGGTAGAAGAAATCTGGGAGAATTGAGACAGATGCGCTGCAAGGGAAAAGACGAAGCGGGCTTTACGCTCATGGAACTGATGATTGTGATGATGATCATCGGCATCCTCACGACGCTTGCTATTCCCAGCTTCAAGTCGGCGATCAAGTCGGCGCAGGAAGCGGTTCTGAAGGAAGACTTGCGCGTGATGCGTTCCGCGATTGACTCTTACACCATGGACAAGCAGAAGGCGCCTCAGTCGCTCGACGACCTCGTACAGGACGGCTATCTGAAGACGATCCCCGAAGATCCCATGACGAAATCGCGCGAGACGTGGCAAACGAGCGTTAGTGATTCCCTGCATTCCCTTGACCAGACCGACCCCGGGATCGACGACGTGCATTCGGGTTCGCAGGAGACGGGATCAGACGGGCAGCCGTACTCTACGTGGTAGGCGCGCAAGGAGCAAGGAGAAGAATGGCTCGGAGAAAGATTGGGTCGTTGCTGCTGGCGGGAGTGATCGGGTATTGCGGAGTGGCTCACGCGGAGTCCGCCAAGACGATTGTCCTGAAGATATTCGATGGCAAAACCGGGCGCCCGCTAGTTCCAACCGGCTACCAGGTGCGAGTTGACCACCAAGATAGGCTGCATCCGGACTGGGTGAAGCCGAACGATGACGGGACCGCTGTGCTCACAATTCCCGAGGATGCAGGAGTGGTTGCGCTGCATCTTGCCTATGACAATTCCATGGAGATTTACGTGAAGTGCGACGCCGAAAAGAATGCGTTCGGTGACGTCTGGTACCCAGTCACGCAGATTATGACGAAGGGGCTGGTCGCAGCCAATGGATGTGGCAAAGCCAAGGTGAATGAGAAGTACAAGACCACCGCTGCGCCGGGCGAACTGATCCTGTTTGTTCGCGAAAAGAACTGGAAGGAACGCGCGCACGACTACGCGCCGTGATTCCGTGAAGCTCTCCACCGATACGGCCGCAATCGCCAGCCAGTACTATTCGATCCAACTGGAAGCGCATGCCTGCTACCGCGTCCTGTTTCCCGCCCGGAGCGACAAAACCTCAGAGCCAAGTCTCGGTGGAAATTTGCTCTATGCCGGCGAACTGGATTCGACCGGACGCGCTGTGACGGTTGCAGGAAATGCAGCAGGGTGTGCCACACTCGCGGTCACGGCGGACGGCGCGGCGCAAAAGCAGGCAATTCGCGAGAGCGTTGTTGATTTTGTCGTGACCTCCCTCGACGAGGCATTGCGCATCCTTAAGAATGAGATCCGCAAGCGAAACAGTGTCGGCGTTTGCATCGGCTCTGACCCCGATCAAGTGGAACGGGAGATGATCGAACGGGGAGTCCTTCCGGATCTTGTCTTTGCCGGCACGTTTGATCAGCGGCGCGAGGTGCGTTGTTTTGGCAAGCATGTGCGCGAGGTCATGACTTCCAAGCCAGACCCAAGCATCGCTGTGTTCGCGTGGCAAGTGGTGCAGGCCCCTGCTCGCTGGATGCCGAAACTCGATGCGATTGCCCTGGATTGTCTCGCGGATGATCCGTGGACGCGCCGATGGATTCGTCTCTCGCCGCTCTACTTCGGACGAGCCAGCCTGGCGGAAAGAGCCTTTTATTGCGAGCCGCAGATCGCAACCGAGGTGATGCGCCGAATTGAGGATTCTGCAAAAAGCGGTGTGATCGAGGCAGAAGTGTTGGTCAGTCTGACCACTGAGGGCGAATCCAAGGTGCTCCGGCTGAATCCACGGGAGGTATGATTCAACCGCCGGCTGTCGATCCTGCAGCTTCGATGCGGGTCCACAACTCCTTCAGGCCTGCGCCGGTCTTCGCTGAAACAGGAAGTACTTCTTCGAGTTCAAACGCGCTCCGAATCGCGGCTAGGTTGCGGGTGCGCGTGTTACCGCTCAGGCGATCGGTTTTGGTTGCGACCACAAGGAATTCTCGTCCAACGTGCTGGAGCCACTCGACTAGTTTTCCATCGCTCTGCTGCGGCGGAATATTCGAATCGACCAGACAGATACAGAATTTCAGGGTTTCGCGCTCGGCCAGATACGGCTCGATGAATTTTGGCCATTCCGCCGAGATTGACTTCGAAATCTTCGCGAATCCGTATCCGGGCAGATCGGCAAAGACCAGCTTCGGTCGTTGCTTCTCGTCTGAAAGCTGAAAGAAGTTGATGGCGCGCGTGCGTCCCGGGGTTTGCGAGACCTTGGCGGCCTTCTCGCCGACGAGCGCATTCAGCAGGCTCGACTTGCCTACATTGGAGCGGCCGAGAAAGGCGATCTCCGGCAATGCCGGGGCAGGGAAATGAGCCGCATTCACGGCAGATAACAGAAATTGTGTTTGAAAGCGCATGGACGGTGATTTCTATCAGAACCCCTCCTCAGGATACAGAAGCAGGCGTGAGCATGGATCGGCAAACCATGAGCCTCCCGCAGGTTCCGAAAGTCATCTGCTGTGACGAATGACCGCATATTTCCTGCATGTTTTTGAGTGTGGCTGTCCTATACTGGGATTACCGCATACCCCAAAATCTTGTGGAGTGATCGTGCATACCCTCGTTGCCATCTGTCTTCTGGCGGCGACCTCGAATGGGCCGCTTGTCCACACCGTCAACCTCACGGAGCCTCCTGCGACTCAACCGCGGCTTGTGAAAATCCCCAAGGGTCCGAATAGCCTCACGCTGTTCAACGAGAAAGGCGAACGGGTTGCGCAGTGTGACAAGAAGGACGATAGCTTCAAGAATTGCAAGATCGAGCCCGGCATGACCTTCGATGACGTGATGAATGCCTGGGTGCACGCGTTCCAGGACATCGAGAGCAAGTAGGCCGATCGAAAGCAAATAGAAGAGGGAAGGCTTGACGGCCTTCCCTTTTTGTCCTTGAAGCGAGTTTATTGACGCGCAACTTGTCCGCCGACCACATCTGACGTGGGCGGAACGGCGGTCAGCACTTCGGAACCGTCCGGCACCGGGGCGGGCAACGGACTTTCCAGCGCCAATGCCAATACCTCGTCCATGGTGTCGACGAAGTGGAGCTTCATCGAGTTCTTGATATTGTCGGGCAGCTCGCTCAGATCCTTGTCGTTAGCCCGTGGCAGGATCACTTCGAATATCCCAGCACGCAATGCAGCCAGCAACTTCTCTTTGAGTCCGCCGATGGGAAGAACCTTTCCGCGCAGCGTGATTTCGCCCGTCATTGCGATGTCGCGGCGTACGGGTATCTTCGCCAGCGCGCTAGCCAGCGCGGTCGCCATGGTAATGCCTGCGGATGGTCCGTCCTTTGGGATCGCGCCTTCGGGCACATGCAGGTGAAGGTCGACATTGCGATAGAACTCGCGCGAGAGACCGAGTGCCTGGGCCTTGCTGCGGATGTAGGCCAGCGCTGCTTGCGCCGATTCCTGCATCACATCGCCAAGCTGGCCGGTGATAGTGAGCTTGCCCTTGCCGTCGAGAACCTGCACTTCGGTGGTGAGGATGCTACCGCCGACCTCCGTCCAGGCAAGGCCGGTTACGAGGCCGACTTCGCTCTTCTCGTGGACCTCGGAGTCGCGGAAGCGTGCCACGCCGAGGAAGTCGCTGATGTTTTGTGCGGTGATCTCTTCCTTGTGCTTCGCGCCCTTCTTCACCACCCGGCGTGCCACTTTGCGGCAAACATTGCCGATTTCACGCTCGAGGTTGCGAACGCCGGCTTCGCGGGTGTACTTGCGGATGATTTCGAGAATCGCGTCGTCAGAAAAGACGACATTTTTTTCGCTCAGGCCCGTCTGTTCGCGCTGTTTTTTGACCAGGTATTGGCGGGCAATTTCAAGCTTCTCCTGTTCGGTGTAACCCTGCAGGCGCAAGACTTCCATGCGGTCCTGCAATGCAGCCGGAACGGGATGAAGCACGTTGGCGGTTGCGACGAAGAGAACCTGCGAGAGGTCGTAATCGACGTCGAGGTAGTGATCCTGGAAGGCGGTGTTCTGTTCGGGGTCGAGAACTTCAAGCAGCGCCGATGCCGGGTCTCCGCGGAAGTCCGAAGCCATTTTATCCACTTCGTCCAGCAGGAAAACCGGATTCTTCGTGCCCGCCCGTTTCATGTGCTGGATGATCTGGCCCGGCAACGCGCCGATGTAGGTGCGGCGATGACCACGGATCTCGGCTTCATCGCGGACGCCGCCGAGGGACAGACGAACGAACTTGCGGCCGGTGGCCTTGGCGATGGACATGCCAAGAGAAGTTTTGCCGACGCCCGGTGCCCCCACGAAGCAGAGGATTGAGCCTTTCGGGTTTTTCACGAGCTGACGCACCGCGAGGAATTCGAGAATGCGCTCCTTGATTTTCTCGAGGCCATAGTGATCCTCGTTCAGGACCTTCTCGGCGTATTCGATGGAGCGTGTTTCTTTCGATTTCTTTTTCCACGGCACTGCGAGCAGCCAGTCGATATAGTTGCGGCTTACCGTCGACTCAGCCGACATGGGCGGCATGGCTTCGAGTTTTTTGAGTTCCTGGATGGCTTTTTCGAGCACTTCCTTCGGCATGCCGGCGGCTTCGATCTTCTTGCGCAGTTCGTCGAATTCGCTCTTTTCGCCGCGCCCCAGTTCTTTCTGGATGGCCTTGATCTTTTCGTTGAGGTAGTACTCTTTTTGCGCCCGCTCCATTTGCCGCTTCACGCGCGACTGAATATTGCGGTCAAGGTCGAGCTTTTCGATTTCGATGTCGAGTACATCGGCGATGCGTGCCAGCCTTGCCGCCGGATCGAAGATGCCCAGCAGTTCCTGCTTCTCCTCTATTCCCAGTTGCAGGTTCGCTGCGATCGTGTCGGAGAGTTTGGCCGGCTCATCCATGCGCACAGTGGCGATGATGGTTTCGTAGTTGAGCGACTGCTGTAGTTTGACGTACTGCTCGAACAGGCTGGTGACGCGCTGCATCAGTTGCTCGACCGCAGGCGTCATTTCGAAGTCGGTCTTGCCCGTGCGCACCGTGGCAACGAAGAATCCGTCGCGATCAGTTACTTCAAGGGTCTTGGCCCGTTCCACACCTTCGACAAGCACCTTGATGTTGCCGTCAGGCATTTTCACGCTTTGCACGATATTGCAGATGGCGCCGACCTGGTAAATCTCCTTGGCCTTCGGCTCGTCGATGGAGGCATCGTGCTGCGTGGCGAGAAAGATTTTGCGGTCGCCATTCAGCGCCTCTTCGAGCGCACGAACACTTGAGAGTCGGCCCACCACGAACGGCGTCATCATGTAAGGGAAGATGACCATCTCGCGGATGGGCATCATGGGAAGTTTGCGCGGTTCGATCTTGTCTCTCGAAGCAGTCATAAAGGCACCAATGAAGTTTTAGACGCGCGACCAGACCTCTCGATTCATACGGTGCCTCGCGTCTTGTTGGGATTGTACAGCGGTTCAGTGTCGGGAGGGAAAAACTGAACGCTCAAAGACCCAAAGGTCACATCCATCTGGTGATGTGACCTTTGGCTATGCGAAAAGTCTGTTTGTGAACGAAAATTATCCGGCCTTCTCCAGCAGGCAGGGCGAGAGATCGCGGCGCTCCACCATATCTTTCGTGATCTCAAGATCGCGGACCTTCTTGTTGGAAGGCAGGTGATACATAAGGTCGAGCATCAGCTCTTCGAGGATCATGCGAAGACCGCGCGCGCCAACCTTGCGTGCCAGAGCTTCGCGCGCCACAGCGCCGATCGCATCCTGGCTGAAGTGCAGACGAACATTTTCGTATTCAAGCAGGCGCTGATACTGCTTGACGATTGCATTGCGCGGCTTGGTGAGAATTTCGACCAGGGCCGGTTCGTCAAGTTCATCGAGTACGCCCATCACCGGCAGACGCCCGACGAACTCCGGGATCAAACCGTACTTGATGAGGTCCTGCGGTTCGGTCTTGCGAAGCAATTCGGTGTCGCGATGCGAACGACTCGTGGCCTGATCGGCATCCGCATCCGCGGCCTTGAAACCGAGTGCCTTTTTCCCGATGCGTCGCCCCACTACGCGCTCGAGGCCGACGAATGCGCCGCCACAGATGAAAAGGATGTTGGTGGTGTCGACCGCGGTAAACTCCTGGTGTGGATGTTTGCGCCCACCTTGCGGCGGAACGTTGGCAACGGTGCCTTCAAGAATTTTGAGTAGCGCCTGTTGCACGCCTTCGCCCGAGACGTCGCGCGTAATCGAGGGATTCTCATCCTTGCGACCGATCTTGTCGATCTCGTCGATGTAGATGATGCCCTGCTGGGCGCGGGTCACATCGCCGTCGGCAGCCTGCAGCAGCTTCAGGATGATGTTCTCAACGTCTTCGCCGACGTATCCGGCTTCAGTCAGGGTGGTAGCGTCGACAATTGCGAATGGAACGTCGAGCATCTTGGCGAGGGTGTGGGCGAGGAGGGTTTTGCCAGAACCCGTGGGGCCGATCAGCAGGATGTTCGATTTGGCCAGTTCCACTTCGTTGTTGCGCATGCGATTCATTTGCACGCGCTTGTAGTGGTTGTAAACCGCCACGGCAAGTTTCTTCTTGGTCTGATCCTGCCCGATGACGTAATCGTCGAGGAAGCTCTTGACCTCCTGCGGCTTGGGAAGGTGTCCGGCCGCCGTTGCGGGATGCGCAGGATCTCCCCGGTCGTCTTCAAGGATAGAGTTACAAACAGCGACGCACTCATCGCAGATATATGCCCGTGGATAGTCGCTGGGCGACGAGATCAACTTGGCTACGGCGTCCTGCGATTTATGGCAGAACGAGCAGCGTAGCGCTTCTTCAGGTCCCGTGCGCGTTTTCATTGTTTTACTCCCCCTGGGCCTCGCAAAAATTTGATTCCGCTTACGGTTGACGGCCGCTAGGTGCGCGGCCGATCTATGATTTCGTCGATGATCCCGTAGTCTTTCGCCTGTTGAGAGTTCATGATGAAGTCACGTTCAACGTCGCGCTCAATGCGGTCGAGCGTCTGTCCCGTGTGCCTCGCCATCAGGTTATTGGTGATCTCCCGGATGCGCAGGATTTCGCGTGCATGAATATCGATGTCTGTCGCCTGGCCGCTCAGCCCCCCCATCGAAGGCTGATGAATCAGGATCCGAGAATTCGGCAGTGCAAACCGCTTTCCCTTCGTGCCCGCCAGGAGGAGAAAAGCGCCCATACTGGCGGCCTGACCAATGCAATACGTCACTACGTTGTTCCGGATGAATTGCATTGTATCGTAGATTGCGAGTCCCGCGGTAATGGAGCCCCCCGGTGAATTGATGTAAAGCTGAACATCCTTCTCTGGATCTTCACCGGAAAGAAACAGCATCTGGGCAACTATTAGATTGGCCACCTGGTCGTCGATCGGTGTGCCGAGGAAAATGATGTTATCGCGGAGAAGACGGGAATAAATGTCGTAGGCGCGTTCGCCGCGACTCGTCTGCTCAACCACCATGGGAACCAATGCCATTCGGTCTTATCCCTCGCGGGGTTCAAATCCCCTGTTCTTTTGATGGCCGTGCGGTTTGGGAAGTGCAAGTCCCTACCGCACGGCGGGTTTGAAGCCAAATCAACGACTACGCAGGCAATCTTTCGTACAGCAAACTTGCTGTCTTTTCCCTCTTCAATTGCTCACGGATTCTAGCGAGCCCACCGTCCTCAGTCAAACGCTGGCGGAGAGTTTCGTACGGTTCACGTGACTGAAGTGCTGCCAAATGTAATTCCTTATCCAATTCCTCGTCGCCGACCGTAACACCTTCCTTTTCAGCAATTCGGTCGAGCAGGAGGTGGGCCTTGACCTCGGCGGCTGCCGAATCCCGTTGCGCCGCTCGCAGACGGCCAAAGTCGAGCTTGCGCATCTGATCCGGATTCATCCCCTGGGCAGCCAGGGCGCGAAGTCCCCGTTCCAGGCGGGCGTCGATCTGATCCTGCACAAGTGACTCAGGAATGGGGAATTGGAACTTTTCCACCAGGGCGGCGAACAACCGGTCTTTGGTTTCCGCCTCAACGCTGCGGCGCTTCCGGTTAGCCATGTGTTCGCGGACGGAGTTCTCCAACTGCGCCAAACTTTCGTAATTGCCCATTTCCTTTGCGAACTCATCGTTCAATTCCGGAAGGATCCGTTTTTTGATGACCTTGACGGTCAGGTCGTAGGCGACAGCCTTACCCTGTAGTTTGGCCTCAGGATAGTCGGCGGGGTAGATGACCTCAGCCTTGAGTTCCTGGCCGGGTTTCGCTCCGCGCAGCACTTGGTTGAAGGCTTCGACGGTGTCCTTGCCGCCTATCTCAACCAGAGAATCCTCGCCATTGATCGGCGCAGCTTCAGAATCATCGACGAGGTTTCCGGAGTAGCTGATCTGGGCCCAGTCGCCATCCGTCAGAGGCCGATCCTCTTCTACGGGCTCAATGATGGCGCGCGATTCGCGCAGTTCGGTCATTTCGCGCGAGAATTCCTCGTCAGTCAGTTGGACGGAGGGCTTTTCCACGACCACCTGGTCGTAGCCTTCGATCCCGAAATCGGGAAGGTATTCAAAAACCGCCTTCACGTGGAGCGGCTGGCCCTCTTCAACGGTAAGTTCGGTGACCTGTGGCTGGCCGACGGGCCGAATGCCCAGTTCGCGCACGCTCTTCGAAAATCGCTCGGGTAGAAGGCCGTCAATAACTTCCTTGCGGATTTCGCTGGCGAATTTCTTCTTAACGACCGCCTCTGGCACCTTGCCGGGGCGGAAACCCGGCAGCTTGGCGTATTTCTGATAGTTGCGCGTGACGATGCGGAATGCCTTGGAAACATCTTCGGCTGGAACGTCGAGGACCAGCTCCCGTGTGCATTCCGGGTTCAGAACCGGACCATGTTGGTGCTCGTGGTTGTGATCATGGCCTTCGTGGCCGTGGACTTCGTCGGGTGTTCCCGATTGTTCGGGTGAAGCCGGCTGCGGATTTGTTTCGAGAATGTCAGTGGTGGTCAACGTTTTGCCTTCCGGGTTTTGCCTTCCGGGCGCGACTGGCGCCAAGGCTACTGCTACAGCGAGCTGTTCGCCGGTCAGGGGTAACAGCGTCGCGTGGCGGGGGAATAGCCTCAATTAATGGTACGGGGGTTTAGAGAAGGGGTCAAACCGGGCAGACCCAGCAGTTTGGCGGCGGGACCGCCGGAGTCACGTTACTGCTCAGACACCCCTGCTTTGCGAACATATGGCAGGAATCTGGGGTGCGCGGCGCCGCACCGGGAGTAGTGCAGGCGAGCCTCCGCCAGGCTAAGTTCACCATTTACGGTGTTCCGAACTTCGAGGGCGTCGCCGTCTTCCTGGCCGTCATCCTCCCACCAGCAGACCGGGCACAAAGCCATGGTCTCTGGTGCTTCGAGTGTTCTGTAGCCGCAACAAGGGCATCGAAAACGAATCGGTGCCGTTCCCATGCCCAAATGGACGGGTTTTCCGGAGACTGGTTTACACGCTCGCTCTTCCCCATGTTTTCCGGTTCAATGGGGGAGCACACTCTAAGTTAAGCCTGTCTGGACAACGCACTCTGCGGTCCACGATTCTGCGAACTTGGTCTGCCTGATTCGCGTCATTTCTGAGAGCAGCGATTCAGGCCGTACAATCGGCTCCGCGGGGGGAAACAGAATTTCATGCGCACTCTGAGCTTGCAACGCTCATTTGGTTCCATTTCGATGTTCTTGACGAGTGTGCTCGTCGTGTCTCTTGCGGCTCGTGCCGAGGAGCACCAGCCGATCAAAGTTGCCATTGTTGGCCTCGAGCATGGTCACGTGGAGGGCTTCCTGGCCCAGATTCCGAAGCATTCCGATGTGCAATTGGTGGGCATTGCCGATGCCGATCCGGTGCTGTGGCAGAAATACGGCTCGAAGTACTCGTTGCCGAGCACGCTCTTCTATAAGAGCGAGGCCAATATGATCGAGCGCTGCCACCCCGATGCAGTGCTGGTCTACACCTCGATTGCGGAGCATCGACACGCCATTGAGATTGCCGCAGAGTTCGGTGTGTCCGCAATGGTGGAGAAGCCGTTGACGATCTCGTTAGACGATGCCCTGGCCATTCGCAAAGTCGCCCGCGAGCACAAGATTCACGTGCTGGTGAACTATGAGACAACGTGGTACCGCAGCAACAAGGCGGCTTATGACGAAGTGCAAGATCGCCGCATTGGCGATATCCGTCGGGTAGTGGTCCATGACGGTCACCAGGGGCCAAAAGAGATTAATGTTCCGCCCGAGTTTCTGAACTGGCTCACCGATCCGGCGCAGAATGGCGCCGGCGCGCTCTACGACTTCGGCTGCTACGGCGTCGACCTGACGACGTGGCTGATGCACGGCGAAACGCCGCAGAGCGTTACCGCCGTCGTTAGTCATGACAAGCCATCCATCTATCCGCGTGTCGACGACGATTCGACCATTGTGCTGCAGTACCCGCATACAGAGGCTGTGATCATGGGCTCGTGGAATTGGCCATTCGGTCGCAAGGACATGGAGGTATACGGCGCGACCGGCTACGCCATCACCGTTGCCGCCGACCAGGTTCGCATCCGGCACGAACATGATTCGCAGGAGCAACTGGAGACCGCTGCGGCGCTTCCGCCGCAAGAACGTGACTCGCTCACGTATCTTGCTGCTGTATTGCGAGGCCAAATCAAGCCCAAAGGCGACCTGAGCGCGCTCGATACGAACGTCATCGTGATGCAGATTCTGGATGCTGCTCGTGAATCGGCTCGGACGGGCCGGGCGGTCCGCCTGACTCGCATTGGAGAGTAAAGGCGACTCAGGGACGAGCGTACCCTCGGATCTGCTTAGCTTTCCTTTTCACCTATTACCTGTGTGGAAAGTTGTCGCGTGTGGCGGACGCTAAGACAAGCAGGGAGATGGCCAGGGAGGCGAAGCTGGAGAGGCCTGATAGCCGCACCGTCAAAAAGCTGACCTCTGGCTTGCCCGGGATTCCAAACGAACCCCGGGGCCGGGACGGAGTGATTTCGCGGGTCTACGGTTCGAATACCTTCAGCCGGACGTGCCACTTGGTGCTTTGACCGGGCTTGAGCGTGACCATGCCGGTATCCATATTGCCCCAGATTTGCTTGTTGAAGGGATCGGCGAAGTTGTACTGATCTTCGACGGCAACGAAGTTCTTGGCCGGCGGAGCATAGGCCTGGATGGTCTTGATCAGCGGCGTCATGCCCTCGATCCTGACTCCGTAATGAGCTGCCGGATCGGTGATATTCACCGTCACTATGCCGTTTTTCCAATCCAGGTGGCTCCAGTTGTCGTCATAGAAGTTCTTGCCGAGTGCCTGACCTTGCCGAAGGTCGTACTGCCCGCTGACGGGTTCCATTTTTCCCGTCGGGAACACGTTGTCATAGTTATCGACCTTGGTGAGCATGGAAGCGGGAACCTGCAGGCGGGCCTGGGTACGGTCGCCAGAGGGGAAATTGAAATAGGGGTGCCAGCCGATGGCGATGGGTTCGGCTTCGTGGCCAACGTTGTGCGCGACGACCACCGCGTCAATCGACTCGGCGGTGAGGCTGATGGTGATGTCCAGATCGGTTTTCGACAGCCAGTGTCCCCCGAAGTCGCCGGCATGGATTACTCCGGTTATCGCTTTGCCGCCAGGGATCGTTTTTACTGACACGTTCTCGGTCTTGGCTTTGAGGATCAGCCCGTGCATGGCGTGTCGTTCCGCCGTGGGCTGGGTGCCGATGTTGTTGGCGGGCAACGTCAGGGTATGGCCCTCCCATTCGGTGGTGAGGGTCTTGCCGTCGGCTGAGAGCTTGCCGCGGATGCGATTGGGGTAGGGAACGAGGAAGGCCGAGCCCAGGCGATACCCAAGATCTCCATTGGCATCATCGTCCAGATCCAGCATCTTTTTAGCTCCCGCAAGGTCGGGCGAAGCCAGCACGTCGACATTGCCACGGCCGGGGAAGTTGGCCGTTATCTGGAGCAATTCCATTCCGCGTCCGGGCATGACGGTGACGCTGGTGAACTCCGGGTGGGTTGTGCTGCTAACGGCGCGGCTGATGGTGACGACCTTCTGCCCGCCGATCTCGTGGTCGGCCTGCGCTTGGCAGTTCATGACGGTACCCCCTATCAGGGCCGGAAATATGAACGGAAGAACAAAACTGCGAAGAGGCGTCTTCATCTCGATCCATCCCTCAAGTGCATTTGGATCTGCCGAAAGGAGCTTTGCGGCCGGAGGAATTCCCGGCGCGTGAAAGCGCTTTCCGGAAGCCGCCTCATTCTATAGCAAAGCCGGAGATTCTGTATCCCGAAGCCATTTGATTGAAATAGCCTGGGACCGGCACGGTGCAGGGACCCTCTTCGTAATCACGAAGGCAACGCAGGCCTGGTTTCGCCGGACACCAGAGGCTGGATGACGAGACGATGAAAATGAAGTCATCTGGCCGTATCCAACTGATTCCCGGTAACCAATAGGCCGGGAATTAGTGCTATTGCGTCGCGAAGAATAAACGTTACAATTCCAGCCAATCAGCCCCGCTTCATCTGCTGAGCAGGCACGATCTCTACTGCTCCGGCTCAAACATTAACGTTTCGCCTCTTCGGGCATCCCCGAGAAAGGTATTCGGTTCGACTCATATGCGCCCCCTGCATCGGCTGGCACTTACCTTGGTTGCTTTGATATTTCTCTCAGGAGCGTTCGCGGTCGCACAGGTACGGGCGACGAAACCCCTCATTGTCGAAAAGGTCGATGACAACAACCTGGTTCCGCTAAGAGGCAATACTCCTCCGGCGGCCAACGTTGCCAATGACCGAGGCCTTGTTAACCGGGGCATGCTCATGTCGGGATTGGTACTGACCCTGCGCCGCAGCCCGGAGCAGCAGACTGCCTTCGACGCGTTTGTGGCCAGCCAGTACGATCCAAACTCGGCAAATTTCCATCATTGGCTTGAACCGCAGGAAGTTGGTGAGAGGTTTGGTCCGGCGCTCGAGGATATCGGCACAGTATCGAGCTGGCTTTCGAGCCACGGGCTGGCGGTCGAGCCGGTTTCGAAAGACCGCATGACCATCCGGTTCAGCGGCACCGCGGCCCAGGTGGAAGAGACGTTTCACACCGAGATTCATAACCTGGTGGTGAAGGGCGAGCCGCACATCTCCAACATGAGCGATCCGCAGATCCCGATGGCGCTGGAGCCGGTCGTGCTTGGGCCGAAGGCATTACATAATTTCATTCCGCGGCCATTGCACCGGTTGGGCGGAAAAGTGACGCTAGATAAGGAAACCGGCAAGTGGCAGCGCCTTGCAACGGCCGATGCTAAGAATCTGAGTCCTCGGCCTGAAATGGGTTTTGGATGCGGCACGGGTTGCCAGCTCGAGGACGTTGCGCCGTACGACTTCGCAGCGATCTACAACGTCCTCCCGGCGTGGAACAACTCCATCGACGGAACGGGACAGACGATCGCGATTGCGGGTAGAAGCGATGTGAGAGCGGCGGATGTTTCAAAGTTTCGCAGCACCTTCGGACTGAGTTCGAGCGCCGGAACATTCAATCTGATCAAGACATCTGCAGCGGATCCCGGCTTTTGCATCGGGACGACCGGGAATTGCACGCTCGACGACCAGATTGAGAATGCGCTTGATGTGGAATGGTCAGGCGCAGTGGCGAAGGGGGCAACCGTCGATCTGGTCGTGACCCAGCAGACAAACAGCAACGATGCGATCTACGACTCCGCACAATATGTCATCACCAACAAGACCGCGCCAGTGCTCAATGTCAGTTATGGACTGTGTGAATTGGCAGAAGGAACGAGTGGAAACGCAGCATATAACAGCCTGTGGCAAAGCGCAGCTACCGAAGGAATCGCAGTTTTCGTTGCGAGCGGAGATTCCGGGTCGCCGTCGTGCGACCAGGGATTTGCTTCGCAGGGGCCGTACGGGGCTCAATTTGGCCTCTCGGTCAGCGGCATTGCGTCAAGCCAATACGACACGGCTGTCGGTGGAACCGATCTGAACTGGGGATCGACGGCCAGCCCCTACTGGAATGCCTCAAACAGTACGACTACGGGCGCGACCGCCAAGGGATATATTCCCGAAGTTCCGTGGAATGATACCTGCACGAACCCGATTGAAGTCGCGATCATCAACCAGGCGCTCAACACGAGCTTGACGGCCAGTCAGATTTGCTATGACATTGCGATAGGAAACATTACGTCGAACACAAATCCGCAGGGCGTCCTCGACCTCGTTAATACGATTGGTGGTGGTGGTGGCGCGAGCAATTGCACGACGAACGGTACAAATTCGGCAACTCTGAATCCAGCGACATGCGCGGGCGGTTATGCAAAGCCAAGTTGGCAGGCGAGCGTTACCGGCATCCCATCAGATAACGCGCGCGACATCCCTGACGTTTCGTTCTTTGCCGGCAACGGTTTCTTCTCTAGTGCTTACCTGATTTGCGTGTCTGACGCAGGCACGTGTGTTTCCTCTCCAACGTCGACGACCGAACCCATCGGGCAGGAGATCGGCGGTACCTCGGTTGCTTCTCCGGCAATGGCCGGCGTGATGGCGTTAATTAATCAGAAGGCCGGATCGGCGCAAGGGAATCCGAATGCCGGACTCTATGCGCTGGCGGCCAAGCAGACCTACTCCAGTTGCTCGGCTGAAACAGTAACGGCTGGTTCGCCCAGTTGCTACTTCAATGATCCAGATACCGGCACGAACGCGATGCCCTGTGCGGCGGGCTCACCCAATTGCAACGTGGCTACAACCGGCGACACGATCGGCGTGCTCAACGGATTTGCGGCGGGAGCGGGGTTCGACAATGCCACGGGCCTTGGTTCGCTGAATGTGGCGAATGTGGTGAATGGCTGGTCGGCGACTGTGACCGGCACAGGGACCGCTACGGTGGCGGTATCAGCGAATCCCGTAGCATTTACCAGTCAGCAGGGCACAACCGTCACGGTTGGTGTCACGGGATCGAGTGGAACCCCGACGGGAACGGTGATTCTGACCAGCGGTTCATTCACGTCGGCCCCACACACGCTTGCCTCTGACGGCACCACGACATTCAGTTTGTCGCCGGGTGTCCTGGCAGTGGGCACCGACACCATCGCGGCCAACTACAGTGGAGATTCGGTCTATGCGGCGGCAAGCAAAACGACTTCCGTTACGGTAACGGCCGTTTCGTTTACGCTCGCCGCGGCGTCGCCAGCTGCGATAGCAGCGGGAGGCACTGCAACCTCAAACATCACTGTGGCCAGCACGAACGGATATGCCGGGACGGTCACGCTGAGTTGTGCACTCACATCGTCGCCGTCGGGGGTGGTCGAGGCACCTGCATGCGCTCCGACGTCGGGACAATCTGCGGTTACGCTTTCAAGTACAACGACTACTGGAACTGGACAAGTGACGGTGAGCACGACTCCTGCACCCTCGGGGGCTGCGAAACCTGCTGCGAAATCCAGAGGCATGGCTTGGTTCCGGGCGGCAGGCGGGGCTGCGCTGGCATCGTTTCTACTGTTCTTCCTCCCTGGATGGTCAAGGCGCTATAGAAACATCTTCTGTGTGCTGCTGATTATCATTGCCGGAAGTTTCCTGGCGATTGGCTGCGGAGGCGGAGGGGGCAGCAATGGTGGCGGAGGTGGCGGGAAGACCACGCCGACGGTGACGGTCACGCCGGCAAAGACTAGCATCTCGGAAACCGACACCTTGCCGGTCACAATCGCGGTTGCGGGATCAGGCACATCAAATACGCCTTCGGGTTCTGTGACAATGACGAGCGGAACATATAGCTCATCAGCAACGAGTCTCGCCAGCGGCTCAGCTACGATCACAATTCCAACCGGGAAACTCGCTGTTGGCGGCACCGATACGTTGTCTGTCTCCTATGGTGGGGACACAAACTTCAACGCTGCTTCCGGTACGGCGACGGTTACTGTGAACAAAGCCGCCACGACCTCAGGCACCTACACCTTCACGGTTACAGGCACGGGCAACGACAATGCGCATACAACAGCTACTACCACCTTCACCGTCACGGTGAACTAACCACAACTGAGTTCCGCATGCTGGCCCTCCTTGTCCGGGAGGGCCAGCATGTTTTGGGTCCCCTTTTCTCGTTCGGCAGAATCGGGAGTTCTGGGCGACCAGATAAAATCGGAAGCGAGCCAAGCCGCGAGCGGCATAAATTTCCCAAATCAGAATTCATAGGTCCTTCAATGAAATCGTTGTTGCTGGAAGAGTATGGAAAGCTTGCTGTAGCTGAAGTGCCGCAGCCGGAGCCGGGCGAGCACGAGGTGCTTGTCCGCGTTGCCGCGTGTGGCATCTGCGGCAGCGATGTGCATGGCTACGACGGATCTTCGGGACGTCGAATCCCGCCGATCGTCATGGGGCACGAAGCCGCCGGCGTGATTGTTGGGGTTGGCCCCGGTGTCACGGCGTATCGAGTCGGCGATCGTGTCACGTTCGACTCCACGGTCTATTGCGGGGAATGCACATATTGTCGCCGCGGCGAGGTGAATCTCTGCGATCGACGCCAGGTGATTGGCGTCTCCTGCGGCGAATATCGACGCCAGGGAGCTTTCGCCGAATACATCGCCGTGCCGGAGAGAATTCTCTATCGGCTGCCGAGTAAGATGTCGTTTCCTGAGGCCGCAATGCTCGAAGCTACTTCGGTTGCGCTACATGCCGTGAAGGTGAGTGGCGTGCAGAAGGGTGATACAGCACTTGTCGTCGGCGCGGGCATGATCGGGCTGCTGACCCTGCAGGCCTTGCGCGCTGCCGGCGTAGCCAGAGTGATGATTGCCGATATCGACGAGACGCGCCTGACTTTGGGCGAATTGCTTGGTGCGGACGAGGCTCTGCGCGGAACAGGCGGGCAGATCGCCGATGCTGTCCTCGAGCACACCGGGGGCATCGGTGCTGATGCAGTGTTCGACGCGGTAGGCCGGCCCAAGACAGTTGCGGAGTCCATTGATAGCGTACGCAAGGGCGGCACCGTTACGTTGATCGGAAACATTGCGCAGGAAGTCACGATACCGCTGCAGAAAGTGGTATCGCGGCAGATTCGGTTGCAGGGAACGGCAGCCTCCGCAGGAGAGTATCCACAAGCGATCGAACTGATTTCGAGTGGTCGCATCCAGGTTCGCCCCCTGATCACGGCGGTGGCTCCGCTGGAGGAGGGACCAAGGTGGTTTGAGCGACTGCACGCGCAGGAACCGAACCTGATGAAAGTGGTCCTCATCCCTGGCGAAAACGGTGCGTGAAGAAGGAGCCGCATGAGTGATTCGTTATTCGACCTGACCGGCCAGGTGGCGATCGTGACCGGAACCAGTCGCGGCCTTGGACAATATTTCGCGCGAGCACTGGCGAAGGCAGGAGCGGATCTGGTTCTGACCAGCCGGCGGCGTGAGTCGTTACACGAATTCGAAGCGGAGATCATCCGCATGGGCCGCCGCAGCCTCTCGTTGGAACTCGACGTGCGCGACCAGGACAGCATTCGCCGGATGGCGCATGATGCCGAAGAAGCGTTTGGCCAGATTCACATCCTGGTGAACAACGCCGGCTGCAATGTTCGCAAGCCTGCACTCGAGGTATCGTGGGACGACTGGGATACCGTGCTCGATACGAATCTGCGCGGTAGCTTTTTTGTGGCGCAAGCGGTGGCGGGCGGGATGATCGCGCACGGCTATGGGCGCATCATCAACATCGGCTCGGTCACCAGCGTGTTCGGGTTCGCGGGCCTTGCGCCTTACTGCGCGAGCCGCGGCGGCATCCGGCAACTGACCATGAGCCTCGCCGATGACTGGGGTCCGCATGGGCTGACGATCAACTGCCTCGCGCCCGGCTGGTTCAAAACTGACCAGAACAAGGTTCTTTACGAAGATCCGGAGTGGGTCGCCTACCTCACCGACCGGATTCCGGTGAAACGGCCGGGGCTTCCCCAGGATCTGGATGGTGCGGTGGTCTTTCTTGCGTCCGAGGCAAGCCGGTATGTGACCGGCCAGACGCTGCTGGTCGATGGCGGGATCTCGACAGGAGCTACACGCGCCACGGTCTCTCGTGATCCTGCCAAGTAAATTTGGTGAAGGACGAAAATCAGCCGATGATTTCGTTTGCCCGCAGAGGCGCGGGCTGCGCTTCGGCCGATTGGCTTCCAATTTCGGAGAGTGGCATCACGTGGCCGGTGGATTTGCGCACCACAAGTTTCGGATACACCGTGATTGCCTCGGGATGGGGCAGCGGAATTTCGTTGCGAATCTGCGACAGCAGGGTACTGGCCGCGGCCTGTCCCATGCGGCGCAATGGCTGATGGATAGTGGTGAGCGCCGGATGATGCATGGCAGCGGCGGTGATGTCATCGAAGCCGAGCACGGAAATATCCTTGGGAACGCGGAGGCCAGCCTCGCGCAAGGCAGAGATTGCGCCGATGGCTGTTACATCGTTGAATGCAAAGATCGCGGTGAACCGTTGATTGCGTTGCAGCAGTTGACGCGTCACCTCCTGACCCGGTCCGGGTCCCGGCTCAGGACTTTGCAGTTGGACCACCAATCCGCTTTCAATTTCGATGTGCAGTGCCTGCGCCGCCTGCACAATCGCCTGCCAGCGCAAATCGGTGTCGGAACTAAAGACCTGGCCCTTGATGAATGCAATTTGCCGATGCCCCAGTGACTTCAAATGCGACAGAGCCAGGTGCGCGGCCTGGTCGTGATCCAGTTCGATGTTGATCACACCATCGCGGCGATTGTGGCCTGAGATGGAGACGACCGGTACCGGCAGGTCCTCATTCATTGGGGAGTCGACGGCGATAATTCCCTCGACGGAGCGGGCGAGCATCATGCGCGGATAGCCGTCGAGAAGGTCGGAGCGATGCCGATGACTCGCGACGAAGTAGAAGAAGCCGTCCTTGAGCAGTTCATCTTCGATGCCGCTTATGACGGTGGTGGAATAGCCTTCGCTGATCTCAGGAACGATGACGCCGATGGTGTAAGTGCGCTTTTGGCGCAGGCCGCGCGCCATCGTGTTGGCGACGTAGCCGTTCAGCGCCGCGGCGTGGAGCACGCGCTGCTGCGTCTCCTCTGCGATGCGGTGCGCTGCTGCCTCTCCGTTGATGATGCGGGAGACGGTCGACTGCGAGAGCTCGAGCATGGCCGCGAGCTCTTTCAGCGTGATGGGTTTGATTGGCATTTTTGCCACGAAATATCGCCCCCGCAGTTAGTCTTCTACGCGATCACGCACGGGCGTGAAAACCGGCGCGCAGCATCGCGGCAGTCGCTTCAGGATTCCGCATGAATGTATCCCAAACAAAGCCAGTTCGAAGATTTTCGGCCATCAGCACCGAGATTCCCTGGTCGATGCCGAGTACATCCGCGTCATACCAGTTGGCCGCGGGATGAAACGCATCGACGAATCCATATCGGCCCCATGCTCGTTTGCCCCACTTGTCGCGCATGGCGCGTAGAACGGAGATGCAGTCCACTGGCACGAAGGCAAGCGATCCGGCGGAGGCGCAAGGCACCACCGTTCCATCCAAAGGCCCCTGGGGTGGCGGACCGCCCCATGCCGTGTAGCCGCCTTGATAATCGGAGGCAGAAACACCCCAGTAGTCCTCGTTGTACCACTTGGGATAAGAGAGGCAAAACGCTTTGTGGGCCTTCGTTGCCGTAACAGAGTTCTCAAAGTAATTCGTGTAGGAGTCGTGCTTGTTGCGGAAGTCGTACCAGGCGTGCGAGTACTGGTGCGTGAAGATCGGATCGTTCCCGCTGATATAAGTGAAATCCTTGTAATGGATGACGGGTCGAGTCCAGTTTTGCCAATACTCGCCTCCAACGGAATGTGTCCGCGATCCAATGGCAAGCAAATAAATCATCATCAACTCGCAGAAATGTTCCCACCTCGCATCGAGAAAACCTGACTCCGGGTGCCATCCCATCGAGAAGGTTTTGCCGCCGTTGAGCATCCAGGGCCAATCGACGCGCTCGTAAATCTGCTGAGCGAGAGATTTTATCTTGGGATCGCTGAAATAGGCGCGCGCGGTGAGAACACCGCACAGCAGCAGCGAAGTGTCGATGGAGGAAAGCTCCACGCCCTTCACGCGTTCGCCGGTATCGATATCGCTGAAGTGGTAGAAGAAGCCGTGAACCTCTGGAAACTTGTTGAGATGCCAGTCGAGCGTGGTGCGAACGCGCTCTTCTATTTGCGCTTTCGGCAGATAGCCTCGCCTGTGGGCGATGCACAGAGCGGATAGTCCGAAGCCCGTCGCAGCGATGCTCGCCATGCGGCGCGAATCGCGTTTGCCGCCGGGGTCGTTACGCGCGCGGTCGAGCACCTGTCCCGATGTCAGCCCTGCCTGTTCCCAGAAGAAGAGGCAGCCTTGGCGTTCCAGGTCGTCCAGGAAAGCCTCATCGCCACTTCTGGGCTGCGAGGAACCGAGAGCTGAAAGCCGCGAGGGGATGAGCGCGCAGCCTCCTGCCGACAGGAGTTTCTGGAGCATCTGACGACGAGTTAAGGATCGTGTCGGCGGGTGGGGATGCAAAGTCGATCTCCATTGCGCAATCGATTGCGCACGGCAAATTTTTATCATTTGCATTCGCCATCGTCAACACCTTTCCAGACCGTTCTACCATTTTGGGGGAGGACCATCCGAAATGAAGAGAATCCAAACAGGCTTCTTCCGCTCCTACTTTCTGGACTTGCTGAGCGCATCCAGCTTGCTCTTCAATTGCTCCAGTTTCTGGCCGGCTTCACCAAGCTTGCCTTGCGCGGTAAGGCGCTGGTAGTCCTCCAGATCCTTGGCAGCATCCTGAATTATCGCGTTCATGCTCTCAGAAGTTTGCGCGCCACCAGTGGCGCCCGCGGTCTTCGCAGATTGGCTTATGGTGGACGATTCGCCAGTCAGCGTAGAAGTCTCTCCGCCGAAGAGCGATCGCAGTGCCGCTTCAAATGTCGACCCGTATGCAAGACGATCCTGCAACGCGAGCACCACGAGACGCAACTCGGGCATAGGGCTGCGCTGGGCCTGGAGATAGATGGGCTCAGCGTAGATCAGAGCCTTGCCGCAGGGAATCACGAGCAGAGTTCCGCGTTTCACCTGGGAACCTTGCTGGTTCCATAACGTGAGCTGACCTGAGAGTTGCGCGTTCTGATCGATTCGCGCTTCGATCTGAAGTGGGCCGTCGACCAGGCGAGTCTTGGGAAAGTCGTAGACCACGGCAGTGCCATAGTGGTCACCATCGCTTCGTCCCGCGATCCAGCCGATCATGTTATTTCGATTCGACGGCGTGAAGGGAAGAATCTCAACGAATTCGACGGAGCTTTCGCCGGGCAGTTTCATCAACACGAAGTTGGGATCCATAGGCTGAGCAGCCTGGTCTCCGGACGACGTCGTGCCAACTTCAGAAGCCACCGTCCACAGATCCTCGCGGTTATAAAAAACGACGGGATCAGTCATGTGATACAAGCCGTACGCTGCCGCCTGCTCCCGGAGCAGCAACTCGGGGTAACGCACGTGTCGGTGAAGATCGGTCGGCATTTCCGATGCATCTTTGAAGAGCTGCGGGAAGATGTTGCGGTAGGCATTGATGATAGGATCATGCGGATCGAAGACATAGAACGTTACCGTCCCGTTGTACGCGTCGACCACAACTTTCACGCTGTTCCGGACGTAGTTGACCTGATCGTTTCCCAGGGCATAGTGGGTTGAGTAGGGGTAACTATCGGATGTGGTAAACGCGTCCAGCATCCACCAGAGCCTTCCATCATCGCCCACCACCAGGTAGGGATCGGCCTCGTAAGTAAGAAACGGCGCAAGCGTCTTGACCCGATCGAAGATGTTGCGGCGCATCAGCAAGCGGCTTTGGGGATTCATGTCATCACTGAAGGGCAGCTTGGCCAGGTCTCCTCGATCGAAGGCAATCAGGATGCGGCGCAGGAACGATCCCAGCTCGACGCCCCCAGGGCCCGCGTACGTGGTCATGCTGTTGGTCTCACCTTGCGGATAGTCAAATTCCTTCTGCCGTGTCATCACATAGACATCGGTATTGGTGATTTCTCCAAAGTAAATTTCAGGTCGCGTCACCTGGAGAGAAGGCACAGCGCTCTGGATCGGCATGTTACTGAGGATCAGCGTCGGCAACCCTTCAGGCGTGAAGCCGTTTACAGGGTTCATGGTGATGCCGTATCCATGGGTGTAAATGAGCTTTTCATTTATCCAGTTGCGGCTGCTTTCGGGGAGCTTATCGACATTCAGTTCGCGCGCCGCGAGCATCACCTGGCGCTCTTCGCCGTTGATCGTGTAACGATCGATGTCGATGTCGGGGAAATCGTAATAGGTACGAATTTCCTGGATCTGGCGCAAGGTGTCCTGCAGCGCGTGCCAATCCCACAAGCGGATGTTTTGGAGAGTGGTTTGATTGTTAGCGGGATCTGCGGCTTCGGGGTCGATTTCAGCGGGGAACTCATGTTGCGCAACCTGGTCAAGACTAAAAGCTCGCCGGGTGAATTCGATATTGTGCGCGATGTAGGGCTTTTCACGATCCAACTCGTTCGGCTTTACAACGAAGCTGTTGATATACCAGGCGAAGAGTTGCACCACGAAGAAGCAAATCACAGCCGGGACCGGAGAAGAGATAAGGCGCGCTGTCCGTGGACGCAGGAACAGGTTCATACCTGCGATTCCAGCTCCGATGATGAGGGCTGCACAGATTGCCGTTAAGCCGCCAAGAATCACGTGGGCATCGGTGTAGGTGATGCCTCCAAAAATCGTATGGTCTTCCATAATCCGATCAAAACGGCCAAGCCAGGTCCGTGCCGCGATGACGAGAAGAAGAAAGGCGACCGCTGCGGAGAGCCAACGCCAGGGCATTGGCGAAGATCCGAATTCGCGCTCGTGCAGCAGTCGGGAACTGCTCGTGAACAGAATGAAGAGTCCGGCAATCGCGCAACATAAAATGGCGAGCATCAGGAGCCAGCCAGCGACGAATTGAAAGACTGGCAGAGTGAAGAAGTAAAACCCCAGCGTCTTGCCGAAGATGGGATCTCGCAGGCCGATCGTATCTGTCGGTGCAAACCAATAAACCGCGAACCGTACCCATTCGTTCATGAAGCTTGCGCCGGCGATCAGCGCGAAAAATGCCGACACAATGAGTGTGCCGACGCGCAGCACTGAATCCACTGGAAGTTGAAAGGTGCGGCTTCCCATCACAATGGTCCCGGCGCTCTGCAACTCCATTCGGCAAACGCGTCTCAGCGCTGTCGCCCATCCGAAGATGATGAGAAACGTCACGAGGCAGGGAAGGACGAATGCCAACCACTCGAGCCGAAGCGTTCTCCAGAACACAGACGCATAGCCCAATGACAAGAACCAGAGCGAATCGACGTAATAGGAGATGGCGGTTCGAGCGCTGAATACAACAATGAGAATGGCGAGAAGAATCCAGATGAGAGCACCACGAAAGTTCCGTTCCGGGCGCTCTCGAATGGGATAGACAACGCGTTCGTGGGCCACGGTCACCAGCTTTCACCGGTCCTATGATGCATGAATTGCCGGCAGCGCAATTGTACTGCCAGCGAAGGATGAGCGAGGCAGGCAGGCGAACGTTCTCGCTCCGCTACCCCGGCGCTTGCTCGCGGTCTTCAACCGTGGAAGGCGAACCTCATGGCGGAGAGGCTACGGAGTTATGGCAGATTGAACTCGCTCACTTCTACGTCTGGCAGAGGGTCATCCTCACGTGCCAACCAGACATACAGGCAGGGCATCAGAAAGACGCCAATGATGAGATTCGCGATCAGACCGCCCACGATCACGATGGCAAACGGGCGCTGCGAGTCGGAGCCAATTGCGTGTGACACGGCGGCCGGAAGCAGGCCCAGCGTCGCAACTAGCATGGTCATCATCACTGGCCGCAGCCGCTGTACCGAGCCTTCCACCGCTGCTTCCACAATTCGTTCAGGCCCGCTCATCTCGGTATTGCTGCGTTTTGCGCGAAGCTGGTTGATGAACTCAATCATGATGACCCCTGTTTCGACCGAAACACCAAAGAGCGCGAGAAACCCGACTGCCGAAGAAACCGAAAAGTTTGTACCGGTGATGAACAATGCCAGCGGGCCTCCAATGGAGGCCATGATCACCGAGACAAGCACCACCATCGACCATTTATAGGAACGAAACATCGTATAAAGGATCAAGAAAATGGCCAACACCGTAATTGGAATCACCAGAGCCATGCGCTCGTCGGCACGTTTCTGGCTTGCATATTCTCCGGCCCATTCCAGGTGATATCCGGCGGGTAGCTTGACGTTGTGTTCAACCTTGTTGATTGCCTCCTTCACGGTCGAGCCCAAATCGCGGCCTTCCACCGAGAACTTGATCGCAATGTAGCGCTGGCCGCCTTCCCGATTGATGGCTTCAGCCCCGTCAGTCGTTGAGATGGTGGTGAGTTGGGCAAGCGACACCCGTTCTCCGGATGGCGAGAGTAGCCGGATATTCTCAATGGCGTCGCGCGTGTCACGGTACTCCTTTGCATATCGAAGCGTCACGTCATAGCGCGCTTCGCCCTGCTGCACCTGGGTTAGGGTATTGGCGCCCACGGCGGTCTGAATTGCATCCTGCACATCCGCCACATTGATGCCCCATCGCGACGCAGCCGCCCGATCGACGGCAAAATTCAGGTTTGGCTGTCCGACAATCCGGAAGATGCCAAGATCAACCACACCTCTCACCGCGGCCATCTGCGCTTGAATCAGGTTGGCGGTGCTCTCCAGCGTTCGCAGATCGTCTCCGTAGAGCTTGACCGCCAGTTCTCCCTTGACGCCTGAAACAGCTTCTTCCATGTTGTCCGAAATAGGCTGCGAGAAGTTCCAGATGACACCAGGAAATTTCGAGAGTTCTCGATCCAGGGCGTCGATCAGCTTTTCTTTATTCTGATGGAAGACCGGACGCCACTGATCCTTGGGCTTAAGGTCGACAAAGTATTCTGTGTTGAAGAACCCCGCAGTGTCAGTGCCGTCGTCGGGGCGTCCCGTTTGGCTCACCACCTGGTTAACTTCGGGAAAGGAGGCCATCACCACGCGCGCCTTATTGGTAAAGTCGATGCTTGCCGAGGGACCTTCACTGGGCGGTAGCGTTCCTCGGACCCACAGAGAACCCTCATCCAGATGCGGCAGGAACTCCGATCCGATAGGGCCCCCGAAGATCAGATAGAGTGAAATCAGGAAGAGCACCGTCGAGATGCCGAGCGTGACGTTGCGATGCACTATGGCCGCGCGCACCGAAGTGCGATAGTGCACGATCAGCCACTCCATCAGCGGATTTTTCCACTCTTTGGCGCCTTTCCTGAAAACCAGCCCAGCCATGACAGGCGCCGCAAGGATGGCAAACACCAGTGCGCCGATCAGGGCAAAACTCACGGTCCACGCCATTGGCCTGAAGAGGCCCCTTCCACCGCTTGCAGTGTGAAAATCGGTAGATAGGATGTGATGATAATGCCGCGAGCGAAGAAGACAGGTCGCTGAACCTCGTGTGCCGCCTCGCGATTTTTTTGCGCTGGCGTGCGTGTATCGTCTTGCTGCGAAAAATGGCGAATGATGTTCTCGATCATCACCACCGAACCATCTACGACCATACCGAAATCCAACGCACCCAGGGAGAGCAGATTGGCCGGAATATGGGCCAGGTCGAGACAAATGGCCGCGAACAGAAGTGCAAACGGAATTGTGAGCGCAACAATGATTGCGCCACGAACATTGCCAAGAAAGAGAAAGAGGATGATCGATACCAGGATCATGCCCGCGGTGAGGTTGTTCTCGACCGTGGTGACGGTGAACTTGACCAGATCGGATCGATCAAGAAACGGAACAACTTTTACGCCCGGAGGCAGAATTCCATTGTTGAGTTTGTTCACCTCTTCGTGGATGCCTTGCAGCACCGGATCGGAATCATCGCCTTTTTGCAGGAGCACGATGCCTTCGACGGTGTCTGGATTGTCGACGATACTTCCGTCTGGCCGGCGAGTGGCGCGGCCAATCTGCCCAAGACGAATCTTTGGTCCCTGGGTGACAGTGGCAATGTCTCGAACGCGAATTGCCGAACCGTTATTCGTTTTGATGACGGTGTTCTCAATGTCCTGAACGGTTTTGTACAGGCCGAGCGACTGCACATTGATCTGCTGTGTGCCTTCCTCGATAAAGCTGCCGCCGCCGTTGGTGTTGTTCGCTGCAATCTGCTGTTCGACCTGACCGATTGACAACCCATAGGCGACCAGTCTCTCTGGATCGAGCCGGATCTGGTACTCCTTGGTCGGGCCACCAAAGCTCGAAACATCGACCACACCCGGAACGCTCTTGAACGATTTCTCCAGCGTCCAGTCTTCGAGCGATTTCTTCTCCATCACATCGTAGGAGGGATTGCTGCTTTCGACGGTGTACCAGTAGATCTGTCCGACGGGGCTCCAGTCGGTTCCCATCTGAGGGGCCAGATTTGCCGGCAGATTCACCTGGCTCAACCGCTCCAATACGTGTTCCCGATTGATGTCGCTCGTTGAGTTGTCATCGAAAATGAGCATCAGGCTGGAGAGCCCGGCTAGCGTGGTCGACCGCAGATGCGTGAGGTGGGGGATGCCTGCCATCTGGATCTCGACCGGCACGGTCACCTGGCGCTCGATTTCTTCCGCGCTGCGGCCCGGCCACTGAGTGATGATTTGCACGTAGTTATTCGCGACGTCGGGATAAGCTTCGATGGGAAGGCTGCGGAACGAGATTACCCCCCACACAGTCAGAACAAGAATTCCGCCGAGCACCATCCAGCGATTTCGAAGTGCGAAGTCGACGAGAGCCCGAAGCATTATTGGGTCCCCGCTGTTTCCAGAACCAGTGCGTTGCTGACGACCTTTGTGCCCGGTTGAACACCCGAGAGAATCTCCTGCCCATTCCCCTCAAGAATCTTGCCGGCCTGTACTTCGATACGTTTGAACTGGTTATCGCCTATGGGAACGTAGACCCAATCGCGATCGTGCAGGTGAAGCACCGCATCGGAAGGAACCACGGTGAAGGCTTGCTTCTTTAGGCTCGAAAACGTGGCTGTGACGAACATGCCGAGCTTAAAGATGCCTGGATTCGGCACTTCAATACGAACCTTCGCCGTTCGCAGCGACGGATCGAGCACCGGGCCGATGTCGCTGATGCGTCCGTTGAGAATCCGATCTGGATAGGCCTCGATTTTGATCTTTGCTTCCTGGCCAAGCTGCAGCTTCGCGATGTCGTTTTCGTAGACATCGCAGAGGATCCAGACAGCAGAGAGGTCGGCGATGGTAAACGCGGTTGCAGACCCGGAGAGCGTGACGCCCGCAGCGGCCGCATTGGTCACGTTCTGGCCGATTATCACGCCGGTGGTCGGCGCAAAAACATGAACGATGCTGCTGGGATGAGCTTTGTCGAGTCCATAGACCTTTAGTTGTTCGTCGGCTGCTTCCAGATCGGCTTTGGCATCCTTCTCTGCGTCCTCAGCCTGCTCGAGCATTGCCTGCGAGATTACTCCGTGCTTGAACAAGTCTTCAGCGCGGATATACGCCTTGTTGGCCAGTTGCTCATCGTTGACCGCCTTCAGGTATGCGTTGAAGGCATTGGTCACATCGGGGCTCTGGACGCTGAAGAGGAGCTGGCCCTTTTTCACGTTGTCATCGAGCCGAGTCTTGATGTCGACGACACGGCCATTGGCAAGCGAGATGACCGGAACCTCACGGCTCACGTCGGGAAACACGGTCCCGGTGGCGGATAGCTCCGATGATGCTTCGATTTGGCCTGCGGTTGCGATGGGGAACTTGTGCACGTCGGCAGAAGGGATGGAAATCAGGCTCATATTTGAGACTTCGATCACTCTCGCAGGCGGAGGCGCGCCGCTGCCCGCATCCTGCGATTTGCAGCCTGAGAAACTCAGGCTGACCACGACGCTAATGGCGACTGCCGCTGTGATGCGGGCGCAAGACCCACCTCGCGCGGGGAATTCTCGATTCATGTTTTTTCCTCAGTGCCTTGGCCGGGCGGTTCAGTGCGCACACTTTTCGTGATTCGCGCCCAATGGAGATGAATAGACGAAGCCCCGGTCTGTTCTGGGAACAGATGCCGAAGAGAATTACTCAGCGATAAGGGACTCTCGTAGGGGACAGGCGGATATCAGAGAGAAAAAGGTGCGGGAGGAGGGCGAGGAAATGGAAAGGCGACAGAACCGGCGCGGGCGTGATCCGGTCTGGTGCGGACCCGCCAATGGGAGGACGATGATACGGAGCGCAGCACTTCCAGGATCTGGATTGCGTGATCATTTCCAGTCCGGGTGGGCAACGCGAGGGCAATCTCAGTTCCTTGTTGGAATGGCAATCTCCAACCCGAGGGGACCTGCGTGGATGTCGGAAAGTCCTCGACGCGAGCTGGTCGGAACTTGCCGTGTCCGTCGTTAAGCCACACTTGAATGCGCTTGCGCGAAAAGACCTGCTCAACAACCAGGTCCGGCACTCCGTCGCGATTGACGTCTGTGGTTGCAATCGCAAGAGCCGTTTCGTTCGATTCGAACGTCAGCTCGTGATTCGTGCCGGCGGAGACATGAAGCCGAATCTGAAACAGCCGTCGCCCCTCGAACTCTCCAGCTGTGAGAAGGATCGCACCGTCGGGCCGCTGATCATTGTCGAAGTCCGCAGCGGCCAGGGGCTGCCCGAAGGAGCCACGAAAGAGCTGCGTTCCCGCATCCGACAATGCTCCGCTCAACCCATCCTGTGCCCGCATCATGGGGCAAACAAGGACAAGTGCAATCAAGGCCAGAGAAAGGAGTGGGGAACGAAATCTCACGATCTATTCCGAGTATAGTTTCCGGCCATTTCTGATGGCAATCTGGCGGCGCCTGGCGGATCTGCCAGAGTTCCCGATGGTCACTTGACGTAAAGGTCCGGAAACTCCTACGATTCTCTCAACCTAGAGGTGAAGGAGTTCACCTTTAACCGCTGTCCTATCCCCTCCCGGGGTCTCCAATGACGGTTGCTGTCGTGGGGCTCAGAAGGTAAGCCGAGCAGATGATGACTCCTGACAGGGAACCCTGTCGCGGAGTCATATTCCCCGGCAGCTATCCCTGAACACAACTTAAGGAGTCCGGTTCCATTGGAAAGGCTGCGCGCTTGCACCGTTGTGGCTGGGATTGGCGATGATCGCGATCCCGCACGCGATCTGAACGAGGAGGATGAAAGGTGGAAAAATATCTGTACGTTGCGATCGGGGGTGCGCTCGGTTCGATCACCAGGTATTGGGTTGGATCGACGGTCGCCGGCCGCTTTGGCACGAAGTTCCCCATCGGAACTTTCGTTATCAACATTAGCGCCTGCGTCATCATTGGCTTTACGCTCACATATTTGAGCAAGCGCGCAGAACTGAATGCGGCATTCCGCTACTTGATTCCGGTTGGCTTCGTGGGCGCCTACAGCACGTTTTCCAGTTATGAGTGGGAGACACTTTCAAGTCTTCGTTCAGGTGCATTCCTGGTCGCGGCGCTTTACGCTGTAGGCAGCCTGATTCTGGGACTCGTCGCTGTCTGGGGTGGCGCAGTGCTTGCGGAGGTAGTGGGGTGAGAAACCTCGTAGTGTTCATAAGCCGCAAGACGGCGTGACGGGTCACCGTGGCAGCGCAAGGCATCGATATTGCTTAGAAGCAATCTGGTTCCGGTAAGACCCGAGCGAGGGAGGATAAATGCTGAAAGCGGGAAAAGCCCTGAAGGTTTCCATCTATGTGAGTGAGGGGTCAAAGGTCCGCGGTGTTCCGGCGTATTCAAGCATTCTTGATTTCCTTTTCTATCGCGGTGTATCCGGCGCCACGGTGGTAAAGGGGATCGCGGGCTTCGGCGCCGATCATCATATGCATTCGGCGAGCATTGTCGAGATCTCTGACCACATGCCGCTCAAGATCGAGTTCATCGAGAGGACGGAAAAGGTGAATGAGATTCTCGCCAAGCTGGAAGAACTGGCCGGAACAGGCATCATTGAAGTGCAGGAGACAACGGTTGCTAAGCCCGCACAGGTTTCCAAACCCCAATCGACCGCTCTGCCCGAGCATCTCAAAATCGAGGGCAAGGCGAAAATGATGCGTATCTATGTCGGAGACTCGGACAAATGGCGGGACAAGCCCCTGCATCAGGCACTGGTCGAGGCCATGCGGGCCAATGATATCGCCGGCGTCACAGTATATCGAGGCATTCTCGGCTATGGAGCGCATCGCCGCAAGCACAAGGATAAGCCGCTTCAGCTGTCGCGCGACGGTTCCATCATGCTTTCGGCCATCGATAGCGAAGAAAAGATTCGCAGCTTTCTCCCGTTGATCGAGCAGATGGTCGAAGAGGGACTGGTCGTCCTGTCCGACGTTGACATCATCAAATATGCCTATCGGGCGCAGGAGCTGGAGGCCCACGAATGAAGGACCAGTTTCAGGGCAAGATGCTCCGAATCCACTTCGGCGAAAGCGACAAATGGCAGGGAAAGCCATTGCACGAGGCGATCGTCGCCAAATGCACGGAGCTTGGCATGGCCGGAGCCATCGTCTATCGCGGGATCGAAGGTTACGGGACCAGCACCAGGGTTCGTCATGCCAGCCTCTGGACCTTCTCAAGGGATGCTCCCATCATGCTAAGTATCGTAGACACAGAAGAGCAGATCGCCAAACTCCTTCCTCATCTGGATGAGATGGTGAACGAAGGACTGATCGCCATGTCGAATGTCGAAGTCATTCGATACGCTCGCCAGGAAGGTATTCGGTTAGAGCCGTAATAAACAAAATGGGAGAAGAGCGACTCGAGGGCGCAAGATCCCTATTCACGATTCACTTATGCGCGTGGTCTGCAGGCGATGCCAGGAGAAGTACGAGACCGCCCAAAGCATACTGGTCAGTGTCGACGGGACGAACGCCAGCAAGCGATCACTGATGGAAACATGAGCGATGATCGCCGAAACGAGGTTGATGGCGAAGCCGGCGTAGGCCCACTCCTTGATGCGTATGTTGACGCGGGCGGGCCTTATGGGGAGGAGAAGCACAGCCACGCCCACCAGCTTGGCTAACGAAAGCTCGAAGCGAAAGTAGCCGCCAGGAAAGCCAAGGCGGGCGAACGCCTGCGCGCCCTGCGGCAGAAGTTCGTAATAAGCGGTGAAGCACATTTCCAAGCAGAACAGCGCAGTGAAGATCCAAAACGTGAGGGCCAGGGCCCTGGATATGGGCTTGGGAGCGACAAGGGCCGGATTTTGCATGGTCGATTCCATGATTGTCCTCCTCGTTTTTTAATCCTTCACCGAGCCCGGCTTTTCGGCGCCAAACTGGTCAGCATATTCGGCAGTCAGTTGTTTCCACGCGCTGAGCTTCATCGCGTCGGCACCGGCGAGGCGTCCCACGGGATTTCCGGTGAGAAGACGATCCAGAACGTCGAAGCAGATGTGCCAACCCGCGGCGCCCCACGCGACAAAGCGGCGATCGATCTTATGCCAAAGGGTGAGGCGCGTACCGCTGCCACGGGGCTCGAGTTCCCACCGGATATCGGCGAACTCAAGCACCGTTGGAGCGTCGGCTCGTGTCACCGTTGTTTCTGAAACGTTCCCCGTTCCCACCCAGGTGAGCTTCACGGTCGCTCCAACCGAGCCCAGACTCCCGTCCGCCTCAAAGGGCGCCCACTCGCGCAGGTGCGCCGGATCGGACAGAGCCTCCCACACTATCTCGGCTGGATGACGCAGCTCTCTGACAAGAATGAGCGTCCACTTCTCTCCGTCTTTTCTCACCTGCGCCCCGCTGGCCGGACCCGGTGCGTATTGCTCGAGAATGGTCATTTATCTTCTCCATGAGGTCGTCAGAGCCCATCTGCGGCCGTCCCGAACGGGCGGCAACCCCGCCGAACTTGGTGGCAATCCTGAGAATGGTCAGCCCTGCCATTTCATCAGTTGTGTGATCTGAATGAGATTGCCACACGTGTCATTCAACTTCGCAATCTTGGATGCGGTTACGTCGGTTGGAGGCAGGTTGAACGCGGCGCCGGCTGCTTTCATGCGCTCGTAATCGGCCTGCAGGTCGTCGGTGAAGAACATGGCTGCGGGCTGGCCTTGCTCAAAGATGGCTTGCTGATAAGTTTTGGCTGCTGGATTGTTGTTGAGCGCCAGCTGCAGTTCCGTGCCGTCCGGATCCTCCGGTGAGGCCACGGTAAGCCAGCGAAACGGCCCCTGGCTGAAGTCTGCCTTCTTCACGAATCCCAGCACTTCGGTATAGAAATGCAGGGCCCTCTCCTGATCGTCGACGTATACGTTGGTCAGTTTGATCTTCATCTCTTTTCTCCTAATTGCTGAAATTCGCGGCGCTGCCGCATTACCTCGTCTTCCTCTTCGTTCGTGGTGCCTTTTCGTTGGTTTTGGCTTTTCGTTCGCGAGATTGTTCCATGCGGTCCAGATGACGTTCCAAGGCATCCACGTGAGCGGACCAGAAGCGACGGAACGGAGCCAGCCAAAGATCAATCTCCTGAAGCGGTTCAGGCCGTAGGCGGTAGAGACGTCGCTGCGCATCCACGGTCGACTCCACGAAACCGGCCTCGCGCAGCACCCGCAGGTGCTTCGACACGGTTGGCTGCGTCATTCGAAGCTGACGCTCGATTTCGCCAACCGTCCGTTCTGACGAGACCAGGAGACCCAATATCGCGCGACGGTTTGGTTCTGCAACAACTTCGAATACTGATTCCACTTTCTTAATATACCCTATAGAGAATATACGTGTCAAGGTATATAATTGAGGGAATCCAGATTACCTCATCCGCGAGATCCTGCCAAGCCTGTATTGGAAGCGTTCGGATCACAACCTATATATAATGGGTGGTGTGTCTTGGATTGTGCTCTGAGCGCATGCTGGCCAAAGCTCAATTTGTTCTTGCCAAGAGCGGGAGTAGTTCAGTGGTAGAACGTCAGCTTCCCAAGCTGAATGTCGCCAGTTCGATCCTGGTCTCCCGCTCCAATCAGTTCCACAACTCCACAAGGATTGCGATCTTTCGAATTTGCCTGATGAGGCAAATCTGGCTAGTTCAGGTGTCTTGACCTGATCTCACACAGATCGATGCCGGTCAAGGCCAGGAGGAAGAATGTCGGGAGAAAGGAACTCAGTAGGATCCAGGGTAACCTTGCATGTGGTTTCAAGCCTCGATGGGTTCATCGCAAGGAAGGACAACAGCGTGTCTTGGCTGGATGCCAATGGAAGCGCCTACGAGGCCGGATTGTCCATTTCTGACGAAGAAGCTTCCGCCTTCGTCAAGGCCATCGACTGTTATGTACTTGGCTCGCGCACATATGAACAGGCACTTGCATTGGGATGGCCTTATGGCGATACTCCGACGGTGGTGGTGACCAGCAGAGCACTGAAATCCGCGAGAGAGAGCGTCGAGTTTTATTCGGTGATCTCAAAACGCTCGTTGAGGTGACACTAGCGCCGCGATTTCGAAACATCGGGCTGGTGGGCGGCGCCATGTTGTGTCAGGATTTTCTCTCGCTCGATCTCGTGGACGAAATCAACTTGATCATGGCCCCTGTCCTGTTGGGAGATGGACTCCGGCTATTCGGTGATCTCCTATCAGAAATGAGATGGGATTTGAAGAACGTGGTTCCCTATCGGAACGGTTTTGTTGAGCTGTCCTACGTCGCCTCCGCCATATGAGAGAAACCCCAAACCAAAGGCAGTGCGCTGGATCCTACGGGGTGACGATGCCTTGCGCGATGGCATATCGAGTAAGTTCTGCAATGCTGCGCAATCCAAGTTCGTCCATGAGACTGTTGCGGTGAAACTCAACGGTTTTTGGAGAAATGCCGAGTGCAGCGGAAATCTCTTTTGTCGATTTACCCTCGGCTACCAGTTGCAACACCTCACGCTGCCTTGGTGTGAGCCTCGAGCCAAAAAGTCCACCGGGATTCCGCTCGGGATTCAGACTAGTGAATTCAGCGGCTTCAATCCCCGCAAGAGGGGTGACGTAGTAACGATTTGCGATGGCGAGATGAATCGCCGCAATTAATTCACTGGCGGCGGATTGTTTGGCGACGTAAGCCTTGGCTCCAGCTGCGAAAGCGGCATGGACATACTCCGGGGAAAGCTGCTGCGTAACAAAAATGACCTTTGCAGAGGAATTTCTCGCGAGCTTTCGGGCCGCCTCGATTCCGTTCAACCCGGGCATTCCGACGTCGAGAACGATGATGTCTGGCCTCAAGCGTTCTGCCTCTTGCAGAACAGCTCGTCCATCCTGTGCGGTTCCAATTACATCGAACTCGGTTCCGAGCAATCGTGCGAGGCCCTCAAGCATGAGCGCGTGATCATCCGCAATCAGAATAGTTTTACGCATTCTGCTGAACCGGTACCTCGACAGAAACGGTCGTTCCTTCTCCAAGTTTGGAACTCACTGTAAGAACGCCGCCCGCCAGGTGCGCACGTTCCTGCATCGAGACCATGCCCAGGCCGGAGGTTTGCCTCTCAGCTTCATCGTCGAACCCGATCCCGAAGTCCATCACCTTGAGCTGCAAACTGTCCCCGGCGCCCGACAACACGACTTTGACATGCGTCTTTCCCGCATGTTTAGCCACGTTGCGCAGCGCCTCTTGCGCGATGCGGTAAATGGCGGTGGCGGCGTGCGGAGACCAGCTCTGAGGGAGGTCCTGGGTGACGTAGGTCGCGGGCATCTGCTCCCTATCGCCAAATTCTTTTACAAGCGCTTTCAGTGCGGCAGAGAGTCCAAGATCGTTCAGAATTGCGGGATGTAGCCGATGCGAAATATGGCGCACGTCGGTGCTGATGGTCTGGATCTGTTGCCGGGCGAGGTTGATTCTGCTGCTGTCTTCCCTGGTCGCGTCTTCGAATTTCACTTCATGCAGCAGAATCTCGAGTAAACTCAGGCGCTGGCTTATGTCGTCATGGAGTTCCCGTGCGACCCTCTGCCTTTCTTCCTCCTGCGCGGTGAAGAGATGAGCCGCGAGCCCTCGGAGTTCTCCTTGCGTGCGGTTGAGTTTTCGAGTGGTCACGGCAGTTTCGGTTTTGAGAGCTTCCGTTTGCCGGGTAACCACCATTTCCGCCTCCCGCCGGAGCGTGATGTCCTCGATCATCAGCAGCAACACGCGACTGCCATCTGTTGAGAGAGCCCGAGCCTTGACCAGCAAGGTCTTTCGGCGTGCCGTGGTGGATTCGTGCTCGAACTCGATAGTGGCAGCGGCGTTCGAGTTAAGGAGTTGGCCTAGTTTTTCCCCCATCCCTCGGATGCCCCAGAGATGCGCAGCGAGATCCGGTAAGGAGCGCTTCTCCAATTCTTTTGGCTGCATCTGGGTGAGCTGACGGAATGCAGTGTTGTCTGTGCGAATCGAGCAGTCCGAGTTGAGAACGACGATTGGCACGGGGACGCTTTCCACGACCGAATTTGCGAAATTTCGCGCATCAATGAGGAGCTGCTGGTTTTTTCGCTGCTGGTCAATATCGAGCAGCACCACAACCAGGCCTTCGATCTTGTTTTCTGCTGTCCGGTAGGGTCGGACGCGCAGCAGATACCATCGATCCTCGCGATCTTGAACTTCCATTTCACGAGTTCCCAGCGTCTCGAGAACGTCGTTCAGAATCGGCTCGATGTTTTCGATGCTGAGTTGCAAGCGGATTTCGCTGATGGACCGGCCAATATCTGTCGGTCGCACGCTCAGGAGCTTTTGCATCGGTGGAGTGAACTGCCGGATATGAAGATCGCTCGTGAGCATCAGCAACGGAATGTTGACGCTGTTGAGCAAGTTGTTCAAATCGTTCCCCGTCTGCGTCAGAACATTGTTGCGCTGCTGCAACTCATCATTGACGGTTTGCAACTCCTCATTCGCGCTCTGCAGCTCTTCCTTGGTCGTCTCCAGTTCTTCGTTTGTGCTTTGCAGTTCCTCGTTTGCGGATTGAATCTCTTCATTCGCAGAAACCAGTTCCTGATTGCGGGCATCCCGCTCTTCTACTAACGAATGGAGATGGAAGCGCGTGGAGGTTAGATCTTGACGGAGTTGGGCGATTAGCCGCTCTTTTTCATCGGTCGTAAGGTGAGCATGGACCGGCTGTTCCGCGATTCTGCCGTTCTCGGTATTCGCAACGGTCTGAAAGAGAATAAGGAAGCTGCGGGGACGGGAGGTAGCGCTGGTAATAGGGAGAACGTCTATCTGGATCTCCTGTTCACCCATTTGCTCGTCGACCAGTGTGGTGGTTGCCATTACCGGTACGTTCTCTTGAATGGCTCGTTGTATGGCACCACGAACATCGGTCACGAGCCCCTGCTTGAGCACACGCAACAGGTTCCAGGTTACGGCGCCCGGCGTTATCTCCAGAAAAGGTGAGGTTTGGCCACGTGACTGCAAAACGTTCATACGGTCATCAACGATCAATCCCGGGGGGCCAAACCTGGCCAGGACAATTCGGTCGGCAGCGCGCTGCAGTTCGAGCTCCGGCCAGAAGTTGTTCTCCCTTTCTGGCGATGGACTTCTTAAACCTCCTACGGTTTGCGCAATGTCATAGTGACGCGGTGGCTCGAAATGGTAGGGCAGGTTGTTGCCGGTTTTCATGTAGATCTTGTGCTTGCGGTCCACGGTGGTGAAAACCTCGCCGTAGTCCCTCAGTCCCTCAGACATGCCCAGAAGGATGTATCCTTCAGGCTCCAGAGCGTAATGGAAGGTGAGTATCAGCTGCTTCTGAAGCATCTGGTTGAAATAGATCATCACATTACGGCAGCTGAGAATGTCGATATGCGAGAAGGGCGGATCGTTCACAAGATTCTGTCGTGCAAAGACACAAGTGTCCCGGACCCGCTTTGAGACCTGGTACCCGTGATCCAGTTTTACAAAGTAGCGACGGAGGCGCTCGGGAGAGATCTCGGTCGTCAGCGTCTCCGGATAGACCGCAGTCCTTGCGATCTCAATCGCCTCATCGCTTGCATCGGTTCCAAATATCTGAACCGGGGTATCCATTCCATGCTGAGACAGGTATTCCAGGACGGTGATCGCAAGGGAGTAGGCTTCCTCGCCGGTCGAGCATCCCGCACACCAGATCCGGATGGGACGTTCTGTGGCTCGATCCTGCATAAACATGGGTAGAACGTTGGTCCGCAACGACTCCCAAAACCCCGGGTCGCGAAAAAAACGAGTGACGTTGATGAGTACGTCCTCTTGCAGGTTCCGCAATTCGTCTGTCCTTGACTGCAGGAACCGCAGGTACTGAGGAAGGTGATCCATCCGCAGCAGGAGCATTCGCCTCGCCAGTCGTCGCCGGATGGTCTCCGGCTTGTATTGCCGCAGATCAAGACCGGAAAGCCCGCGCAACATTAACAGGATCTTCTGATATGACTGTTCGTCTTCCGGGGATACCACGCCCTGATCAAGAGAAAGTACCTCCGGCCTCTTGAACTGTTGAGCCAAACGCCCCAATTCAACTGCAATTTCGGCAGGCGGAATGATCAGATCGACGTGATCCGAGGCGATGGAACTGCGTGGCATGTCGCCGTGCATCGCGGTCGCTGGGCTCTGGACGAGCGCAATACCGCCTTCCCCCTTGATGGCCTTCAGCCCGAGTGCGCCGTCAGCATCAGCACCGGAGAGCACGACGCCAATCGCGTGGTTCTTCTGATCTGCCGCCAGAGAATAGAAAAACATGTCAATCGTTTTTGGGAAACGCTGACCTTCCGGCGGCGGATCAACTTTGAAGTGGCCTTCCTCGATGGTCAGACACTGATTGGGCAGAAGTACGTAAAGATGGTTCGGTTCCAGTCGATGTCCGTTCTCGGCCGCGGATACCGGCATTCTGGTATAACGTTCAACGATTTCGGAGAGAAAGCTCTTCTGATCCGGGGCGAGATGAGTTACGAGAACAAACGACATTCCAGTATCGGGATCCAGGTTTTCCAGAATCTCGGTGAAGGCCTGCAGACCTCCGGCGGAAGCGCCGAACGCAACCACCGGATGCGGCAGCGCCGGTGCCTGGTACTCTTCCGCTGACGTCTCAAGCCGGATCGCACGCTCCTGAGGCGATGATCGACGAGGAACCTCGTGGCTCCCTTCTTCACCTCCGGGGACGGGTATTGGAGTATCGAGATCCCCGGCCTGAATCGCGTCCTGCTCAGGGGAACCGCCCGTTCCGTTCTCCGTCTCATGGGGTGTGAGTTCGTCGTCAATCATGATGGCTACCGACCAGAACTTAAGCATAATACTTCTCAGGAAACGTGGCGGAAATCTCCCCGGAGAATAGCCTCCGAGGCGGTCTTCCGGTTTCATCGGGCATCTATGACTGATTTGACGAGCGAATGCACGTGCAACTTAACAACAACAATTTGAGCCTCATGGAGCAGTCCAATCGGATCGGAATACAGTTTTTGCTGGTCGATCAGAACACCGGCCGGACCTTCACCGAAGTGGTGAGGTAACCGATTCCCCCACGGTGCGTGCCCGCAACCTCGAGAAATCGCTCGAGTATATCGAACCGTGATGCACCTGTTACCGCGAGTAATCCCTTCCACGGAGGAGCAGTTGCAGATCAAGCCAAAGTTAGGATGGTTGAGGAGTCGTTTCGTGAGAGCGGGGTATACGTTCGAGACTTGAGTGGATTTTGAGACATTGCGGTCCGGATTCACAAGCGACCGACGCAGTCCCAACTACGCTCCTATAGGGCAGAGGTAAGCTCTTTCAAGGGCTACTCCCGATCCGACCGGCTCGAAGTCCCTTCCAGAAACCGACGGGTTCCAAGGGTTTTCCCTAGTTACCACACGCCTTGTCGGGTTCTAGGCTGCCGTCAGGACACTGAGCAATGCCAATCACTTCTGCGAGTTCAAAGTTTCCGCACCGCACCAATGAAGATGGAATGATTGATTCCATCTGTCCACATTGTTTCGTGACCATCGGGAGTTCAAACCGTGAGGACGACCTCGAAAAGATGGAATTAGCCCATGTCTGCGACGCTTCGCTGGTGAGCTACTACGAGGAGAGCAAGCCGCTAAGGAAACAGCCGTTCCGAGGAAGTCGGCCACCCAACTCTCGCAGGAAGAGCGCCTGAGCGAATTGTCCGCTATGTAGCCCGAAATGGCCAGGCCCCTCCTACTCGGTTCCGGTTTCCTCGGCCTTGATCACAAAGTAAGTAATCGAGTCGCCTTCAGAAAGAAGCATCTGGTGCGACATGCCGGCCGGGATATGCACCACGTCGCCGGCTCTCACGTCCTGTCGCGTGCCGCCCTCAACCGACTTGCCGCGAATTTCTCCCGGCGCCGTGGTCTTCTGGTCGACAAGTTGCCCGCCGGTCACCACCGTCGCATGGCCATCGAGAATATAGAAGATGTCCGCGAAGTGCTGGTGGAGTTCGCCGCCACCACTGCTGCGGCGAAACGCAAGCATCGTGTAATGGTGAGTGTATTTCTCCAATGTCTCGCTTGCCGAGCCGTCACCCTTTTCCGCCTTCTCCTCGAGATGCTTTGCTCGCTCCAGCAACTCCGCTCTCGACCAGTGATCTAGTTTCATAGCTTGTGCGTTCGCTCCCAAAATACCCATCAGAAGTCCTGAAGCCAGTAGAAAAGCCGTGGTTTTTCTCATTGCCCTCTCCAGACCTGCTGAATCCAATGTACCGAATCGCGGGAACGGATGAGGAGGGGTGTGTTCCTTTGAGGGGGACAATCTACTCCAACCCGGCCAAATGCCGGGCGCGATGGAAGACCTTGAGAAACATGGGCCGCGTAAGCTTTCCGGTGTTGGTGTTCTGAAGCGAAGGATGATAGCTGGCAATCGCCTTGAGTCCACTGGGCAACGTGTATTCGGCCGCGTGTGCAAATTTGTAGCTGGTGCGGACAATCGACGACGCATGCCTTTGCTCGTGAGCCAGAAGGCCATCGAATGCGATCTTTCCGAGACAGACAACGACCCGGAGATGCTTGAGCAGCGCCATTTCCTGGTCGACCCACGGCGCGCAGTTACGGAGTTCAAACGGGTTCGGCTTGTTGCCCGGCGGAGCACAGCGCGCAACAGAGGTGATCCACAGATCCTTCAACATCATGCCGTCGTCGCGCGAACGCGAGTAAGGTTGTGAGGCGAATCCAGTCTCGTGCAGAATCGGATACAAAAAGTCTCCTGAGCCATCGCCCGTGAACGGCCGTCCCGTGCGGTTCGATCCATGCGCACCGGGGGCCAGTCCCAGCACCAGAATCCTGGCGTTCGGATCGCCGAAGGATGGCACCGGCCGTCCCCAGTACTCCCACTCCGTGTAGGCTCGTCGCCGTACCCGCGCAACCTCTGTGCAGTGCGCCCGCAACCGGGGACAAAGAGCACACTTCACAATCAGCGCGTTCAGAGCGTCAAGTGATTTCGGGGAAGCCGCCATCGCAATCTCCAGCTTATACCTTGCTCTGACCTCGAGTTTACCTGCGCTTCAAAGCCGCGCGGAAGTGAAACTTCATCTCGTCACATCCATCAGATAACATGTGTCTGATCTGTTCCGGCGCTTGCCTCAGGCTCTTTTTTGCGCTGGACCCAGAAAACGACGACGTAGATTCCACACCGGAGAATTCGAATGAAATCAGCGAAGATAATAGTGCTCGCCGGCGATTTTGTTGAGGACTACGAAATCATGGTTCCTTTTCAGGCGTTGCAGATGGTGGGTCACAAAGTCGATGTGGTTTGCCCGGGAAAAAAGAAGGGCGAGCAGGTGCGGACGGCGATCCACGACTTTGAAGGCGACCAGACCTATACCGAAAAGCGCGGTCACAATTTCACGCTGAATGCGACCTTCGACGAAGTGAATCCGGCATCGTACGACGCGCTCGTCGTTCCCGGCGGCCGCGCCCCGGAATATCTGCGCCTCAACCCAAAGGTGCTCGAACTGGTTCGTCACTTCGACAAGGAAGACAAGCCGATCGCTGCCCTTTGCCACGGCCCGCAACTGCTGGCTGCAGCAGGCGTGCTCAAGGGGCGCAAGCTCAACTGCTACCCGGCCTGTGCGCCGGAAGTGAGTCTCGCAGGCGGAACCTTCGTTTCGTTGGACTTTACCGAGGCCACGGTCGACGGCAAGCTGGTCACCGGCCCTGCCTGGACGGCTCATCCCGCATGGCTGGCGAAGTTTCTCGACGTGCTGGAGGCGCATCTGAAGGAGAAAGTGGCGGCCTGAGATCGTTCGTCCCGATTGCAGGTCTGGAACTCAAGCTCTGCTCAGCGCTGGATGGATGGCACGAACCTGTCGCAGCGGTAATGCCGAGCCATTGTTCAGCGTCTGCTGAACCTCCGCAATGATCGAAAGCGCGATGGCCGCCGGCGTCTCCGCGCCGATGTCCAGGCCGGTTGGCGCATGTAGTTGTGCAAGCCACCTCTCAACGCGTTCGCCGTCAGCCGCGATTCCCAGGAGCCGGGCGGCTTCTGCAATCACTTCGCGAGTTCTCCGTTGGGGTCCCAAAACTCCAACGTACGCTGGAAAATAACTGCGCCCGAGCAAGGAAGCAAGAATGCGCGAATCCTGTTCGAAGCTGTGCGTGACCAACACTACTGCGTCTGTCGGTTTCAACTCTTCAAGGATAGAAGATCTGCTTGCCGGCAAATCCGCGATCGACAAACTGAGAAGGGCATCAGCATGGAAAAAGCGTTCCCGGGTGACCAGATGGCTGCGCCCGTCGGCGACGGCAACAAACCATCCCAATCCCCGCGCCAGGTCCATCAGGGGTTTGGCATCGTCCCCGGCGCCGAAAATCCACAAGCCGGGCCGTGCAGCGCGATAGTCGACCCAAACGCGCGTCTGAGACCCTTCGATCGTGATGCGCTGGTCGATGGACTGCATGCGGTCGATGGTATGCAGGGCAAGATTCTCAAGGGTCAACTGACTCGTCTCTGCCGTGGATTCGCTGACTGACCGCTGTACAGTTGGACCGGCGAACATGCGTCTTGCAGTGCCTACGCCTTCCAGCACCGTCGCAATCGCCAGCGGCGTGCGTGCACGAAAAGCCGATTCCAGGGCAGCCAGAAGCGGCGCGGCAGTAGCACGCCGCTCCAGTAGGACATAAACTACTCCCCCGCACCCTGAGCCATAGGGCATCTCGCCGTCGTCGTCAGCCGTTGAGTAACGCTCTACTGTGGGACCCGACTGCGTCAGCCACCATGCCCGCTTGGCAACCGCGGTCTCAAGACAACCCCCGCTCACGGTACCCACTCGGCGGCCATCCTGCGCAATCAACATGCGCGCACCCGGCTTGCGGTAGCTGGGTCCTTCCACGTCGACGACAGTCGCAAGCACATAATCTGCCCCGGCACTTTCTAGCGCGTGCCAAAGCGGCAGAATGTTCTCCAAGTCGGTCATCTGCTCCTATTTTCTCTCAAGCCTCTAGAATTTTCGATTGCAGTAAGTGTTCGATCCTTACGGGCAACTCACGAACCCGTACTCCGGTGGCGTGATACACGGCAGCAGTAATAGCGGCGGCAACACCTGCCAAGCCGATCTCGCCCACGCCGCGCGCCCCGTACTCTCCCATGATTGGATCGGGATAATCGAGAAACGTAACCTCGATTTCCGGAGCGTCGGCACAGGTTGCGACCAGATAGTCAGCGAGACTGCTATTGATGGGCTGGCCGGTGCGCTGGTCGTGGATGGTCTCTTCCAGCACGCCCATGCCCACGCCCATCACAACTGCACCCGCGATCTGATTTGCTGCTCCCTTGGGATTGATAACGCGACCTGCATCGATCACTGTAACCGTGCGGCTCACGCGCAAACGCGCGATCTCCGGGTCCCATTCGACTTCGACAAACTGCGCACCGTAGGAGTGCAGAGAGTAGTCCTTCGCCTTGGGATCCTCCCATGTGGGGATCGTTTTGCCTTCGGCACTCAATCCGTTGAGGCGGGCTAGCCGCAGAATGTCAGCAAACTCGGGATCACCCGTGCTCTGATCCTTCTTGCGGATGCGCCCTTCCGCGAACTCAAGTTCTTCAACCTTTGCGCCTTTGAGCGGAGAACCGTCCGTGCCCGTGGAGAGCGCAACCATTTTTTTGATCGCCTCATTCGATGCATTTGCCACTGCGTTCAACACCGATCCGGTCACCAGGGATCCGCCGGACATGGGACCAACCGGAAGGGAACTGTCGCCGATGATGACATCGATGCGATCGAGAGGCACCCCGGTCTTTTCGTGTACCACCTGCGCGAAAGTCGTGTAGGTGCCGGTGCCGATGTCCTGTGTGCCGCTGCGCACCGAGACGCGGCCATTGGCATGAAATTCGACCACAGCAGTGCAGGGAAGACGCAGCGCGATCCAGCTTGCACCGGCCAGGCCCCAGCCGAGGATCTTGCCATCTCGACGCATGGAACCAACCCCAGCTGTGCGTTTCTTCCAGCCGAATTTCTTTGCGCCTGTTTCGAGGCATTCCCGGTAGTGCCTCGATGAGAACTGCAGGTTGTTCGATTCGTCCTTTTGCGCGTCGTTGATGATTCGCAATTGCAGCGGATCGATCTTCAGTTCGTCGGCGAGTTCGTTCATTGCCGACTCCAGCGCATACAGTCCCGGAACTGCACCAGGACCCCGCATGGGTGTAGGCGTACCGAAGTTTCGTCGCACCAGCCCACTCGTGACTTCGAGATTGGCCACGCTGTAGAGGTACGGAGTGGCCTCGCCACAGCCTTCGTCGAAATCGTCGAGCATTGAAGTGACGTTGAGATAATCCTGCTTCAACGCCAGCAGCCTGCCGTCTCTCGAAGCGCCAAGCCGAATCCGCTGCTCGGTTCGCGGCCGGTAGCCCACGCTCGAAAACATCATGGGTCGCGTGATGGCCAGCTTTACCGGACGGCCGAGTTTGCGGGCCGCGACGGCATTCATCGCGCAGTGCGGCCAGGGAAAGAGCTTTCCGCCGAAACCGGATCCAAGGAAACGCGTGATCACACGGACATTTTCAGCCGGGATGCCCAGCGTCTGCGCCATCACCACGCGATGATTCACAACCCCCTGCGTCGTCTCGTACATAGTCAGGCGTTCGCCCTCCCAAGCCGCAACCGAGGCATGCATCTCGATGGGATTGTGAGTTTCGATTGGCGTGACATAGGTTTGGTCGATTTTCACCGGCGCATTGGCAAGAGCGTTGTCGACGTTTCCGCGCGTGCTACCTTTCTTGCGCTCTCCGGAATAGTCATCAAGGCTCTCGCGCAAGTTCGGTGTTTCTGCGTCGTACTCCACGCGCACCGCGGCTGCTGCAGCCGTAGCCTGTTCCAGGGTTCCGGCTACGACCAGGCCGATGTACTGGCCCCAGTGACGTACAACCTCATCTTCGAGCGCCGAGCGCACTTCCGCATTGTTAGCATCGTCGTCGCCCGGCACCGAACGATAGAGCGGGCCGATATTGCCGTGATGCAGTACCAGCAACACGCCGGGCATCCGCTCCGCCGCAGAGGCGTCGAATGCGCGAATGCGCCCGTTCGCGATGGACGCGATCACAGGTACGGCGTACGCCATGCCGTCAAAATTGAAATCGGCTGCATATTGTGCAATTCCAGTTGTCTTGAGCGGTCCATCGATCCGTGGCGTTGGCCTTCCAATAATCCCTGCCGGGCTCGTGCTCATGCTTGCCTCTTTCCTGTGCTCTTGCGAACTCTCGATCCCGGCTTCACCAAAATCAGGCTTCGTGGATATCAGACTTCAGCAAATCCTCGATGCGGACCGGCAGGTCGCGCACGCGAACTCCCGTTGCGTGGGCTACCGCAGAAGTGATTGCCGGCGCGACACCCGCCATTCCAATCTCGCCGATGCCCCGTGCTCCGTATTCGTTCACGATCAAATCGGGATAGTCGAGGAAGGTGACATCCAGATCGGGCAGATCCGCACAGACCGGCACGATGTAATCCGCGAAATTGTTATTGATCGGCTGGCCGGTGCGAGGGTCGTGGACCGTATCTTCAAACATCGCCATTCCAACGCCCATTACCGCCGCGCCGAGGATCTGATTGGTGCCCGCCCCCTTGTTGATGATGCGGCCGCAATCGAAAATCGAAAAGATCCGGCTCACGCGCAACCGGGCGATGTCCGGTTCCCACTCCACTTCAGCAAAATGGCAGCCGTAGGAGTGCAGCGAATACTGCTTCGCCTTGGGATCCTCGAACGAAGGGTTGGTCTTGCCGTTGGCAGTGATTGATCCGAGATCCGCTATCTTGAGGACCTCCTCAAATGGAACACCATTCGCGCCAAGCTGGCGCCCGCCGGCACTCATCGAAACGCCGACAACCTGCGGTCCGCCTTCTTGCTTCACGTGAACCATTCCTCCCATCATCGCCAGGTCTTCAGGCTTTTTCCCATGGAATGGTGAGTTTGGAACCATCGCCGCAATGTGCAAGAGACGCGTCACCGCAGAGTTCACCGCGGTGGTGGTTGCAGGAAGCACTGCGCTGGTCGCCATCGACCCGCCGGAAGTCGGCCCATCGGGTAGTGAGCTGTCGCCAAGAAACACGTCGATCCGATCCAGCGGCACACCGGTTCGAGCGTGCACAACTTGCGCGAAGATCGTGTATGTTCCGGTGCCGATATCCTGCGTGGCGCAACGCACACAAACGCGCCCATTCGGGCAAAGCTCGACGCTCGCGTTGCAGGGGATGCGGGCCGCAGACCACGACGCGCCGGCCACTCCCCAGCCGATGACCTTGCCGTTGCGGCGCATGGAGCCGGGTTGAGGCGTGCGCTTCTTCCAGCCGATCTTCTCCGCGCCCGTTGTGTAGCATTCCTTCAGATGGCGCGATGAGAACGGCAGGTTTTTCCCTTCATCGCGATCGGTGTCATTCTTCAGTCGCAATTCAACCGGGTCCATCTTTAGCTTGATCGCCAGCTCGTCCATGGCCGACTCAAGCGCAAACAGCCCAGGCACCGCGCCGGGTCCGCGCATCGGAGCCGGTGCGCCCACATTGCGGCGAACCATTCCGGTTGTGACAACCAGGTTCGGACAGCTATAGAGGAACGGCGTTTGCTCGCCGCAGTGCTCAATGAAGTCGTCGAGTTGTGAGGTCTCCGTCAGGAAATCGTGGCGGATTGCATTGAGTTTTCCATCCTGCGTGGCGCCGAGCTGGATGCGCTGCTGGGTGCGCGGGCGGTGGCCCGTGTTGCAAAACATCATGCGCCGGTCGGTGCTGATCTTCACCGGACGGTTCAGCATCTTCGCGGCGGCGGCGGCGATCGCCGTGTGCGGCCACGGGAAAAGCTTCCCACCGAAACCGGAACCGATGAAACGCGAAATCACGCGCACGTTCTCCCGCGGAACTCCAAGCACCTCCGACATCACGGTGCGGTGATTCACAACCCCTTGTGTGCACTCATAGAGCGTGACATTGTCGCCATCCCACACCGCGACCGAACCATGCATCTCCATCGGGTTATGCGTTTCGACCGGCGTGACGTATGTCTCATCAAGCGTGACCGGCGATGATGCGAGAGCCTTGTCGGGATCGCCACGCAACCAGCTTTCAGTACGCGGTCCCGTGAAGTCGCTCAAGTCCGGATTCACATCTGGCCTCTCGGCATCGTATTCCACCTTGATAACTCTCGCGGCAGCTTTGGCCTGCTCCAGGGTTTCAGCAACGACCGCAGCAACATATTGACCCCAGTAGTAAATGTTCTGATCGGCGAATGGAGGACGTCCTTCGCTGATGGTGCCATCCGACTCGTGCGGATAGAAGCGATAAACGCCGTCGATTTTGCCGTAATGCAGGAGCAGGCGTACACCCGGCATCTTCTCGGCAATTGAGGTATCCAGACTGCGAATCTTGCCTTTACCAATGGCGGCCTGCAGAGCAACCGCATGAGCAAGTCCTGGAAAATCATGGTCGGCAGCGTAACGTGCTTTGCCGCTGGTCTTCAAAGGTCCGTCAATGCGAGGCACTGCGGCGCCAATAATGCTCGCCGCGTGAGGAAGTGTGTCCGTCGCCATAAAATACTCCTGCAATTTATGCAACTATGCAGTTGCCGTTTTGAGCGAGCGCATCAGGCAGCGCTTGGCCAATTCCACCTTGAATGCGTTGTCCTTGTGGGTCTTCGCCTTCGCCAGTGCAGCCTCGGCCGCCGCTTTGAAGGCGGCAGTATTTGCCGGCTTGCCCATCAGGGATGCTTCGGCCTCATGCGAGCGCCAGGGCTTGGTTCCCACTCCGCCCATCGCCACTCGAATGTAGCGGATGTGTCCGCCTTCGACCCGAGCCACAATCGCCGCCGACACCAGTGCAAATTCGTAACTGGCGCGGTCGCGCAGCTTCAGATAGGTCGATTTCGCGCCGTCGACTGCCTTTGGCAGGTCCACATACGTGATCAACTCGGCCGGTTCAAGCGCATTTTCGATATGCGGCGTCTCACCGGGCAGTTTGTGAAAATCCGCGAAGGCAATCGTCCGCTTGCCTGTCGGACCTTCAACGTGGATCACGGCTTCAAGTGCGGCCATGGCCACGCACATATCAGAGGGATGTGTCGCAATGCAGTGCTCACTGGTCCCGAGGACCGCGTGCATGCGATTGAAGCCGTCCATTGCCGCGCAACCCGATCCCGAAGTCCGCTTGTTGCAGCCGTAGCCAGCAGGTGTCCCCGAGTTGGGCTCGCGGAAGTACATGCACCGCGTGCGCTGCAACAAGTTTCCGCCGGTGGTGGCCATGTTGCGCAACTGCGGCGATGCGCCCGAAAGCAGCGCCTCAGACAAAACCGCGTAGGACTTCTGGATATTGGGGTTCCAGGCCAAATCGGAATTGCGCACCATCGCTCCGATGCGAAGACCGCCGTCGGGCAGCTTCTCGATCTTGTCGAGCGGCAAAAGATTGATGTCGACCAAGGTCTTCGGCGTTTCGATGGTCAGCTTCATCAGGTCGACGAGCGTAGTGCCGCCGGCGATGAACTTTGCCTGCTGCGCGCTGGCCAGAGCCTTGTCGATGCTGGGAGCTTTAACGTAACTAAAGGTCTCCATGATCTCTCCTCTTCCTTAGGCGCCGTCTCATCAGGCGCGCGACCTTATCTGTTTCACGGCAGCCATAATGTTGGTGTATGCGCCGCAGCGGCAGATATTGCCCGACATGGCCTGCTTCACGTCGTCGTCAGACGGGCCGATCGGCTCCTTGAGCAGCGCCACAGCGCTCATGATCTGTCCGCTGGTGCAGTAGCCGCACTGATAACCGTCGTGCTCGACAAACGCGGCCTGCATCGGGTGCAGATTGCCGGGCTGGCCGAGGCCCTCGATCGTGGTGATCTCGTCGCCCTCGTGCATTAGGGCGAAAGAGAGGCAGCTATTCACTCGCCGGCCATTCACGTGCACGGTGCATGCCCCGCACTGGCCGTGGTCGCAGCCCTTCTTTGTGCCGGTGAGGTGGATGCGCTCGCGGAGCGTGTCGAGCAGGGTGGCGCGGGGATCGAGATTCTTCAGCGTGTAATCCTTGCCATTCACGCGCAGAGTCACCGTGCCGGAATCTGCCGTCGCCGCATCCTCCTGCACTCCCGGCTCGAGGACGGGTGCGGCGGCTGCCAACGGGGCGGCTCCTGCCAGGACGCTGGTCGCACCCAATCCCGACAGGAAAGAGCGCCGGCTGAGCTGCCCTTTGTTCTCCGGCGTCAGCGGTTCGAGATCGACGGGTTGTTGATCTGGCGCGAGCTTCGGTTTCGTCTTGTCGGGTGAGCGCGGGAGCAAGTGCTTCAAATGTGGATTGATAATGTCTGCCACGGGTCGACCTCCTTGGACAGGACCGTCTCGAATTGTCCTAGGCTAAACCGGCGTATCAGGGCGGGGGAGCACCCCGAACGGGGATACGCCGTGCCGCTATCCTAACCAAATCCCCGCACTGGTGGGAACTTCGGTTTTGAGCCTACGCAAACGGCTTCAGCTTGATCTTCTTGTTACGCCGCCGGTGCGGCACGAACCCCCCTATTCGGCTCTACCTAGTCGTTTGCCGCTGAGCCGATCCAGCTGGGGATCTGCATCCTGCCCTCCGGCGGACACCGATCTCCGCTAAAAAGGTGATCGCGCTGCCTCTGGATGGCCTTGGATGTCGGTCTGGACCAGGGATCTTAGCTTGCAGTTGCCAGCTCGCCTTCGAGTTCCAGTTCAACCGGCGCGGAGCCGGCCACGCGAATGCGTTCCTCAATGATCTTGTAGTTGGTGATCTTGTGAGTGAGTAACGCATGCGCCTTCTGCAACGCCTCGATCTTTTCCCCAATAGCCGCCTGGTGATCCTCGAGAAGTTTGCGCCGTTCCAGAGACGTGGCGTCGCCCTGTTCACGAAGCTCGGCATAGCGCAGCATCTCGCGAATAGGCATGCTGGTGGCTCGCATGCAGTGGAGGAATTCGAGCCAAGCCGCGTCGCCCTCAGAATAACGGCGATGACCGTTGCGTGCGCGTCCAACCGGTTGGATCAGGCCTACGCGCTCATAGTAGCGCAGAGTGTGCGCGGTCATTCCGCAACGCTCTGCCATGCTTCGGATGGTGTAACCAGCGTCTCTCACAAGTCCAACCTACAACTTCGTGCGCACTCCAAGTCAATAGAACTGCAGCCGGCTCTGCTGCAACCCTGACGAATTTCCAGGTTGTTCATCCGCTGAGATCTCGCCCGGAAATCTCCAACTCTCTGTTCTTCAGACAGATATCGGAAAAAGCCAGGAATCGAAGGGGAATGGCGCTTAACAATTCTTAAGGAAACCTGGTGTCTGATTCGGTCGCGTATGATCGAGTGCGATGACGGACGAGAGAAAGCTCTACGAATCAATGCTGAGGGCGGCCCTGGAAGAGGCGAGGTTCGGACGCGCCGAGGGCGGTATTCCCATTGGGGCGGCACTGTTTACCAATTCTGGAGAACTGATCAGCCGGGGGCACAATCGCCGGGTACAGCAGGGCGATCCCAGCATTCACGGCGAGACCGACGCATTTCGCCGCGCCGGCCGGCAGCGGAGCTATCGCAACGTGGTAATGGTGACGACCCTGGCCCCGTGCTGGTACTGCAGCGGGTTGGTTCGGCAGTTTCGGATCGGTATGGTTGTGGTGGGCGAAAGCCGGACGTTCCAGGGCGGTATTGAGTGGCTGCGCGCGAACGGCGTTGAAGTGATCGATCTGGACAACCAGGACTGCCACGAACTGCTCAAGGGTTTTATTGCCGAGCATCCCGAGATATGGAATGAGGATATCGGGGAAGAGTAGAACAGCCTGAGGTTTGGAGGGATGCTATGCAGCGCCGCAGCTTTCTTGCAGGAACACTCGCCGCATCAGCTTTGGGCATTGCGTCGGATTCCGGCGCCCGGGCCGAGAAGATAGTGCGGCCTCGCCAGTTCTACCAGATTCGCCGCTACTCGCTGCAGACCGGTCCGCAGGTGGCTGGGACGGAAAAATACATCAGTGAAGCTCTCATTCCAGCGCTGGCAGACAAGGGTGGGCCTGTTGGCGCCTTCCGGGTCGACATCGGGCCGGAGACGCCGATGTTCTATGTCCTTATTCCGATCCTTGCGCCGGCCATGGCGGGAGCGCTTGAACTCGACTTGAACCAGAACGAAACCTACATCAAAGCCGCCGAGCCTTTTTGGAGCGCGCCCGCATCGTCGCCCGCTTTTCTCCGTATGGAGTCTTCGTTGCTCGTTGCTTTTGAAGGATGGCCGCGAATTACACCTCCGGCCAAGGGCAAGCGTATCTTTCAACTTCGCACATACGAGAATCCCAGTTATCGCGATCACCTCCTGAAGGTCCAGATGTTTCACTCTGGCGAATTTGAGATCTTCAAGAACGCGGGATTCCAGCCGGTGTTTTTCGGCGACACGCTCATCGGGCCGCGCATGCCCAGCCTGACTTATATGCTCAGCTTCGCCGACTCCGCGGAACTGGATGCGAAGTGGAACGTCTTTCGCAACGATCCGGCATGGAAAAAGCTCTCTTCTGATCCGCGCTTCGCCTTCGAAGCCATCGTCAGCAACATCACGAATCTGGTGCTGAGTCCGCTCAGCTCTTCGCAGGTCTGAGCTAACACTTCATCCATCGCTCATCTTCGTCCGGCCCCGATGCGCGCGGCAAGTTCGAGCAGGCTCTCGTCGTTCTCGCGCGCCGCGGCGAGTTGTATTCCGCCAACGGCGCATGGGAGTGTAACCGTCGGGATTCCGCCGAGGCTGAAAGGCGTGGTGTAACGAAGAATCCGCATGCGGGCCTGTGCGTTGTCGGCCCGATATTCAGGCGTGCAACGGGTGAAGCCGGCAGCAGAAGCAGTTCGTGCTCGTGGAGAAGAGCATCGAGACGCGAACGAAATTCGGCGTGCAGCGCGCGAAACGTCGCCAAATCGGGGTCTGAGATCTTTGCGCCCCATTCAAGGCGTTCCCGAATTGCCGGCGGGGTCTTTTCGTAATGGCCGGCGTGGATGCGCGCCGACTCCCATGCCTGGATGGCGGCGTAGATTGAAAACGAATCTGCCCACCAGCCCACATCGACCGTGGCGCTTTCAAGGCCAAGCGCTCGTAGTTCGGCTATTGTGGAGCGAAGGCTCTCCACGATCGCCGGCGCGCAATCGTGCAGAAACTCATCGTGAACCACAGCGAACCTTTTGAACTCCCTTACTGCGGCGGATTTGCCCGGGGCGAAGATTTCGGCCAGCAGAGGTGCGTCTTCAAGATCGCGAAACAACCAACCCACCGTATCGAAGGATTGCGCCAGGTGCGCACCGCCGCGCCAGTCACCTCGACCAATGGAGGCCCGATAGCCGGCGATGCCGCAAAGTGCGGCCGGAGTGCGTATCGACCCGCCGGTATCAGTCCCAATGGCTGCCAGAGCTGAGCCTTCGAGGATGCTGGCGGCTGCTCCGCTGGAGGATCCGCCGGTAAGCGCGCCGGGATAACCGGGCTGCTCGCAATCGCCGAAATCGGGATTCTCGCCGGTGATGCCATACGCGAGGGGATGCAGGTGCGTCTTGCCTGTGATCACGGCGCCGGCTTTCCGGATCTGTTCGACGAGCCAGGAGTCCTGCGCGGCGTTTCCATTCAGATCGCGGTAAAACCTGACCCCGACGCTCGTAGGGGAGCCGGCGAGATCGAAGCAATCCTTCACCGAAACGGGAATTCCCCACAGATCGCAGCGGCCGTCGCCGAAACTGCCGCCGGATCCACGGGGCACAGTGCCTGAGTGCGCCGCCTCCTGTATGGTCCACGACGGATCGCGCCAGAGGTAGGTGTTCTTTCCGGAGTTCCGATTGGAGTTTTGAAGAGCCTGTTCTGCGAACCCGGCAGGCGTGACGCTACCGCTTGCAAGGGCCGACCGCGCAGCGCGAATCGTCGTGGAAGACAGGTCCATGGCAGCATTGTAGGCGTCGAGACCGACGACAGAACCCTCCTGCTATTTTCCTTGCCGATAATTCGTTACCTGTTTTTATTGCCTCTTATGAAACGGGCGGTCTAAGCTGCACCATCCTTTTTGCGGAGGGCTATTGATGACGAAAGACGGAAGCCTTGCGAAATTTGCGTTGGGGTTGCCAATCTCGATGTATCACCAGCTGGCGATCTGGCAAAAACCGAGGGAATCTCGTTGAATCAATTGATCACGCTGGCGGTTGCGGAGAAGATTGTACGTCTGGAATTGGTCGATGGCGACGATTTAAATCCCGCTGTAATCCACCCTGCTCGGGGAAAAGAATCACACTGGGACAGATGCCCTTTCTGATCCGGAGAATGGCAGGAACCTTCCCGACGAGGCAAAGGGGCCGCGCAGTGACACCTGGACCTGCCGCGGCGAGCCACTGTGCCGGGACTGGACAGGGTATGGCGATCGCCACAACCAGGGCGAACGCCAGAGTTGGTGCGGGAAGATGCGCACAAAGATTCCCACTTACTTCGATGTGCCACGGAGGGTTAGCATCATCTCTCTTCCAGAGCGTCTGGACCTCCGTCAAATTCCACATTGTCTCGTGGGCGACGATAACAGCCCGGACTACGATGGGAAAAACTGAAATACAGGTCGAGGTAGTTGCAGCGTCCTGCAGACAAAGTGCAATGCCGAGGTGCGATAGATGGTGACGCGTTGGGCAAAGCTGGCCTTGCTGGCCGGGGTCGGCATGTACTATACCCTCGTGGTGCTTGGCAATCTCACTGACTTCGGCGCGAATTACGAGTTCGTTCGGCATGTCCTGCTGATGGATTCGACCATCTCGGGAAGCCCTGAGATGTGGCGCGCGGTGCGATCACCGAACCTCCACCTCGCGTTCTATTGGTCGATCATTGCTTGGGAAGCCGTGACAATGGTGCTGGTGTGGTGGGGCCTCGCAGTGCTGATTCGCACCGTGCGTCGCCCGGCGGACATGTTCAATGCACGGAAACGCGTCGCGATTGCGGCACTGGCACTGTCGTTGCTGATGTGGCTCGTCGCCTTTCTTGTCATCGGTGGCGAGTGGTTCTCGATGTGGGAGTCGCGCACGTGGAACGGCCAAGCGGAGGCATTCCGCATGTTTGTTGTGGTCGGCCTCGTTCTGCTGCTCCTCCTGCAGCCCGATACCGAAGTGCAGCCGTGACGCTCAGGCGTTCGCTAGACTTCTCCGGACCGCACACCAAACCAATCCGGCTGCAGTAGACTGAGGTCGATGCGCCACGTCGTCGCCGTCATTGCCGCAGCAGGGTCGAGCAGCCGTCTTGGTCAGCCCAAGCAACTGCTGATGGTCGATGGCGAACCGCTTCTTCAGCGCGCCATCCGGTTCGCCCACGAAGCCGGTGCATCGCCTGTGTTCGTCGTTCTTGGCGCGCATCGTGAAATGATCGAAAGCCGCGTGGATCTCGCCGCGGCAAAGATCGTTGCGAACGAGGTATGGAAAGAGGGAATCGCCAGCTCGATTCGTGCGGGCATCGAAGCTGTGCAAGCTGAAGCGCCCGATGCATCCGGTGTCTTGTTGATGATCTGCGATCAGCCGGGCGTAACATCCGAGCATTTGCGCCGGATGCTCAATGTGTTTTGGCAATCACCCGAAACTGCAGTCGCATCCGTTTATGCGGGCGGGCGGGGAACCCCAGCTATCTTTCCGGGAGCGGCTTTTGCCGACCTGAATGCTCTTGGTGGCGACAAAGGTGCGCGAAGTCTGCTAACGAAAGCGCCCTGGCCCGTGACGGGAATTTTGCTCGAGGGTGGAGAAATCGACATCGACCAGCCAGAGGATTTGGCTCAACTCGGCCGATGATCAGCGCTCAACGATCGCTTCGATATATCCGTGCGGCTCGTCGATGGGAACAAAAATGTGGTTGGGATTGTCCTGCCCGAACGTCGTTAGATCCGCGAGCAGATGGTGCAGATTGGGCATGGCGAGCTGAATGCGCGCAATCTCAGGTGCAGCCGCAAGCGCGGCCTTGCCCATGTCGAACAGCGTGTGCTGCACGCTCATGCTATTGTGCGCGGCGAACTCCTTCAGCAGCGCCGTGACGATCCTTGTCCGCACCTCTGCAAAATCCTGTCGCGGTGAGACATAGTCCCAAGTGATCGTCGCGCATGTGCCCAGGATGCGGTCAGTCGCGGGCTTCAGGGTGGTGAGGCGATCCTTGATATAACCGGTGAAAGCTGACTTCCCCGTCTTCAAGATGGTCAGTCGGTCAACGCCGGATGAGATTGCCCACTCACCATCTTGGCTCCGTTCCGCGCAAACGGTGCGCGTTTCGGGGCCGCCCAGTTTGAAGGTCGTCGCATCCGGCTCGCCTTCTACCAAAAGTCGATCCCACTCCTTTTCCTCAATTTCGAGGCCTACCTTCGACACCTGCTGGTTGTGGCTCAGCAGGTAATTCCCTAGCTCTATCGCAAATTCCTCGATGGTTGCGGTTTTGGAATCGCGCGCCAGCGAGTACACCGTATTCTTCATCGTGTCGGTGGGCAGAATCTTGCTGTTATCCGCCGCAGTAAAGCTGGTCTCGAAGTCGCCGTGTAGCAGCACGCTCACAGTCCACTCCTGGAACTCGTGGCGGTGTCCGGTTCGTGTGATCCGCGAGAGGCGCACGCGAGATTTTCCGTAGCGGTTCGCGCCCAGTTTTGCCATCGATCAGCTTCCTCGATAGGTTGTGTAGCTGTTGCCGCTAAGAAGCAGCGGAAGGTGGTAGTGCGCGGCGCCATCACAATCGAATGTCACGGAAATCTCGGGGTAAATGCTCGCACGGTCGAGTTGCTTGAAGTAGGAGCCGGATTCGAAGGTGAGTCGGTAGATACCCGTTGCCGCGTCAGGCTGCAAATGATTGCAGCGACCGTCGGCGTCGGTGACACCGGAGGATATCTCAAGCCATTCTCCGCTTGGAACGCGTCCGGAGCCCTCTTCAACCCAGCCGCCCAGGAATCGGTAAAGGCGCACGAAAATTCCCGTCGCAGGCTTGCCCAGCACCGTATCCAAAACATGCGTCGTGATCCTGCTCATGACAGCAACCACTTTCCAAGTCGAATCTGCATGATTTGCCGCTGCTGCTCTGCGGCTTCTTTCAATTCTGCCATGCGCTCGCCCGGCAGTCTGTGCTTCAAAATGGCGAGCATCTCCGACGCGCCCTTTCCTGTGGCACAAACGACATAGGGAAAGCCGAATCGCTGCTCATAAGCGGCATTGCCCTCGGCCAATTCACGCAGGATGTCAGCCGACGCGCTGCCGGCGCCGGCCTGCTCGTGTCGCGACCACGCAGCAGACTTCTCCGATCCGGATACCGCTTTGCGTTCGCCGATCCTCGGATGAGCAGCAAATGCTTCGAGCCAGTCTGGCTCACTCATCGTTGCCCAGACGCGATCCGCTGCCTCGCTCAAATCGCCTATGTTCGCAATCGGCTGTAGTGCGACCATCCCGGCAGCCCACCGCTGCGCCGCGCAGCACGCCAGCATGGCATCTCTCGCAGCGTGCTCATCGGCCTTGTTCCATTCATCGAGGACAGAGTTCATCATGCACGCAGCTCCGCCACTAAGTTCTCGAGGAATTCCTGCAGCAGATTTGCGCCGACCTGCTTCCGATACTCTGCAGTGGAGCGGATGTCATTGATCGGTTGTGCCTCGGCCAGCAATACCTGGCGCGCCGATTCGATGTCGCCATCGTTGAGCAGCTTTCCAACCAACACAGCCTCGGTCTTATAGAGCCGCGTGGGAAACGGCGCAAGACTGGCAGCAGCCACCCGAATCTCTTGAATGAGGCCCTCATTCATTAGCATCGTTGCTCCCAGCGCCACTTTCGAAATCGCCATCGCGCGCCGGGTTCCCACCTTGCGCAAGTACTGGCGATGCTGTGAGAAGCGGCGCGGCAGGTGCACTGCAAACATGAGCTCATCCGCCGTCATTGCATTCTGCTTGTAGTCTGTGTGGAACCGGCTATAAGGGATGCGCCGCTTTCCCCGCACCGAAATTAGTTCGATTTCGGCGTCATAAACGAGCAGTGCTGGCGACGAATCTGCAGCCGGCGAACCGTTCACCAGGTTTCCGCCGATGGTCGCGCGCGCCTGGTTAGCGATTGCGCCGATCCAGCTTGCGGCTCTGTCGAGCAGCGGAAAATCTGTGGCAATGACGGTGCTGGCGCGCAGATCGCTGAACGTAACTCCCGCGCCGATGACGATCTCGTCAGCCTTGGTTGCAATGAAGCGCAGTTCCTTCATGTCCCATAGGCTGACCAGTTTGCCTGCGCTGAGTCGGCCCGCTGCAAACGCCACCATCAGTTCGGTGCCGCCTGCAATCGGAGTCCACTGGCCAGGCGAGGAAGCAATCAATTCCAGCGCCGCCGCCAGCGTCCCTGGTGCGACCAGCTCGTGTTCGGCAGCGTTACCGCGCATGGGTCTCCTCCACACCGCTCGTGGCCGCAGAAAGCACTGACTCAAAAATGCGCATGAATCCAGTGCAGCGGCAAAGATTGCCGGCCAATCCTTCGCGGATCTCCGCAAGGTTGGGGTGCGGATTTTGCGCAAGCAGATGTTTCGCCGCCATCAGCATCCCTGGCGTGCAGATGCCGCACTGCGCTCCACCGCAATGGAGAAACGCTTGCTGCAACGGATGTAGCACATCATTGCAAGCGAGTCCCTCCACTGTCTCAATCTTTGCTCTGGCGGCCTGCAGCACCGGAACCAGGCAGCTGTTGACCAATTCGCCGTTCATCCGCACTGAGCAAGATCCGCACTCGCCTTCGCCGCATCCTTCCTTGGTGCCGGTCAGGTGCAGATCTTCGCGTAAAACATCCAGCAGGCGCTTCATCGGATGTACGCAAACTGTCCGATGCTTGCCATTCACGCTCAGCTCAATTGTTAATTCGACGTCGCTCATACGTTTGCGGGTTCCTCGATTCTGCGCGCGTCATGCAGTTTCGCGTAAAGGTCTTCAGGCAGCAAGGGGATCGCGTTAAAGCCCGCCCCCGTGGCATGTCTGATCGCATTCAGTATGGCGGGCGCCGGTCCGTCGTGTGGCAATTCGCCGATGCCCTTCGCGCCAAATCCGCCATGCTGAAACGGAATCTCTTCCCAGAAGATATGGATTGGCGGCACATCTTCCGCGGTCGGCATGATGTAGTTGGTCATCTGGTTGTTCGCCATCCGCCCGTTCTGCAGTACTACTTTTTCGTAGAGCGCGTAGCCGATACCCTGCGCGATACCGCCCTCCACCTGCCCTCCGGCAAGCACCGGGTTGAGGATCCGTCCGGCCTCCTGCACCGACCAGAATTCTTCTACTTCAGCAGAGTATGTGACAGTATCCACCGCGACCTGTGCGACATGAACCGCCCATCCATAGGCTGGGTAGGCCTCGCCGTGGTATTTGTCGTCGTCCCAGAAAACGCCCGGCGGAGCTTCGTAGCGGCACAAGGATACGACCTCGCCATTTCTCGCGCGCAGTTGATCGCACGCTGCGAAGAATTGTTCGCGCGAAAACTGTTCCGCCAAACCCGCCTGTTCACGAAGTATCGATAGCAATTGCATCGAAGCGCGTTCGATAAGCCGTCCAATCACCATCGCCGTCCGAGAAGCAACGGTCGGCCCGCTGTTGGGGACAATGCCGGTGTCAGGCGGCGCCATGATGAGATCGTCGTAGTCGAGATGCAGAGTCTCCGCCGCGATCTGAGTCAGCACCGTGTTCGTGCCCTGGCCGAACTCCGTGCTCGATACCAAGACGCGTACCTTGCCTTCGGCGGAAACATCCACTCCGGCGAGTGAATTCAGATAGTGTTCGCCGGATCCTGTAAAACCCGATCCGTGATAAAACGCCGCAAAACCCATGCCGCGCTTGACCGCATTCGAAGCGTTCTCCTTTGCGAACCGGTCGCGCTTCTCGAAGTAGCCGCTTTCCTTCAGCCCACGATCGAGCAGTTTGTCGAGGACCACAGGCTCGCTCATCAGTTGTTCTGTCGCGGTGGTTTCGCCCTGATGAATGAAGTTGCGCCGTCGCAGCTCAACAGGATCCATGCCAATCGCCGAGGCAACCTCATCCATGTGCCGCTCGACCGCAAAGATCGTCTGCGGCGCGCCGAACCCGCGAAATGCGCCATAGGGGACGGTATTCGTGGCCCACGCATGCGATCGCACGCGCACATTCGGACAGACGTAGGGTCCAGGCGAATGCAATGTCGCCCGCGATAGCACCGTGGACGAGAGCGTCGAGTATGCGCCTCCATCCGTGTCAATCTGGATGTCCATCGCGAGCAGCTTGCCTGCTGCGTCCAGCGCCGTGCGGTGGCGAACGCGCGAAGGGTGCCGTTTGGTCGTGGCGGCGAGATCTTCGATGCGATCATAGACGAGCTTCACAGGATGGCCGCTTTTCATCGCCAGGAGCGCTGCATGCGATGCGATCACGGAGGGGTAATCTTCCTTCCCGCCAAACGCGCCACCAGTCTCCGTCTGGATCACGCGTACCTTGTCGGAGGGCAGATTAAAAACAGTGAGCAGCGATTTGTGCACGTAGAAGGGGCATTGCAGCGATCCCCACACCGTCATGCAATTCTCGCGACTGTATTCGGCGATCACGCCATTGTTTTCGATGTAAAGGTGCTCCTGTGCGCCGGTGCGGTACTCGCCTTCCACAATGTGCGCCGCCTGTGCCCACGTCGATTCGACATCGCCCTTCTCGAGGAGAAAGCTCTTGAAGCAGTTGTCCGAGCCCCAGACGATGGTCTGCTGCTTTTCGCTTTCTTCGATGGTGAAGACGGGCGGCAGCGCCTCGTATTCGATGTGCACCGCTTTCACCGCTTCGCGAACCTTGTGTTTGTCAGGATGCGCAATCAGCAAGATAGGCTCTTCGCAATGGTTGACACGCCCGTCTGCTAGACAGGGCTGATCGTCAACGATCATCTGGATGCGATTCTCGCCGGGTATGTCTGCAGCGGAGACGACGGTGAATTCGCCCCAGTCGATCGCTCGATCGAAGCCGATGGAACGAATTAGTGCACGCGGGACAGAGCTGCGCACTGTGCCGCCGTGCCACATGCCGTCCCGCTGGATATCGTCGATGTACTGCGCCGTTCCTCGCAGCTTGTTCAGCCCTTCCTTACGGGGAACGGAGGTGCCGACAATGCGATGTTTCGCAAGCGTGCTCATGATAGGGGAAGCGAAGCGCTCTACGGGTTGAGGCATAGCATACAACGATGCAGCCGTGTTGCAAAGCCGGGGGCTTACGACGAGAGTGCGGCCAGCGAGCGTGCCAGCACATGAACCCCGCTCCCGATCCACTCGGGTGATGCGTATTCGTCGGGACGATGGCTCACGCCGTCGCGACACGGAATGAAGAGCATGGCTACCGGAGCGATGCGGGCCATGAACAGTGAATCGTGATAAGCGCGGCTCACCATGCGTTTGGACGTTTTGCCTGCATCCTTCGCAGCTTGCTCCATGGCATCGAGAATTACCGAGTCGCAGGTCGCAGGCGGGTCAGCATTGACCGTCTCTGTCTTGATGGAGACTCCACGGCGTCGTGAAACTTCGTCGCAAGCTGACTTCAGATTGCTGATCACGCTATCCCGGCGTCCCGCCTCGATGTCGCGAATGTCCGTCTCGAGGCGAACGCGTGACGGGATGCTATTCACCGCCCCCGGAAAAACTTCGCAGACGCCCACGGTTCCCACTGTGTCGATCCAGCCAGTTGCCTTCGCGGCAGACTCAAGCGCGAGGACCAGCTCGGCAGCCGCGGCGAGGGCATCTTTGCGTCCTGGCATCAACCTGCCGCCCGCATGTCCTCCTTCACCTTCGATGACAATGCGTATGCTTGCCGGTGCGGCGATATGCGTTACCAGCCCGAGATCGATCCCCTCCTGCTCAAGAATCGGACCCTGTTCGATGTGCATCTCGACGAATCGATGGAAGCGGCCGTTCGCGAACAGCACGGATTCAAGAGATCCCGTGAATCCCGCTTCAGTGCGCAATTGGTCGAGGCTGCGCCCTTCCTTGTCGCGCAACGCCAGTGCCTGTACCGGGGAAAGCACACCGGCCATCATGCGGCTGCCCAGGCATCCAATGCCGAATCGGGTCGGTTCTTCTGATGTGAAGATCACCAACTCAATGGAGCGGCGCGGCTTGTATCCAAGCCGTTGCAGAACGCGAATCGACTCAAGCCCGCCGAGCACGCCGACGCATCCGTCGTAAAGACCGGCATTCGGAATTGCATCGATGTGCGAGCCGGTGCCAATGGGAGCGAGATCCGGCTCGGTTCCCGGCCATCGTGCGAAGGTATTGCCGATCGCATCCTCCCGCACCTCAAGACCGGCCTCGCCGCACAGGCCCTTTACAAACGCACGCGCGCGAAGGTCGGCCTCGCTGAAGACAACGCGCGTTACCACTGGCGGCGCCGCTTCGGAGATCTGCGCAAGTGCATTCAACTCTGCGACAAGCCTGTCAATCGAAAGCGTTGGCCGGCGCGGCATGGTCATGCCCCCAGCGGATGCCGCCGCCAGTCTTTGTAGATGAGGTATTTCGCCGGCTTCTTGCCGATTGCGGCGAACCACTGCGGGCAATAGGGCGCCATCCAGATAAAGTCGCCGGCCTCGACCGGATACCACGCGTCGCCGAGCCGATAGATCCCGCCGCCCTCCAGCATCAGGAGTCCGTGCTCCATCACGTGAATCTCAACCATGCTCAATCCCGTGCCGGGCTCGTAGGTCATGGTATTGACGGCGAAGTCATAAGCATCGCTATCGGGCATCAGAGAACGCACGCGAAGCGAGGGATCGCCCATCAACGGAATTTCAGAAATCGAGGATTCGTAACCGACAATGACAGCGGGAACCGGACCGTGTAGAAGGGGCTCGTAGTGCTTTTCGATCACGGAGGCCTTGGCGGGCGTCATTGCGGTAACGGTATGCGCCGTTGCGGTTGGCAGGTAGGCATATGCCGCCGGCCCGAGCAGGTGCTTTTTCTCACCGATGGTCAGCGCGAGTTCGCCGGAGAGCACATAAATGAAGCGCTGCGCCGGAGTCGGTCCCAACATACCGCCACCGGCGAACACCGCTGTGATCTGCGAAAAATTCGCGCCAAGCTGCGGCCCCGCGTGCACGATGCATTCCACGCCGCTCGCGCCGGGCAACGGAATGCGCACAAATGTGTCAGGAGTCTGCAGCAGGTGATCTGATTTGAAACTGCTTCGGGTGAAACCCAGATGATGCAATTTTGACCTCGCGCTCGGGCTACGTGTGTGTTGGAATTCTAACCAACCTCGGCAGCAAGCCGCTCCAGGAACTTCTCGCCGACCCGTAGCGCCGCTTCGACATCTTCCTCGCGCACCGTCTCGTCAGGATGATGGCTGATCCCGCCCGGGCTTCGCAGAAAGAGCATCGTAGCCGGCAGGCGCCCGGCCATGATCATCGCATCGTGGCCGGCCCCACTCGCCATCAATTTTGGCGGAAAGCTCGCTGCCTCCATCGCGTCAGACAGAAATGCGGTAAGGCGCTGGTCCATCGGCACGGACGCCTGGTCCATCTTCAGCGTCGATTCGAATTTAAGCCCGCGCCGGCCCGCAATTGCTTCAGCCGCTTCGATCAGTTCGTCCACGGCGTTCCTGCGTACGCTGTCGCGAACATGGCGCACATCGAGGCTAGCCTCAACTACACCAGGAATTACGTTCGGGGCATTAGGCTGTACATGCACCTTGCCCACCGTGGCCATAAGTCCCTCGGTCCCGCGGGCCAGCGATTCCACCTTTGCGATCCACTCCGCTGTCGATGCCAGCGCATCATGGCGCAAACGCATCGGAGTCGTTCCGGCGTGGTTTGCGTGGCCGATAAATCTGAGATCAAGCCGTGTCTGGCCGACGATGCTGCTGACGGCGGCGATGCTTAGTCCCTCGACCTCAAGTACCGGTCCCTGCTCGATATGGAACTCGACGAAACCGACCGAGTCATCAGCGGCAGCAGCCTCCGGGACTGCGTCTGGATCGAGCCCCCAGGCCTCAATTGCACCACGAATCGAAACGCCGTCCGCATCCTTAAATGCCAGCATGGGAGGATCGAGCCGTCCGGCAACGGCGCGGCTGCCGATGAAGGGAAAGCCGAAACGCACGCCCTCTTCCTCAGAGAAGGCAATGACCTCGATCGCAAGCGGCAATCTCAATCTACGGGCCGATTCAACCAGTTCGAGCGCCAGTGCAACGCCAAGAACCCCGTCGAACGCGCCTGCGGCGGGTACGGTGTCGATGTGCGAGCCAAGGATGAGGCGATTGGCCGATGCTTCGTTTGGCTTCCACAGCCCGCGCAGGTTGCCGACCGCATCGACAGTTACAGACATGGCGAGCGCTTCCATTCGGGAGTGCAGGAATTCGTGAACTTCGCGAACCGGGGGCGTCAGGAAACTGCGAGTGGTCCGGCTCGGTTCCTCACTCATGGTCGCGATGGTCCGGCACGCATCGATGACGCGTTTCGTCCGGTCGGTCACGTGCGCACCAACTCTCTTCCCGACGGGCTGCCCGTGAATTGGCTGTTCAGGTAGACGAGTTCGCCGCGCAGCCCGGTCTCTCTCACCCGGCCTTGTAGTCGGGCGCCGAGATAAGGCGAAAGCTTATGCCGGAATTGAAGATCGTCGGGTGTAACGGTCCAGGTGGCATCCGGATCAAAGATAACGATATCCGCATCGGCGCCCGCAGCCAGCACTCCCTTACGCCTCTCGAGTCCCGCCAGCCTCGCTGGTCCGGCAGCCATCCATTTGCCGACGCGTTCAGCAGCTTGCGAGGTGTTGAATCCACGCTCATGGAGCGCCGTCCACATCACCGGCAGCGACAAACCAAGGCTGGCGATCCCACCCCAGGCCTCATCAAATCGTCCGGTATCGCGCCGTTTCATCTCCGGCGAGCACGGAGAATGATCCGTGACGACCAGATCAATCGTGCCCTCTTCGAGTGCTTGCCAAAGCCGCTCTCGATTATCAGATAGCCGAATCGGCGGCATGCACTTGAACTCTGTCGCGCCGTCCGGAATACCTTCTGCCGCAAACCAGAGATAGTGTGGGCATGTCTCCACGGTGACCGGCACGCCCCGGCTTCGGGCATCAACCAGCATCGGCAACGCCTGTGCGCTGGATAGGTGCACTACGTGAACGGGAGCGGAAAACTCTTCAGCCAGCCGGATTAGAAGCCCAATTGCTTGAAGCTCCGCAACATCCGGTCGCGACACAGCGTGAGTGCTGTACTTTCGCCAGTCGATCCCGTAAGCATTTGCCGTCCGTGTTCCTACGTCGACGAAGTGGGCAAGCTCCGCATGCGCCAGCAGCGGCAGTCCCGTTCCACGCAGCTTCTCGAGCGCCTTGCGCAGATCCGCTTCCTCCACCCACGCAAAGCCCTCGATCCCTGAATCGATCAGGAAGCACTTGAACCCGGGCACGCCTGCCGCAACCAGTCCCCGCAGTTCCTCTGCGTTCCCGCGAACCACGCCGCCCCACGCCGCCCAGTCCACCCATGCTTTCGCTTTCGCTGCCGCACGCTTCGCGTCAAGCGCGTCAGCGTTGATCGTCTCAGGCACGCAATTCAGTGGCATATCGACCAGCGTCGTCACGCCACCTGCCGCGGCCGCGCGAGTTGCGGTATCGAACCCTTCCCAGTCGCGCCCCGGATCGTTGATGTGCACATGCGAATCGACTAGCCCCGGCAAAACAACCAGATCGCCGGCATCGTGTTTCTCGGCCGCCCCCCCGACGTCATCCCACCCACGCACGGCCGTTATCTTCTCGCCATCAATCAACAGCGCAGCGGGGCGGAGCCCCTCTTCCGTCAGCACCCGTGTCGATCTCAGTGCATGTGCCATACTGTGTTTACTTTACCTTCGGAATCGCCGAAGACAATCCCACACTCACAATGACACACCAGCCCAATCTCGATTTCCTCCGCCAGGCCATTGCGCTGGCCACCCAAAACGTGACCTCCGGCAACGGCGGACCGTTTGCGGCGCTGATCGTGCGCGACGGAAAGGTGATTGCCGAAGGCGTGAACATGGTAACGGCAACCAACGACCCCACGGCGCACGGCGAGGTCACCGCAATCCGCAACGCCTGCAAGGGGCTCGACACATTTACTCTCGCCGGCTGCGATCTGTACACCAGTTGCGAGCCGTGCCCCATGTGCCTTGCAGCCTCGCACTGGGCGCGGCTGGATGCCGTCTTTTTTGCAGCCAGCGCCGAAGATGCAGCCAAAGCCGGATTCGATGATGCTTACCTTTATGCGGAATTTCGCAAAAACCCCGAACAACGCTCACTCGAGGAGGCACAGTTCCTGCGCGAAGAGGCATGGAGCAGTTTCGCCGCGTGGATCGCCTCGCCCAGCAAGATACCCTACTGAGAGCGGCCCCTCGGATCGAGCGACAAGCATAGGAACCTTTGATTCGGCCAACATCGCTGGACCGAAGTGCTTTAAATCCAACCAGTCGCTATTGCCCAAGCCTGTTTCGGTGCGATAACGTCTATAGCTCAACCTCTTTCCGACGGGAGTCACCGCCGAATGCCGCGCGTAGTCCGATGTTCCATCATCCAGGCCAGCAACGCCGTGCCCGCCACTGAGCCGCTTGCCGTGCAGAAGAAGGCAATGGTCGACAAGCACCTGGGCCTGATTCGGAGGGCCGCATCGGATGGCGCCCAGATCGTCTGCCTCCAGGAGATCTTCAACGGGCCCTACTTCTGCGCCGAACAATCCACCAAATGGTACGAAACCACCGAGCCAGTTCCCGACGGGCCAACCGTCACGCTGATGCAGCAACTCGCCAAGGAACTCCACATTGCCATGGTGGTTCCGGTGTACGAGGTGGAACAGGAAGGCATCTTCTACAACACCGCGGCGGTGCTTCATAACGACGGCACCTACCTGGGCAAGTACCGCAAGACGCACATTCCCCACGTCGCCCCGGGTTTCTGGGAGAAGTTCTATTTCCGTCCTGGCAATCTTGGCTATCCCGTCTTCGACCTCGGCTTTGCCAAGGTCGGCATTTATATCTGCTATGACCGCCATTTCCCTGAAGGCGCGCGCTGCCTTGGTCTCAACGGGGCGGAGATCGTCTTTAACCCCTCGGCAACGGTTGCCGGCCTAAGCGAGTATCTCTGGAAACTCGAGCAGCCGGCTCACGCCGCGGCCAACGGCTACTTCATCGCCGCTATCAACCGCGTGGGAACCGAAGCGCCATGGAATATCGGCGAGTTTTACGGATCCAGCTACTTTGCCAATCCTCGAGGCCAGATCGTGGTGCAGGCCTCGCGCGACAAAGACGAAGTGCTGACCACCGATCTCAATCTTGAAGAAATTGCTGAAGTACGCCGAACCTGGCAATTTTTCCGCGACCGCCGTCCCGACATGTACGGCCCGCTGGTCGCCTCATAACCTAACCGATTGCTGAAAACCCTCGTCAATCCCAGTAGGGAAGGCTGAGAATAGAAGAGCTTCTCCTGAGGTCCGAATGAGTACCGCAACCTTACCAGACGATCTGCTGCTGCGTGAACGATTTGGCGACATCAAGCCGCCGCTGGAGCCGCAGGCAGCAGTCATTGAAGCCAATCGTTGCCTGAACTGCTTCGACGCTCCTTGTACAGGAGCCTGTCCCACGCACATCGATGTACCAGGCTTCATCAAGCGCATTAGCACCGGCAACTTGCGCGGCTCCGCGCTTCGCATCCTCGATGCCAACATCCTGGGTGCAAGCTGCGCCAAAGTTTGCCCTGTGGAAGTCCTCTGCGAGGGCGCTTGTGTCATGCACCGTTACAACCGCGAGCCCATCCAGATTGGCCGCCTGCAGCGCTTTGCCATGGACTCCTTCGAAGCCACCGGCGAGGAGCTTCTTACCGCACCCCCTGGATCGCGCAATGTGCAGGTCGCCTGCATCGGTGGCGGACCGGCGTCCCTGGCCTGCGCAGCTGAACTTTGCCGTCATGGCGCGCATGCCACCATCATCGAGCGCAAAGAGCTGCCCGGCGGCCTGAATACCTACGGCATCGCCGAATACAAACTTCGCGCTGCCGATAGCCTGCGTGAGGCTGAGATGATCCGGCGCATGGGCGCAGTGTTTCGCACCGGCGCTGCGATTGAGTCGGCAGACGGGCTCGAAGAACTTGAATCGGAATTTGACTTCATCTTTGTGGGTGTTGGCCTTGGCGCCATGCACCGTATGAACATCCCTGGTGAGGAGCACCCCGGCGTCCTCAATGCCCTCGAGTTCATCGCATCCTACAAAACAGGCCGGCTTCGTGAGTTGAACGGTACCGTTGTCGTGGTCGGGGCAGGGAACACAGCCGTCGACGCGGCCAACGCTGCGCGGCGTCTCGGCGCCGACACCGTATACCTGCTCTATCGTCGCGGCGAGCGGGAAATGGCGGCATTCGACTTCGAGTACGAACACTCGAAGCAGGAGGGCGTGCAGTTCCTGTGGCGGCGTCAGCCATTCGCCATCCGCACCAGCGAGCGTGGCCGCCTGTTGCTCGATACCGTCCAGGTAAACGAGGTGAACCGCGCTTTGCTGCCCGTCCCCGACTCCGAATTCACCATCGAGTGCGACTATGTCGTCCCGGCGATTGGGCAGACTCCGTTCTCTCAGTTGGTGCAGGAACTTCGTCGCATCGAGGTGCGGAACGGATTCATCGTCACCGATCCGGAAACCGGTCAGACAGCCAACTCACGCTACTTTGCCGGAGGCGATTGCGCCAACGGCGGCCGTGAAGTGGTGGATGCCGTCGCCGACGGTAAACGTGCCGCCCGCGCCATCCTGAAGATCGCGGAGGCGGCCTATGCCTGATATTCGCGTACACGGCTTCGCCGGCAAAATCGACGCTCCCAATCCTTTCTGGCTGGCCTCTGCTCCGCCAACCAACTGCGGCGAGCAGATCATGCGCGCCTTCGACGCGGGCTGGGGCGGAGCGGTGTGGAAGACCATCGGTGAGCCGGTTACCAACGTCTGCTCACGTTACTCAACAACAGACTGGAACGGCCAGCGGATCATGGGCCTCAACAACATCGAACTCATCAGCGATCGCAGCATTGAAGAGAATCTGCGCGAGATGGCCGAGGTGAAGAAGTGCTATCCCTATCACCCGATCATCGCTTCGCTGATGGTGGCATCGAATCGTGAGGCATGGCATGAGATTGTGCAGCGGACTGAAGATGCCGGAGCAGACGGACTCGAATTGAACTTCGGCTGCCCGCACGGCATGAGCGAGCGCGGCATGGGCTCCGCCGTCGGCCAGGTGCCCGAATACACCGAAATGATCACAAACTGGGTGAAGGAGAAGGCGCGCACCCCGGTGCTCATCAAGCTCACGCCCAACATCTCCGACATCCGCGTCATTGCACGCGCAGCCAAGCGCGGGGGAGCAGATGGTTTATCGGCAATCAACACCATCAACTCCATTACCGGCATCGATCTCGACACGCTGGTTCCCCGTCCCGACGTTGACGGCAAAAGCACGCATGGCGGCTATTGCGGGCCGGCCGTGAAGCCGATCGCCTTGAACATGGTGCAGCAGATCATGGCCGATCCCGAATCGGAATTGCCACTCTCCGGAATCGGCGGAATCTCGACATGGCGCGATGCGGTGGAGTTCATGCTGCTGGGTTGCGGAACGGTACAGGTTTGCACGGCCGTGATGCACTACGGCTATCGCGTGGTCGAAGACATGGCCGAGGGCCTCGAGAACTGGATGCGCTCCAAGGGATTCGCAACGCTCGAGGATTTTCGCGGGTTGTCCATTGGCCGCATTACCGAATGGAAGCACCTCAATCTGAACTACAAGATTGTCGCCCACATCAACGAGCAGAAATGCATCGGCTGCGACCTGTGCCACATCGCCTGCTGGGACGGTGCTCATCAGTGCATTCACATGGATCGAGTATCGGGTCCGGTGAATGGGCAGGTCGCGTTGCACGATGGTCCACCTACTGTGGAGTGGCGGTCGCGCAACTCGATCGCCCGGACGCCGGTCACCCGCCAGGAACGCGCAGCCGCCACGGCCCCTCAAGGTCCGTACCCCACGCCGCTGGAGCGCATTCCCCGCGTCGATGAGACGGAGTGCATCGGTTGCAATCTTTGCTCGCTGGTCTGCCCGGTGGACGAATGCATCACCATGGTGCGTGTAGATGCCGGCGTTCCAGCCGAGACCTGGGATCAGCGCACGGAAGGCGCCGAATGCGCCGTGGAACCGCATCGATCGTGATCATATGGGGATCCCGGAACCATACAAGTCGATACACAAGGACTGCGGCCCCGGGAATAACCACAGAGAGCGCGTGCTGGCGAGCGCAAATGTAGGTTGCTTTTATTGTGTCTCGATTTTTTTTCACCAACTGGGATCAAGGAATGGACTCCTGACGGGTGCGCGTTGTGCCCATACTGTGGGATTGATTCCGTGCTACCTGATTCGACGCCCCTGATACGAGAGTTTCTTCGCGAAATGGAAAAGCATTGGTTCGGAAGCGGATTCAATTTTGAAAAGGAAGGCCAGTAGGCCATGTCCACGGTTCTCATCCAAAACGGAACCATCGTCAACGCCGACTCCACGGTAAAAGCCGACCTCCTCATCGATGGTGCGGTGATTAAGGAAATTCGTGCCGGCATCCCCGCGAGTGCCGCAGAGAAAGTCGTCGATGCCTCGGGCTTGCTCCTCCTCCCTGGCGGCGTCGATGCCCACACCCACCTCGACATGCCTTTCGGCGGGACGAATTCCGCAGATGACTTTGAAACCGGCACAAGGGCCGCAGCGATCGGCGGAACGACAACGATCGTCGATTTTGCGATTCAAGTTCGCGGGACGAGGATGCGCACCGCGCTGGACACCTGGTGGAAGAAGGCTGCAGGCAAGGCCTGCATCGACTACGGCCTGCACATGATCATTACCAACCTGCCCGACGCCGGTCTCGAAGACATGGACGACATGGTGCGGGAGGGCGTAGCCAGCTTCAAACTTTTCATGGCCTACCCCAACGTGCTCATGGTCGACGATGCCACCATCTTCAAAGCCATGACGCAGACCGCGAAAAACGGCGCGCTGGTCTGCATGCACGCCGAGAACGGCTCCGTAATTGATGTCATCGTGCAGCAGGCGCTGGCCGAAGGCAAGACCGCGCCCATCTATCACGCGCTCACTCGTCCCACCGTCGCCGAAGCGGAGGCCGTTCACCGCGCCATCGCAATGGCAGAGATCGCCGGCGTGCCAGTCTATATCGTCCACCTTTCCAGCGAGGACGCTTTGAATCAGGTGCGCGAGGCCCGCGACCGCGGCCTACCGGCCTTCGCCGAAACCTGCCCGCAATACCTGTTGCTTTCGATAGAGGACAATATGCAGGACAAAGGCTGGGACGGCGCGAAGTACGTCTTTACCCCGCCGCTGCGCGAAAAGCGCAACCAGCCAAAGCTGTGGGACGGTCTGCGCAAAGACAATCTGCAAGTGGTTTCCACCGATCATTGTCCTTTCTGTTTTGAAGACCAGAAGGTGCTCGGCAAAAACGATTTCACCAAGATTCCCAACGGCGGCCCCGGCATCGAGAACCGCCTGCAACTGCTGCATCACCACGGCGTGGGGCAGGGTAATCTCACCATCAATCGCTTCGTCGAAATTGTTTCGGCGGCCCCCGCCCGTATCTTCGGGATGTATCCGAAGAAAGGTGTGCTTGCGCCGAGCAGCGACGCGGACATTGTCTTGTGGGATGAACACGCTGATCACACCATCTCGGCAAAGACGCACCACATGCGCGTGGACTATTCGATGTTCGAAGGATTCAAGGTGCGAGGAAATGCCCGCGATGTTTATTCGCGCGGCGAGCTGATCGTGTCAGGCGGGAATTTCGTCAGCAAGCCCGGCCGTGGCCAATATCTGCGACGCGAAGCGCACGGCGGGGCATGGAAGTGACGGGTTTTTCCCGGGATCAGATTTCCGAGGCTCCAGTTTCTGACTGGATCAACTTTCAGCTATTAGCTTTTGGCTGTTAGTTCCTTTCTCAACGTGCATGGGGGGAGGGGGGTGTCCCCTCTTTGGGGTTAATTTTTCTCTTTTCAAGAGGCTGCGGGTGATCAATGGCGCTAAATATTTCCTTCGGAATGCGTTAGACGCAAATATTTGCAAAGAAGAGATATACAAGATGGCTCCTCCGCAACCCAAAGACAGCAGCGAAACAGAAATTTCATGGAACACCAAAAGGGGCCTTATGTGCGGAAATCTGATGCATGCTTCTATTTTGTTCCAAAGCACGGAAATTACATGCAAATGTGGGCCGAGAATTTTCGTTTTGGAACGATCAGTTTAGGAGAAAAATTTAGATTGGGGACTTGACAACAAGATGAGGACTAATCGAACGGACAGATTCGCCGGTGAGTCTTTTCCAGGTTTGCAATCGCCTTAGAACCTCCATTCCTGTATAAGTATCTGCACCCGGAGGCCGCTTGAGCAGCGTCGACCCCACTCTCTCAAACAACGACCTTCGTCCTACCACGCCCGCGCAGCGCACCTGGACCACCTACAGCTACATCGCGCTGTGGTTCTCGATGTCGATGGAGATCACAACTTACCAGCTCGCCTCCTCGCTGATCGCGAAGGGCATGGACTGGAAGCAGGCGGTGGGCACGGTGCTACTGGGCAACCTCATCGTGCTCGTTCCCATGCTACTGAATGCGCACGCAGGAACGCGATACGGGATTCCGTTTCCGGTATTCATTCGTGCTCCATTTGGCGTTCGCGGCGCAAATCTCCCCGCCATGCTGCGCGCGGTGGTTGCCTGCGGATGGTTCGGGATTCAGTCGTGGATCGGAGGTACGGCGATCCATGCGATGCTCGCGGTTATCTGGCCGGCCACCACCGGTTCGGCCTTCGCGAAGTGGGCATGCTTTCTGGTCTTCTGGCTGTTGAATATGGTGATCGTCTGGCGCGGCGTCGAATCCATCCGCCACCTTCAGGCTTTCGGCGCTCCCTTCATGTTCATCATGGCCGCGGCTTTGCTGATCTGGGTGCGCGTCAAGGCAGGCAGCTTCGGCTCCATGCTCTCGACACCCAGCCAGTTTCATTCGACCAGCGAGTTCCTCGCCGTCTTCTTCCCATCGCTCACCGCCATGGTCGGATACTGGGCCACTCTCGCGCTCAACATTCCCGACTTCACCCGCTACTCCAAATCGCAGCACGCCCAGGCATACGGTCAGGCATTCGGCTTGCCGGTGGCGATGACGCTCTACACCTTCGTCGGCATCTCCGTAACGTCGGCATCCGCGGTGCTCTTCGGCCACCCCATCTGGAACCCAATCGAGTTGATGAGCGCCTTCCATCAGCCGGTTGTAGCCTTCATCGCGATGGTCGCGATCCTGGTTGCAACACTCAACGTCAACATCGGCGCCAACGTCGTCTCGCCCTCGAACGACTTCTCGAATCTCTACCCGCGCCTGATCAGCTTTCGCACCGGCGGCCTCATCACCGGATTCCTCGGCTTGGCGATGTGTCCGTGGAAGCTCCTCGCCACGCCCGACGCCTACATCTTCGGCTGGCTGGTCGGCTACTCCGGCCTGCTCGGACCTGTCGCGGGTATCATGGTTTGCGATTACTTCCTCATCCGCAAAACCAAGCTCGATGTCGACTCGCTCTATCACTCCGAAGGCGCATATTATTACGCCAAGGGCATCAACCCCCGTGCCATCGTTGCCCTCGTTCTCGGAGTCGCCATCGCCCTCGTCGGCCTACTGGTGAGGCCGCTTCACTTCCTCTACGACTACGCCTGGTTCGTCGGCTTTTTCACTGCGGGCGCAATCTACGTCGTCCTCATGTACAGCAGGGATCCGGTTCTGGCGAAAAATATGGAACCAGCAGCGAATTCTATCGACATCAACTAGAACAACACCCGCACTTCTGTGATCAGGTTGTGATTGTAAGTGTGAAAGCCGGAGGTGGCGATCTGCATACCTCCATCGACGATGAAGAAAGGCCGTGTCGGCTTCCAACTCTTTCCCCGGATCACGTAGAAGGCGGCGGGCGTAACAAAGTTCTGCATCCAGCCGTCGTGGCTGCCGCCTGCGAAGTAGGTGGCATTGTTCTCAACTTCCAACCAGAGATGTTGCTTGATGTGCACCTGCGATTCCGTGTTCCATGCAATCGTTCGTCCCTGCTTCGCAATCTTTTCCGTCGGTAACGTTCCACCGAGCGACGAGATCACATCAAGGCGGTGGAAGGCATATCCCGCTGCCAGCGATGGCCCAAAGGAGTCGGTTGCAGCCCCATTCTGGGGGCTTCCAGTGGCGAAGCAATGATTCAGAATGAGGGCCACGTCATAATTGCCGCTTTCGGCATTTGCCGAGGCGACTCTATACTTCGCCAGCACAGCCATATCGCCGAATCCATCCTCTGCCGCGCTGTTGTGTTGAATGTAGGGCGGTTCGATGAAATCGAGCTCAAGCCGGTTGCCGACGATGATCCCACTGCCGCGACCGTTTCCGTAGTTCACCGTTTCAGCTCCGGCCGATGTGTATTCATGTGAGAAAGAGAACCGGGTGTACTGAACCAGTCGTGGATCAATTCCCACCAGGGGCGTAATGAAAGATGGTTGACGGGTTGCCATGGCATTGTTATGCCGGGTGAACCTCTCGCTGGATGAGTGCTGCGCGAAGAGCCTGATTGTTCCGGCTGGCAAGGCCAACAGGACCAGGCCGGAGAAGAATAATAGAAGGTGTTTCATATTACCTGCTTGGGTTCTGACCACTGCGGAACTCCGGGCGGATGACTTATGGCACCGGTGGTTGCGCGATGTTCTACGAATCGGTTATCGGCAATTCTGGTAGAGGTCTTTACAGTGGCAGGCAACAGGACAATCCTGTTCCCGTTGGTCGCTTCTCTGCCGACAATCGCCGGGAATATCTCTTTTGCAGCTGTGCTGTAACCTCTCTTGCGCAATTGCAAACGAGTTACCTTGAGGGGTATTTAGGTGACTTTCGCTATCAATGCGGGTTTGCGCTTCGCGATAAAATGGGAGTTAACGAATGATGCTCAGCACTCCAGCGGCTGCCAGACGGGCTTCCCGCTTTCTGCGGGAATCGAACTTGCGGGCGCAGGAAGGCGCGCCGATCATTCAAGTCCACAACCTCGAAAAAACCTATACCACGGCCCGCGGATCACTTTCGCTCTTCCATTCTCTTGAGTTAACCGTGATGCCCAGCGAGCTGGTTGCCATCGTCGGCCAGTCGGGCACAGGAAAGAGCACACTTTTGCACATTCTGGGTGCCCTTGATGCGCCGACAGCGGGCACTGTACACTGCGCTTCAACAAACGTGGCAAATCTCAACGCCCGGGAGGCAGCCGCCTTTCGCAACCGCGAGATTGGTTACGTCTGGCAATTCCACTACCTATTACCCGAGTTCACGGCGGTCGAGAATGTTGCGATGCCGCTGATGGCCCGAGGAATTAGCCGTCGCCAGGCGCTAGATACGGCATCTAATTGGCTTAGGGAGGTTGGCCTGTCAGATCGCAGCGAACATCGGCCGGGGGAGCTTTCAGGCGGTGAGCAGCAACGGGTGGCGCTGGCTCGGGCCCTGGTTGGAAATCCGCGGCTGCTGCTGGCCGACGAACCCACGGGCGATCTCGATGAGTCCACTGCCGGAAGAGTTTTTGATCTGCTCGAACGTTTGCACGGAACCCACGGGCTCACCTCGATTGTGGTGACCCATAACCTGGATCTGGCCGCGCGGTGTACGCGGACTCTGCGTCTGGAGGGCGGGCGCCTTCACGCGTCGGCGTGAGCTAACTCCCGGAGTTCCCAGCGGACAGGCCCTGGTCCGTGAGGGGGACGCCGGGAAAGGTATAAAGCACCTTTCCGGGTGGTTTTTGAGTCTCATGGTATGAGTGGGTTCGAGCTTGCAAGGTCGGACTTACGAGCGTGGGTGGGAGCTTGCGGGAGAAGAACTCCGGGGCGGCTGGAACCAGCATTCTAATGATTCCGGTCCATCCAAGAGAGCTGTTCGGAGGCGATATAGGGTTTTTCCAGTACTTCCGGCGGCGCAATAAGAGAAGGGGCGCGTGCAGGTTGAACCGAAGCCGATAGCGGAAGTCCCCGACGACAGATTCAATCGCCGGGGTGATAGGCAAATCGGACGGTTACGATCACCGTAAGCCCACAGCAAGAGGAGAAGAGTATGTTTGAACGCTATACGGAGAAGGCACGACGCGTAATCTTCTTCGCGCGATATGAGGCCAGCCAGTTCGGCTCGCCCTATATCGAGACCGAGCATTTACTGCTGGGCCTGTTGCGCGAGGACAAGGCGTTAACCAATCGCTTCCTGCGTTCACATGCCTCGGTAGAGTCGATTCGCAAGCAGATTGAAGCGCACACCACTATTCGCGAGAAGGTGTCGACCTCGGTCGACCTGCCTCTCTCCAACGAGTGCAAGCGCGTTCTGGCTTATGCCGCCGAGGAGGCCGAGAGACTCGGCCACAAACATATAGGTACAGAGCACCTGCTTTTGGGCTTGTTGCGCGAAGAGAAATGCTTTGCCTCCGAGATCCTGCAGGAGCGTGGCCTCAAGCTCGCCCAAATTCGCGATGAGTTGGCCCGCGTTACGCAGGAGAAGGCGCCTGCACAGGCGCGCCAGCGCGAATCCAGCCTGCTGGCCGAGTTCAGCCGCGACCTCACGCAGGCCGCGATGGACGGTCAGCTTGATCCGCTGGTGGGACGTGACGGCGAACTGGAGCGTGTTGTACAGATCCTTTGCCGGCGCACCAAGAACAATCCAGTGCTGATCGGCGAGCCCGGCGTTGGCAAAACCGCTATCGTTGAAGGCCTCGCTCAACGCATCGCCGACGGCGAGGTTCCGAGTTTCCTGGCGGACAAGCGCGTGCTTGCCCTCGACCTCTCGCTGATCGTTGCCGGTACCAAGTACCGCGGGCAGTTTGAAGAGCGCCTTAAGACCATCATGAAAGAGCTGATGGAGAACCAGAACTCCATCATCTTCATCGACGAGTTGCACACGCTAGTGGGTGCCGGGTCGGCCGAGGGCTCGCTCGATGCAGCGAATATTCTCAAGCCGGCTCTGTCCCGCGGCGAAATTCAGTGCATTGGCGCAACCACGCCGGCTGAGTATCGCAAGTCGATCGAAAAGGATCGCTCGCTGGAGCGCCGCTTCCAGGCGGTAAAGGTCCCGCCGCCGAACGAAGCGGACGCCATCAAGATCATCAACGGCATCAAGGATCGCTACGAGAAATTCCACGCGGTCAGCTATACCGATGCAGCCATCGAGTTTGCCGTATCGCACTCGAACCGCTACATCCCCGACCGGTTCCTGCCTGATAAGGCGATCGATCTCATCGACGAGGCCGGCGCCCGCGTTAAGCTGCGCCAGACTTCGCTGCCCGAGGAGATCACTGAGGTTCAGAAGCGGATCAAGTTCATCGTCCACCGCATGGATTCGGCCATTGCCAACCACGAGTTCGAGAAGGCCCGCTTCTACTCCGATGAGGAGCGCAAGGAGCGCGAGAACCTGCGCGCCCTTCGCGATAAGTACCACCTCGATGACTCCGCTGCCGGCATTGTCGGCCGCGAAGACATTGAGGAGGTGGTGAGCCGCTGGACGGGCGTTCCGGTTACCAGCATCAAGGAAGAAGAGACGCAGAAGCTGTTGCGCGTGGAAGAAGAGCTCCACCGCCGCATCATCTCGCAGGAGAAGGCGATCTCGGCTCTCGCGCGTGCCATACGCCGTTCGCGTGCGGGCCTCAAGTCACCGCATCGTCCTATCGGCAGCTTCCTGTTTCTCGGACCCACTGGCGTCGGCAAGACGGAGATGGCGCGTACCCTGGCCAACTTCCTCTTCGGTTCTGACAAGGCGCTTATCCGCTTCGATATGTCGGAGTTCATGGAGAAGCACTCGGTCTCGAAGCTGATCGGTTCGCCTCCGGGATACGTGGGCTACGAAGAGGGCGGCCAGCTCACAGAACGCGTCAAGCGGTCCCCGTACTCCGTGGTCCTGCTCGACGAAATCGAGAAGGCGCACCCCGATGTGTTCAACATCCTGCTGCAGGTGTTTGAAGACGGCCAATTGACCGACGGACTTGGCAACACGGTCGACTTCAAGAACACCATCATCATCATGACGTCGAACATCGGCGCCCGCCACCTGCAGAAGAAGCAGGGACTCGGCTTCCAGAGCGATCGGGAAGACCTGGTCAGCGAAAAGGTGGAAGAACTCGTCAAGAATGAGGTCAAGAAGACCTTCAATCCCGAGTTCCTCAACCGGCTCGACGAAGTGATCCTCTTCCAGTCGCTCAGCGATGCGGATCTCATTCAAATCGTCGAACTGCTCGTGCAGCAGCTCAACCAGAACCTGGCGCAGAAGTCGATCACCATCTCGGTTGCCGAGGAAGCCAAGAAGTGGATCCTCGACAAGACCCTGGGCGATCGCAGCTACGGTGCTCGTCCGTTGCGCCGCGCTCTGCAACGTTATGTGGAAGATCCTCTGTCGGAGGCTCTGATTGCCGGGCAAATTCCGGTGCGTCCGGCCTTCCTTGAGGTCTACCTCGATGCCAACCAGCTCTTCTATCGGCCCGTCAGCTCAGAAGAAGGCGGCAGCGAAGAAAAAGCCGCCGGCATCCTCCTCTACAGCGCCTAAACCCATCATGTATCTGGGTGCCCAGGTCTCGCGTCTGAGACCTGGGACCTAAATTCCCCTGCCGACCAGCTGGGGTTTTTATTTGCCTGTAATTGAAAGCCTTATTAGGTCATTACGCCTATCCTGAGGACCTCTCGACGAGCTCGGCGCCAGGCGAGTTATAGGAAGCTTAGATAAATTATCCATCTGACATAAATCTGCTAAACTCCCTATAACTATGGACCCGGTTCGCAACCCCTACGCCCCTGGGGCCGGCAGCCCACCCCCCGAACTCGCCGGCAGGACTGAGATTCGCAAGGACATCGAGATCCGTCTGCAACGGCTGCGCCTGGGTCGCCCTGCCAAAAGCATGATGCTGGTTGGGTTGCGGGGTGTAGGCAAAACTGTACTCCTCGACCAGATGCGCCGCGATGCTGAAGCCGGCGGCATCCATACCGTGCGGATTGAGGCTCCGGAGTATCGTTCTCTCCCGGCCCTTCTTGCCCCTGCTCTCCGGCTCGCCCTCCTCCATCTCAGCAAGAAAGAGGCCGCGAAGGACTACGCTGTCCGAGGCCTGAGAGCGCTTGCCGGGTTCGCCAGCAAATTGAAGGTGCACTACCGCGACATCGAAGTGGGTCTCGACTACGATCCTGAACCAGGGCTGGCGGATAACGGCGACCTTGAGCTCGACCTGGGCACACTCCTGGTCCAGGTCGGAGCAGCGGCAAGGGCAGCCGACACCGCGGTTGTCCTCTTCATCGATGAACTCCAGTATGTCGAGGAGTCGCAGATGGCGGCTTTGATCTCCGCATTGCACCGCAGCGCCCAGGAACAGTTGCCGGTCACAGTTGTCGGAGCAGGTCTCCCGCAATTGCGCGCCCGTATGGGCGACGCCAAGTCCTACGCAGAGCGACTATTCGATTTCCCCGAGATTGGCCCACTCAGCCCGCCTGACGCTCGCGAAGCGATCGTGCGCCCTGCCGAAAATGAGGGAGTCTTCCTCGAGGATCGGGCTGTCGATCTGATCGTCACCAAGACGCAAGGTTATCCTTACTTCCTCCAGGAATGGGGCAAACACACCTGGGATCTCGCTCCGGCAACTCCGATTCGTTATGAGGATGTCCTCAATGCCTCAGATGAAGCTGTAGCGGCTCTCGACGAAAGCTTCTTTCGGGTGCGCTTCGATCGGCTCACCCCAACCGAGAAGAGGTATCTCCGAGCCATGGCCGAGCTCGGCCCCGATCCGCATCGCTCCGGCGACATTGCGGACCAGCTTGGCCGCGGTGTTACTGCTCTGGCCCCCACTCGCGCCGGCCTTATTGCGAAAGGCATGATCTGGAGCCAGACCCACGGGGATACGGCATTCACGGTTCCGCTCTTCGATGAGTTCATGAAACGCATCATGCCAGGAGATACGTGGAAGACCGGATAGACATGCATATCCGGCGCTCCCGTTGCGGCCCCAAATCGATGGTATAGGCTGTTTGCATCCCCGCCTTAAGCCTTTCCGCAAGCTCGAAAGAGGGACGGCGCGAAAGAGAGAAAATGAGACGCATTGCCTTGATTGCCGCCGCGGCTGCGGTGTGCGCTGCTTCCGCGGTTGCGCAGCAGAACAATTTGCCCGCTGACGATCTCTCACCCGATTTCAAAGCCCCTGCCGTCGAAAAGGACTACATCAAGCGCGTAGAGATGATCCGGATGCGCGACGGCGTGAAACTCTACACCGTCATCGTTATTCCCAAGGGCGCCAAAGACGCTCCAATTCTGCTCGACCGAACTCCCTACGACGCAGCCAAGCGCGCCGTGCGCTCGGAGAGCTCGCACATGCTGGAGGCACTTCCGCTCAGCGACGAGGTCTTCGTCAAGGCGGGCTACATCATCGTGTATCAGGACGTGCGCGGCAAATACGGCTCCGAGGGGCCTTACCTCATGACTCCGCCGCCGGTCGGGTCGGGCTACAATCCCAGCGGCGCAGACGACACCACCGACGGATGGGACACCATCGATTGGCTCGTCAAAAACCTGCCTGAGTCGAACGGACGCGTCGGCATGATCGGCTCCAGCTACGAGGGCTTCACAGTTGTCATGGCACTGCTTCATCCTCATCCGGCCCTGAAAGTGGCTGCACCAGAGAGCCCGATGGTCGACGGATGGATGGGGGACGACTGGTTCCACTACGGTGCCTACCGCCAGACCAACATCGACTATGTGCTCAGCCAGACCACCAAACGCGCTGGCGGTGTGCCCGTTCCCCATCCCAACTACGACGAATACACCGGAATGCTCAAAGCTGTAACCGCCGACGGATTTGCGCATCAACTTGGTGCTGACGGATTGCCGTTCTGGAAGGTAACCATCGACCATCCCGCATACGACGGCTTCTGGCAGAGTCAGGCACTCGACAAGCTCATCATGAAGCAGCCGCTCACCGTCCCCACCATGTGGGAGCAGGGCGAATGGGACCAGGAAGACATGTGGGGCGCCAATCACAGCTATCGCGCTCTCAAATCAATCGGCACACCCGATTCCATGAACCACATTGTCATGGGACCGTGGTTTCACAGCCAGGTCAATCGTCCTGGCCGCAATATCGGCCCTTTGATTTGGGCCACCGACACCACGGCATGGTGGCGAGAAGAGGTACTGCTGCCATTCTTCAACCAGTACCTGAAGCCCGGGTCACCCAATGCCGACACTCCGAATGCACTTATTTACGACACCGGCCTCGACAAGTGGGATCGATACAAAGTCTTTCCCCAGGCTTGCGAAAAGGGCTGCCCGGTCACCTCGAAGCCGTTATATCTCCAGGCAGAAGGCAAGCTCTCGTTTGATGCTCCCACTCCGGATGAAGAGAAATTCTCCCAGTACGTCTCGGACCCGGCAAATCCTGTGCCTTATCTCCCCCGTCCCGTCACTCGCGCCAATTGGCGTACCTGGCTCGTGACGGACCAGCGATTCGTCGACGGGCGCCCTGACGTGCTCACATGGGAATCCGCGCCGCTCACCGAACCCCTGAAACTCTCCGGTGAGCCGATGGTGCACCTCGTCGCCTCCACTTCCGGCACTGACTCGGACTGGGTGGTCAAAATTATTGATGTCCAACCGGAAAGCGATGTGCCACCTACGCAGGAGATGAGCGGCTACGAACTCCCTCTCGCCACCGACATCTTCCGAGGCCGCTATCGCACCAGCTTCGAGCACCCGGAGGCCATCACGGCCGATGTGCCGCTGCCTTATGTTTTTGCGCTACCGATGATCAACCACACGTTTGAACCAGGTCACCGCATCATGGTGCAGGTGCAATCGACTCTCTTCCCACTCTATGATCGCAACCCACAGACCTTTGTTCCGAATATCTTCAAAGCCAAAGCGTCGGACTTTCACAGGGCTACGCAGCGCATCTGGCACACGCCCGATCATGCTGCCTACATCAGCCTTCCGGTGGTTCCGGCCGGCAAGGAATAGTTGCCTGGCCAACGTCCTCTTGTGGGCCTGACGAACGTGCTCAAAGAAAATGCCTCCCATGACGGAGGCATTTTTCAATCCGTACGTCTGGCTACTGCGCCCTCGCAATACTGATGACGGTGAGGTCGTCGTTCTGACCGTAGTGCTGAGCTGTTTCGGCGACGGTATGAACATCGGCTCCCTCCTGAAGCAGCGATTCTACGCGCGCAAATCCGAGAAGCGCCCCTTCCTTGTTTCTGGCTTCCGGAATTCCATCCGTCAGCAGCACTGCGCGGTCTCCCGCACGCATCACCACGCTCGTTTGGCCGTATGCAGCGTTTTCCGTCAGGCCCAGTGGCATCGATCCCGTCAGCGTGAACTCTGTTCCATTCAGGTAAGGAGAAGGGTGGCCGGCGTCGGCGAGCGTAAGTTTCCCGTCTGCCTCCAGCCGGACAATCAGACAGGTTGCGAAGCCCCCATGGGTTCGGCCGCACAAACGGCGATTCAGCTCGCACAGAATCTCGGCCGGCTCTTCGGTGAACGTACTCACCACCCACAACATGCCCACAATCGTCGACACGATCATTGCGGCGCTCAGCCCTTTGCCGCTCACATCCCCGATCACCAGGAGCGTTCGCCCGCTTTTGAGCCGGAGTACCTGAAAGAAATCGCCGCCCACCTGTGCTGCGGGTCGATACACACTCTCGATGGAATAACCGGCCACTGCAGGCAGAGCGTCCGGAACCATCACCCGCTGGATCTCGCGTGCGGCGGTCATCTCGCCTTCCAACCTGGCTCGTTCCGTCTCCGCCCCGATGTATCTTCGCGACTCGCTGATCGCAACGTGCACGAAACCTGCATAGCCGAGGGCAATGGAGAAAATGATGGCCGTGCCGTCAAAGGCCAGGCGGCTGCTCAACACGGTAGTCCCGGCGGTGTCCAACTGCGCCAGGTGTGGACTATCGGGAAGGAAATGCGCCAGCAACGTCAGGCTGCCGATCTGCAAGAGAAAGACAGGAATGAACAGCTTCCAGAAATTGCGCCGCAGGATGACGCCTCCAGAGGCATATACAACAGCGAACAAGCCGGTCAGCAAAACAGAGACGGCAAATCGCAGTTTCGGTTCGTGACCCATGTCGATGCTGTCGTTGGTGAACCCGATGCCTGCGAAGACGGAGAATACCGCCAGAAGAAATATCACTCTGGTTCTGGGAGGGGTATTGCGCCAAGGGGTGAGGGAAGAAGTCATCGGATCCGGGTTGTCCTTCTCGATCTGGACAACGGGATTGCGCCGTCCATCCGATCTCCGCCATGGGCGGTGCTGGCTTTGCTTGGATTGTACTCCGTGAGTTGCCGCAGATTCGCAAGCGAATCCCGTACATCGTGGCGCGCAACTATGTGGTTGCGACAGCAATCAGCGGCCGCTCCTTCGCACCGACAATCAGCAGGCAGAGCATGGCGGCAAGCTCGGCCAGAAACACGGGCTGGAAGTAGAGGACTGGCTTGAGAAACCAGATCATGCCGACGACAACCAACGGGACGCCGTCAAGCATCAGCCGGTAACCGAGCCAGCCGGCAGGAAGCATGACCGCAGGACCAACGATCCAAAGGGCGAAGAACCTCACCTCGTCATCACGCGTTGGCGGTGGGCAGAGAGCTGGGAACCGCTCAGGAATGTTTCTGCTCCTGCTCCCATTGGTCCTTGAGATCGCGATCAATCCAATCCTCGCGATCTTCGCGCCTCTCCCGCTCGCGGCGACTCTCCTCTTCTTCCCGCTCTTCGCGCCCGTCGCTCATATCACCATCGTCCCTCATACTCTGCGTAGTTCACAAGTTTCTGCACCCAGCGAAGCGCGGTCAGCATGGGCGCAGGAGATTTTCGCGGATACCATAAGAATCACAAAACGGAACACGAGTATGACCGCGCCGCGATCTCTGTGCAGAGTGCTCAGTCGATTGTGCATCCCGCCCGTGCACTGGGCAGGAAGATGATGTGAGCCACATCAGATTCTCGTGGCTGCGACAAGACGCAAAACGGGAATTATGAGGCCGGAGCAGTTATGCTGCACAAGATAAATGGCTTATGCGCATTTGAGTGGTGTATTTATGGCACTTTTTGGCAAATTTTGGCGCGTTTATCCTGCATTTTGCATGCTTGACGGGTGCTTGCGGAGGCACCATGGGACCCGATCACATAAATTCTTAGAGACGATGCCGAAGTCCGGACGTTTCTTTCATTATGCGCCGATGCCCCGAAATTGACTGCAAACTACGGCGAGTTTATTTGTCCATTCGAATGAGAGGGTTGGGTCTAGTTTGCAATGGTGGGGGTCTTGACAAAGAACGAATCGAACGGCCAGCGCCCGTAAAAGCGAGCCAGCCAGTGGCTGGAAGCTGCTTCACGCCGTAGCATAAGTGACATCCCAACGAGAGGTCACCGATGGCCGACACACTCACTCGCCCCGAGCTCAGCGCCGAAGAGATCAGCAAACTCACTCGCGAAACCAACTACGGCACATGGCGTTTTCAAAAGTCCTGGAAGCCGCTCACCATCACCGACGCCGACGGATGCTGGATGACCGACGGCGCGGGCAAGCGCTACCTCGACTTCAGCTCCCAGCTGATGTGCGTGAACCTCGGTCACAAGAACGCGGCAGTCGTTGAAGCCATTGGACGACAGGCCCGCGAACTGGCCTATGTCGCCCCCGGATACGCCACCGAGGCGCGCGCCAGGCTCAGCGCCAAGCTGCTGGAAGTTCTGCCCTCCGGCCTCGAAAAGTTCTTCTTCGCGACCAGTGGCACCGAGGCCAACGAAGCGGCGTTCAAGATCGCGCGAATGTATACCGGAAAGAACAAGATCATCTCGCGTTATCGCTCCTATCACGGTTCGACAGCCGGCTCGGTGGCTGCGACCGGCGATCCACGCCGCTGGGCCATGGAGCCCGCGGGCAAGATCCACAACGTGGTGTTCGCACCAGAAACCCACTGCTACAAGTGCCCCATCCGGCACACTTACCCGGGTTGCAATATCGCCTGTGTCGACTACATCGAGCACATGATTGAAAACGAGAGCGACGTTGCCGCGATCATTCTAGAGCCGGTCGTCGGAACCAACGGCGTCCTGGTGCCTCCGCCCGAGTACTTCCCGCGGCTACGGGAGATCTGCGACCGGCATGGCGTGCTGATGATTGACGATGAGGTCATGGCCGGCTGGGGACGCACCGGCAAATGGTTTGCCGTCGATCACTGGGGCGTGAAGCCGGACATTCTGGTCACCGCGAAGGGCATCACCTCGGCCTACGTGCCGCTCGGCCTGTGCGCGACGACGAAGAAGATCGCCGACTATTTCGAAGATCATTACTTCTCCCACGGCCATACCTACGAAGCGCACCCCATCACCCTCGGTCCTGCTGTGACGACCATCGAGGAGATGCAGCGATTGAAACTTGTGGAGCGCGCGGCTGAGCTTGAGCCTTATGTCCGCCAGAAGCTCGAGGCACTGAAAGAAAAGCATCCGTCGGTCGGCGACGTGCGCGGCCTCGGCCTCTTCTTTGCCGTCGACCTGGTGAAGAACCGCACCTCGAAGCAGCCGTTCAACACCATGCGCGACAAGGTAGAAGGAAAACCGCTGGTGGTCGATCAGATTGCGGCGAAGATGATGGCCGATGGCGTGGCGCAGCAGGCCTGGGTCAGCCATTTCGTTATTGCTCCACCGCTGATCGTTACCAGGGAAGAACTTGATCTCGGCATCGACACGCTCGATCGCCATCTTGGCATCGCCGATGCACTGGTGGACTAAGGCCGCGCAAAGATCGGAGGATTTTTCCTCGAATTTAATGCCGCGCGGTCGAGACGGCGGAAGCAGGGGCCCGAGAAGGCGCGGCGAGAAGTTCACGCAAGGTGCCGGCCAGGTTGGCTACCAGGCGAAGCTTCTCGGCCACATTATTAGGCACTCCATCCTGGGCCAGGGCCAGTTCCGATTGCAACAGCAAGCCGGTAACGGTATTGCGGAGTTCGCATTCGATGGCCACGGTTGCCGCTTTCTCGGCGACGGCCTGCTCACGCTGGCGCCGACGCAGTGCGGCACGAATATCGCGGATGATGCGCGCACTGCCGGAAACGGCGAAGTTGATTTGCAGCGGAATCGCCAGACCGGAGCGCTCCCAGATAGCGGCGGCTGCATCCGGGTCGCACTCGGCGAGCGACTCATCCACCACAACAGCGGCGAATTCCTTTCGCCGAAGCGCGTCGAGAGCGTTCCGCCGTCCTTCGGCAACGTCTACCTCGGTGCTGAGTTGCTTGGCGAGAACATCGGCGCAGTTACGAATTCCTTCAATCCCACTAACGATCAATATGCTCATCTGTTCCCTCGGAGTAGTAACCCTGTTTCGCCGCGATCCGGCAGATCATCCTTCTCGAAAGTTCGATACCTGTAGCGGCCGGAGAGTAGCGGAACTAGTTGTTTCGCAGCGGATCGGCGATGCCGTATTCCTTCAACTTGCGATAGAGTGTTGTCTTGCCGATTCCCAGAAGCTTTGCAGCGGTCAGCTTGTCGCCCTCTGTCTTGCGAATGGCATCGAGGATGGCGCGCCGTTCCTGCAGCGCCAGTGGAACCACTTCGCTGTTGGGCACCGGCTGAAGGGCTCTGCCGGCATGCGCGGCGGCATGCAGCGCCGTGAGTGCTTCATTCTGCAACTGCGTGGGCAGGTGACCCAGCTGAATTTCTCCCCCGGACGCCATGGTCGCGCCGTGTTCCACGGCATTCTCGAGCTCGCGGATGTTTCCTGGCCAGTCGTAGTGCATCATGGTGCGCAGCGCGTCATCGTGGATACTGAAACGCGCGGGATGACTGCGGTTGATCTTGTTGAGGAAATGCGCGACCAGCATCGGGATATCATCCTTGCGGTCGCGGAGCGGGGGCAGGCGCAGGTTTACGATATTCAGGCGGTAGAAGAGATCTTTCCGGAAGGTTCCATTCTCAACCATCTCCGACAGGTTGCGATTGGTCGCGGTGAGGATGCGCGCTTTGATGGGGATGCGGTGGGTAGCGCCGACTGGCCGGACCTCTCTCTCCTGCAAGGCGCGAAGGAGCTTGGCCTGCAGGTCGAGGCTGAGTTCTCCGATCTCGTCAAGAAAGACCGTCCCACCTCCAGCGGCAACCAGGAGTCCGTCTTTGGAGTGATTGGCGCCGGTGAAGGCGCCCTTCACGTATCCGAAAAGCTCGCTCTCGACGAGCGTGGGAACCAGGGATCCGCAATCCACCGGCAGGAAGGGTTTTTCAGCGCTGGGTCCAGAGTTATGGATGGTGCGCGCTACGAGTTCCTTGCCTGTGCCGCTTTCGCCGAGGATCAGAACAGGATGAGTGGTCTGAGCGACCTTCAGGAGGATGCGATAGAGCTTCTCCATCTGCGGGGCATGCCCGATCAACTGCCCCATGCCATCCTGTTGCTCCAAACGTTCGCGCAACCGACGGGTTTCGGCATCGAGCCGGGTATTTCCTCCGACGCGTTCCAGCGATACAGCGAGTTCATCGAGGGTGAACGGTTTATTGAGATAGTCGGATGCCCCGCAATGCACCGCGGCAAGCGCGACGCTTGCGGAGTTTACCGGCGCCATGGCAATGATGGAAATCCGCGGATACAGCGCGTTGATCTCCGCGATGGTCTCCAGTCCCGACTCTCCGTTATGGGGAAGATCGATGAGAACGATATCGGTGGGAGATTGAACCAGGCGGGATCGCAGCCGGCCGAGTTCCTCCGCGCCTTCGGCCTTGTACCCCAGGCTCTCCGCAATCTCAATGCAGGCAGAGCGGGAGGCGTCATCCTCATCTACCACGAGCACGTGCAGAGCCGGAAGATCGGTGGAGACTGGTGGAATACAATCCATGGCGCGCGAGTAAGAAAACGTTGAGAGCATAGTAGCCGCCTTGTTCACTCTGGCTGTGTGGGCCAGATCACTCTTGATTCGGTCGGAGGTAATGCTGCCTGTTTTAAGGAGTTGGAAACGGGAAGCTCGATTTGGAAGCAGGCGCCGAGCGGATCGCGGTTAGCCGCATGGACTGTGCCGCCCGCCGCCTCCACGATGGACCGCGTGATGGAAAGCCCCAATCCGCGGTGGGCGACCGGCCAGGTGCGGGCAGGCCCATCTTCCCCATGGCCACGAGATGGCAGAGGTTCAAATATCTTTTCGAGAGTCCTGCCGGTCAGACCGGGGCCGTTGTCTTCCACGTTGAGGGTTACCCAGGGACAATCCGCGGCTTCTCCGCAACTCTCCCGGAGCGTGATATGAATGCGGCCAACTGCGGACATGGCTTCGGCAGCATTCTTGACCAGATTCACGAGGATTCGGGTGAGGTCTTCGGCGGTCATGCGGACCGGTACGGCTCCGCCCTGCACATCGACGGTCAAAGCAACGGTTGGACCGGCGAGAGAGGCTAGCAGGTTACGGTTCGCGAGCAGATCCTGAGCCAGGTTGGCGATGGGCTCGGAGGCCACGCTCTTCCAATGGCGGATTTGGGGCTTGGTCTTCGCGGGGGCATTGGCGACGTTGCCTGAAACGATCGGCTCACTGGTTGCCCCTGGCGCGTCGGAGTCAAGGGCGATGAGCTTGTCGACAAGGCGACGGCTGGCTGCCGCAACCAGCCGCAGCTCCCCCGCATAGTGGATGAACGGTGTGGCGAGGACTCCGGGTTCCTGGAGCAGGTCGCAATAAAGATTGAGTGCGGTGACCATATTGCGCGCGTCATGAGCGACATCGGCCACGCTTTCACCTGATGTGCCAAGGGTGGTGAGGCTTTCCACCATTCGATCGGCACGTTTCTGTTCCGCCTTGTCCAACGGGGCTAATTGCTCAAGCTGCTGCATCTTGGTACCTTTCACCTTTTGAGGAGTCCACCGGTTCGTCGATTTTGGCCGGCTGACCGAAATGGATACACGCGGCGTGCCAAAATCGGACAATCTGATTAAGGGACTCAAATTTCAGGCAGTTACGTGGATAGATGCCGGGTTTTGACTGATCTGGAAAGCGCAGCGCGGCTCCCGAAATGGAACTCCATCCCGGTCGATTCGGATCGTAGTTCAGCAAAGTCACAGACTTGGCGGAAGTTCAAAACGCAATTCCCAATTTGGTCCGTTCCGTTTTGAAACTGGTCGCAAGCGCCATTCCGGAATGGATTTGGCCCATTCCCGTACAATCCCGTTTATGACCAGCCTCGCCGAAGCCAGCTTTTTTCGTCCCGGAAACCGCAAACCCAACCAGCTTCGTCCCTTATCGTTGACGCCCGATTTTGTGCAGACCGCCGAAGGTTCGGTGCTGGTGACCGTGGGGAACACGCGGGTGCTGACTAATGCCACGATCGAGCAGGGAGTACCGGGGTGGCTCCGGAATTCGGGGCGCGGGTGGGTGACGGCGGAGTACTCGATGCTGCCGCGTTCGACGGTGACACGCACGCCGCGGGAGAGCGAGCGGGGCAAGATCGGCGGGCGGACCCATGAAATTCAGCGACTGATCGGCCGGAGCCTGCGCTCTGTTGTCGACATGCAAATGCTCGGCGAGAGAACGGTGATTCTGGACTGCGACGTGATCCAGGCCGATGGCGGCACACGCACGGCGGCAATTACCGGAGCGGCTGCGGCACTGGCGCTGGCGCTGAATGCGCTGGTCAAAGCGGGAACGCTGAAGCAGTCTCCGATGAAACAACTGGTAGCGGCGACGTCGGTGGGGATTGTGGGTGGAACCGCGCTGCTTGATCTCTGTTACGAGGAGGATTCGCAGGCCGAGGTCGATATGAACGTGGTGATGACGGCCGATGGCGGACTGGTAGAGGCTCAGGCTACAGCGGAGAAGGGAAGCTTCTCACGGAGCGACCTGAATGGGCTGATTGATCTGGCGGAGGCGGGCATCCAGGAGATATTTGCGATCCAGAGAGCTGCGTTGGAGCGCTGAGCGCGGGTTCAATTTTTTTTCTCTGTTTTTCGGTCAAGTTCCTCATTTCGCACGGGTTAGCTCTGTAATGGGGTCCCGTAAACAATTGAAAACAAACGGCTTATGATCTAAAATCGTCATAAATAAAGACTTAGCGGTGGATGCCGGCGATTTTGCTGGGGGTTCGATGGCAATATCGTTCCGCCACAGGATGCGAAGGCTTAATCGAGGTGGACGTCCTAAACGCGATTGCCGGGACGGCCGATGATTCATTGGTTTTTTCTACTGAGACCAGTGTAAGGAATTGGAGAGAAATAGACTGCAAAGTTCGGGAAAAAATTATCTGCAACGGAATGAGGTGGATGAGCCGGATTTCGCGGGGGGCGGGTCTTGACACTTTGCCGTCGGCATACCTCCGACAGTTCTCGTGCGACTGCCGTCACTACCTTCCTTAGGTCTTTGCCTGCCATGGTTAGTTTCTGGTAGCGCTTGTGCAGGGATTCTGGGCTTTCCATGCGATTTCAAAGATGTCTGCCGGTATCCCTTCGTGTCGTTTACGCTTTCTCCAACTCTGGGCAGGTGCCGATAACACCAAGCCGATTCCACCACGATGCGTCTTAGATGTGCATTGCCACATTTGGTAATAGCACCTTTTCGGATGCGCTTGCCGCTGGAGTTTTCACTCGGAAAGGCTCCGGAATACCCCATCAGCTTCCGTGCCGTCTGGAAACGGGAGGAGATGTTGCTGCCCAACTCGGCGGCGATCGGAGCAGGAAGTTGGTCAGCCGATGCCGTGCACGCACCTGGTCCTGCTTGGCTGCTTTCCGTTGCCGGACAAGATCGCGCAACGCCTCCGACGCTTCATCGGGAACCCACACTGCCGTCAGATCTCGGAACGACGGATGACTTCCATGCCTTCAGTAATGGCGGAAAAAGGTTCTGAATATACCGAGAAATATGTTGGCGGATTTACTCCCGAACAACGCAGAAGGATCGACGCCAACATGGTGACGCTGAAACAGCTCGAAGACTCGCGGACGGGAAACGCTGCGGCGGACAATTCGGGTCAGGTTGGCCCTGTGGCCGGCGGCGAAATGATCGCCGTGCAAATGCACTCCGTGGCGGGCGAAGGCAAAAACAAGCCAATGATTTCTTTTTATGCTGCTGCGATCGGGGTGATGTTCCTGCTTTTTACGGCCAGCGGGTCGGCAGGCTCGCTGCTGGATGAGGCTGAGAGTGGCCCGCTGGATCGCGTGCTGACCTCACGAGTGACCATGACAACGCTGCTGGCTGGGAAGTTGACCTTCAATACCCTGTTGGCGTTTATGCAGTTGGTGGTCATGTTCCTCTATGGTTGGGCCGTCTTCCATCTGGATTTCTTCAGCCACATTCCGGGGTTCCTGGTGATGGGGCTGTGCACGGCGTTTGCGGTCGCGGCGTTTGGGATTCTGCTGGCCAGCATCTGCCACACCAGGGGCCAGCTGGGCGCAGTATCGACCCCTGCTCATCCTGATCATGTCGTCCTTGGGTGGAAGTATGTTCCCACGCTTCCTGATGCCGCTCGCAATGCAGAAAGCAGGCCTTTTCACCATCAACGCTTGGGCAATAGATGGTTTCACAAAGGTGTTCTGGCGCGAGTTACCGGTGACGGCTTTGTGGCCGCAGGTGTCTGTATTACTTGCCGCGGGAACAGCGCTGTTTTTGATCGCCAGGCGAATCGCGAGGCGTTGGGAGTTTGCGTGAAAACTCGATACTTGCTCAATCAGTCTGGATCGACTGCGTACTTTGAGCGCTCTGCTTCGGCCGATTGCCAAAGTGCCGAGCGACATCATTAGTTGATGCCATGCTAGAATTCGCTGGTTTCATCAAGCTGCAATGATTCATTTGTCACAAGCTGCCCCGGTTCCCAGACGACTGCTCAAGGTGACTTTGTTGCTTCCGTGTCTCGCGACGGCACTCGCGCAGGGAGTGGTTGTCGATCATTGGACCAACGAGAACGGCCTGCCGGTGAACAGCGTCCTAGGGATCTGCCAGGCGCCGGAAGGTTACCTCTGGCTGGCCACCTACGATGGTTTGGTCCGCTTCGACGGCGTGCGCTTCGTGCCGTTTAATAAGAGCAATTCAGACGGGATTCTCTCCGATCGGTTTTTGGGGTTGGTCTGCGGGCGTGGTGGCGGCTTTTGGGCGCCCGCGGAAGAGCAAGGCCTCACCCACTACTCGAAAGGGCGTTTCCGCACCTACACGGAGCGCGACGGTGTGGACTCCAATTATTCTTTCGCCCTTACAGAAGACGAGGCCGGCGATTTGTGGGTGCTGACTGGGAATCGAGTCCACGGCTGGGATCGCCGGACGGATCGGTTCGTTCCGCTCGACCGTAAAGAGTATCCATATGATCATCCTCTCCAACCGCCGGGAGCAGGCTTTTATTCGCGGGATGCCGAGGGACTTCACGTTTTCGACCATGGGCGGAGAGCCGATTACCCGATTCCGCCGGGATGGCGCCTGGCTGACGATGTCACGCGGAGTTTGGATGGCACTCTCTGGCTCAAACTTCGAAACGGCGCAGCCGCCGAGATCAGCGGGGGCCGCTGGTCGCTGCTGCCACCCGATCGGGCCGCATGGTTGAATCGCGATTCGAGTATCGCACTCGATTCTAACCGGAGCAATTCCAGTAAGCAGGGCCCCGGGCCGACAGGATGGCGTCAAACCCTGTCGACTCCAGGAGCCTTCCCTGATATGCCCAATCGCAGAGCGCTGTTCGAGGATCGCGAGGGCAACATCTGGCTAGGAACGGATGCATATGGCCTGTACAGACTTCGCGGCCGGCGCATTGATGTTTTGTCGGTAGAAGATGGGCTCGTCGATCGGAACATATACCCGATCTTTCAAAGCAACGATGGCGCCGTGTGGATCGGCACCTTGGGCAAAGGTCTCGACCGGTATTCCAACGGCCGGTTCACGACCTCTCTGCCGGGCGTAATCAAGTCCATCGGTGAGGATCGCGAGGGGCGGTTATGGGTCAACGGCGATCCTTATCGACAACTGAATGGGCGCCTAATACGAGTCGCCGGCGGCCTGGGCGACCCGTCAGGAGTCAGGGTGACGCACGAAGATCGGCGAGGCGTGATGTGGCTCGGGGGATCGGATGGACTTCGTCGCAAGGAAGCCGACGGAAGTTGGCAACTGCTTTCAAAGAAAGACGGGCTAGCAGGCAATGATATCGAGGCCATTGCCGACGCCCGCGATGGGGGCCTGTGGGCGGCCGGCATGGGCGGATTGTCGTACGTGGGAGAAGACGGCAGGATACGAGCGTGGACCGAGCAGAATGGACTCCCATCGAACCATGTACGCGCACTTTATGAGGATTCCGCCGGAGTCCTTTGGGTTGGCACATACGATGGCGGACTGGGCCGGCTCGAAGGGGGACACATTACGAAGTACTCGGTTCGCGAGGGGCTGTTCGATGACGGTGTATTCCAGATTCTGGAGGATGGGCGAGGCAATCTATGGTTCAGTTGCAATCGCGGGATCTATCGGGTCAACAAACAAGAATTGAATGACTTCGCAGCCGGGCGGATTCGTGCCGTCACTTCGTTCCGGTATGGCCGCCAGGACGGCATGAGAAACGAGGAATGCAACGGCGGATTCTCGCCGGCGGGTTTCAAAGCGCCAGATGGCCGTCTTTGGTTCCCCACCCAAGATGGCGTCGCCATCGTGGATCCAGAGAAGATCCCGCTCGCGCCCACACCTCCGCCAGTGTTGATCGAATCGGTATCGATCGACAACGGCGCGATGGCAGTCGATCAGCCAATTCGACTTCATCCTGGTCAGGAGAATCTCGAAATCCAGTACACCGGTTTGCGCCTTTCGAACTCCTCCCAGATCCAGTTCAAGTACCGGCTTGTCGGTCTCGACCGAGATTGGGTGGATGTGGGGTTGCGTCGCACGGCGTATTACCAGCATGTGCCGCCCGGGTCCTACGTGTTCCGGGTCACAGCCGCTATGGCGGACGGCCCATGGAACGATCAAGCGGCTGAATTGCCGATCGTTGTTTTACCGGCGTATTACCAGACGTGGTGGTTTGAGGGCCTGGTAGCTCTGGCTCTTGCGAGCCTTGTGTGGTGGTATTGGCGCGGCCGAGTCAGACAGTGGGAGGCCGAACGCGCCGCGAGGCAGGCGTTCTCGCGCCAACTGATAGCGTCACAGGAAAATGAACGAAAACGCATTGCCGGGGAGTTGCACGATAGCTTGGGGCAGCGCCTCGTGGTGATCAAGAATCAGGCGCTGCTCGTGCTGCAGCGACGCGATTCGCTGGGCGCGTGGTTCGGCGAGCGGATGGAAGCAATTTCGACGGAGATCTCTGAGGCCGTGCGGGAAGTGAAAGAAATCTCGTACGATCTAAGACCCTATCGACTCGACCGTCTCGGCTTGACGACGGCCTTGCAGGGAATGATCGAGACAGCCGCCAATTCTTCCGGAATCGAGTTTGAAACCGAGATCGACAACGTTGACGCTGTATTGCCGGGCCAGACGGAAATCAACTTCTACCGGATTGTGCAGGAGTGCGTGAACAACATCCTGCGCCATTCGCACGCAACGCAGGCCACGATCCGCATCAAGCACTCGGCAGAACGGCTGGAACTCGTGGTCAACGATAACGGACGCGGCTTCATGCCAGGTATTGGGTATCAAGGATTTGGCCTTGCCGGCATTCGGGAACGAACGCAACTGCTGGCGGGAAAGTTGGACCTACAGTCGACCGCGGGCCATGGAACTAAGGTTACAATTGTGATCGATCTTCTTTCGATCTGATGCACCGATCAACAGGTGGAACGTTCGACGAAATCCGTCTGGTTGTAGCCGACGATCATCCGATTGTCCGGAAGGGGTTGTGCCAGGTCATTGAGGAACAGCCCGACCTCAAAGTTGTAGGTGAAGCCGGCGATGGCGTCACAGCGCTGGCTCTGATCGAATCCATGAGGCCGCGCTTGGCGATAGTGGATCTGGACATGCCTAAGCTGCACGGCTTCGGCGTGGCGCTCGAAATCCGCAAGCTCAAACTGCCTGTAGAAGTGATCTTTCTGACGATGCACAGCGAGGTGGATCTCCTCGAGCGCGCAATGGACTTGGGCAAGGGCTTCGTGGTGAAAGAAAGCGCGCTGGTCGATATTGTGAACTGCGTCCGCTCGGTGGCCTCTGGCGGCTGGTTCGTGAGCCCCTCGATGACGTCAGCGTTGATGGACAGGCGCGGTCGGACCAACGCCTTGCGGGCGTCCCGCCCGGGCATCGACGATCTCACGCCTGCGGAACGGCGGATTCTCGGTATGATCGCCACAGGGAAAGCGACCAAAGAGATTGCGGTTGAATTGAATATTCATCCGCGAACGGTCGAATCGCATCGGGCCAGTATCTGCCTGAAGCTGGAATTAAGTGGAACCAATTCGCTGTTGCGGTTCGCTCTGGAAAATAAAGCACAGTTTCTCTAATCGCCGCCGCATCCTTCTCCAGGCAGGCCTTCAACCGAATCCATTCTCAGTGACTATAGAGCGTCGCCAGCTGCGCCTCCGTAGCAACACGTAGATGCTTCTGTGGCAGCACGCAGCTTCATCGGTGGCAGTACGGATACCCTTCCGACCTTTCCTTCCCTAATCTCTTCATCAGGAAACCGGTTGAAGGTCCTCATCGTTGACGATCCGGCCCGGTCCGCAGATTGATCGCCAGCATCGTCGTACCTGGCAAACAAGGGAAAACTATGAAGCGTTACGTCACCAGTGTGGTTGCAGCTTGCATGATGGCTCTTGCTCTATCTGCGCACGCGTCGTCGGCTCCGGTCGTGAATACAACTTATGGTCCCGTCAAAGGCATTCTGACTCCAGGAGTAGCGGAATTCCTCGGCGTACGATACGCAGCTTCAACTGCCGGAAAACTGCGATGGACGCCGCCGCAACCTCCAGCGCGCTGGTCTGCGCCGGTGAGCGCTGCCAGGTTCGGCAATGCCTGCCCGCAAACAGCCTTTCCATTTCCCGCAATTCCCACAGGCGAGGATTGCCTGTTCCTGAATGTGTATGTTCCGACAAGCCAGGGAACTGCTTTCTTCGGCCAGGACCAGGGCGAAGATCAGGGTCAGGACCAAGACCAGCCACGATTTCCGGTGATGATCTGGATTCATGGCGGCAGCCTTGTTCAGGGGGCAGGTAACTTTTATGATCCAACCCCGCTGGTGAAGAACGGGAACGTAATCGTTGTCACGATCAACTATCGCCTGGGCGCTCTGGGTTTTTTGGCTCATCCGGCGTTGAGTGCGGAGACGTCCAACGGTGGATCCGGGAACTATGGATTGATGGACCAGCAATTTGCACTGAACTGGGTGAAACGAAATATCGCTGCGTTTGGGGGCGATCCGCATAACGTAACGATCTTCGGCGAGTCCGCGAGTATCCTTTCGCACATCGCTTCACCGACTGCAGCAGGACTTTTCAAACGTGCAATAGCAGAGACCGGACTCAACGATCTTGGAATGGTATTCCCTTCATTGACGGCGGCAGAGGCAATCGGTGGGGCATTCGCCGATACAGTTCAATGCCAGACGGCCGAGTGCCTGCGTTCACTCGATCTCCAGACCTTGGTATCTCTTGGACCTTTACTGCCCGATGTTGATGGCAATGTGCTGACCCAATCGCCGGATACTGCTTTCCAGAGCGGCCAGTTCAATCGGGTGCCCGTGATCAACGGTACGAATCACGACGAATACAGATATTTCGGTGCGCTTATCGGTGTCGACGAAGCGATAACGAATGCAGGCAGCTACGAGAATTTTCTTCAGGATCAGTTCGGACCCCTGGTCGGGAATCTCTTCTCTATTTGGTATCGAACGCCTCAGGATTTCTCGAGTCCCGGTCTCGCTTACACCACTCTGGTTACTGATGGTTTTTACTCCTGCACGGCACTCGGGACCGATCAGGCAATGTCGCAGTACGTTCCCATGTACACCTACGAATTTGCCGATGAAAACGCACCACCGATTCTGCCGGCGGCCAACTTTCCAGCCAGCTTTCCCCAAGGTTCCGAATACTATTCTGAGGCTCAGTATCTGTTCAATCTCAGCGCTCTTGGCGAACCAACGGTGCCGCTCACAGCAAGCCAGCAACAGCTGTCCAGCACGATGATTCGCTATTGGACTGCATTTGCTAAGAGTGGCGATCCGAACCGAAGTGGATTGCCGGTTTGGCCAAGCTTCTCAGGGTCGCCTGCTCAGGAAAACTTCCTGTCGTTGGTGCCGCCTTCACCGGTTATTGAGTCCGAAGCTGCTTTTTCGACAGACCACCAGTGCACCGCGGATCGCACAGGCGTTCTGCCACCGCCGTTCGGCGATGGCTGGCTTCTGTACTTCATCCCGAGCGCTCAGGATCAATGATGGGCAGTTAACATAAGACCCCAATGACACGGGCGCCAATCTCAGGGCTCCGGTCGAATCGCCACCAATACGGAAGGGGGCATGGATTGGGTCAACTAACGTGGGGTTCTTCAAAAACCGAGTCGCGATTGCGACCGAATTGGGCATTCATCCGCGAACCGTCGAGTCGCATCGGACTTGTATCTCCGCGAAGTTGGAATTGAGAGGGGCCAATTCGCTGTTGTGGGTGGCAGCACAGTGGCTAAATCTGCGGCAGCGCGGATTCTCCTCTTGCCGTTTTTCCCCTAATCTCACTTCATCAGGAGTCAAGTTGAAGATCCTCATCGTTGACGATAATGCTTCGGTCCGCCATCTGGTCGCCAGCATTGTTGGGCCCTTGGCGAAGTCGATCGAGGAATGCTCGAGCGGCACTGAAGCGCTCCGATCTTATCGGTTGATGCGGCCCGATCTCGTCCTGATGGACCTGCGAATGAAGGAGATGGACGGAATTGAAACAACGCGACGCATTTGTCAAACGGATCCCAGTGCGAGAGTCGTCATCCTCACCGATTACGACGACACTGAGTTGCGGCGATCGGCAGCGGCTGCCGGCTCGATCCATTACGCGCTGAAAGACAACTTGCCCGATTTGATCCGGGTGATCGAGTCGTTGCAAGCGGAAAAAGAGACCTGAGCGAAGAGCATGTGAGTAGCAGTCCGGCAAAAGACACACGGCTGGCGGGGTGACAGGTTGGCACCACAGGAAGACTGACGATTTTTGTTCTTTGGATTTCCCAGGATGGACGACGCGCTCCCCATCCAGCTCGAGGACATCTGTGAAATTGTTTCGCTGGATTTGAGACTCTGGCGAGCTGACTCCTGGTGGTGGAAGACGAGGACGGCGGCCCATGTCGGGCCGCCGTCTATTTCCGGAGAGGCTGACCGCCAACCTCATGCCAGGTGGAACCCTGTTACCACTTTCTCGCGGACTTCAAAGATCCGGCAGTCGGAGCGGCAGCGGCCTTCTGGCTTGCCTTCTTGGTTGACTTCTTGGAAGAGTTGCTGATCAGAGACTTTTTCGCGGTTGCCATGATGATATCCTCCAGTGTTTGATTGGAACTTCTGTACTTCAACCTATTTCCTGCTGAACAGAATAGAGAAGGAAGAGTCAGAAGCATATCCGTGCTTCTACGAACTAAGCTATGTGCTGCCACATAGAGATCTACGTGTTACTACGGAGAGCGCTGCTGGCGACGCTCTGTTGTCGCCGAGGCCGTCTGGATTTCATTGCATCGAATCACCTTCTTTGCAGCGGGAGTGAAGTCGGACAGATTGGCCTCCTAAACCTCTTTAGGATCGCAACGGACGTTTCTGTATATGCGTCGTCGGTGAGAGGTGGGGCATGAAGTTCGACTTCGGGCAGGAAGTGGTCGAGATCGGAAGCGGAACTGTGAGTAGTGTCTCAGTTTGAATCTCGGGATTGAAAGCGGACCTCTGATGATTGGTCACACCGACAATGCGGGCGCGCAGATAGGGTTCAACCTCGCTTCCGCGCGACGTCGGGTCAAGCTATTCTGAAGAATCTGAGAAGGAGATTTGCAGCATGGCGAAACTCGTCTTTGGAATGAACCAGTCTCTGGATGGCTACGTCGACCACATGAAGTTGGGGCCGCCGGTGCCCTCGGCCTTTCGTCACTTCGTCGAGCATATGCGTGGCCTGACGGGCTG
>DASXLY010000210.1:0-7398 GCA_036495975.1 Occallatibacter sp. | reverse complement strand
CCAGCCTGCACAACCTGACCTGGTGATACGAGGCGCTCCACAACCTCTCCACTGATGGGTGCCAGCACCGGAATTTGAGCTGAAGAATTCGAGGTCTTTGCCAAGTCGGCTGGGTTTTTAACCCCGAGGATTCTCATTCCCTGTTCCGCCGCATTCAAATCCGCCTGAGCCTGATTGCGGTCCGATTCGGCCTGCTCAAGATCTCGCTGGGCCACGGCATGGTGGTCGTATAGGTCCTTTTCTCGTGCATAGTTCTTGTCCGCGAGGCGATACGAGTCTGCTGCTTTCAGATAAGCGTCAAGTAACTGCGAATAGTCAGGACTGCTCACGTCCAGCATTGGCTGCCCGACTGCGACCTTCTGTCCAGGTACAACCAAAATCCGGCTGACGGGTCCACCGACCTGTGTGATGACGGGCGTCGTTTTGAAGGCGTTGTAGGCTACGGCGCCTGTAAGCCGGAGCGTACGGTTCAGCTTTGTAGGCTGAACTGTAACCACCTGCACGTGCGACATCTGGTCTTCCGGAATGGTGAATAGCTGAGGAACTGAGGCACTCGACGCCGTTGCGGAGAAAGATGTCATTTTGTTCGCGTACTGGCGATCTTTGGAGCTACAGGCAGTGAGGACCAATAAGAAGGCGAACGTTGCGACACTTTGAAGTCTGCGTGAACGAAACGGAAATCGATCCCGCCGATCGCGGCGGATGGTGGGAGTCATCGTCATGGCAAGCTCCTGGTTCCTACTGCTTCGCGAAGCTGTTCGAGTGCAACCAGATAGGAATCGAGCGCCTGGCGGTAGGCGAGTTGTGTAGCCCGAAAGCTTCGCTCGGCATCGAGAAAGTCAAGCAGGCTTGCAGCGCCATGCCTGTACGAATACTCGTTGATATCGCGGGACTGTTTTGCCTCGCCGAGATAGCCCGAACGATAGATGCTCACGATTTGATCGTTCGTGCGCAGGGTCTCATAGGCGTCCCTAACATCCGTCAGCACCTGGCCACTCGTGAATCTCTCCTGCTCCTGAGCCTGCGTAATAGCGTATCCGGTACGCGCAATCTCTCCCTGATTGCGGTCGAAGATCGATAGCGGAATCTGTCCGAACAAGGAGACATTGTTGATATCGCTGAGGTGCGTGTAGCTGATTTGACCGGTCACGTCCTTTTTTCCGATGGCCTTCTGCAATTGGTATTGACTATTCGCGGCCGTGACTCCCTGCTGGGCTGCACGAAGATCGGGCCGCGTTTGCAGAGCTTTCGACTGAAAGTCTTCGAGGTTGCCCTTGACGGGCTGGTAGTCGAAAGCGCCGGCTATGTCGTAGTCTGCGGTGATCGATTCATATCCGAGCAACTGCCGCAGGTCGGAGAGCCCCTGAACCCTAGCAAGCTTTGCTGTGGAGACGTCGGTCTCGAACTGAAGCATTTGAAGCTTGATCTTGAGAAGGTCGTCTTCGCTGATGTCGCCCGCCTTATAGCGCGATTCGCTAATATCCACGGTATTTTGGAAGCTTTTGAGGTCCTCATTCGCCAGTTCCAAGGTCGATTCGGCAAGTTCAACGTTGATAAACTGCGAGGCAACGTTAAAGGTGAGGCTGCGCTCGTTGTCATCGACCTGTGACCGCGTAACTGCCGTCTGATCTTTGGCTGCCTGTAGGCGGTGTTGACGTTTCTTGCCGCGTTCAAACAGATAGCTGACGCCCAGATCAAACTGCGCGGTGTCGTTGATGTAATCGGAGCTGAATTGGCTCGGCTGGAAGATAGGAAGAAACTGCGCGTCGCCTAAGAGCACCGGGTTGGGGCGCAGATTCGCCGTGGTCTCTTCGGCTTCGCTCTGTTGGATCGTTGTGCGTGCAGCCAGCAGATTGTGATTGTGTCGCAATGCCATCTGAATGGCGTCGTCGAGCGTTATCGTCACGGCTCCAGGTTTCTGTGCAAGCATCTGCGCTTGTGGAGGCGATTGCGTTTGTGGCGGCGTAGCTTGCGCGCTCGCGGTTTCAAATAATGACAATGCGGTAAATAAAAATGGAAGACACAGACGTTGAAAACGCATGGGCAGTCAGCCTTCGTCAGGAGGGCGATACACGGACAAGCATGCCGCGCGCGGCACGCAGACGAGGTAGCTGCTATACGGGAGGAGCTCGAGAGGAAAGGTGTTGCGCGGGGCCTCGCGAGATGAAGCGGATGCGTTCTGTCTCAGGCGCAGTTCCCATTGGAAGCAGGCTGGATGTGCGAGCGCTTGCCGGCGCAGGCTCAATGGCCTGATGGCTCAAGTGGCAGATGGGGCAGTTATCGGGTGCTGTAGCGGCATGATGATGCCAAACTACTCCCAGCGTTGTTCCTATCAGAAGCGCGACGAGCGCTACCGGGAACACCAGTCGCCAGCTTGTCCTCTGATTAGACACTTTTGAGGGGCATTTCCAATGTTCCTCTATGGAGCGTGAACTAGTTTAGTCCAGAAGACAATGCTTGGCCATTTTAGGTGGTTCTCCTCTCTCGCCCGGAACATTCTTTGAATGATCTCTGGTTCAAAGCTGCTCCGAATGCCCCGGCAGCTACGAGAAGGATCTCGTGCACCGGTGCGGAAACAACCATGTGGCCGCGTGCCGAAGTACGCCGAATGGCCGTCGGCCAGGTACGTTTCGACATGCGTGAGGCGCGCTTTCAGTTGGTTTAGGGTATCTGACGTCATGAACGGTGATGAGAAGTGACCTCATTCGTCAGTCAGGGGACACCTTATCGGACAGGGAACTGAGACCTAACGCCACCTTCCAGTCGGTGACGTTTCAAGCAGAGCAGCTGTAGATTCTCGCCAGAAGCAGATTTTCCCCTTCATTCGCTGGCTGAGGGCAATCACCTCCGCTGACCGTCTTCCGTTACCGGCCCAGGCTGATGGCTCTCGCTGGCTTTCGAATCGGCAGATACGGTGGCATCCGTCAAATTCCCGTACGGTTGCTCGGGGAAGAACCCCTCTACGAATGCGTTGTATCCCGCTTGAAACATCACCTTGATCCGGCGGCCAGAATGCCCTCGCGATAAGAAGTTTCAGTTGATGGTGAAGGTGGCGGCGTTGGATGCGGCGGTGGCCGGGTTGGTGATGGTGATGAATGCGGTGCCGGTGGCGGTGAGGTCGGAGGCGGGGATGGCGACGGTGAGATGAGTCGAGTCGGTGCGGGTGGTGGTGCGCGGCGCGCCGTTCCAGTTCACCGTCGCACCGGGGACGAGATTGCTGCCGGTGACAGTGATGCGGAGATTGCCCGCGCCGTGGGTCACGCTGGTGATGTTCAGGGAGGCGAGAGTGGCTTTCGGGTTTTGCTGCAGAAGCTGCGGTACGACGAAGGGACCACGCACGAGATAGATCTGTCCTGCGCTGGTGAGGAAGGCGAGTCCATCGGAACCAAAGCGGATGAGGTCGACGGAAGTGGCCTGTGTGGTTGAGGTACTGAGATTTACCAACTGGATGAAGGCAGTCGGCAGGAAACTATACTCGTCATAGCGACTAAGACCCCCGATCTGCTGGTATGTGCTCGGCGGTGTCAGACCCGCCCCGAAGAAGAAGACCGCGCCGAGTGAGGTGTCCGGCTCCACTATGCTGCCAAGATCGGAGTATGTGTATGGACCGTTCAGGGGCTGGTAGATACCGATTTGGGTAGCCGGCGCGGTTGCGGGATTGGCGACGCCACCTGCATTGGCGAATGCAAGGCCGGCGTTGACCTTGAAACTCGGTGGTACGGAGAACCCTCCAAACCCAAGAAGCGTGCTCTCGTATGGAGAGGATGCGTTGACGCTGGAGAGTCCGCTGACGTTGACGAGGAAGTGGTTAAGAGAGGCGCCAGAGGTATCGGTGTCGAAGGAAAGAAGGTCGGTTGCGTCCATGAACGCGGGACCGGAGCCTGTATAGGGACCACTGAGGGCTGTGCCGCGCAAAGTGACGGCCTGCGACGTGGGATCGATGTCGTATATGCCGAGGCCTTGGAACGAACCCTCGTCGATGGCGACGGTGTTCTCTGTGCCAGGCATCATGGCTATTCCGCGCGGCTGATTCGCTCCCGTCGAATAGGTGGGATTGGGAGGCGCAAAGCTGAAAGCAAGGCTGTGGGAAAGCGGACGGTACAGCGCAATCGATTGCTGCCGGTCAAGGTGGAGTAGAGGGCCTGGCCATCGTCAGAGAGTGCGATGGAAGAAGGCTGACTACCCACGGTGACGGCTTTTCCGATGGCGCCGGTCAGCGGATCGATGGTGACGATGCTGTTACCCGTCACCTGGGTGGCAGCGCTATTGACGCTGGCGTAGAGCAGGCGGTCATAGGGGTTGTACAGCATGTGGTTGGCGCTGAGATACACGATGTTCTAGATCGTGAAGGGAAGCGGCTGGCTGAGGCCGGCGGCCGCGGCAGGGCTGGAGACGGTGATGGGGTCCCAGCCGAAGGTGGAGAGCTGAGATGCGCTGATGGTGGCGGTGAGCTCCCCGGTACTGACGAAGGAGGTGGGGAGCGGCGTGCCGTTCCAGAGCACAGTGGAGTCGGTGCTGAAGTTTGCACCTGTCACGGTGACAGTTGTATCGGTTGCGCCCTCCTGTGCGCCGTTCGGGGCGATGGCATTGAGCACGGGGGTAGGCTCGTAGTTCGAACTTGCGATGGTCAGGCCTCCCAATCAATCACGAGCCACAGGGCAGCTCGCCGTCTCTGACAATGGGACACCTATCGGACACCAAATCCTCTCAACGAGAGGAACTCGTGTCCGCTTGAGATCTTGTAAATGATTTATTTGATTCAGGATGGCGGTGGATAGAGTCCAGAGCGAACCGTTCTCCGGCAAATCCCTGCTAACAGGGAACAATACAGAGAAAGTTTCCTCTTTTGCTCCGAAAGAAGGGGAAGCGAAATCCACTATCTAACTGACGCTGGGCGGCTTTGCTGCAGCTTGCCCAGTCGGGGCAGTCTGCCGGAACAGGGAACTGTTTTCTCAATATCAGGGAATCGTCGTTCCCTGATCCCGCGCCCTAGATCGCCAGCGATCACCAACGCCGAAGCTCGTGTCCGTGGCCAAGAATGGAGGGTGGACTCCCCACGAGAATCCAGCCGGCCCGCTTGTTGGCGCATCTAACGTGGCTCGTCAGGCGGGCTTAGATTGGGAGGCCTTTGCCGAACGGCGCGGCCGTTCAGCTTCGCGAGACGGGCGCGATGCTTTGTCGCTCGACGTCTGGTTAGTCTCGACGAGTTCCTCTTCCGCCGCCCCGAAATCCTCAGATTCCGCTCTCGATCGACGCCCGGACGGCCGGGACTGGGAAGCCGCCGGAGTCGCAGCCGCAGCGCTTACCTCCGCAGAAGCCCGCTGGACCTTCGGCGAGATGTTAAGCAGTACCCGGAGGTCCGTATTCTCAAGACTGTACCTTGGGCCGTCCTCGCCTTGGCCGCGGGCCAGTAGCAAATCCAGCAGCAGCCGCTCCTTGGACCAGCGCGCAATGAGCCATTTTCGATCGTCGTTCAAATACTCTTTACCGTTGGCCGTGGAATCGAACTCATCCTGCTTCAGGAACTCGTTCACTCCCATATGTTCCGCCTTGTGAATGGCACGAAGCAGAGCGGGAAAAGCGATGAGATCCATTACTAAATCGGGCCACGCCATGGTGATCGCCACAAACTTTCCAAGCTGCTCCAACGTTATCGCGGCGCGCTCCGGTCCGTCAGCTGACGAAACGAAATCAAGCAGGCCGAGGTCCGAAGCGATATACGCCTGAAGCCTAAAGTCGTTGATGAACTGCTTCATTCGGCGAGGATTCCATTGCAGCGCGGGTGCGACCATTCGAATGAGCGTTTGCACTTCGTCAGAATCTGCGCGCGAGCGCACGTCCACGAAGCGCCGCTGCATCCGGCGTTTCTCTTGCTCAGCCTGCTTGCGTTCCGCTTGCGCCTTCATCTGTTCCTGGCGATTCGCCAGGCTATCCAGAAATTCTTGGATCCCGCTCTCGCTTGGCCGCGGTACTCGAAAGGTGACTTGGATGAACTTCTCCAAGTATAGGTACCCAAACGCAGCCGGATGCCGCGCTGACACCTCGCTTTCCTTCGTGCGATCAAGGAACGGCTGAATATCCTTGAACTTTAGTGCGATGCCAGCAGCTACCTTCTCGCGATCGATGCCGAGAATGAACACCAGATGGTCGTCTTCACCAATCATGAGATTGATCGCCTGCATTAGCTCCGCGGCTTTGGGCACATCGGTCCGGTCCAGGTCATCCACAAAGATGAACACCTTGCGTTTGCCGGCATACGCGCGCACAACCCTCCGAAAGTCTTCGTGAAACGTCTCAACAAAGGAAGCTCGAGCCTGGTAATCCGGGCGGGTCAAATACTTCTCCAACTTCAGCTCTAGGCTCTTGCCGGCATGCTTGCGAATCCAGTAGGCATATGCCGCCAAGAAGAATATCGATGCGAACGCCGCATTGGCAGCACTCATTCTGCTGATCTGGTCGGAGATGAATGAGCCCTTGCTCGATTCGGTCTTGCGCTGCGTTCCCGTCTCGGGAATCTTTTTCGTGCTGACCTCCGAAGCATCATCCGTTCTCTTCGCATCGAGTCCTAATAGACCTAGGACTTTGTGAGAGAAAGCCGCGCGTTCCTGCGGTGCCAGATTGAACGGATAGGCCGCCACCCGGCAGCTCCTACTGCAATCATCGCAAACAGCACCAGAGTGCCGAAAATGTGCAGCCATCCAGTGAGGCTTTCCACGCGGCTCGCCGCAAGCTGTAGATCACCCAGTAAGCGCTCAGGTATGTTCTGACCATCGCGCAGGTTCCGCGTGATGCTTAGGGCAAAGGTGGCCCACATCGCGTCGCGACTGTCATGTCGCCACGCATTGAACCAGAACGTCAGCCGTTGCCGGCGAGGCCGGATGTGCAGCGCGGGAGCAAGTCGCCGCCGGGAGGCAAAAAGCGCTCTGCCCAGATTCGTCTTCGGCTGCGGATCCTGCGGCTTATCCAGTTCGGCTTGCAGCTGGCGCATGAATGACGACTTGCCCATACCCCACTCGCCCTCGATGGAGAGCGTCAAAGGCGGCCTCGTATCGGGATGGATCAGAAAAGCAGCCACGGCATCCACGTACGGCTGGAACCCCAGCTTGTCCCGCGACGTGGACGTATCGCTTACGGGGTTCCCCTGAACCCCCCAGCCCGGAGTCGGTGAGATGTCGGGTGGATTCGGAGGCGGGGCGCCATCAAATCCAGATGCTGGCCCGGAATCCGCATTGTCCGGAACTTTGAATTCGGGCTCTTTAAAGGACTGCTTGCGATTTGGGAAACGTTCGGGTGAGGCTGGCATCACAACCTCCCGCTAAGAGGCTTTGCACTGTGGCCAGGGAACCAGTCGTCCGCCGCATATGCGCCCCTGACCGAAAGTACCAGGATAGGCGGGAG
>DASXLY010000209.1:0-17396 GCA_036495975.1 Occallatibacter sp. | reverse complement strand
GTATGCCCAGGTAGCGCAAGGCTGCGGTCTTCAATAGCGCTCGCATTCAGGAGATGGAACAGGACGCGGTCTCCTTGCTTCACTCGAATGGGCTCGCCGAAACCCAGGGCCTTATCGTTGATGGAATACATTTGGGAGCCTACTTCCAAGCCATTGGGCCGCGTGTCGAGCACGGCTGGCCGTTCCGGCTGTGGTCCGCTTTGATCTTCGTCTTCATCCTCCATCTGGTCTGAGGTGAAAAACGGCTCCCAGTCCCGGACCGCCAGGAAGACCTCCTGGTCGTAGTGGCCCGGATCGCGGCCAGCTTCGATGAGCAGGAAGCCGAACTGGCCTGTATAGCTGCCTTTGTGCAGATCGTCCATGGCCATTGCGTGGCTGTGATACCAGCGCGTGCCTGCCGGCCGCGGTGTGATTTGGTATCGGCGGCGGCCGCGAGGCGGCACTGCTGGTGTCTCTACCTCCTGTGCGCCGTCTACGTCGCAGGGAATGTGGAGACCATGCCAATGCACATACTCCGGCGTATCGGTGTCATTCTCAACATCAACCATCACCGACACTCCTTCGCGCATCCGCAAAAGAGGGCCGGGAGAGCAGCCGTTGTAGCCTATCGTGCTGATGATGCGGTTGGGGGCCAGCTCGACGGTCACGGGAGCAATGCGCAAAGTAATGTCCGCCTTCGATGGAACCGGTGCGCCGCCGCTCGGAATCATTCCTGGGGTCTGGGCCGATAAATAATCGGCTGACCTGGCTCCCAGCACGGCAGCGCCAAGCTTTATGAAATCGCGGCGTTTCATCACAAAACCTGAGCGGCCACCATGGTTAGCAGGATCCTACTTTTCGGGGACCGATACAATCCATCGATAGGCCGGCTCTGCTATTCTCTCTCTAGAGCATCAGGGTATCCCGTGAAGCTGCTGCCGCGCATTTCGGTAGTGCTCCCTCTCGTCGCCTCAACCTGCGTTTTTTTCTATCTAACATCGCGCGCGTATCAGTGGTTTGGCTCAAGCCCTCACGATCCTGTCACGCCGGGATCGGCCAATGAAAAAGCAGAATTCTCCTGGTCGCGGCTGCACTACACGGCAGCTGAGCGAAGCTTCGCAGGCTTTGGTTATGGCTATGGAGGCTATGGAGGTAGCTGGAGCTGGTCGCGGGACTACCCCAAGGCAGATCGCCAGTTTCTCATGGCCCTTCGCCGCCTGACTCGAACGAATGCCCGTTCGACGGAGCAGGTCGTTGATCTGGACAGTGACGATATCTTCAACTATCCATGGCTCTATGCCGTCCAAGTAGAGAATTGGAGTTTTACCGACGCGGAGGCAAAGCGCCTGCACGATTATTTGTTGAAGGGCGGATTTCTCATGGTCGACGATTTCCATGGCACTAGTGATTGGGAGAGCTTTCTGAGCGGGATGCGCATGGTCGTTCCCGATCGTCCCATCGAAGATTTGAGCAACGACGACGAGATCTTTCATGTGCTCTACGATCTCGGCGACCGCTTCCAGGTGCCCGGCGAGCAATATGTAAGGACAGGCCGCACCTATGAGAAGGACGGGTATGTGGCTAAATGGCGTGCCATCCGCGACGACAAAGGGCGCGTCATGGTGGCCATCTGCCATAACATGCACCTTGGAGACGCTTGGGAATGGGCTGATAGCCCCGAGTACCCCGAGCGGTTCGCGTCGATGGCCTTTCGTATCGGAATCAATTACGTCGTGTATGGAATGACACACTGAGGAAAGGGCTGGCCATTGCGATTTCGTCTCGCGATTGCCCGGATCAATGTTTCAGTGGCTCTTCAAGTATCCGGTCACCACTTTCTCCAAGGGTGAGTTCGTTCTTCAGGGTCGATGGCCCAAGACAGTGCTTTGCCTTCTTGTTGTAGCACTTGCCACTGCTCTTGCTTTGCTTATTCGTTCGCGCCTCCGGCATGCAGCAACTCGCTTGCGAGGCTGGAGAATCGCGGTCCTTTGGACTCTGCAATCCTCTCTGGTGGCGTTGCTGTTGCTTCTGCTTTGGCAGCCGGCGATTACTGTTGCCGAGCTAAAACCGCAACAAAATATTATCGCAATCCTGATTGACGACTCCCGAAGCATGGCCGCGGCGGAGCATGGAACCACTCGGCTTGCACAAGCCGTCAATGCGTTGCAATCCGACGTGCTCGACAAACTGAACCAGCAGTTCCAAGTTCGCCTGTACACCGTCGATACTCAGGTAACCCGCGCTCCAGATCCGAGCGCCCTGCGCCCCGCAGCCCCGGCTACCCATCTTGGTGACAGCCTCCGACAGTTTGTTGCAGAAACATCGGACCTGCCCATCGGGGCTATCGTTCTGTTGAGCGATGGTTCGGATAACTCCGGCGGCATCGATCTCGATACCATCACCGCGTTGCGCAATCGCCGAATCCCTGTGCACACCGTGGGGCTCGGACCGGAAACAGTCAATCACGACATCGAGATGGACGATGCTGTCGTCTCTCCCCACACCATGGCAGGCTCACGCATAAACGCCTTGATCACCATTCACCAGCACGGCTTTGCCCGGCAACCGGCCACGATTGAAGTCCGGGATGGGACGAAGGTCCTAGCGTCGCGCTCAATTGTCCTGGGCGCCGATGGAAAGCTCCAATTGGAAAACCTCCTCTTCAACGCAGGAGACGCGGGAGCGAAGCCCTTTGAATTTTCCATCAGCCTGCTTCCGGGCGAGGAGAACCGGCTCAACAACTCGCTCACCCGCCTTGTGAACGTAGAGCCGACGCAAAAGCGCATCCTATATATAGAAGGAGAGCCGCGTTGGGTCTATAAGTTTATCCGTCGCGCCGAAGACAGTGATCAGCTCGTCCAAATAGCATCCATCTTGCGGACCACTGAGAACGACATTTACCGGCAGGGTATTCGCAACGCGGACGAACTGAAAGGTGGCTTTCCTTCTAACGCGGAAGAGCTCTTCGCGTTCCAGGGTCTTATCATCGGCTCGGTCCAGGCCGACTATTTCACGCCTGCGCAGAAGGATCTCATTCATCAATTTGTGGATCGTCGTGGCGGGGGCCTGCTGTTCCTGGGCGGCCGCTTTTCCCTTGCCGACGGAGGGTGGGGCAGCTCGAGCGTGGCGGATGCCCTTCCTGTTGTTCTTCCCAACCGGCGAAATACCTTCCACCGCGCTTCCGCTACCGTCGAGCTCACGCCACCAGGTATGGACAGCCTCATCTGCCGTTTGATCGACGATCCGGCACGCAATGCTGAGCGATGGAAGACGCTGCCATTCTTGATGGATTATCAGGAAGCCGGGACGCCCAAGCCAGGCGCAGTGGTTCTGGCGGAAATGAAGGTTGGTGGTCGCAATCTGCCGTTCCTCACTACGGAGAACTTTGGCCGTGGACGAACCGCAGTGCTCGCCAGCTCAGGCAACTGGCGGTGGCAAATGAGCCTGCCGCTGGGTGACACGAGCCACGATAGATTCTGGCAGCAGCTTCTCCGTTGGCTCGTCTCCGACACGCTCGATCAGGTCGTAGCCTCAGTCCCAAATCAAATTTTGTTTGATGACGGCCAGGTCAAGCTGTCGGCTGCTGTTCGGGGCAAGACCTATCTTCCAACTTCTGACGCCACTGTCGAGGCTCACATCATCGGCCCGGGAGGCATCTCCGCAAGAGTCGACTTGTCGCCTGTGCCGAATCGCGCAGGCGAATACCAGGCGCAATGGACCGCCCCCCAGCCTGGTTCGTATCTGACGGAAGTGACGGCGGAGCATGCCGGCCAGGAGCTTGGCCGAAACATCCTAACTTTCCAACGTATGAACGGCGTAGCCGAAAATTTTCACACGGAGCAGAATCGCGATCTTCTGGAGAGGCTATCTGCAGATACCGGAGGCCGCTATTGGCGGCCGCAGCAGCTCTCCCGTCTGCCGTCGCAGATCTCTTATTCCGAAGCGGGAATCACTGTCCATGAGACCAAGGCCCTCTGGAACATGCCGGTCGTATTTTTGATGATGTTGCTGCTCACTCTTTCAGAGTGGTTCCTGCGCCGCAGGTGGGGGGTCGTGTAATGTGGAAACGATCTTCCTTCCTTGCTCATAATGGGTTGCTGATTCTGTGTCTTCTCCTGTGTACATCCTCTTTGGCACACGCCGAGGTCTACTACGTTACGGTCGCAGGCCTGGGAGGCGAAGCGGATTACGACAAGGAGTTCACTTCCCTTGCACTCGATCTTAACCGCCTGCTCGTAGCTGGGGGCCGAGACGCACATGTCGATACGCTGACGGGCCGTGACTCAACCCGCGCCCGCTTCATGGAAGTAATGGACAAGGTCGCGGAAAATGCTAAACCGACGGATGACTTCGTACTCGTTCTCATCGGCCACGGGACCTACGACGGTATCGATTACAAATTCAACCTGATTGGGCCCGACATCACGGCAGCGGAACTTGCTAGGCTCTGCAATCGCATTCCGGCCGGGCGCCAGTTGATTGTGGATACGACGAGTTCGAGTGGTGGCTCCATTGTCGCTCTAGAAAAGCGAGGCCGCGCGGTGATCGCTGCTACCAAGACCGGCACCGAGAAAAACGCCACGGTCTTCGCCCGCTATTGGATCGAAGCCCTCCAGGATCCTGCGGCCGACGTCGACAAGAATGAGAGCATCACGGCACTGGAGGCCTTCCAATACGCCACGCGCAAGACTGCGGAATTCTACGAATCGCAAAAGAGGCTGGCGACCGAACACGCCGTTTTCGATGATACGGGACAGCATGAGCCGGTGCGCGCTCCCGCAGAGGACACCGGCGAAGGCCGGCTCCTATCGAGCTTCACGCTGATTCGCTTTGGCGCGGCGCAAAAGCAGTTCAATGATCCGGCCAAACGCAACCTCCTCGCCAAGAAGGAGGAACTCGAGCGCCAAATCGACACTCTCAAATATCAGAAGGCGGCAATGTCGCAGGAGGACTACAAGCAGCAACTTACGACAGCTCTGCTTACCCTGGCCCGGGTCCAGGCGGAGTTGGACAAATGAAGCGGATTTGGCAATTGCCGGTGCTCGGGTTCATCCCACTGTTCGCTCCCTACATCGCACTGTGCGCCACTCCGACGGAATGTGAATTGCTGCGCCTGCATGGCCACAGAGACCAGTGCCGAATCTGCTATCGAACCCTAGCCTCGTCGCGTGATCCCTATTTACGCGGCGAAGGAGATTGGGGTCTGGAGAGGTATGAGGACGCTAATAAGGAATTTCGAACCGCGGTCGCTGAGAACGACAGCAACGCGCCGTATCGCATCCGCTGGGGGATGCTTCTGCATGAGCGCTTCAACAACACAGATGCAGAGGGTCTCTTCAAAGAAGCCCTTGCGCGAGATCCTAAAGCCGCGCGGGCATACCTAGGGCTAGCCCTAGTAAGCGCCGATGGGTTCGACAGCCAGGCGATTGAGTGGACGTCGAAGGCATTGGAGCTGGACCCCAAGCTGGTAGAGGCCCATGAGCTTATGGCGGATCTCGCTCTTGAAGACTCGGATACGGCAAAAGCGGTTCAGGAGGCGGACGCCGCCCTCCAAGACTCGCCCGACGCGCTCGATGCGATGGCGATCCATGCGGCGGTAGCAGTCCTCGCCGATCAATCTCCGGACCTCTGGTTCGAGAAAGTTCGCTCGGTCAATCCGTCCTACGGCCGCGCCTACGCGATCGTCGCTCATCATCTCGAGTTGAACTACCGCTATGACGACGCTGTCGTCTACTACCGCAAAGCAATCGAGCTCGAACCGCGGCTTTGGTCGGCACATTCGGCGCTCGGCGTCGATCTTATGCGGCTGGGCCAGCAGGACGAGCCGCGCCGGGAGTTGGAGCTCTCCTATGACAATGGCTATCGAAGCGAGGAAACGGTCAACAGCCTCCGCTTGCTCGACAGCTACAAGAACTTTGTCATCTACCGCGACAATACAACCATACTTAAGCTGAACAAGAAGGAAGCCGAACTTCTCCGTCCCTACGTTGAAGAGGTGCTCAAGCGCGCCATGGCGACCTACGAGAAGAAGTACAGGATCAAACTCCCCGGTCCCGTGCAGGTTGAGATGTATCCCGACCACGAGGATTTCGCGGTGCGTACGGTGGGGATGCCGGGTCTTGGAGCCTTGGGCGCTACCTTCGGCGAGGTTGTGGCCACGGATAGCCCCTCGGGCCGAAAGCCGGGCGACTTCAACTGGGCCAGCACACTCTGGCACGAGATGAGCCACGTATACATTCTCACGGCCACCAATCATCGCGTTCCGCGCTGGTTCGCCGAAGGGCTGGCGGTCCACGAAGAAACGCAGGCATCGCCCGAATGGGGAGATCCGATCACTCCCGACGTGGTGGTTGCCTTGCGCGATAAGAGGCTGCTGCCGATTGCCCAACTGGATCGCGGTTTCGTGCGTCCTGACTATCCTGCCCAGGTAGTTGTCTCCTACTATCAGGCGGGCCGCATCTGCGATTACATTCAGGATCGTTGGGGGGCGGACAAGCTGCTCGACATGGTGCATGCGTACGCTCAGCGAATCGCCACTTCCGATGTAATCCAGCAAGAACTAGGCATAACACCCGCCGAATTCGACAAACAGTTCCAGGATTGGATTTACAAGAACGACGGCCGCATAGCGGCCCACTTTGACGAGTGGCGTGCCGGACTTAAAGAGCTTGCGGCACAGGCGGAGAGCCGGAACTATGATCAAGTCTCAAAGGAAGGCCACCACGTCATCGAACTTTATCCAGGGTACGTGTATGAGGCAAACGCCTACCAATTTGTCTCACAGGCAGATCTTGCGAAGGGCGACACACGGGCAGCAGCCGCCATTCTGACACAATATGAGAAGACGGGAGGGCGCAATCCGGATTTACTCAAGGAGCTGGCCTCTCTCGAAGAGAAGCAGGGTCAAGCCAAAGAAGCGGCCGCAACTTTGGACCGCATCAATTGTATCTACCCGCTGGACGAAGAACTTCACCGACATTTGGGGAATCTGTGGCATTCTCAGCAAAACTACCCCGGAGCGATTCGCGAATATTCCGCGGTCGTGGCATTGAATCCACTAGATAAGGCCAATGCAGAGTTCGAACTTGCCGAGGCCTACCGGGATAACGGCCAGCCGGACAAGGCCAAGGACAGCGTCTTACAAGCTCTTGAAGCCGCGCCTGACTACCGCCCGGCCCAACAACTCCTCTTACAGCTCGAAGGTTCCAACAAAGTGAAATAGAAATGGCCACAATTGCCGACATCAATCTGGATTCCGTAGAACTGAAGAAGCGCGTCGACCGGTTTCAGTCAGCGCGCGAAAAGATTCTCATGCAGGTAAGACAGGTGATCGTGGGCCAGGACGAAGTCCTCGACCAGATCCTCATTGCTCTCTTTGTCGGTGGGCATTGCTTGATTACCGGACTGCCCGGGACGGCCAAGACGTTGATGGTGCGCACCATCGCGCAAACGCTTGGCCTCGTTTTCAAGAGAATCCAATTCACGCCCGATCTCATGCCATCTGACATGACCGGGACCGACATCATAGAAGAAGATCCGACAACGGGCCATCGGCGCTGGACGTTTGTTCCCGGCCCGATCTTCGGTAATATTCTGCTGGCGGACGAGATCAACCGGACCCCGCCAAAAACACAGTCGGCACTGCTCGAGGCTATGCAGGAGCTGTCCTGCACGGTTCGCGGCAATATCTACAGACTGTCGCCGCCGTTCTTTGTGTTGGCCACGCAAAATCCCATCGAGCTTGAAGGCACCTATCCCTTACCCGAAGCGCAACTGGATCGATTTCTGTTCAACATTATTCTCGACTACCTGAGTGCGGAAGATGAACTAAAGGTCGTCGACCAGACGACGGCAAACCGCAGCGTTGACGTCCAACCCATCACCAACGCGGAAGAGATCCTAGATTTCCAGCAACTTGTTCGCATGGTTCCCATTGCGGAGTCACTGGCAACTTTCGCCGTCAGCCTCGTCCGTGCAACGCGGCATACCACGCCGGCCGCGCCTGATTTCATCAAAAAGTATGTCAACTACGGGGCCAGCGTGCGTGCGGCACAGTTTATCGTGCTCGCCGCCAAGGCGCGCGCACTGGGCCGGCGCCGCTACCACGTGACATATGAGGACATTACTGCAGTTGCGATACCGGTTCTGCGCCATCGCATTCTGCTCAATTTTCACGCCGAATCCGATCGCGTCGATCAGGACGAAATCCTTCGTCGTCTGGTCAAGCAAATACCTCCTCCGCCAGGAGCGTGACGTGCAGCGCTTCCTCAGTCCTACAGTACTCGCGCGCATTTCAGGTCTCGATCTCGTAGCAAAGACCGTGGTCGATGGGTTCGTCGCCGGTCTTCATCGCTCCCCTGATTTTGGCTTCAGCCAGGAGTTCGCGGAGTACAGGGCCTATTCGCCAGGCGATGACCTCCGCCACGTGGACTGGAATGTCTTTGCTCGCACCGAACGCTGCTACCTCAAGCGATACCGTGGCGAGACCAATAGCCAGCTGACCATTCTCCTTGACGCCAGCAATTCGATGAACTTTAGCTCTCATGAATTGAGCAAAATCGACTATGCCCGCTTCATCGCCGCATCACTTTTCTATCTCGCGATCAAGAATCAGCGAGATGCCGCCGGCCTGATCGTCTTCGACGACGAAGTTCGCAACTACATTCGGCCCTCCACGCGAGCGGGGCAACTTCACCGGCTCCTCAGCGGGCTGGAACAGGCCGAACCGAGTGCCCGCACCGATTTAGCCAAACCGCTCAGTCACTTCCAGCGGTTTCTCAAACGGCGGGGTTTGGTCTTAATCATCTCTGACTTCTTCGAGTCGCCTGAAACAGTTGTGCGCGCAGTTGAACCTTTGCGCTTTCATGGAAATGAAGTCATCTTATTTCACGTTCTCGATGCAACAGAGATCCGTCCTGACGTCGATGCGCCCGTGATCCTGGTCGACATGGAAACAAATGAGCGTCTGGAGGTGACGCCGGACTATGCTCGCGAGGAATACCGCAACAAGATCGACGCGCACTTGGCCGACCTGCGCGACCGGGTGCAGCGCGCCGGCATGGACTACTGCCTGCTACGCACCGACCGGCCTCTCGACGGGGCACTCGCGGAATATCTCACCATTCGGCGGGGGAGAAACTGAATGGGCTTTCTAGCGCCCTGGTTCCTGGCCGGTTCGGTCGCACTCGCTGTCCCTATTTATCTGCATCTGCTTCGGCGACAGACGTCGAGGCCGCGTCCGTTCAGCTCGCTCAAGTTTTTTGAAGCACACACGCAGAGTTCGATCAAGCACCGGCGGCTTCGCTATCTGATTCTGTTGGCGCTTCGCCTCGCTTTACTTGCCCTGCTTGTGCTCGCGTTTGCGAATCCCTTTGTTCAGCGGCCGCCGCGCGCTGTGGCGGGCGGAAAGCTTGTGCTGTTGGTGATCGACAATTCCTTCAGCATGCGGGCCGGCTCACGCTTGGCTGATGCGAAGCGCGACGCGGAAAGGGTTCTCGCGTCCCGTGGTCCTGAACAACGCGTCCAGGTCATGACCTTGGGCTCTCAACTGCAGGTGCGGACTGAACCAATCCGCGACGCTGGGGCGCTACGTACGGCTATTGCCCGCATCGAACCTGGCGATAGCCGCGGGAGCTTCGGCGACTTGGCGCGTACGATTCGATCTTTTGCCGCGACCACACCGTTGCCGGTGGAGCTTCATCTCTTTAGCGATCTGCAAAAGTCCAATATGCCGACGAACTTTGCAGACGCGGTTATGCCCGCGAATGTGTCGCTTGTACTACATCCGGTCGTTGACAGCGCGGTGCCGAACTGGACCGTGGAAAGTGTCAGCGCACCTGGAAGGGTGTGGACTCCCAAAACAGCGCGCGTGCAGGCCGTGATCTCGGGTTACAACACGCCGGAGGCAGTTCGCACTGTATGGCTGGTCGTGAACAACAAAATCATCGCGTCGCGGAGGGTGAATGTGCCTGCCGGAGGTCGCGCGACGATCGAATTCGACTCGCTGGATGTGCCATACGGGGCGAGTCGCTGCGAGGTGCGCATTGATTCAGCCGATGCGCTTCCGCAAGATGACGTGAGCTTCTTTGCCGTGCAGCGCTCCGATCCCCAGATTGTTTTGTTTCTCCATCGTCCGGATGACACTCGATCTCCGGTCTATTTTAAGGCGGCACTGGGCGCGGCGGCTGAATCGGCTTTTGCGACGCAAAATGTGCCGGTCGATCAAGCGGACAACGTCCAATTGTCGAAGTATGCATTTGTGGTCTTATCGGACGTTTCTTCCCTTCCCCGGTCGTTGGAGGACAATCTAAGCAACTATGTTCGCGGCGGAGGCAGTGTTTTGGTGGCGTCGGGAACCGAGACAGGTCGCCGCACCCGCATCCCTCTCTTGGGCGCGGGTAGCGTTGAGGCACATTTCTATTCAAACACTGCGGATCGTTATCGGGCGGTTGGGGACATCGATCCTGCATACCCGCCTCTTGCCCACGGTGGCCGCTGGCCGGGGGTGAAGTTCTACTTTGCCGTCGCCGTCAACGATCCGGCTGCACACGTCGGCGGCCGACTCACAGACGGCACGCCAATACTCCTGGATAAAGAGATCGGAGAGGGGCGAGTCTTGCTCTTCACCTCCGGGCTCGACAACCTGACCAATGATCTGCCGCTACATGCGGAATTTGTCCCCTTTGTTCAGAATACGGCCTTCTATCTCTCCGGCACAGCCCGCGAACCTGATTCACGGCTGGTTGATTCGGTCCTCGAGTTGCGAAGGGCCAAGGAGCGGTCCGTGGCCGTCGAAGTCGTTGATCCGGAAGGCCGCCGTCCCCTCTCGTTGCTCGATGCGGCCAACGCGCAGTCCTTCAAGGTGACCCATGCAGGGTTCTATCAGCTTCGCTTGGCGAATGGGCGTCAGCAGCTGATCGGCGTCAATCCGGATCGTGTCGAGTCGGACCTCTCCGTGCTGTCGGGCGAGACACAGGCGCTCTGGGCCGGCAGCCGCAATGCGCAGCCTCCAACTGCCGCTGCTGAGCGAGCGGGCGAGAAAAACCAGCCCTATGGGCTGTGGTGGTACGTTATGCTCTTGGTATTGGCGGTGGCGATAGCGGAGTCCTGGGTTGCCAGCCGATACCTAGGCATCCGGCGGGAGGACTCATGAATGCCCGCAACGAGCTCAACTTCTACATCACTCAGCTGGAACGCCGGCTGCGCCTGAACTCCCTGATGCGTGGCGCGGCGATCCTGATCGCGACTGCACTCGTAACTACCATTGTGCTCGTATGGGCTGCGAACCGCTTTGCCTTCTCGCGGCCGAGTATGGCGGGTTCACGAGTTGTCCTGTTTGTGGCGCTCGCCTGCGTCCTCGTCTTCGGAATCGTTCTGCCCATACTACAGCTCACGCGCAAACGCGCAGCCACTCAGGCCGAGAGCGCTTTTTCACTGTTCCAGCAGCGCCTCATTACATTTGCGGAGCGAGACGCGAAGGGTCAAGAGCCGTTTCTGGAATTGTTAGCAGCCGACACGCTCGACCTCGCGCGAGGAGCACAGCCAAGGATCCTTGTCCCCGATTGGAAGCTCTTCGCCTACCTGGGCAGCGGTCTTGCTTTGCTCATCACCCTACTCTGGATCATTCTCGCTGGCCCCGGCTACATGGGCTATGGGTCCAGACTGATGTGGACCGGAAGCACCGCTGGACGCGCACCTTACTACGGCATTCGCGTCACCCCGGGCGATGCCTCGATTCGCCGTCACGCTGACGAACTTATTACTGCTCAACCCATTGGGGTGGAGGCCAACAAGGTCAAGCTCTACGCCCGCTATCAAAGCTCGTCTAAATGGGAAGAGATCACCATGCAACCGGAAACCGGTGGGTCGAGCTACCAGTTTCTATTTGCCGGGCTGCCGGAACCGGTCGAGTACTACATCCAGACTGGTAAGGTACTCTCGCCGCACTTTCATCTGCAGGTTGTGGATTTGCCGGAAGTCAAGCAGATCCGTGTCACTTATCACTTCCCGGATTGGGCAAGGCTGCAGAACGTAGTCGAAGAGCACGGCGGCGACCTCCGCGCTATCGAAGGGACTCACGCTGTTCTCGAGGTGGTCACCGACAGCCCTTTGCAGAATGGCGTACTGGTGCTGTCCAACGGACAACAGATTTTCCTAACCGGCACAGCCGCTAATCGAAGTTCCGGTGTGATCAGCATCGACAAAGACGGGGCATATCATGTTGCTGCTCTTGATCACGGGCAAGCTGTGCGGCTTTCGGAAGACTTCTTCATCGAGGCGGACAAGGTCTCGCCCCCCCAAATTCAGGTTACGCGTCCCACTCCCGACTATCGTGCGAGCCCGATAGAGGAGGTTGCCGTCGCGGCAAATGCTCAGGATCCATTTGGCATCGACGACCTCACCCTTCACTACTCGGTCAATGGCGGGCCGGATAAGACGGTCAATCTGTTGAAACAACGCGGTCAAAAGGAGGCAAATGGGTCCACGATTCTTTCGCTGGAGAACTTTAAGGTCACTCCGGGTGACGTCGTCAGTTACTACGTCTCGGCAAAAGACGCGCGCATGGAATCCCGCTCTGACATCTCTTTCATTCAGGCGGAGCCGTTCGAGAGAGAGTTCTCCCAGTCTCAACAGATGGCAGGCGGAGGTGGCGGAGCCGGCGGCCAGAGTGGTCCGAGCGATATTTCTCAGCGCGAGAAAGAGATCATCTCTGCAACCTGGAAGCAGAAGGGCGACCCGCCCGCTTCCTCTGCTCACACTGCTGAAACTGCAAAGTTTCTTTCTGAAGTTCAGTCGAAGCTTCGGGATCAAGCGCTCGCCCTCGCTGGCAGGCTGCAGATGCGCGATCTGAACGAACAAAACGAAGAGTTCAGCGACTTTCAAAAGGACATGGGTGCAGCCGCGGAAGTCATGGATCCGGCTGCCGACAAGCTTCACCATCAAAAGTGGAATGAGGCTCTGCCCGACGAGCAAAAGGCGCTGCAGCACGTACTGCAGGCGGAAGCCACCTTCCGCAAGATACAGGTAGCCTTTGGGAATGCCGGTGGTGGTGGAGGCGCGAGTGGGGCAGGGCGTGACCTCGCCAGCCTGTTTGATCTCGAACTTGATACACAGAAGAACCAATACGAAACAGCCCAGACGGCCTCCTCTCAAGGCCAGCAGAACCGGGAGATCGATGACGCCCTCAAGAAGCTGGACGATCTGGCGCGGCGTCAGCAGGATCTGGCACAGCAATCGCCTGCCACCAACGGGCAGGGTTTCGAGCAGCGTTGGCAACAGGAGATGCTGCGCCGGCAAGCCGAGGAGTTGCAGCGACAGATAGAGCAGCAGCTCTCCCAGAACCAGCAGCAATCATCGTCGCAATCGCAAAGCGGATCCTCGGCAGGGGCCTCTAGCGCATCGTCCGGGCAGGGATCGCAACGGCAGTCTGCTGCTTCTGCTCGTCAGCGCGTGCAACAAGCGTTGGATCAACTGCGCCAGGCTGGCGATGATATGCGCCGGGCTGCGTCCGGCCAGCAAAGTTCAGCAGACGCGCGCCGTGCGGCTGAACATCTCCACGATGCAACGAGCCTCCTCGGTGGGATCCAACAGCAGCAAGCTTCAGGACGGCTGGATGCGATGGCGCAGCAAGCCAATAAGATCACGGCGGAACAACGTCATGAGTCCGATCGCATGCGCCAACTCGAACAGGGATTGACGGATTCATCCGAGCAGGCGCAGCAGAACACATGGAACCGGGCGCGGACTCTCGCCGAGGATCGTCAGAACCTCGCCAATGATCTCGGCCACCTCGAAGGCGAGATGCGGGATACCGAGCGCCAACTTTCGACAACCCAGCGTGAAGCCGCGTCCAGGCTGCGTGACACGCTTGGCGGTCTGGATCGCGATGAAATAGAGACAAAAGCACAGCGCAGCGCAGACCGCCTTCGCAAGGGATTCGTGCCTAACTCAGATGCAAGCGAGCAAGTGCTCAGCAAAGGCCTGGAACAGATGGCGCAAGGCATACGCAGCGCACAGCAGGCTCTGGGATCCGAGCAGTCGCAACAGGATTCGCAGACGGCGCTGGACCGCGTGGAGCGCCTTCGCGGTCAGATGGAGACTCTAACCCGCGACCTTGGCGCCCGGCAGACGGGCCAGATGGGGCAGAGCGGCCGACAAAGCCGGGGATCCAACGGACTCGCTCGTAACGGAAACGTTCAAAATGGCTCGGCGGAAGGCCAGCAAAATGCTTTCGCCAATGGCAACCGTAGCGGTGGCTTAACCATCGGCGGGCAGCGAGGTGATGGCCTTCAGCCTGCGCCGTGGATCGATACGGGCAACAACTCGAATTTGCCGCAGCCGGTTGCTCCTGATACTTCGTCCACTCCTTCCGATTCGGAAAGAGTCTTCGAACAAAGCGTCAGCAATCTCAATCAACTCCGTCAGACCGTCCAAAATGATCCTGGAGCCGCGCGTGAGTTGCGCAATCTGATTGACGAAATACAGCGGCTGGATCCCAACCGGTTCCCCGGTAACCCCGCACTCCTTCAGCAACTGCATAATCAAGTAATGAGCGACGTCAATACTTTGGAGCTGCAGTTACGCCGCAAACAGGATGACAGGTCCGGTGACATACGCAGCGGAAATGCTACGTCCGTACCCCCCGGCTACGAAGATGCTGTTGCCGAGTATTACCGGCGGTTGAGCAAGAATCAATAGAGTAGCTGACGACGTTAGGAAGGTTTCCTGTCTTCGGATCTAACAATAGAAGTGTTATCAGCTATATCTAGGTTATATATTCCGGTTGGAATCGTGGCCAACGGAACTGGAACGAGGAAGCACCTGCATCGAGCACGGATGATCACAGGTTCAATGCGTCATCGCGTATACGACATAATTCACGCCGATGCGAATTCCCAGATCCGAGAACTTCAGGGGATACTCTGGATTGTTTGACCATTCCCATGAATCGCCAATGTCCGAATTCAAAGAAATCGCCACCATGACACGACCCTTATCGTCATAAATGCCCTCCCAGCGCGCGACTTTTCCATCTTTCTTGTAGCCTACGGCCAAGTGCTCAGCACCTGTGATCCGATAACGATCGTCTAGATCGAACACGGTGTGGAAGATCGGGTCGTTGTTCGGGATATCCACGATCGGCCGGTCCGGGAAAACCATCTTCATGGTTCTTTCGAAATAGGCCTGTTCCTCGGATCCGTGAAAATCGTCGGCCATGAAGAAGCCGCCGCGAAGCAGATAGTCCCGAAGCTTCCTTGCCTGCGGCTCGGTCAATCCCCATTCGCCCACCTGGACAGCGTACAGCCAAGGCCAGTTATAGACTTCATCGCCATCATCCAAGTTCACCGGTTGCTCTACGGATCGGGTGTCGACACGTGTCAAACGCCGCACGGCCTCCGCGAATGACCGATCCGCGCGCGGATAATCCTGGGTCCAAAGAGAAAGTCCCTGGCGCCAGTCGCCATCGAATCTGCCGCGATAGCCGTCCAAGGCCCCAGGCGGATACATCAACCGGGCGAAGGTCCACTCGGCCTGCCGCTGCCAGTCTGGGGGCAGCGGTGTCGATGCTCCATATTCCACAGACGGGTATTGACGGAAGGGACGCTGCGCGTATAGCGCGACAAAAACGAATGCGGCGAAGATAAGCGCGCAGCCTGATGGCCAGTGTTTCATGGCACTTCGTTCCCTGAGCCTTGCACCGAGGATAGCATGCAGCAGTTGACTGACCGACGCATGAGACGGACAACCGAGTACCCCGCGCCAGGATACGCGTAGCGATACGGGAGCTGTCGGTTAACTTAGATTCTCCATATAGTTGTCGGGGAGTTAGACGGACTCAGGTCAATTCGCGACAAACGAGAACTCGCCGAGTATGTCTATTGCTCTCAATCCTGGTATCTGAAGCTGCATGGAGCTCAGGGTTCCGCTGAGACTCGAGGCATCCAGGCGCAGGCGAACGCATGGCATGAGCAACAGGGCCGCTCCCTCGCAAAAGGAGACAGCTACCGTTGGGCTGCCTCTGCCGCCGCACTTCTTGCCGTGGTGCTCCTTTTCTGCTGGCTTGACTGGTCGCGATGATCATCGTTCTCGTCCTTGCCAGTACCCTCGTACTTTTGGCGGCGCTCTTGCTGTTGGCTGCCCGGCGGTCCAGGAGGAAGACCGGCATTCCTTCCGGTGAGATCTTTTATCAAGATCTCGTTGGTCAACCCTTTGAAGCGCGAGTATTGCGTTCGTCCCGCTGGGGCATCTCCGGAAAACCGGACTGCCTCATTCGCACCCCGGACGGAGTTGTTCCCGTCGAACTGAAGAAATCAAACAGGCCACCGGCGCGCGGCGGGGTGTACCGGAACCACATGATCCAGAATCTCGCGTATTGCGCGCTCGTCCTTCCCTGCCTTGGAGTGGGCGACTGCTTTACCGTCCCACAACGACGATTGCAAACGTGCCCGGCTTTATTCGGGGTCGTTGGCCTGCCGACGCCGGCTCAAGCTGCGCAGTCGGCAGAAAGATGCGATGCCTCTCTGCATCAAGCCCCATAGTCCTGGCTCCTTCCGTTGTTTTCACAGTCTGCTCGACTTCGAATTTTCCCGCCTTCTCTCCGGCCACGGTGAGCGATCCATCCCGGCAGCTCGCAAAGGCCTGTCCCTGGCTGAAACGCGCCGCATCATTGCCGGATCCAGTCGGCAGCGCTGCCTCAATCTTGCCGTCTTCCGTGCTCATCACAATCAGGTTCTGCGGTTTCCGGCAGCCGACGAAGAGCAGGTGCTTTGCCGGGTCGATGGCCATACCGACCGGCTCGCCTCCCGGAGCCACGGGCCACCGCGCGACCACTTTGCGCGTGTGCAAATCAACGACGGCGACCAGATCTTTGTCGGCGAGATTGATGTAGACCCTTCCTGATCCGTCGGAGGCAAGAAACTCCGGCGAACCACCCAGGGCAATCGGCGGATCGATTTTGCCGTTCTTCGGATCGATGTCGGGGTCGAACGTCATCAGGGCATTACCATCGCCGGAGACGGCCAGCACCTTATTCAGCTTCGCGTCATAGAGATGCCATCTGAATCCGGCATGGTCGGAATGCGTCCCAGCACCTGATAGGTCTTCATGTCGAAGACGATGATCGCTCCGCTGCCGCCGCCGTCCGTTATAAAACCGCGGTTGAGTTTCGGCACCAATGCAACACCATGCGAACGAATCTGTCCGGGAATGTCGGCGAGGACTTTCCCCGTTTCTTCATCGATGGCCATGGTGTGCGTCGACCGAGTTACGAAAAACCGATGGCGTGGCACGTCCACCGTCACATAGTCCCATCCGCCTTCCCCGCCCACATGAAAAGTGTTCACAACGTGCCAGCTGGACTGACCGAACACCGGCAGCATGCCGGCGAGAACTACGAACAGCGCCATCAAAGAACTACG
>DASXLY010000208.1:0-5881 GCA_036495975.1 Occallatibacter sp. | reverse complement strand
CCAGCCAAGAAACAACGGGATCAAAAACTGAATATGACGCCGACGAACTAGGTCTACAAGACGCCCGAGGTCGAGCGCTTGTGTCTCTTGCTCTTCAAAATGCTCTGCCATAATTAATCACCTGCCCACCGGACGCTGGAAGTCCCAGAAATACGAGACCATAATGCGATCGGCGTTGGGATTGTTGGCTACCGCTGGAATCCCGTCATAGTGGTTCTGGATACGGTCATATTTGAGGGTTGCCCTCGTGTGAGCGGAAATCGTGCGTCCCAGCGAAAGCGAGCCCGCAAGGGTATGTCCGCCAGGAGTGGTCAGTCCATTCAGAGGTGCGGCATTATTGTTGATGTTGTAATTGACATTCAATGCTCCATCCCAAAGCCGGGACAACTTCCATACGCCTTCAGCGCCGGCGCTTGTGGTATAGAATGCCCCGATCAGCCCTCCGCCTCCAGTGACCGTCCGGGAGAAACTGGCAGCGAAGCTCGCATGAGGGCTTCGGCGTCCCATGCTGGCCGTAATCGCAGGAGACCAACTCTGGGTAGTAGGAGCTAGCGGATCTGTTGCGCGATAATGCTGAGGGCCACCCGCTACAGAAAGCGAATATGTCTCTGTTACATAAATCGTGTAGAAGGCATCGATCTCATGCGTCTGTGTCTCATATTGCCCTTGCTGGGGATATGCGAATGCCTGCTCATATTTATAAATCGCACCGACATACTGCGACCCGGAAAGACGATGATTATAGAAGCCGCCACCGCCGCGCGATGCCGAGTCATAGAGTCCCGTAGTTTGAGAAGAACCCCCGTAAGTTAGCGTGCCTACATCCCCTAGGCCGCCGATCATCCCATGCGGACTGAACTGATAGGACGCAACTGCATTTGCAATGTTGAGCAAATGTTCCGCGTATCCCACGATAAGTGCAGGTGTCTGGGCTGATCCCGAAATCCCAGTCCCGATCTGGCCAAACCCGCTCGAACTTCTTAGCAGAGAATCGTTCACATCCACATTGAAGCGAGGGCTGAACCGGTATCCAAAGTCGAATACACCGTTGTGATCGGCTTCATTCAGACCGCTGGTAGGCTGATAAAAAATGAAGTTTGGATTATAGGCCGCAGAAGCGTGCAGCCGTGCCGATTTCGTATCGAACGTAATCCTCGGCTGCAGCGAGATCAATTTCTCACTGGCCTGGCCCGTAGACGAACCAGTCGAACCGGGATACAGATTGTCGACGTAACCGGCTCCGGCCCCTATGCTTCCGCTGATGTAGTTGGACCGCTCTTCCATGCCGGTTTCTATCCGGTACGACTGCCCGCTCACCGGTGGCGGCTTCTGCATGGTGCCCGCACCTGCGGTGCTCACTTGTGCCCTGAGCGTAACCCGGCACCCAAGCGAGAGAGCGGCGAGGAGCGCAAATCTCGAAGTTCGCGTCAGCATATGAGCTCTCAGGGCACAACTACCGTGTCGCCCGGTTGCAGCTTGATGTTCTGCTCAGGGTGCTTGCCTTTGATCACGTCTTTGTAGTTGAAGGCAAGCCGCTGCTGACCGCCCCCGGGAGTCGAACGGAGAACATAGACTCCTGTCTCTTTCGCGAAGTCCAGAAAGCCTCCGGCGGTTGCGATGGCGTCCAGCACGGTGGTATCGCTGGACAAGGGAAAGGAGCCGGAATGCGCGACTCGGCCAAGGACATTGAACTTCTCGCTGTTGATCTGCTGAACCATGACGTTAACGTCCGGGTTGTTGATGTACGCCTTCAGTTTCCCGGAAATATCCTGCTCCAACTGCAAAGGCGTGCGTCCAGCGGCCTGGAGCTCCCCTACCAGCGGAAGAGAAATCTTTCCGTCCGGCCGTACCGGGATCGATCGCGAAATTTCCGGCTCCTTCCAGACCGTGATCGCCAGCACATCGCTGCTCCCGATCTTGTATGCCGCATCGTGAGGCTTCGTGGCTGAGGACGCGTCAGCGATAGATGCTTCCGCTGTGGAGGTCTGAAGGGCCAGCGAGGGCCGCGCGATGGAGCAGACTGCGGTGAGCGCGAGCAGCAGAAACCCGGCGGAATTTAAGAGATTTACACTTCTTTTCATTACCACTCCGTCAACAGCTGCTCGAGTTCAGTTCACGCCAAGCGGCCGGCCCAGGACCGTGCTGCTCCGCGCAGAGGCGCAAAACAAGCCGGAGGCCCGTCCGCCAGCCGGCTCCGAAACCGACTCCACATCCGCCGCGTCGATTTCCACGGCTACCGACTTTGCCAGCATGTCCACGGAAAGCACCAGCCGGAACTGGTTTTTCTTGCGAATGAGGATCCCTTCCACGCCCTGAAGCGAGCCACAAATCACGCGTACCCGGTCGCCGCATCGTAAAAAAGGATGTGGCTCCATGCGAAAAGGTCCTTCTACTGTCCGGCGAATCGCCTGAATCTCATTTTCCGGGATAACGGCAAAGTGCTCTCCATGAGCCAAAATCATATGAACGCCAGGGGTGTTCACGACCTGCAGACGGCGCCCCACCCCTCCGCGGATAAATACATAGCAGGGAAATAATGGCAGCGACAACAGCCTCTGCCGGTCCTTCCATCGACGTATGGAGTCGTAGAGCGGTAGAAAAACCTCGAAGCCTTTGGCGGAGAGTATGTCGGCCACCACTTTCTCGTGCTGATGGCGCGTGTAAAGAGCCCACCAACACAAGTCTTGGTTGCCTGCAGTGTCGTTGATTACACGCTGAGCGAGCATCGTTTCTCCCCACCATCGGTGTTAAGCAGATCTTCAACTCGGCGAAATTTAAACATAGCTTCGCCCTGTGGGCTACAGCCCATTTTTGTCGACTTAACCAAACTTCGCCCGGCTACGTTTCAGAAACTCAACGCCGGAAAAACCGTTCCAAACTCATCACTCCGACCGCGCCCTACTTCTAAAGTGAAGCCTAGTTCGAATTTGCTTCAACAAAATTGGCATTACGTCCCGTGAATGTTCTGCTACATCCCATGGTCGTCAGTTCTTAAGCTTGAGTTGTCCGGCGAAGGAATCGTGAACGCTTTTCCCGGCCGCCGTTAAGGGGAGTGAATCCGCAGCCATTATGCATTCCGACAATCTCACAACCGATTCACGCAGAGGCAGAACATAAGTCTTTCAATCGAACTTCCAAAATTCACTTCAAGTGCCGTGTTCGGGATCAAAGAATGATTGACTGGCGCGAACTTACCCAGCCCTCCGACTCTAATCCGTGAAACCCTTCGCGGCCTTTCTCTTCTTCCGTGCGCGATAAACGAACGATCGCGTCGATCTCATAGTGTTGATTACGGCAGGTTTGCGAACGTCAAGTGCCGGCTCGGCACCACTTGAGTTGTCTTTTTCGCTCCTCACTCGCACTCCGTCCACATTGCCATTTCTTGTGAAGGCTAAGGATAAGTCATTCCAAGGCGAAGGCAAGAGCCCATCGGTACTATGGTTGCATCACCGCATAGTGCCATAGCCCTGTCACTATAGTTTGCTAGAAAGTAACACAGGCTGTGTTCATCTGGCTCTGGAATTCGGTTGACAATAAATTTCCGGCCCGCCGAACGGCCCGCTTCACAAAGCCGTAATGGAGAGTGTTCGAAAGAGATGGACCGGTCAGTTACCGGCAGAGAGGATTGGGTCGCCCACTCAAACTTTCCCAGGGGAATGCTGCCGGGATGATTTACCGGACAGGGAAAACGATTACCTGCCTTCTGCTTATCTGGTTGTTCAGCAGGCCACAATAGGTAGTGTGGGGAGGCACGCAGGCTGGCCTGCGGGGCAGCCGCCAATTGAAAGGCCGGAAAGCCGCACTGGTTCTGGTGGCCGTGGAGAAACGAGGCCGCAGGAGGGGGCGCGTCCGCATGGCCGTCATCCCGGATTTCAGGAGCGCGACGTTCCTCGCTTTTCTGAACCAGAACCTGGCCCCGGGTACCATTGTTTACGCGGACGGCCTGAAAGGCTTCACCGGCTTTGAACAAGCCGGCTTCCGGCATATTCCGCGCACCCAACCCCCGGCAAAGCGACCTCCGCAAAGGAGCCAAATCCGTGGTGCCATTCGCCGATAGGGCGATCGGCAACCTGCAGCAATGGCTCAACGGAACCCATCACGGTGTAAGCCCGAATCAGCTCCAGGTCTATCTGGATGAGTTTGTCTTTCGTCACAACCGTCGCCAGACACCCATGGCTGCATTCCAGGCTCTGCTCGGCCTTGGGACGGTGCATAAGCCCACGCCTTACGCACAGATACGCAGCGCTTCCGACTTCTCCACGCTACCCGATAATGACTGAACCACATCCCGTAGCATTCTGCTGAAACAACCAGATAAGCAGAGGATATCTAGAGATCGACTTCACTGTCGATCGCAACGACCTCGTACCTCTGTTTAGGGGGAGGCCGTCAATCAACCCAAAGCTCGGTCTAGGTCGGCCCCGCGCGATTTCGAAGTAGTTCAGAGTCGCTCACGCGTCACAGCGGATTTGAAGTTGGCCCGGAGTTCTTAAGGATGTGGGTCGATTAACATAACCCGTTGAGAGACTTGTGTCGATGCGGTCGGGCAGCCGTACCGTTTTTGAGTAAGTTCCTCTCAACAGCGTCGCACAAGGGGTGAACCGTTGAAAGCCGTTCGTTGGGGGATCCTGGGCACCGGAACGATGGCGGAGCAGTTTGCCGGAGCACTCTTGACTCTGCCCGACTCGATTCTGGGAGGAGTCGTATCGCGAACGCGGGGACGGGCGGACGAATTCGCCGCACGCTTTCGAGTAAAGCGAAGTTTCGAGAGCGTTGCAAAGTTACTCGCGGATCCAACCATTGATATTGTCTATATCGCTACTCGGAACGAGTTTCACAAGGAAGACATGTTGGCGACGCTCAATGCGGGTAAGGCGGTTCTATGTGAGAAGCCATTCGCGCTGAGTGCCTCGGAAGGACGTGTTGTCGTTGAAACGGCCCGGCGGCTAAGGATTTTCTGCATGGAGGCGATGTGGATGCGCTTTTCTCCCGCTGTGAGAGAATTGCAAACCATCGTAAAGAGTGGGCAGATCGGGCCTCCGCAATTAATTGCAGCACAATTTGGTGTTGCGATTCCATTTGATCGCGATCATCGAGTCTATGCGCTTCAAGGGGGAGGGGCACTGTACGATTTAGGTGTTTACCCGGTTTCATTGACGCAAATGCTCCTTGGCAGGCCGAAAGGCATCTGCAGCCGGTCAAGTATCGGTAAGACGGGTGTTGATGAGCAGTGCACTGCTCTTCTGCACTATGAATCAGGAAGCCAAGCCATGATTGGGGCGAGCCTGCGCGCAAACCTTTCCAATGACGCGCAGGTTTTCGGGACGGGGGGCCGCTGCAATCTGACGGGTGGGATTTATTTCCCGACAGGCTGTCACATTGAGATTAACGACTCTGCACGAAAGTCCGAGGAGCGCAGAGGGATCGGGCAGAAGGTGTGGTCGCGATTTGCACGCGGGGTTCCGCAAGGACGTGAGAAGAGATGGAGAAAGCATTCAATTCGCGAAGGATATGCATGCGAAGCTAGGGCAGTACATCGGAGTTTATTGTCAGGGAGCACGGAGTGCTCTGAGATGTCTCTGAACGATACGCTCGAAGTACTAGAGATAATGGACGAAATTCGCAATCAGTGGGCCTAGAAATCAAAAAAATCATCGAGGTCAGAGAATGCGGATTGCATTTGTAGGGTGTGGATATGTTGCAGACTTTTACATACAATCGTTGTCGAACCACCGAGAACTTGAGTTGGTGGGCGTGTATGACCGTGAAGAAGAGCGTCGCATGCGATTCTCGGCGCACTATCGGGCGCGCGCCTATGGCGCACTTGAGGAGTTACTGAGCGACCCCGAGGTGGAGCTCGTGGTGAATCTCACAAATCCTC